>DASSTG010000011.1:0-78304 GCA_035708105.1 Solirubrobacterales bacterium | reverse complement strand
TCTCGCTATGGCTCGAGGTTGAGTGTCTGGAGGAGGTACCCCGCCCCCTCCTCGACACGCGTAGCTATTTAGACTCGCCGCGTGGACCCTGCGCAGCGGCAGAAACTGGAGAGCACTACGCGGTACGACCCTGCCGAGGTGGAGGGGAGGGTCTTTGCGGAGTGGATGAACGGGGGGTACTTCCACCCTGAGGCGAAGGGGACGCCGGAGGAGAACTTCTCGGTGACGATCCCGCCGCCGAACGTGACGGGCGCCCTGCACATGGGCCACGCGCTGAACGGCTCGATGCAGGACGCGCTGGTGCGGATGAACCGGATGCGGGGGAAGAACGCTCTTTGGATCCTCGGCACCGACCACGCCGGGATCGCCACCCAGGCGGTGGTCGAGAAAGAGCTGCGCAAGGAAGGCAAGACGCGTCACGACCTCGGGCGGGAGGAGTTCGTCGAGCGGGTCTGGGCGTGGAAAGCCGAGTACGGCTCGCGGATCGTCGAGCAGTACAAGCGGCTCGGCGCCTCCTGCGACTACGAGCGCGAGCGCTTCACCCTCGACGAGGGCTACGTTCGGGCCGTCTACCGCGTCTTCAAGCAGCTCTTCGACAGGGGCTACATCTACCGCGACAACTACATGGTCAACTGGGACCCGGGATCGCACTCGGCGATCTCCGACCTCGAGGTCGAGAACCGCGAGGTCGAGGACGTCCTCTACTCGATCGACTACCCGGTCGAGGATTCCGGCCGTGTCCTCACCGTCGCCACGGTGCGGCCGGAGACGATGCTCGCCGACACGGCCGTCGCCGTGAACCCCGACGACGAGCGCTACGCCGACCTCGTCGGCCAGCACGTAATCCTGCCGCTCGTCGGCCGGCGGCTGCCGATCATCGCCGACGAGCACGTCGATGTCGAGTTCGGCACCGGGGCGCTGAAGATCACGCCCGGCCACGACCCCAACGACTTCGAGATCGGCCGCAAGCACAAGCTCGAGGAGATCGGCGTGATCGGCCCCGACGGGCGGATGGCCGAAGAGGCCGGCGAGTTCGCCGGGATGACCGCGGCCGAGGCGCAAAAGGCGGTCGTCGAGGCGCTCCGCGCCGAGGGCCGTCTGCGCGGCGAGGAACCGTACGTCCATTCGGTTCCCTTCTCGCATCGCTCCGGCGAGCGGATCGAGCCGCTGATCTCGCTGCAGTGGTTCTGCCGCATGGACGAGCTGGCGCGGCCGGCGATCGAGGTCGTCGAAAGCGATGAGGTGCGGATCGCGCCGCCGCAATGGAAGCGCGTCTATCTCGACTGGATGCGGGAGATCCGCCCGTGGTGCATCTCGCGCCAGCTCTGGTGGGGGCACAGGCTCCCGGTCTGGTACTGCGACGCCTGCGAGGAAACGATCGTCGCCGAGCACGAGCCCGCGCGCTGCGGCGAGTGCGGCGGCGCGCTGCGCCAGGAGGAGGACGTGCTCGACACCTGGTTCAGCTCCGCGCTGTGGCCCTTCGCCACCCTCGGCTGGCCCGACGAGACCCCCGAGCTGGCCGCCTTCTATCCAACCAGCTTCCTGACCACGGCGCGGGAGATCCTCTTCCTCTGGGTGGCGCGGATGGTGATGATGGGAATCGAGTTCCCCGGCGCCGTTCCCTTCCGCGACGTCTACGTCCACTCGGTGATCCAGGCCCGCGACGGCCGGCGGATGTCGAAGAGCCTCGGCACCGGGATCGACCCGCTGGAGGAGATCGACGTCCACGGCGCCGACGCGCTGCGCTTCGGCCTGCTGGCGATGTCCTCGACCCAGGACGTGCGCTTCTCCGACGCCAAGGTCCAGCAGGGGCGTGACCTCGCCAACAAGCTCTGGAACGCCAGCCGGTTGATCCTGCTGGGCGCCGCCGAGGTCGAGCCGGCGCCGCGGCCGACCTGCGTCGAGGACCGCTGGCTGCTCTCGCGACTGGAGCGCACCGTCGCCTCGGTGACCGCGAAGCTCGAGGGCTACGACTTCGCCCACGCCGTTCAGGACGCCTACTCGTTCTTCTGGCGCGACCTCTGCGACTGGTACCTGGAGATCGTCAAGCCGCGCCTCTACGACGGCGAGGAGGAGGTCTCGGCGACGCTGCTCTACGCGTTGGAACAGGTGCTGGCGCTGCTGCACCCGACGATGCCGTTCGTCACCGAGGAGGTCTGGGCTTACCACCCGGCGCGGCAGGGGCACCTCGCCGTCCATCCGTTCCCCGTCGCCGACGAGTCGCTCTACGACGAGGCCGCCGAGGCGGACGTCGAGGGCGGCATTCGCCTCACCCAGCGGCTGCGCGCCTGGCGGGACCTCGCCGGCGTCCCGGTCGGGGCGACGCTGCCGGCGGCGATCGACGGCGTCGAGCCGCCGGGTTTCGTCGCCCGGCTTGCGCGCTTCGAGTTCGACGGGGTGGGAGCCGAGCCGGTCGCCTCGGTCGGGCCGGTGCGCGTGCTCGACTCCGACCAGCTCGATGCCGCCGCAGTGGCCGAGCGGCTGGAGAAGCGCCGGGAGGAACTGCGAGCCGAGGTCGAGCGCGGCGAGCGCAAGCTCGGCAACGAGGGCTTCGTCGCCAAGGCGCCGGCCGCGGTGGTCGAGGAGGAGCGGGGGAAGCTGGAGCGCTACCGCAACGAACTCGCCGAGCTCTCCTGATCGATCCCGACGGCTACCTGAACTCGCTGGAGCCGGTCGGCTGGCGACTCGGCCTCGAACGGATGCGCAAGCTGAGCGCGGCGCTGGGCTTCCCGCAGCACCGCTTCGCCTCGATCCACGTCGTCGGCACCAACGGCAAGTCCTCGGTGACGCGGATGACCGCGGCGCTCCTGGAGGCGCACGGGTTGCGCGCCGGCGCCGCCGTCTCCCCGCATGCCGATCACTGGTCGGAGCGAACCCTGATCCGTGGCGAGGAGGTGGCGCCCGAGCGGTGGGCGCGGGCGGTCGAGCAAGTGGCGCGGGCCGCGGAGGGCGTGAACAGGACGCTCGCCGAGGGCGAGGCGGTGACCCAGTTCGAGGCGGCGACCGCGGCCGGCTTCGTCGCCCTCGCCAACTCCCGCGTGCAGGCGGCCGTCGTCGAGGCGGGGCTCGGCGGCCGCCTCGACGCGACCAACACGATCCCCTCGAAGGTCACCGTCCTCACCTCGATCGGCCTCGATCACACCGAGTGGCTGGGGGAGACCGAGGTCGAGATCGCCGCCGAGAAGCTGGCGGTCATGCGCGACCAGACGACGCTGGTGCTGGGCGGGGTCTCAGGTGAGGTGCGGGCGCTGGCCGAGGAGACCGCGCGGGAGCGGGGGGCGCAGCTGGTGCCGGCGCCGGCCGATCCCGGGCCGGAGGTCGCTCTCCGCGCCCCCGGCGAGTTCCAGCGCCGCAACTTCGCGCTCGCCTGCGCCGCCGCCGAGGCGTTTCTGGGGCGGCTCGACCGGGACGCCGTCGCCGCGGTCGCTGCCTCGGTCACGGTTCCGGGCCGGCTGGAGCTGATCGCCGAGCACCCGCCGGTCATCGTCGATGCCGCGCACAACCCGGCAGGTGCCGCAGCCCTCGCCGCCTCGCTGCCGGCCGTCGCCGCCGGCCGGCGCGTGATCGGCTGCCTGGCGGTCCTCGCCGACAAGGACGCCGGGGCGATGATCGCGGCGCTGGCGCCGGTTCTCGAGCGGGCGGTCTGCACCGAGCTGCCGGCCGCGGCCCTGCAAGGGCACGGCCGCCCCGGCGCCCGCTCGCGCCCGGCGGGCGAGCTCGTCGCCGCCTGCGAGGAAGCGGGATTGGCCGCTGAGGCAGAGCCGGGTTTCGAAGCGGCGCTTCGACGCGCGAGCTCGCTCGCCTCGGGGCCACCCCAGGGCGCGGTCCTCGTCACCGGCTCCCACTATGCGATCGCCCCCGTGCGGACGGTCCTCGGCTCCTGACTATGCGAGGATTCCCGCATGGATCGCCAGCGCAGCGCCGGTTCGGAACTGCTTTCGATGATGGGCCTCGTCGCCGCTGTCGTGGCGATCGTGATCCTCTTCTTCTTCGGCGTCGGCTACCTGTTCGGAAGGCTGTTCCTCTAGGAACAGGGTTACGCTCGGCGGCGGCGAAGTAGACTGCCGCTCCCGGCGGAGCCCCAATCCCATGCTTCTAGCGATCTTCGGCATCACCAACGACGGCCTCAACCTGGTCGCCACCCTCTTCCTGCTGATGCTGGTCGTGCTCTGGCTGGCGCTGATCGTCTACACGTACCTCGACGCCCGGCGCCGCATCTCCGACCCCTTCCTGGTGGCCTGCGCCACGGTCGCCTCGTTCTTCCCCTACATCGGTACCGCGGTCTACGCGATCGTGCGGCCGCCGGAGTTCCTGGAGGACGCGCACGAGCGCGAGCTGGAGATCGAAGCTGCCGAGCTGCGGGTGCGCCAGCTGCGCGACCAGAGCTGCCCGAACTGCGAATACCCGATCGAGAAGAACTTCCTGCGCTGCCCGAACTGCCAGCGCCGCCTCAAGGACCCTTGCCCCACCTGCGGCAAGCCGGTCGATCCGCGGTGGGGCCTCTGCCCCTACTGCGAGACGAATTTGAGCGGCGGGGGCGGCGAGCGGCCGCGCCGCAAACGTCGTGACCCCGAAGAGCGCCAGGCGCCGCCGCGAAAACGCCCGGCCGCGCCGCGTCGCCAAAAAGCTGCGCCGGAGGCGAGTGAAGGGGCTGAACCAACCCAAGAGCAAAGGAGCCCCACCCGTGAGCCGGACCCTGATCCTCGTCAAGCCTGACGCCTTCGAGCGCGCCCTCAGCGGCGAGGTGATCGCCCGTTTCGAGCGCAAGGGGCTGCGGATCGCCGCCCTAAAGTCGATGCGCGCGAGCGAGGAGATCGCCAACCAGCACTACGCCGAGCACGCCGACAAGCCCTTCTTCGGCGAGCTCGTCTCCTTCATCACCGGCGGCACCCTGGTGGCGATGGTGCTGGAGGGCTCCGAAGCCGTCAAGGCCGCCCGCCAGCTGATCGGCGCGACCAATCCGGTCGAGGCCGCGCCCGGCTCGATCCGCGGCGACTTCGCCCTCGAGGTGACCTTCAACATGGTCCACGGCTCCGACTCCGACGAGTCGGCCGAGCGCGAGATCGGCATCTGGTTCCCCGAGCTTTCCTGAGACCCTGAGGGTAGTCCTCGCATCCGGGTCTCCCCAGCGGCGGGAGATCCTGCAGAAGCTGGGTGTCGAGTTCGAGGTCGTCGTCCCCGGGGTCGAGGAGCTGACCGAGGGCGACCCTCAGCGTCTGGTGGTCGAGAATGCCCGGCGGAAGGCCGAGGCGGTGGAGGCCGAGGGCCTGGTGATCGCCTGCGACACCGACGTGGTCTTGGATGGAGAGGTGCTCGGGAAGCCGGCCGATGCCCGAGAGGCTCGGGAGTACCTCGAGCGGATGAGTGGAAGAGCTCACACGGTCATGAGTGGGTTGGTGGTTGTGGCTGACGGCGAGGAGCGGAGCGGGGTTGAGCGGACGACGGTTGTCTTCAAAGACTTGACCGACGCCGAAAAGGAGCGTTATGTGCGGTTCGGCGAGTGGGAGGGGCGCTCGGGCGGCTACGCGATCCAGACCCTCGGCTCGACCCTGATCGAGCGCCTGGAAGGCAGCGTCTCCAACGTCGTCGGCCTCCCGGTAGGGCTGCTTGCCGAGCTGGCGCCGTCGCTTTTCTGACAGAAACCCTGCCGTTTGCACGCTCTTCAAGGGGTCGATTTGATCCCTTTGCGATCATCAGTGCCCTGGAAACCGTGAGGATTCGACATTGGGCTTCCTAAGTCGCGCGATCAGGCTCGGCGGCCGCGACATGGCCGTCGACCTGGGAACCGCCAACACCCTCGTATACGTGCGCGGGCGCGGAATCGTCCTCTCCGAGCCCTCGGTGGTGGCGATCGACTCGCTCAGCGGCCATGTCCATGCCGTCGGCGTCGAAGCGAAGCGGATGCTGGGCCGGACGCCGGGGACGATCACCGCGATCCGCCCGCTCAAGGACGGCGTCATCGCAGACTTCGACGTCACCGAGCAGATGCTGCGCCACTTCATCACCTCGGTCCACTCCAACCGCTTCGCCCACCCGCGGGTGGTCGTCTGCGTCCCCTCCGGCGTCACCGGGGTGGAGAAGCGAGCGGTCGAGGAGGCGTGCCTCTCCGCCGGCGCCCGCCAGGCCTACCTGATCGAGGAGCCGATGGCGGCGGCGATCGGCGCCGGGCTGCCGGTCGCCGAGCCGACGGGGTCGATGATCGTCGACATCGGCGGCGGCACCACCGAGGTGGCGGTGATCAGCCTCGGCGGCATCGTCGTCTCGCAGTCGATCCGGGTCGGCGGCGACGAGCTCGACGAGGCGATCGTGGCCCACTGCAAACAGAGGTACAAACTGGCGATCGGCACCCAAACCGCCGAGGAGGTCAAGCTCGAGGCCGGCTCGGCCTCGCCGCTGCCGGAGGAGGTGCGGACCGAGATCCGCGGCCGCGACCTCGTCTCCGGGCTGCCGAAAACGATCGAACTCAGCTCCGAGGAGGTGCGCGGGGCGCTGGAGGAGCCGGTCAGCCACATCGTCGCCGCGGTCAAGGAGACGCTCGACCGGACCCCTCCGGAGCTTGCGGGTGACATCATGGATCGCGGCATCACCCTGGCCGGCGGCGGCGCCCTGCTGCAAGGCCTGGAGCAGCGCCTGCGCGATGAGTGCCAGATGCCCTGTCAACTGGCAGAGTCGCCGTTGACGTGCGTGGCGGTCGGTTCCGGCATCTCCCTCGAGGAGGTCGAGACGATCCACCGCGCCGGTAAGAACAACGGAGCGCGGCCCAGGCTGTAGACGATGGCTTTAGCCGCCGCTCATGCAACCCCCCGAACCTAGAAGACCAACGTGTACCGAAAGCAAGTACGCCGCCGCCGGGCGGTGCTCGCGCTGTTGATCGTCGGCTCCTTCGCCCTGCTCACCGTCACCTACGGCCAGGGCTCCAACGGCGTGCAGCGAGGCGTCAGCACGATCTTCTCGCCGGTCCAGTCGGTCGCCGAGCGTGCCCTGAAGCCGGCCCGCGACCTGGTCAACTGGTTCGACGAGACCTTCGACGCCAAGGGCCGCAACTCCCGCCTCCACAGCGAACTCGAAGTCGCCCGTAAGCAGGCGGTCCGGGCGCAGGCGGCGATCGCCGAAAACGCCCAGCTCCGGAGGCTGGTGAAGCTGGACGAAAGCGGAGCCATCCCCTCCGGCTACACGCCGGTAACCGGCCGGGTGATCGCCCGCTCGCCGACCGTCTGGTTCGCCGACGTGACGATCGACGTCGGCTCCGGCGACGGGGTCGAAGCCGGCAACCCGGTGGTAGACGGCGACGGCCTGGTCGGCCAGGTCTCCGCCGTCACCGGCGGCTCGGCCCGGGTGACCCTGCTCGCCGACCACTCCAGCGCCGTCGCGGCGAAGATCGTCCCCGGCGGCGTCCAGGGCGTGCTGAAGCCCTCGGTCGGCGACCCGGGCGACCTGATCCTCGACTTCCTCAACAGCGAAAAGCTGGTCGGCAAGGGCCAGTCGGTGGTCACTTCCGGCTGGCGCGCGCAGGGGCTCGAGTCGGGCTATCCGCCGAACCTGCCGATCGGCGAAGTCACCGAAGCCTCACTGGTCGAGCAGGAGGCGCAGCAGCAGGTCCACGTGCGGCCCTTCGCCGACCTCCGCTCGCTCGACCTGGTCCAGGTCCTTACCGGGGGCTCGCGGTGATCCTCACCCCGAACATCGTCGTCAGGCTGGTCGCCATCATCGTCGCCGGCGTGATCCTTCAGCTCTCCTTCTTCTCGCAGGTGGCGCTGTTCCACGTCAGCCCCGACGTGCTGCCGGCGCTGGTCGTCGTCCTCGGCCTCTTCGGCGGCACCCTCACCGGCGCCGTCGTCGGCTTCTCCGTCGGCTTCCTGCTCGACTGCCTGCTGATCGCGCCGCTCGGCGGCGGCTCTCTGGTCCTGCTCGCCACCGGCTACCTGGCCGGGCTCTTCCGTGAGCGGTTCGAGATCCACAGCCCGCTGGTGCCGCCGCTGCTCTGCATGGGCCTGACCCTGTTCGCCGAGCTCGGCTTCGGCGCCGTCGAGCTGATGCTCGGCATCGATGCCCCGGTCAGCCCGCTGGTGATCCGCGACATGCTGCTGAAGAGCATCTTCGCCTTCTTCCTCGGCTGGGCGCTCCATGCGCTGCTGCGGCGGGTGCTGCGGCCGGCTCTGGTCGAGGAGCCGATGATCAGGCGTGGCAGACGGCCGCGAATCCTGGGAGCCTAGGGCCATGTACCTGCGCAACGACGACCGGCCCCAGGGCAGCCGCCTCTCGCTCCGCGTCGCGGTCCTCGGCGGGGTCGCGCTCGCTCTCTTCGCCGTCCTCTTCTTCCGCCTCTGGAACCTGCAGGTGCTCGACGGCGACAAGTACCTGGCGGAGGCGAAGAACAACCGCACCCGCGAGTTCAAGGTGATCGCCCCGCGCGGCGACATCCTCGACCGCGAAGGCAACGTCATCGTCGACAACCGCACCAGCTGGGCGCTGCAGCTGAACACCGAGAAACTGCCCGAAGGCCCGGCCGGGGAAAAGGCCGTGCTGACGCGGCTCGGCAAGCTCGCGCATATGTCGTTGCCGAAGCTGCGCAAGACGATCCGCGAAGGCGAAGAAGTAGCCGCCGGGGCGCCGGTGACGCTGCGCCAGGACGTCGGTTTCTACCTCGTCGCCTATGTCGAAGAACACCAACGCGAATTCCCCGGCGTCAGCGTGCAGCGCGTATTCGTTCGCCATTACCCGCACGGAACGCTTGCGGCTCACGTCCTCGGCAGCGTCAGCGAGATCGACGAAGAAGAACTGAAGGAGCCTCGCTACAAACAGCTCGAACCGGGTGACGAGGTCGGCAAGGCGGGCGTCGAGGAAAGCTACGACCACTTCCTGCGCGGGGAGCCCGGGCTGCAGAAAATCCAGGTCAACGCCCTCGGACAGCCGACTCCCGGCGGCCAGCTGGTCTCCAAGCTGCCGACCCCGGGCGAGAGCCTGAAGCTGACCATCGACTCGGAAGTGCAGGCGGCGGGCGAAAGCGCCTTGGCTTCGCAGGGACTGCCGGGCGGCTTCATCACGATGAACGTCCACAACGGCCAGATCCTCGGCCTCGGCTCCTTCCCGACCTTCGAACCGGCGGAGCTGACTCCGCCGATGACCCAGGCCCAGGTCAACGAGCTGTACCGCAACGAACTGGCGCCGCTGGCCGACCGGGCGACCGAAGGGCTCTACCCGACCGGATCGACCTTCAAGATCATGACCGCCTTGGCGGCTCTGGAAAACGGCGTGATCACGCCGAACACGGTGATCGACGACCCCGGACAGTTGACCGTGGGCGGGGAGAGCTTCCACAACGCCGAAGGCGCCGCCTACGGGCCGCTGACGCTGGTGCCCGCGATCGAAGTCTCCGACGACGTCTTCTTCTACACCCTCGGTCTCGACATGTGGAAGACCAACGACCTGCAGGAATGGGCGCACAAGCTCGGGATCGGCCACGCGACCGGGATCGACATCCCCGTCAACACCGACGGCCTGCTGCCGAGCAAGCACTGGCGCGACCAGCTGTTCAAGCAGGGCGAAACCGAACGGCCCTGGTCGGCCGGCGACAACATCCAGCTCGCCACCGGCCAGGGGGACCTGCAGACCAACCCGCTGCAGATGGCGATCGCCTACGCCGCCCTCGGCAACGGCGGCACGATCGTCACCCCGCACCTGGGGATGGAAATCGAGGACGCCGCCGGACGGGTGCTGAAGGAATTCGACCCGAAGCCGCGCCGTAAGGTCAAGATCGACCCCGGTACCCGCAGCGTGATCATGGAAGGCCTGCACGACGCCGCGCAGGGGCCGGGGGGGACCTCCGACCCGATCTTCGGCAACTTCCCGATTCCGGTCGCCGGCAAGACCGGCACCGCTGAACGGCCGGGACACGCCGATCAGTCCTGGTACTGCATCCTTGCCCCGTATCCCAGCCCCGAAATCGTCACTTGTGTGACTATTGAGGAAGGCGGCTTCGGAGCACAGGCCGCCGCCCCCGCCGCCCACACGATTCTCGAAGCCTATTTCCACGACCGGATCGCGGCCGAAAGCCGCAAGGCCGGCGAAGGCTCCGAAGAAGGCGGCGAAACCGGACACGGATGATGTACGCGACCAGAACCAGACAAGCCCGGCCCGAGCCCTTCGCGGTCCACGTCGGGATCGGCGAGCGCCTCGGCCTCGCCCACATGGACTGGCCGCTGGCGCTGGCCGCGATCGGCCTCGCCGCATTCAGCATCCTCACTCTCGGCCAGGCGACCACGCACGACGTTCCGGGGAGCCCCGACTACTACGTCGAGCGGCAGGCGATCTACGCCCTGCTCGGGATCGTCGGCATGCTGCTCCTGACCAGGGTCGACTACTCGCGCTTCCGCGAGCTGCGCGTGGGCCTCTACACCTTCCTCTGCGCCAGCGTCGCCCTCGTCTTCGTCTTCGGCTTCGCCGCGCGGGGCTCGCGGCGCGCCTTCGAACTTCCCTTCTTCAGCTTCCAGCCATCGGAGCTCGGCAAGCTCCTGCTAGTGCTTGCGCTTGCCGGGTTCGTGATCGATGGCGCCAGGCGGGGCTCGGCGGTCCAGCGGACCGTGCGTTACCTCTGTCTCGGTCTGGCACCCGCAGCACTCGTTTTCCTACAGCCCGACCTCGGCACCTCCCTGGTGTTCGTGGTCGCCACCCTCGCCGTGATGTACTTCGGAGGCGTCCCCTGGACGCACTTCGCGGTCATCGGCGGCGGCATCGCCGGCCTGATCGCGCTGGTCCTCATCGTCGCACCGGCGGTGGGCCACCCGGTCCTCAAGGGCTACCAGGAAGAACGGCTGACGTCGTTCCTCCACCCCCATGAGCACGAAGCCGGCGCGGGCTATCAGCAGAACCAATCAGTTGTCGCAATCGGCTCCGGTGGAGACACCGGCCGTGGCGACAAAGCCACCCAGACGCGGCTCGACTTCGTCCCCGAGCGCAGCACCGACTTCATCTTCGCGGTGATCGGTGAGCGCTACGGGTTCGTGGGCGCCGCGTTCGTCCTATCCCTTTACGCCCTGCTCTTCTGGCGGGCGCTGCGGATAACGACGCTCTCGAAGAACTCCTACGGAACCCTGGTGGCGGGCGGCATCGCCGTCTCGCTGCTGTTCCAGACCTTCGTCAACGTGGGGATGAACCTCGGGATCATGCCGATCACCGGGATCCCCCTGCCGTTGATCAGCTACGGAGGGTCCTCCGTGCTCGCTACCTTCTTTGCGGTCGGCGTGCTTCAGAGCATCAACGTCCAAGCGCATCTCAGCCAGAGGGGAAGGTTCGCCTGGTGATCCTCTAGAGAGGTCCGGCATGCGTACTTACCCAAACTGAGAAAGCAATGAAAAAAACGATTTTGGTCTCCGCCGAGCGCGGCGAGACCCGAGTGGCCGTCCTCGAGGCAAAGCAGAAGGGCGGCAAAACCGACGTCGCCGAGCTCTACATCGAGCGGCGCGGCCGGCGATCGATCGTCGGCAACATCTACAAGGGCAAGGTCGACAACGTCCTGCCCGGCATGGAGGCCGCCTTCGTCGACATCGGCCTCGAGCGCAACGGGTTCCTCCACGTCGACGAGATCCTGCTGCCGAACGGGGAGCAGGCTCCCAGGCGGGGCCGCGGCAGCGGCCGCCGCATCAACGAGCTGATCAAACCGGGACAGGAGATCCTGGTCCAGGTCGTCAAGGACCCGCTGAAGTCGAAGGGCGCGCGGCTCTCGATGAACGTCTCGATCGCCGGCCGCTACCTGGTCTACGCGCCGCACGGAAGCGGGGTCGGGGTCAGCCGCCGGCTCACCGACAAAGAGCGCGACCGGCTGCGCAAGATGGTCGACCGCACCTACAAGGGCTCGGGAGGGCTGATCGTCCGCACCGCCGCCCACGGCGCCAAGAAAACGGATTTCGTGCGCGAGATCAGCTACCTGCAGAAGCTGAACGAGGTGCTGGATCGGCGGGCGAAGTCGAGTAAGGCCCCGGCGCTCGTCTTCCAGGAGGCCGACCTCTCGATCCGCGTCCTCCGCGACGTCTTCCTCAGCGAGTTCGAGAAGGCGGTGATCGACTCGCCGAAGCAGTTCGAGCGGGTGACCAACTTCTTCCAGCGCACGGCGCCGGAGCTGGTCGACGGCGTCGAGCTCTACAAGGGCAAGAAGCCGCTGTTCGAGAAATGGAGGATCAACGAGGAGATCGAGTCGACCCTGAACCGGCGGGTCGACCTCCCCTCCGGCGGCTACCTGGTGATCGACTACGCCGAGGCGCTGACCGTGATCGACGTCAACAGCGGCTCCTTCACCGGCCGCGGCAAAGGCGGGCTCGAGGAGACGATCACCAAGGTCAACACCGAGGCGGCCGAGGAGGCGGTGCGGCAGCTGCGGCTGCGCGACATCGGCGGCATCATCGTCGTCGACTTCATCGACATGGCCCGGGCCAGCAACCGCGACAAGGTCCTGAAGACGATGCGCAAAGCGCTCGACGCCGACAAGTCGAAGAGCTACGTGGTCGAGGTCTCGCCGCTGGGCCTGGTTGAGATGACCCGCCAGAACGTCACCGACGGGGTGCGGGAGATCCTCACCGAGCACTGCCCGACCTGTGGCGGCGAGGGCGTGGTGCTTTCGGCCGAGACGGTGGCACTGGAGGGGCTGCGGCAGATGCGCGACATCGCCGCCGAGAACCCCGGCGACGAAGCGTTCCTGGTCCGGGTCAACCCCAAGGTGGCGCACGAGCTGACCGCTCCCGACAGCGGCTTGGCCGAGGTCGAGGAGGAGACCGGCAAGCGCTTCCACTTCGAGGGCGGCGAGGCGCTGCCGATCGACACCTTCAAGGTGGTCGAGCAGGGCAGCCGCGACGAGATCGAGGAGCGGGCGCTGCCGTTCAAGGTCGGCGAGGAGGTGCTGGTGCAGATCGACGAGCCGCACATGTACAACGCCGACGACGCAGTCGCCCGGATCGACTCCTACATCGTCAGCGTCACCGGCGGCGGGCCCTACGTCGGCGAGCGCAAGATGGTGCGGATCGACGAGGTCGAGCGCTCGGCCGCGATCGCCTCGCTGCTGGGTGGCGATTCTTCCAACGGGTCCGGAGGAGGCGAGGAGAACGGCTCCCAGCTAGACTCCTCTGCTTCTGCGCGCAGACGACGTGGCCGCCGCGGCGGCCGGGGCCGTTCGCGCGCCCAGCAAGGCAGCCAAGGCAGCGAGAAAGACGAATGAGCACCTACGCAGTAGTCGAAACCGGAGGCAAGCAGTACAAAGTCGAGGAGGGCATGTCCCTGCTCGTCGACCGTCTCGACGCCAAGGAGGGCGACAAAGTCGCCCTGCGGCCGGTGCTCTTCCGCGGCGACGACGTGATCGCCGGCGGCAAAGACCTCGAGAAAGTCAAAGTCGAGGCCAAAGTCGCCGAGCACCTGCGCGGTCCGAAGATCAAAGTCTTCAAATACAAGGCGAAGAAGGGCTACCGCCGCCGCGCCGGCCATCGCTCGGAGCTGACCCGGCTCGAGGTGACGACGCTCAAAGGCGGCAAAGCCAAGGCGGCGAAAAAAGCCGAGACGAAGGAGGCCTAGGCATGGCGCACAAGAAAGGACTCGGCTCCAGCCGCAACGGCCGCGAATCGAACCCGAAGATGCTCGGGGTCAAGGTCTTCGCCGGGCAGCGCGTCAGCGGCGGCGAGATCATCGTCCGCCAGCGCGGCACCCGCTTCTGGCCCGGTGAGGGCACCGGGCTGGGCCGCGATCACACCATCTTTGCGACCAGGGCAGGGACCGTCGACTTCAAGCCGGCCCGCAAGGGCCGGACGATCAGCGTCCTGCAGGACTAAACAACCAGAGGGAGAGTCACATGCATTTCGTCTCTGAGCGCAGAGACCATCGGCTTGCTGCCGTGGGCTCCGCGCTGATCGCCCTTGCCTTCGTCGCGCTGCTTGCTTTCGCGGGCCGCGCGCAGGCGGAAACCATCTACTGGAACAACTACTTGGCGAGCCCGAGCAACGTCGCCTTCGCGGACATCAGCGGGAGCGGTGGCGGCGTGCTGAACATCGGCGGCAACGAACTCGTCCACCCCGAAGGGATGGCCTACGACACCGTCACCAACCGCCTCTTCGTCGCCGCCGAAACCGCGACCGCCAGCCAGATCCTCGCGATCAACCTCGACGGGAGCGGCGCCGCGCCGTTCACCGCGCCGGGGGCGCCGATCGGAGCACCGGAGGGGATTGCGGTCGACCCGGTGGCGCGGAAGATCTACTGGGAGAACACCGAAGGCGAAGGGTCGATCGCCTGGGCCAACCTCGACGGCAGCGCCGGTGGCACCCTCAACACGTCGGGGGCGACGCTCAGCGGACCCTGCTGCCGGATCGCCATCGACCCGGTGGGAGGCAGGGTTTACTGGGTCAATTTCGGAACCCCGAACACCCTCTCCTACGCGAACCTCAACAACAGCGGTGGCGGCGACCTCAACCTGACCGGCTCGACCTTCGCACCCGACGGCCACGGCATCCTGGTCGACAGCGCCGCCGGCAGGGTCTACTTCACGGGCGGCAGCAACGAAGTCGGCTACGCCAACGTCAACGGCAGCGGTGGGGGCAACGTCTCGACCACCGGCGCCGCCATAAACGAACCGTACGGGATCACGCTCGACCCCTCGATCGGCCGTATGTACCTGGGCAACTACAGCAACGGGCCGACCCCGACCAATGCGATCGGCGTCCTCAACCTCGGCGGCGGGGGCGGCGGGATCACTCCGACGAGCGCTCCCGTCGACGGCCCCCAGGACCCCGTGATCATCAAGAGCCCGACTGGTACCGGGGCGCCGGCGATCACGCAGGATGCCGCCAATCCGGCGGCGCTGAGCTGTTCCACGGGCAGCTGGGGCGCCGACTACCCCGGCTCTTTCGTCTACCAGGCGCCGCGGAGCTATGGCTACCAGTGGCTGCTCAACGGAGCCGCGATCGGCGGAGCCACCGCGAGCACCTATGCGGCCACCCAGCCGGGCTCCTACACCTGCACGGTGACCGCCGTCAACCAGACCGGTTCGGCCAGTCAGACCAGCGGTGGGGTCACGATCAACGCGGCCAGTGTCAAGCTGACCGTAAAGCCGAAGCAGGCGAAGGCGAAAGCCGGCAAGCTCGCCAAGTTCACGGTCAAAGCTCTGAACCAGGGCGACCTCCAGACCGGTAACGCCAAGATTTGCGTCAAGGTCCCGAAGAAAGCCAAGGAAGTCCTCAAGGCGAAATGCACGTCGATCGGCAAGATCGCCGCGCGCACGACCAAGACCGCGAAGTTGAAGGTCAAGGTCAAGCCCGCGGCCCAGGGCAGCTACAAGGTCAAGATTCAGATCAAGGGCACTTCCGGCAAGGCCGTCAAAGCGACCATCAAGGTGCTTGGCTGAGTCGTAGTCGCTAAGGGAGTTCGAGCGGGAGGGGCAAATTGCCCCTCCCGCTTCCTTTTGACCCCGGGATAACCTCGTCTTCGTGTACGACAAGGCGAAGATCTGGGTCGAGGGTGGGGCCGGTGGCAACGGCTCGATCAGCTTCAGGCGCGAGGCGCACGTGCCGCGGGGTGGGCCGGATGGCGGGGATGGCGGGCACGGTGGGGACGTGGTGCTCGTCTGCGATCCCTCGAAGCGGGATTTGGCGGCGCTGAAGGGGAGCAAGCACTTTCGTGCGCAGCGGGGGCGGCACGGGGAAGGCTCGAACCGGCAGGGGGCGCGGGGGGAGGACCGGGAGATTCCGGTGCCGCCGGGAACGCAGGCCGGGGCGGTTGACGGGAGCCGGGTTGATCTGGTGAATTCGGGGCAGCGGGCGGTGGTCGCCCGGGGCGGCCGGGGCGGACATGGGAACCGGCGCTTCGCCACCTCGACTCGGCAGGCGCCGCGGTTTGCCGAGAAGGGCAGCGCCGCCGAAGCGGGCTGGATCGAGTTGCGCCTGAAGCTGCTGGCCGACGTCGGGCTGGTGGGGCTTCCGAACGCGGGCAAGTCATCGCTGCTCGGCCGCCTCACCCGGGCGGCGCCGAAGGTGGCCGACTACCCGTTCACCACGCTCTCGCCGGTGCTGGGGACGATCGAAGGCGACGATCGCCAGGCGGTCGTGGCCGACATCCCCGGGCTGATCGAGGGAGCCGCCGATGGCGCCGGGCTCGGCCACGAGTTCCTCGCCCACGTCGAGCGCTGCTCGATGCTGGTCCACGTCGTCGACATCGCTCCCGGCGGCGACGATGACCCGGTCGCTGATTACGAGACGGTGCTTGGGGAGCTGGCGGCGCATGGCGCCGGCCTCGAGCGCCTGCCCGAGCTGGTGGCGCTGAGCAAGCGGGACCTGCTGCCGCCCGAGCGGGTCGAGGAGATCCGGGGCGAGTGGGCGGAGCGCCTCGGCGAGGCGGTGCTGGGGGTGGCGGCGGTTTCTTCGGCCACGGGCGAGGGCCTGGACGAGCTGCGCCAGCGCATCCTCTCGCTGCTCCCCGACCTCGCCCCGGTCGCGGCGCCGGCCGACTCGGGCGGCGAATTCGAGGCAGAGCACCGCGTCTACCGGCCGGCGGGCGAGGGCGGCTACCGGGTCGAGCGGGAGGAGGACGGCGGCTTCCGGGTGTTGGGGCGCGGGGTGGAGCTGCTGTTCGAGCGCCACGACGTCGGCAACGAGGAAGCGCTCGCCTACCTCGAGCAGCGCCTGAAGGAGATGGGGGTGCTCGCCGCCCTCGACCGCGCCGGCTTCGAATCGGGCGACGACGTTCGAGTCGGTGAGCACGAGTTCGAGCTCCACATCTGATCGTCAGCTGAGGCTGGAGAGCCCGGCCGCGACGGCAAATCCCAGGACCGTCGCCAGCCCGGCGCCGCGGCCGGCGTCGCTGCGGGCGTCCGGGATCATCGAGTCGATCAGCATCACCAGCAGAGCCCCGGCGGCGAAGCCGTCGATCGCCGCCTTGGCGTTGCCGCTGACCGCGTCGGCGACGAGATAGCCGAGGACGGTGGCGACGGCGCAGATCGCTGCCACCAGCACCCAGAGCCGCAGGATCGCCTCGCGCGGCCGGCCTGCCGCCCTCATGTCGCTGGCCGAGCCAAGCGACTCCGGCAGGTTGGAGACGAAGATCGCCACCAGCAGCGAGACGCCGACGCCGCCCCCGGCGGCGATGTTGATCCCGAGCACGAGCTGCTCCGGGATGCCGTCGAGGAAGGCGCCGAGCGCCAGGGCGCTGCCACTGCTCGAGCCTTGCGACCGCCCTCGCCTCCCCCGTCCGGTCGACATCCGCCGCGCGACCAGGCCGTCGAGGAGGTAGTAGGTGAGCGCCCCGACACCGAGGCCGATGCCGGTGATACCGGCGCCGCCGACGTCGGCGCCCTCGGCCGCCAGCTCGAAGCTGACGGCGCTGATCAGCGCTCCGGCGCCGAAGGAGAGGACGAAGCCGACCTGGCGTGGCGACCAGGAGCCGAGAAAGGACAGGTAGGCGCCGATGACCAGCGAGCTTGCGGCCAGCGCTCCCCAACCGATCGCTTCGCCCATCTCGGCTACTTTCCCCGCCATGACCCTGGTCGTCAAGCTCGGTTCCTCGATCGTCGCCGCCGACGACGGCGAGCTGCGCGCGGACGTTCTCGATTCCGTCTGCGCGCAGGTGAGCGAGCTGGAGCAGGGGGGAGAGCGGGTGGTGATGGTCACCTCCGGGGCGATCGCGCGCGGGATGCGGCTGCTGAAGATGGCGACGCGGCCGAAGGGGATGGACGAGCTGCAGGCCGCCTCCGCCGTCGGTCAGGGCGACCTCTTTCGCGCCTACGAGAGCCGGCTCGCCGACGGGGGGACCCGGGCGGCGCAGGTGCTGCTCACCGCCGGCGACATCGCCGCCCGCACCAACTACCTGAACGCCCGCCGGACGCTGCGGCGGCTGATCGAGTGGGGGGTGGTCCCGGTCGTCAACGAGAACGACACCACCGCCACCGACGAGATCAGCTTCGGCGACAACGACTTCCTCGCCGCGCAGGTGGCGCTGCTGCTCGACGCGCGCCTGCTCGTCCTGCTGACGAACGTCGAGGGGCTGTTCTCGGGCGATCCCGAAAGCGAGCCGGAGGCGCACCTGATCGACGAGGTCGTCGATTTCTCCCAGCTCGAGGGCTTCGAGATCGGCGCCCGGACCTCGGTCTTCGGCTCCGGCGGCATGCGCAGCAAGGTGGCGGCGGCGGAGATGGCGAGCGAGGCCGGGATCCCGGCGGTGATCTGCAACGGGACGCGGCGGGGAACGCTGCTCGCCGCCGCTTCCGGCGGGGAGTGCGGCACCCGCTTCGCCGCCGGCGAGGGCAGGACCTCGAGCTTCAAGCTCTGGCTCAAATACGCGAAGCCGGCGCGAGGGCGGCTGATCGTCGACGAAGGTGCGGCGCGGGTCCTGCGGGAGAGCGGCTCCAGCCTGCTGCCGGTCGGGATCGCCGCCGTCGAGGGCAGGTTCGAGGCCGGCGACGCGATCGAAGTCGCCGGCGACGGCGAGACGATCGGCAAGGGCATCAGCGACTACTCCTCCCGCGAGCTGCAGCGGGTGATCGGGATGAAGAGCGCGGAGGTGCGGGAGCTGCTCCCGCACGCCGCCGACGAGGTCGTCCACCGGGACCGGTTCGTCCTGCTTTAGCTCACCTGTTCCTTTTCGGTGCATAACGCCAAAAAGGAACAGGTGAATATAGGCCCAGGTACCCTTTGCCGATGGCAGTGACCGAGACTTCAGTCGCCGAGCACTGCGCCGCGGCCAAGCGCGCGGTGCGGGCGCTGGCGACCGCCTCGACCGAGAGCAAGAACGCCGCCCTGGAGGCGACCGCGCGCCTGCTCGAGGAGCGAGTGGAGGCGATCCTCGAGGCGAACGCCGGCGACCTCGCCGACGAGCATGCCGCCGGGCTGACCGAGGCGCTGCGCGACCGCCTCGCGCTGACGCCCGAGCGGGTGGCGGCGATGGCCGAGGGGGTGCGGGTCGTGCGCGGCCTCGGCGACCCGGTCGGCGAGGAGCTGGAGCGGAAAACGCTTGCCAGCGGCATCGATCTGCGCAAGGTGCGGGTCCCGCTCGGGGTCGTTGCCGTGGTCTACGAGGCGCGGCCGAACGTGACGATCGACTGCGCGGCGCTGACGATCAAGAGCGGCAACGCGATCGTCCTCCGCGGCTCCCACTACGCCGAGCGCTCGAATGCGGCGCTGGCCGCGATCGTCCGCGAGGCGCTCGCCGAGTCGGGGCTGCCGGAGGACGCCGTCGTCTCCCTCGGCGGCGGCGGCCACGAGGAGCTGGCCGAGCTGGCGACGCAGGAGGGGCTGGTCGACCTGCTGATCCCGCGCGGGGGCGAGGGCCTGAAGGCGGCGATCAAGGCGGTGGCGACGGTGCCGGTGATGTACGCGGCGGCGGGCAACTGCCACGTCTACGTCCACGCCGACGCCGACCCGGAGATGGCGCGGCGGATCGCTTACAACGCCAAGGTCCAGCGCCCGGGGGTGTGCAACGCGGCGGAGACGCTGCTGCTCGACGCCGCGATCGCCGGCCGGGTCGGGCCGCCGCTCTTCGCCGATCTCGCCGCCGCCGGCGTCGAGCTGGTCGGCGACGGGCGCGCCCGGGCGGTCTCGGGCGAGGTCGAGGTCGGTCACGCCACCGAAGAGGACTGGGACAGCGAGTACCTCGGCCTGAAGATGGCGGTCGCCGTCGTCGACTCCGTCGCCGACGCGATCGAGCACGTCAACCGCCACGGCACCGGCCACTCGGAGGCGATCGTCACCGCCGACGAAGAGGCGGCCGAGGAGTTCGTCGCCGGGGTCGACGCCGCCGCGGTCTACGTCAACGCCTCGACCCGGTTCACCGACGGCTTCGAGTACGGGATGGGGGCGGAGATCGGCAACTCGACCCAGAAGCTGCACGCCCGCGGGCCGATCGGGATGCGCGAGCTGACGACCTTCAAGTACGTCGCGCACGGCAACGGCCAGGTGCGTGAGTAGCCACGGCTTTGCCGGGGGCGCGGCGATCGGCGTGCTGGGGTCGGCCTTCAACCCCCCGCACCTCGGCCACCTCGCGCTCGCCCAGGAGGCGGCCTGGCAGCTCGGCCTCGCCGAGGTCGTCCTCGTTCCGACGGGCCAGGCGCCGCACAAGCGGATGGCCGACGATCCCGGCCGGGAGGCGCGGATGGAGATGACCCGGGCGGCGGCCGCCGACGACGATCGCTTCTCGGTCTCGGACCTGGAGGTCGAGCGCGAGGGGCCGTCCTACACGTATGAGACCTTGGAGGCGCTTGCAGAGGAGCGGGGCGACAGAGAGCTGGTGTTCGTGATGGGGGCGGACGCGGCCGTGGGCCTGCAGAGCTGGCGCCGGCCGGAGCGGGTGGTCGAGCTGGCGAGCCTGGCGGTGGCGCGCCGGCAGGGTGTTTCCGAAGCCGACGTCGCCGAGGTGACGCGGAGCCTCGGTTGCGAGGGACGGACGACGATGCTGGAGATGCCGCAGTTCGGCGTCTCCTCCTCGGCCGTGCGCGAGCGCGCCAGGCAAGGACGGCCGCTGCGATACCTGGTGCCCGACTCGGTCGCGGACTTCATCGACCGGAAGGGGATCTACCGGTGAACGAGGCGCAATCGGAGCAGCTCGCCCGCAGCCTGGCGGCGATCGCGGACTCGAAAAAAGCCGAGGACGTGGTGGTGCTCGACATGCGAGGGCTCGTCGCCTACACCGACTTTCTGGCGATCTGCACCGCCCGCAGCGAGCGGCAGGCGAAGGCGATCGTCGACGAGGTGCGCGTGCGGGCGAAGCGAGAGGTGGGGCTGCTGCCCGGCGGCGTCGATGCCGGCGGCGACGCCGGCTGGACGATCCTCGACTACCTCGACTGCGTCCTGCACGTCTTCACCGCGGAGGCGCGAAAGCGCTACGGGCTCGAGGACCTCTGGCACGAGGCGCCGCGGCTGCGGCTCGATTTCGAGGCTCCGGAAGCCCCGGAGGCCGCCAGCGCATAGTTACGTCCGAGCGCCCATCTACGGTGCCGCTCCATGAATGGGTTCAAGCGGGCGCTGTTCGGCTACCGCCGCGCAGACGTGGAGAACGCGCTTTCCGAACGCGACGCCCGCATCCTTGGCCTGGAGATGACCAGCGACGCCCAGCGCGCGTCGCTTGCCGAGCTCGAGAGCGAGACCACCTCGCTGACCGGGATGGTGCTGGAGCGCGAGCGCGAGATCCGGGTGCTGGGCGAGCGGCTGCGCGAGGCCAACGCCTGTCACGACCGCAGCATCGCCTCGCTCGACGCGATCACCGCCCGGCTCGAGGAGGTCGAAGCGCAGGCTCGCGGCCAGGCGACCCGGATCCGGATGAAAGCGCTGCGCGAGGCGGTCGAGGTGAGCAAGAAGGTGAAGGCTCTGACCGAGATGGAGCCGGCGCTCGAAGCCGAGGTGCAGGCCGGCGCGGCCGAGCCCGGCGCCGGGCTCTTCGAGGGCGAGGTGAAGCTCGAGATCGGTCCCCTCGGCGACTTCTCGCAGCTGGTCGGCTTCGAGGACGCCGTCGGCCGGCTCGGCGCCTCAGAGATCAAGGTCGACCGCTTCTCCGAGGGACGCGCGACGTTCTCGATGCAGCTCGACCAGCCCGTCGACCTCCTCAGCGAACTGGAAGAGCTCTCCAGCCTCGACTTCAAGGTGCGGCACAACGCCCCGGGCAACCTGATCCTCGACGTGGACGACGAGCAGGGCCCCGATCAGCGGGCGGCCTGACCGGAGCGGGCAACCGGGAGGCTCTTTTTTTTATGTCCGTGGGGAAATGTATAGTCCGACAGACGATGGACCACGATCCGAACCACAAGGGAAACGTTGCGGAGCTGGCGATCGCGGCCGAAGCGGCGCGACTGGGGCTCGAGGTGTGGGCGCCGTTGACCGAGCATGGTTGCATCGACCTCGTTCTGGGGATCGCCGGGCATTTCGTACGTGTTCAATGCAAATGGGGAACCCGGAAGGGAGATGTTATTTGCGCCAGGCTGAAGCGTTCTCGTTACTCGCCGACTCGCGGCTACATCACCAACACGTACCAACCATCTGAGGTGGACGCATTTGGCATCTATTGCGATGACCTGAAACGAAGTTACCTAGTCCCGATCGAGCGGGCGGCGGGTGCTCAGATGATCCATCTGAGACTGACGGAGCCGAGGAATCACCAGCGTGCCGCGCTACACTGGGCGTCTGATTACGAGTTTCCTGGGGCTGTAGCTCAGCTGGCAGAGCGCGTCGCTGGCAGCGACGAGGCCAGGGGTTCGAATCCCCTCAGCTCCACTCCTCAAGCCGACGAGGGGCGCGCCACCGAACACGTCGGCGCCCACCAGTTTCGGAACCACTTCGGCTACTACATGGAGCAGGCTGCGCAGGGCACGGAAGTCCAAGTTTCCAAGCGCGGCAGGCCGTTCGTCCGCCTGCTCGGGGCGGCAGATCTGGCACCGGACGCACCCCGCCCAGAGCCAAACGTCCGCTAGGCTCCCGGGTCCGATGGTGAGGTCTTCAAGGCTTGCCTGTCCGCCATCCCGACGGCTCGAGCTGCGGGCCCGGCGGGCTTCCTCGGCCCAGCTCTAGCCGCCTTCGCGCTTCGTTTCGGTTCCTTCTCGGCCCCTGGCCTCGGGTCCTGTGTTCGCCTGCAAGTCGGCGAAATACCCGATACCAAAATACGCATAGCGCGGTTTTCCCTTCGCGGGTTGAGGTGGCCTCTATGGACCTGGCGCGTGCAGGTCAATTCCCTGCGCTAGATGCCGCGTCGCGACGATCCCCAGTTCGGCCTCGGGAAGGCCATCCGAACCCTGCGCCACGACGCCGGGATGAGCCAGGAAGCGCTTGGCCAGAAGGCTGAAATCCACGCGACCTGGATCTCCCACATCGAGTCCGGGCGGATCAACCCCACCTGGGGCAACGTCAGGCGCATCGCCAGGGGCCTCGGCGTGCCGCTGCCCCGCCTGGCGGAGCTGGCCGAGAAGCTCGAGCGCGAGCTCGGCGGCCGGCACCGCACCCGCGGCTAAAAGCCCCGGGCCCTGCTGCCGATGTCTAGGCGATGAGCACGGCGAATCAGCACGTCTTCTCCCACGGAATGCGGGACACCCGCGAGACGCTGGACGCCTGGAGCCGCCGGCCGTGGCGGGTGCTCCGCGGCTGGATCGCGCTCAGCCTGGCGATCGCACTGACGCTGCTCGGCGCGGTCTGGTTCGTGGCCGGCCTGCTCACCCCGGACATCACCCCGCTCCACCTCCCGGGGCTCACCTCACCATCCGAGCCGGCGGACCTGCTGCCGATCCTCTACCGCAACTCGCTGGTCCTGGCGCTGCACGCCACCGCCTGCATCGCCGGCTTCATCGCCGGCGCCTCGATGCCGATCGCCGCCGCCGAGCGCACCGGCCTCTCGCGCTGGATCCACGTCAAAGCGGGGGAGCTGGCGATCCTCTTCGTCTGCGCCGTCACCCTCTTCTCGCTCTCCACCCAGGCGCTCTACCTCGGCTTCCAGGGATCGACCCTCGCCTACCAGCTCCACATCAGCCGCTTCGAGTTGATCCTCAGCGTCCTCCCGCATGCGATCCCCGAGCTGAGCGCCCTCTTCCTCCCGCTCGCCGCCTGGCTGATCGCCAGTCGCCGCGGCGAGTGGAACCAGCTCCTCGCCGCCACCCTGGTGACGGTGCTGCTGGCGATCCCGACCCTGATCCTCGCCGCCACGATCGAGGTCTACGTCTGGCCCCACATCCTCCGCGACATCTCCTCGGTCACCTACTCCTTCCCGAATTGAGGATCGGCCGGCCGCGGTGCGGAGGCTTCCCTTCGTAAGATCGCGGCTCATGTCCGGATACGACCCGAAGGCGATCGAGCGCAAGTGGCAGCAGGTTTGGGCCGAGGAGAAGACCTGGGAGGTCGCCAACCCGGGCCGGCCCGGCTTTGAGCCGGAGAAGCCGAAGGCCTACGTGCTGGAGATGCTGCCCTATCCCTCGGGCGAGCCCCACGTCGGCCACCTCAAGTGCTACGCGGTCGGCGACGCGATCGCCCACTTCCGCCGCCGGCATGGCTTCGAGGTGATCCACCCGATGGGCTACGACTCCTTCGGCCTGCCGGCGGAGAACAACGCGATCAAAACCGGCGAGCCGCCGCGGGTGGCGACCGAGCGCTCGATCGAGTCCTTCCGGCGCCAGTTCCGCGAGTGGGGGATCTCGATCGACTGGTCGCGCGAACTCGCCACCCACACGCCGGAGTACTACCGCTGGACCCAGTGGATTTTCCTGCAGCTGTTCGAGCACGGCCTCGCCTACCGAACCGAGGCGCCGGTGCAGTGGTGTCCGAAGGACGCCACGGTGCTCGCCAATGAGCAGGTGGTCGACGGCCGTTGCGAGCGCTGCGGCACCGAGGTGATCCAGCGCAGCCTCGAGCAGTGGTTCTTCCGCATCACCGACTACGCCGACCGCCTCCTCGCCGACTTCGAAGCGCTCGAGTCCTGGCCCGAGCACGTGATCACGATGCAACGCAACTGGATCGGCCGCTCCGAAGGCGCCGAGGTCGTCTTCCGCTGCGATGAGGTCGACCTCGACTTCCCCGTCTTCACGACCCGCCCCGACACCCTCTTCGGCGCCACCTTCTTCGTCCTCGCGCCGGAGCATCCCGAGCTCGAGCGCCTGGTCGCCGGCACCCCGGCCGAGGAAGAGGTCCGCGACTACGTCAACCGGGTCGGGCGCGAGTCGGCCGAGGAGCGTGGGGCGGAGGACCGCGAGAAGACGGGGGTGCCGCTCGGCCGTTCCGTCGTCAACCCGGTCAACGGCGAGTCGATCCCGATGTACGTGGCCGACTACGTGCTGATGGAGTACGGGACCGGCGCGATCATGGCTGTGCCCGGGCATGACGCACGCGACTACGAATTCGCCGAGAAGTTCGGCCTGCCGATCAGGCGGGTGATCGAGGGCGAAGACCCGGAGCTCGCCCGCGGTGAGAACGGCCTGCCCTATCCCGGCGACGGCCGGATGACCGGCTCCGGGCGCTTCGACGGCAAGCACAACCGCGAGGCCTATGGGGAGATCGTCTCCTGGCTCGGGTCCGAGGGGCGGGGTAAGCCCGCCGTCAACTACCGCCTGCGCGACTGGCTGGTCTCGCGCCAGCGCTACTGGGGGGCGCCGATCCCGGTCGTCTACTGCGACGACTGCGGGATCGTGCCGGTGCCCGAGGAGCAGCTGCCGGTCGAACTGCCGCCGATCGAGGACTACGCGCCGCAGGGCAAGAGCCCGCTTGCGGCGGCCGAGGAGTGGGTCGCAACCGAGTGCCCGCGCTGCGGCGGCGCCGCCCGGCGCGAGACCGACACGATGGACACCTTCGTCGATTCCTCCTGGTACTTCCTGCGCTACCTCGATGCCCACAACGAAGGAGCGGCCTTCGAGCGCGCCGCCGTCGATCACTGGATGCCGGTCGACCAGTACATCGGCGGCGTCGAGCACGCGATCCTGCACCTGATGTACGCGCGCTTCTTCACCAAGGCTCTGGCGGACCTCGGCCACGTCGGAGTCCAGGAGCCCTTCGCCAACCTCTTCACCCAGGGGATGATCACCCGTGACGGGGCGAAGATGTCGAAGTCGAAGGGCAACACGGTCAGCCCCGGCGAGTACGTCGAGCGCTACGGCGCCGACACGGCGCGCACCTACGTCTGCTTCATGGGCCCGCCGGAGCGGGGCGGCGACTGGACCGACGAGGGGGTCGAGGGGGTCAACCGCTTCCTCTCGCGGCTGTGGCGACTGTGCGAGGAGGTCGTGGAGCGGACGGAGGTCGGGGAGGCGCCGGCCCCCGAAGGCGCGGCACGCGAGCTGGTGGCGAAGGCGCACTGGGCGGTTGACAAGGCGACGCGGGACTTCCAGCGCGGCTTCCAGTTCAACACGGTGATCTCGGCGGTGATGGAGCTGATCAACGACGCCTACCGTCTCAAGGACGGCCTCTACGGCACCGCCGCGGGCAAGGGGGCGCTCCGCTTTGCGACGGCCACCGCCGCCTCGCTGATCTTCCCCTTTGCCCCGCATCTCGGCAGTGAGGTCTACGAGCGGCTGACCGGCGAGCGGGTCTGGGAGCAGCCCTGGCCGCAGGCCGATCCGGAGCTGCTGGGCAGCGACACGGTGACCCTGGTGGTCCAGGTCAACGGCAAGCTGCGCGACCGCATCGAGGCGCCTGCAGAGGCTTCCAAGGACGAGCTGCTGGCGCTGGCGCGCGAAAGCGAGAAGGTCGCTCGGCACCTGGACGGCCAGCAAATAGTCAAGGAAATTGTAGTTCCCGGCAAGCTGGTCAACCTGGTGGTCGAGTAGGGGCCTTCGCAGAGCCCGCCCGGTCTGCTAGAAAGCCGCCGAATGCTGGTCAGGCGACTCGAAGATGCGGCGGTCGAGGAATGGCACCGCCTGCGCGTGCACGTGCTGATGGACGCGGGGGAACTCGGCTCGCGCAACCTCTCCGTCACCTGGGTGACGGTGCCGGGCGGGACGGAACAGACGCTGCATTCCTCCGGCGAGGCCGAGCAGGCCTATGTCGTCGTTCGCGGCCGCGGCACGATGTCGGTGGCCGGCGATACTCAGGAGGTCGGCGAGGGGGACCTGATCCTCGTTCCCCCCGCGACCGAGCACTCGATCGGCAACGACGGCGTTGAAGAGCTCGCCTGCATCTCGATCCAGTCGCCGCCGGTGGCGGCCGCCGAGCTCTACAACGACCAGCTCGCCGAGGTCGCCGGCTACGACGAAGACGACGACTATTAGGTCGCTCATCTGTCGGATTTCCCCCTGAGAATTTTGTGATTCTGCGCGCCACGCGTGCGCCGGGGCCGGTCATCGTCGGCGGCGATGCCGGAGCTGAGCCGTAGCCAGGTCGTCGTCTATGCCGCCGTTGCGGTGGCGCTGCTGCTGGTCGGAGCGCGGGCGATCCGCGGTGAGGGCGGGACTGAGCAGTCGTTCGCCGCGGGCGCCGGCGGGGCGTCCGGTGGGAAGAGCTTCTCGATCAGTGGCCAGGGCGGCGATCTCGTCGTCGACGTGACCGGCGCGGTGCGCCGTCCCGGCGTCTACCGGATGCCCGCCGGGAGCAGGGTGAACGACGCCCTCACCCGGGCCGGCGGCCCCGCGCCGCGGGCCGAGACGGAAGCGGTGAACCTGGCGGCGCGGCTCGCCGACGGACAGCAGGTGGTCGTCCCAGAACGGATCCCGGAAGGGGCGGCGATCGGCGCTGCGCCGTCGGAAGGTGGCCCGATCAGCCTCGGCACCGCCACCGCCGAGCAGCTGGAAGAAATCGACGGCATCGGGCCGGTAACGGCGGGTGACATCGTCGAGTTCCGCGACGAACACGGCGGCCTTTCCTCGGTAGAGCAGCTCGACCAGGTGCCGGGAATCGGCCCGGCGACGATGAAGGCGCTGCGCGAGCGGCTGCAGCCCTGAGCGGTGCGCTCCCCCCGGCCCTCGCCGACGGTGTTGGCCGGGATCGTCCTCGTCATCCTCCTGGCGCTGATGGACAGCGGCGAGATCCGCGACCGAGCCTCCGCCGGCCTCGGTCGCGGGATGCCGGCCCGGGAGGCCGAGCTCGCACGCGGCTTCGTCCTCGGCGAGGACGAGGACGTCGACGCGAAGACGAAGGAAGACTTCACCCGCTCCGGGCTTGCCCATCTGCTCGCCGTCTCCGGCGAGAACGTGACGTTGCTGGCCCTGCTGGCGATGCCGCTGCTGGGGGCGCTGGGCATCCCGCTGCGCGAGCGCCTGCTCTGGGTCCTGGCCCTGATCGCCGTCTACGTCCCCGTGGCCGGCGCCGGTCCCTCGATCCAGCGCGCGGGGGTGATGGGGGCACTGGGAGTGCTGGCCACGCTCGGGGGACGGCGCGCCTCTCGCCTCTACGTGCTGGCGCTGGCCGCGCTGGTGACGCTGGCGGTGGATCCGGCGGTCGCGGGCGACGTCGGCTGGCAGCTGAGCTT
Source organism: Solirubrobacterales bacterium (assembly GCA_035708105.1). GTDB lineage: Bacteria > Actinomycetota > Thermoleophilia > Solirubrobacterales > 70-9 > VAYN01. Next base: position 50,428 of record DASSTG010000011.1, on the reverse strand, counting down.
CGCCGCCGTGCTCGGCATCCTGCTGCTCGCCGCGCCGCTTCGGCGGGCGCTGGTCGCGCGGCTCGGGCGGGGGTCGTGGCGCCGTGCCCTGGCGGAGGGAGCGGCGGTGACCGTCGCCGCCACGCTGGCGACCGCGCCGCTGATCGCCTACCACTTCGAAACCCTCTCGACGACGACCCTGGTGGCGAACGTGCTGGCGATGCCTGCGGTGGCGCCGGCGATGTGGCTGGGGATGTGCAGCGCCGGCCTGGCGCAGCTGCCGGGCCTGCCGCTGGAGCCGCTGAACGGGCTCGACGCCCTCCTGCTCGCCTACGTGGCCCAGGTCGCCTCCTGGTGCGCGCGGCCGCGCTGGGCGGAGCTCCACGTCCACCTCGGCGGCGGCGGTCTGGTGGTGGCTTACCTCGGTCTGGCGGCCGCATCGCTCGGCTGCATGAACCTCGCCCGGCGGCGGCTCCTGGCTCCGGCGCTGAAGGCCGTGGCCGGGACCGTGCTGCCGGCGCTGCTGCTCTTGGGAGTCGGCCTGTCCGGCGCCGGCGGGCCCTCGCCGCCGCCGGTTCACGGCCTCAGGATCGAGGTCCTCGACGTCGGCCAGGGCGACGCGATTCTGCTCCAGCCCGCGGGCGCGGCGCCGGTCCTCGTCGACGGCGGCCCACCCGGCGACGGCCTCGCCCGCAAGCTCGAGGAAACTGGCGTCTCCCGCCTCGGTGCCGCCCTCGTCACCCACGACCAGTCCGACCACGCCGGCGGCGTCGAGGAGCTGCTGGGGCGGCTGCCGATCGAACACCTGGCATACGCCCGCCTCGGGGCCCGGTTCCTCGCGGCCGCCGCTGCCGCGGGGGCGCAGCCGGAGCGCATAAGCGCCGGTCAGGAACTGCGCTCCGGTCAGCTGCGCCTCCAGGTCCTCTGGCCGCCGCAAGAGCTGCTGGGGGCTTCGGCTCGCAGCCAGGATCCGAATCAGCTGGCCCTGGTGCTCGAGGCACGCTGGCACCGCTTCAGCATGCTGCTAACCGCCGACGCCGAGGCCGAGGCGGTGCCGCTCGATCCCGGCCCGATCGACGTCCTCAAGGTCGCCCACCACGGCAGCGACGACGCCGGCCTCGACGAGCTGCTGGACGAGGCACGCCCGCGGCTGGCGGTCATCTCGGTCGGTGCGGACAATCCCTACGGGCACCCGACTCCAGGCACCCTGGCGGTCCTCGCCCGCCACCGGATCCCGACCCTTCGCACCGATCGCGACGGCGACGTCATCATCGTCGTCGAAGGCGGCTCGTTTCGCCTGGACGGATGACCGAATCGATAGTTGAGGAAGCTCATCCAATGGCTTGTGCCTCCCGGTCCAGGGTCGATGTACGAACTGGTGGATTCCATCCCCCACAGCAGGCCCCAGGCGTCACGGCGGCTGCCCAGCTTCGCCGGCAACGGGCTGCCGGAAAGGATGCGCAGCACCGCCGTCGCCCTCCTGGGCATGACCGCAGCGGCCGGTCTGGCCCTGGTTGCGCTCTTCGTCCAGCCAGGATGGCCGCTGCTCGAACCGGCGCCGCTCCCGAGCGCGCCCTCCTCTGGGCAGTCCGTCGCCGCGGCGAGGAAGCTGACGCTCGACCACAGCCGGGCGGCGTTCACTGCGGCGATCCCCCCGGCGACGCAGGCGCCACCCCGGGATGAATCCGGCGCCGGCGGTCCTAGCAGTGGCTCGGTCGGCAGCGGCAACGACGTCGCCGGGTCGGGTGGCGTCAATCCGCCCGCATCAACGGTCAGGGCCCCGGAAAGCGTCTCCGAAGGAGCCGGCGGCACTACGGACACGGGGGAATCGAGCCCGCCACCGGCGCCCTCACCGGCCGCTGCGCCGGCGCCGGCCGACCCGGAGGTCTCGAATCCGGCTCCTTCCTCGCCGCAGCCCTCGGGTTCCTCGTCCCGAGGCAAGGCGACTGCCTCGTCGGCGAGCGCCGCCGCAGCTGTCCCCGCTCCCGGGCATTCGAGCTCCGGCGCCGCTGCGGGCCACGCCAGCCCACGTGGGATCGAAGCCTCCTCGAGTCACGCCGCGCCCAAGCCGCCGCCTCCCGCGCCGCCCCCGGCGGCAGCGGCGACTCCTGCCGCTCCGGCCCAGCCGGCAGCGCCCGGGAACGGCAACGGGCTCGCCAAAGGTCACGACAAGTAGCCGTCTCACCGCGGGCCGGGGCGGGACGTAGACTCGCCCCATGGCCGCTGAGATGCGAGCGCTGTACCTGATCGCCGGCACCGACGAGGCGAAAATCGACGCCACCCGGGCTCGGCTGCGCGCCCGCGCCGAACGCGAGGCAGGCGCGGCAGCGCTGGAGGTGTTCGAGCCCGGCGAGGGCAAAGGGATGCCCGACCAGGAGGCGCTGCTGGCGGCGATTCCGGCGATGTCGCTGATGGGCAGCCGCCGCTACCTGCTTGCCGACGGGGTCGAGCGCTGGCGCGACCGCCAGCTCGACCCGATTCTGGCTGTCCTCGGAGAGCTGCCGCCCGATCTCACCCTGGTGCTGATCTGCCGCGACAAACCCGCGGCGAAGCTGACCAAGGCGGTGGCGGCCGCCGGCGGCGAGCTCCACGAATTCGAGGCGCCGAAGGCGCGCGAGATGCCCCGCGTCCTCGTCGGCGAGGCGCAGCGCCTCGGTTTCCGCCTCGAGCCGGCGGCGGCGCGGATGCTGGTCGAGCGGATGGGATCGAACCCGCTGCGCCTGGGCAACGAGCTCGAGCGGCTGGCGCTGTGGGCGGAGGAGGGGGGAGAGGTGACCGCCTCGGACCTGCAGCAGATGGTCGCCGACACCTCCGAAGCGGCGGTCTGGTCGCTCTCCGACGCGCTGATCGAAGGTGACGCGGCCGCCGCCCTGCGGATCGGCGAGCGGCTGATCGGCCAGGGCGAGAACGTCACCGGGCTGATCTACGGCCTTGCCTCCCGCCTGCGGGGCGCCTGCGCCGCCGCTGCCCAGCTGGAGGAGGGGATCCCGCCGAAGCAGGTCGAAGGCTCGCTCAAGATGCATCCATACGCTGCCAAGCAGCTGGTCGGCCGCCTCCGCGACGCCAACCTGGCGGACCTCCGGATGGCCACGGAGACCCTGGCCGACCTCGAGCTCTGGTGCCGCGGGGGCGCCGATTACGGAGATGAGCTGGCGCTGACTATCGCCCTCAGGAAAGCAGCGGCGGGCGCTGCTTAGGCAGCCTTGGAGCCGGCGGCGATTCTCGCTGCCCGCGCCTTCTTGCGAGCACCCGTGTTCTTGTGGAGGGCGCCCTTCTGCACGGCCTTGTCAACCTTCGAGACCAGCGAGCGGTGCTCGCCGGCGATCGCCTCGGCGTCGCCGCCCTCGACCGCGGCTTCGAGCCGGCGGAAGTGGGTCTTGACCGTGCTGGTCAACAGCCGGTTCTCGCTGCGCTCGCGCTCGCTGCGCAGTATCCGCTTCTTCTGTGAGGCTATGTTGGCCATGTCAATTACCCGAGCAGGCGCCTTGCCGGCTCCGGGCGGCCGCCGACTATAGCGACTGAAGCCAATTCGGTCGCTCCCGAACCGGAATCGACACCCAGCTTGGAGACGCCCAGGGCACCCCAGAACCCCGAACCCGAGGAGCGGGCGATCAACGCCGATGCTGCCGTCTGGGAGGCGGAGGCGTTCGAACCGGGGGAGGAATTCACCCGCGAGCCGCCGCCCGAGGGACAGGGCGGCCGGATTGCCCGCTCGACCGCGTTCTTCTCGATCGCCACCGGCGCCTCCCGCGTCGCCGGCCTCGCCCGCGAAATCGTCGCCGCCGGCTACTACGGGATCAGCGGGCCGATGTCCGCCTTCACGATCGCCTTCCAGGTCCCGAACCTGATCCGGGCCCTGTTCGCGGACGCGGCGCTGCAGCCCGCCTTCGTCCCGGTCTTCACCGAACTGCTCGGCCGCAAGGCCTACAAGGAGGCGTTCCGCCTCGCCTCGACCCTGCTGCTGCTGGTGACGATGGTGCTGGGGGCGATCACCGCGCTCTTCGTCCTGCTGGCGCCGGTGATCATGCCCGTCTTCGCCCCCGGCTTCGAAGGCGAGGTCCTCGACCTCACCGTCTCCCTCTCCCAGGTGCTGTTCCCGATCCTGATCCTGCTCGGGATCAGCGGCATCGTCGTCGGCATCCTCAACAGCTACGACCGCTTCGGCGCCTTTGCGATCTCGCCGCTCTTCTGGAACGTGACGATCATCGTCGTCCTCGTCGTCCTCGAGCCGCTCTTCCACGGCCGCGACCGGATTTACGCCTACGCGATCGCGATCCTCGTCGGCACCCTGGTGCAGCTGCTGATCCCGGCCTGGGACCTGCGCCACACGCCCTACCGCTTCAGCTTCAGCTTCGACTGGCGCCATCCCGGCGTGCGGCGCGTCTTCCTGCTGATGCTGCCGGTGACGATCAGCCTCGGGCTGATCAACTTCAACAACCTGATCAACAGCTTCTTCGGCAGCCTCGTCTCCGACCAGGCGCCGGCGGCGATCGACAAAGCCTTCCGCATCTACCAGCTGCCACAGGGGATCTTCTCGGTGGCGATCGCCACGGTGCTGTTCCCCACCCTGGCCCGCTTCGCCAACGCCGGCGAGATCGACAACCTGCGCTCGACGATGGCGAACGGGATGCGCCAGATCCTCTTCGTCCTGGTGCCGGCGGCGGCGGCGATCCTCGCCCTCTCGACCCCGATGATCCGGCTCGTCTACCAGCGCGGGGAATTCGATCCGGCCCAGACCACCGTGGTGGCGACGGCGCTCTTCTGGTTCGCCTTCTCGTTACCGACGAACGGCCTCTACCTGTTGCAGACGCGGACCTTCTTCAGCCTCCAGAGGCCCTGGCAGGCGACGGCGCTGGCGACGATCGACCTCCTCGTCTCGGCGCTGGCGGCGCTGGCCCTCTACTCGCCGTTCGGGGTGGGCGGGATCGTGGCGGGGACGGGGATCGGGACGACGGTGGCGGTGATCGCCCAGGCGGTGATCCTGCGACGCAAGTTCGGCGGCCTGGAGCTGCGCCGCCTGCTCTCGACCGGGACCCGGATCACGATCGCCGCCGCGGGCCTGGCAGCGATCGGCTGGCTCGTCTGGGACGTCCTCGACCAGGCACTGGGCAGGGGCCTGGGAGGACAGGTCGTTTCCCTCGGCGCCGGCCTCACCGCCGGGGGCCTCGTCTACGTCGCCGTCGCCAAGGTGCTGCGGGTGGAGGAGCTGGAGCAGATCACCCGCCTGCTGCGGCGGCGGCGGGGATAGGGCACCCCAGCTCCGGTGCTCGGTTCGGGCCGATACCTGTTGGGAGTGCTGGAGATCCTGCTGCTCGGCGGCTTCGCCTGGCTGGGTGGGGCGGCGCTGCGGTGGTGGCTGCTGCCGAGGTTCGAGGGAGCTCCGGCGGTGCTGGCGACCGCGATCCTCGGGCTGGCGCTGCTGATCTGGTGTGCGGAGCTGCTGGGCTCGTTCAGCGCCTTCAAGCCGGTGCCGTACCTGCTGTTGGTGGCTGTTGTCGGGCTTGGATGTTGGAAATTTGCGCCGCGCCCGCCGGAGAGAGGGGATTCGCACCCTTACCTGCTGAGTAGGGTGCGAATCCCCTCTCTCCGGCGGGACCAGCGGCGGAACTGGGTTCCGGTACTGCTCACATCGTTGGTTGTTGCGATCGCCGTCATTCACTTCGCCGTCGGGGTGAAGGCGCGGCTCTCGACCGGGATGACCGGCTTCGACAGCACCTGGTACCACGGACCGTTCGCGGCGGGCTTCTTCCAGAGCGGGGACACCTGGGACCTGCACTTCATAGCCCCACAATTCCTCGCCTGGTTCTACCCGGCCAACAGCGAAATCTTCCACGCGGTGGGGATGCTGGCCTTCGGGAGGGACATCCTCTCGCCGTCGCTGAACCTCGGCTGGTTCGTCGCCTGCCTCGTGGCCTGCTGGTGCATCGGCCGGCCATACCGGGTGGCACCTTGGTCGCTGGCGCTGGGGGCGATCGCGCTCAGCGTCCCGGCGCTGGCTGATCAGGCGGGCGAGGCGAGGAACGACATCGTCGGGATCTTTTTCCTGTTGGCGGCTGTGGCGATCGCGCTGAACGGAGAGAGGGACGTGCGCAGCGCTCTCGTCGCCGGTTTGGCCGCCGGTCTGGCCGCGGGAACGAAGCTCAACTTCCTCCTACCTGCTGCCGTTCTCGTAATCGGGGTGGTCGTCATCGCACCGCGAGACAGGCGCTGGCGCACCCTCGCCGCTTCGTCTCTGGCCGCCCTCGCCGGAGGCGGCTACTGGTATCTCCGCAACCTCGCCCACACCGGGAACCCGCTGCCGTGGATCCACCACCTCGGGCCGATCGGCCTACCGGCGCCCCAGCAGGCTCTCGGTGGCCGCGAAGCCCATTCGGTCCTCGGCTACCTCGCCGACGGCAGCGTCTGGTCCGACTGGTTCCTCCCCGGCCTCCACCACGGCCTCTGGCTCCTCTGGCCGCTGCTGTTGGCCACTGCGCTGGGTGGCCTCGTCCTTTCCCTGGTGCGGGGCGTGGCGCCTCAGCGCGTCGCGGCACTCGTCGGCCTCGCCGGCGCCCTCGCCTGGCTGGTAGCTCCGACGTCCGCCTCCGGTCCTGACGGCATGCCGCGCGGCTTCGAATCGGGTCTTCGCTACCTCGCTCCGGCCCTCGTCCTCGGCCTCGCTCTACTGCCTACGACGCTCAGCAGGGTGCTCCCTTCTTTTGCTTCGCATAGCGGTACAAAGGAAGGGGGCACCCGCAGGGGCTGGATGCTCGCCGGCGCATCGGCACTCGCGCTGGTTGCGGTGGCCGTCGGTTATCCGATCCAGCGCCATTACCTGGAGAGCCGCTACAAGGCCCCGACGTTCACCGCCCCGGGCCTCAACGCCGCCTTCGCCTGGGCCCGCAACGTCAGCAACGCCAGCATCGCCACCACCAGCACCCGCCAGTACCCCCTCTACGGCACCGACCTCTCCAACCGCGTCCAGTACCTCGGCCTCGAACGCCCCCACGGCGGCTTCGCAGCCCCCACCACCTGCCGCCAGTACTTCCAGCTCCTCGCAGAAGGCGACTACGACTACGCCGTCGTCAGCCGCGACCGCCTCGAACCCGGCAAGCCCCCGTACCCACCGCTCGCCACGTGGCTGGAGCGCGCTGGAGCCCACGCGCTCCTGAAAAAGCCGCCGACGGTCGTCTTCGAGCTGCCGAAAACGCTGAACTCGTCGGCGTGCAGCTGAAGAGGCTTCTCCGGCGGGTGGCACGGTAGGGGGGACCCCCTCCGAGGTGTCCTCGGAGGGGGTGGGTCCCCTGCCGTGACAGGACCCGCCGGCCGACCACCCCTGTGCCTCATACTCCTCCCCCGCCGATGGACCACATCCGCAACTTCAGCATCATCGCCCACATAGACCACGGCAAGTCAACCCTTGCCGACCGCATCCTCGAGCTCACCGGTTCGGTGGACCCGAAGAAAATGCAGGCGCAGCTGCTCGACTCGATGGACCTCGAGCGCGAGCGCGGGATCACGATCAAGGCCCAGGCGGTGCGGGTCGAGTACACGGCCGCGAACGGCGAGACCTACCACCTGCACCTGATCGACACGCCCGGCCACGTCGATTTCTCCTACGAGGTCTCGCGCAGCCTCGCCGCCTGCGAGGGGGCCCTGCTCGTCGTCGACGCCGCCCAGGGGGTTGAGGCGCAGACCGTCGCCAACACCTACCTGGCGATCGAGAACGGGCTCGAGCTGATCCCTGTGATCAACAAGGTCGACCTGCCGGGGGCCGAGCCGGAGCGGGTCGCTCAGGAGATCGCCGACCTGCTCGGCGGCGATCCCGAGGAAGCGCTCTGGATCAGCGCCAAGACCGGCGAGGGCGTGCCGGAGGTGCTGGAGGCGATCGTCTCGCGCATTCCGGCGCCGGAGGGAAAGGCCGACGCCCCGACCCGCGCCCTGATCTTCGACTCCGAGTTCGACCAGTACCGGGGCGTGATCGCCTACGTGCGGATGGTCGACGGCGCCTTTCGCAAGCAGGAGCCGATCCTGGCGATGCAGAACGGCACCCAGGCCGACATCGACGACCTCGGCTTCTTCCGCCCGGCGATGACCGCGATCGAGCGGATGGACGCCGGCGACGTCGGCTACCTGATCACCGGGATCAAGGACGTGACCAAACTGCGGGTCGGCGACACCTTGACCGCCCAGGCGAACCCGGCGAGCGAGCCGCTGGAGGGCTACCGCGAGGTGCGGCCCATGGTCTTCTGCGGCCTCTTCCCGATCGACACCGACCGCTACGAAGACCTCCGCGACGCGCTCGAGAAGCTGTCGCTCAACGACGCCGCCCTCTCCTGGGAGCCGGAGACCTCCGAGGCGCTCGGGTTCGGGTTCCGCTGCGGCTTCCTCGGCCTCCTGCACATGGAGATCGTGCGCGAGCGGCTGGAGCGCGAGTACGACCTCGATTTGCTCGCCACGACCCCGAACGTGCGGTACGTGGTCAACCTCACCAACGGCGAGGTGAAGGAGGTGCACAGCCCGACCGAGCTGCCGGACCCCGGCACGATCGAGTCGATCGAAGAGCCATACATCCGCGCCACGATCATCTGCCCGAAGGAGCAGGTGGGGGCGGTGATGGAGCTCTGCCAGCAGCGCCGCGGCACCCACGTCGACATGCACTTCCTCAGCCCGCAGCGGGTGCAGATCCGCTACGACCTGCCGCTGGCGGAAATCGTCCTCGACTTCTTCGACCAGCTGAAGTCCTCGACCCGCGGTTACGCCTCGCTCGACTACGAGCCGATCGGCAATCGCGTCTCCGACCTGGTCAAGGTCGACATCCTGCTCGCCGGCGAGAAGGTCGACGCGCTTTCGATCATCGTCTTCCGCGAATTCGCCTACGACCAGGGCAAGCGCCTGGTCGGCCGCCTGCGCAAGACGATCCCGCGCCAGCTTTTCGACGTCCCGGTACAGGCCGCCGTCGGCTCCAACATCCTCGCCCGCGAGACGGTCAAGGCGTTGCGCAAGGACGTCACCGCGAAGCTCTACGGCGGCGACGTCACCCGCAAGAACAAGCTGCTGAAGAAGCAGAAAGCGGGGAAGAAACGGATGAAGGCCGTCGGCCGGGTGGAAGTGCCCCAGGAGGCGTTCCTGGCGGTGCTGGAGATCGACGAGTAGCGGCGCCCCGCTGGCTGCGCAGCCAGTTAGAGTGCCCGCCCATGGCACTCAAGACCGATGCGGTAGGCAAGGAATGGCCGTCCACCACCTACCAGGTGGGGCGGGAAAAGATTCGGGAGTACGCGAACGCGCTGGGGATCGACAACCCCGTCCACCTCGACGTCGAGGCGGCGCGCGCGGCGGGTTTCCGCGACGTGGTGGCGCCGCCGATGTTCGCGGTCGTCTACAGCAGCCCGGCGATGGCGCCGGCGATGTTCGATCCCGACGTGGCGATGAACTTCGCGGCGATGGTCCACGGCGGCCAGCAGTTCGAGTGGGAGGAGCCGGCCTGCTCGGGCGACGAGATCACGACGACCGCCAAGTGCGTGTCGATCGAGGAGCGAGACGGCAAAGGCTTCTACGTGTTCGAGACGAACTCGGTCAACCAGGAGGGCGCCCAGGTCGTGCGCGGGACCTGGACGCTGATCGTGAGGGGGGTTTGAGATGGCTGATCTGAACGTGGGCGACCAGATCCCGGAGCTGCGGGTGACGCCGGACAAGTACCTGCCGCACCGCTACGCGGGAGCCTCGGGGGACTTCAACCCGATCCACATCGACGACGAGTTCGCCAAAGCGGTCGGGCTGCCGCGCAACATCCTCCACGGCCTCTACTCGATGGGCCTGATGGCGAAAGCCAACGCAGCGCTCGCCGGGGGCGACCCGCGGGCGCTGAAGCGGCTCTCGGTGCAGATGCGCGGCATGGGCATGCCCGAGCAGGAGATCGTCGTCTCCGGCACGGTCAAATCGGTCGACGGCGACCGGATCGTGGTCGACACCGTCGCCGCCCAGGGCGAGACCCAGATCATCAAGAACGCCGAGGCCGAACTCGAGCTGTAGTGGGGGTAGAGCGCCGGGAGACCCCCTCCCAAAACGCTCGGCGGGAGCCTCGCTGGAGTGTTTTGGGAGGGGGTCTCCCGGCGCTCCTCCTAGACTTCGGAGGGTGCTGTCAGAGCGGCAAGAGCTGATTCTTCGGTTGGTGGTGGAGAGCTACCTGCAGACGGGCCGCCCCGTGCCTTCGAAGGAGGTGGCGGAGCGGCCGGAGGTGGAGTGGGGGCCGTCTACCGTGCGCGCCGAGCTGGCCGCTCTGGAGGCGGCCGGCTACCTGACCCACCCGCACACCTCCGCCGGCCGGGTGCCGACCGACGCAGGCTACCGCCGCTACGTCGATCTGATGCTCGAGTCGGGGCCGATGCCGGCCCGGCCGAGCGTCGAGCTCGAGCTCTCGCGGCTGCGTCGTGAGGTCGACGCGGCGATGCGCGAGACGACCGCCGCCCTCGCCGAAGTCACCGACCTGGTGGCGATGGCGACCGCGCCGGACCCCGGCCTGACGGCGGCTATCCACCGGGTCGAGGTGCTGCAGCTGCAGCCGAACAAGGTGGTGGTGATCGGGATCGCCTCCACCGGTGACGTCACCCGCCGCGTCTTCGAGTTCGGCCATCCGGTCGACAGCGGCCTGGTCGAGTGGGCCTCCAGCTACCTCAACGAGTCGCTTGCCGGCCTCGGGGTGGGGGCGCGGATGATCGCCGGCCGCCTCGCCGACCCGGAGCTGAGCGGAAGGGAGGCCGAGTTCGTCGCCACCCTCGGCACCACGTTCACCGACTTCGTCGCCGAGGGCGGGGATCTCTACGTGGAGGGGACCTCTCGCCTGCTCTCCGACGCCCACCTGCCGGATTTGCCGCGCGCCGACGAGCTGATCACGGCGCTGGAGCGGCGGGCCGAGGTGCTGCAGATGCTGCGCTCCTCACTCGACCGGCGCTCCGTCTTCTTCTGGATCGGCGGCGAGAATCCGCAGCCGGAGCTGCGCTCGGCGAGCGTGATCGGCGCCAACTACGGCCTCCCGCACCGCAACCTCGGCGCAGTCGGCGTGGTCGGGCCGCTGCGGATGGACTATGCGACCGCGATCGCCTCGGTCCGCTTCGCCGCCCGCGAGCTCTCCCACTACTTCGAGACCGTCTACAGCGACTGAGCGATGCCGCGCGACTACTACGAGGTCCTCGGGCTCTCCCGAGATGCGAGCGAGACCGAGATCAAGAAGGCGTTCCGCAAGCTGGCGCGGGAGCTGCACCCTGACGTCAATCAGCAACCCGACGCCGAGGACCGCTTCAAAGAGGCCGCCGAGGCCTACGAGGTCCTCTCCGATTCCGAGCGGCGCCGAACCTACGACGCCTACGGCCACGAGGGGCTGCGCTCCGGTGGCTATGACCCGGGCGCCGGCTTCGGCTCGATCGACGACATCTTCCAGGCGTTCTTCGGCGGCGGTGGGTTCGGCTTCGGCGGCGGGCGCCGGTCCGCGGCCGGCGGCGACGTCGGGATCGCCGTCGAAATCGAGCTGGCCGAGGTGGCGACCGGCGTCCGGCACGAGGTCACCTACGACGTCGTCGATGCCTGCGAGCACTGTCACGGCAACGGCGCCGAGCCGGGGACGCCGATCTCGACCTGCGAACGTTGCGGCGGCGCCGGCGAGCTGCGGGCGGTGACGCGGACGCCGTTCGGGCAGATGGTCCGCAGCACCGTCTGCGAGGCCTGCGGCGGCTCCGGCAAAGTGCCGCAGACGCCGTGCGAGGTCTGCGGCGGCAGCGGCCGCACCCGCCAGAGCCGCACCAGCACGATCGAGGTGCCGGCCGGGATCGAAGACGGCCAGCGGCTGCGGATCGCCGGCGCCGGGCACGCCGGCGAGCCCGGCGCGCCGGCGGGCGACCTCTACGTCGACGTCCGGGTCGCCGAGGACGAGCGCTTCGAGCGCGACGGCACCGACCTCATCGCCACCGTCTCGATCCCCGCCACCGAGGCGATGCTGGGAACGACGGTGACGGTGCCGACCCTGGAGGGCGAGGAGGAGATCGAGGTGGAGCCGGGGACCCAGCCCGGCCACCAGTACGTCCTCAAGGGGATCGGGCTGCCGCGCCTCAGCGGTCGCCGCCGCGGCAACCAGCGGGTGATCCTCGAAGTCTTCGTCCCGACCAATCTCGGCGACGAGCAGCGCGAGCTGGCCGAGCGCCTCGACGAGACCCTCGACGACGACAACCTCGCACCGCAGCATGGGGAGGGCCTGTTCGGCCGCGTGCGCCGGGCTTTCGGTTGAGGGCCCGTTCTTGATCAGGCTCGCGGTCCGCTGCGCCCCCGAGCAGGCGGACCTGGTGTTGGCCGAGCTGACGGTACTTGCTCCGAACGGGGTCGAGGAAGAGCGCGGGCCGGGCTACGTCGAGTACGCGATATACGGCGGCGAGGGGGAGCTGCCGGACCTGGGGGAGATCGATGCCGCGGTCGCCGGAGGTCGGATCGAGGTCAGCTCGACCGAGGTTCCCGACGACTGGGCAGACCGCTGGCGCGACTTCCACAGGCCGCTGCTGGTCGCCGACCGGCTCTGGCTGCGGCCCTCCTGGGAGCCGCCGCGAGAGGGCGCCCTCGACATCGTCGTCGACCCCGGCCAGGCCTTCGGCACCGGCGCCCATCCGACCACCCGCCTCTGCCTGCAGTTTCTCTGCGAGCTCGAGCCGGGAGGCGAGTTGGTCGACCTCGGCACCGGCTCCGGAGTGCTCGCGATCGCGGCGGCGAAGCTCGGGTGGGGACCGATCCGCGCCTACGACCACGAGCCGGCCGCACTCGAGGCTGCGGCCGCCAATGCCGCCGCCAACGGAGTCAAGCTCCAGCTTGCGCGCCTGAACCTGCGCGAACAGGTGCCCGACCTGGCGCCGACCGTCGTCGCCAACATGACCTCGCCGATCCTCGCGGCAGTCGCCGGGCAGCTCACGGCCATCGGACCCCGGACGCTCGTCTGCTCCGGGCTCCTGCCGGGGGAGGTGGACGAGGTAGCGGTGGCGTTCGGTGCCGGCGGGCTGAAGGAGGCAGAGCGTCGGCGCGAGGGGGACTGGGCGGCGCTGTTGCTGCGTCGGGATTGAGATATAGGGTTCCCGGCGATGGCCGTTGCCGACATCAGCGATTACAGCGTCGGGCTGTTCATCCACATCCTCGCCGTCGTGCTTGCCTTCGGGCCGACCTTCGGGTACGGGATCTTTTTCTCGGTCCTGCCCCAGTACCCGCGGGCGACCCCCGGGCTGCTGGCGGGGATCCAGAAGATCGACCGCATCCTGATCACTCCGGGGCTGGTCGTCCTCTTCCTCGCCGGGATCTATCTACTGGCCGAAGGGCCCTACGACGCCGGCGAAGCGTTCGTCACCGTCGGCTTCATCGCGATCATCGTCCTCTTCGGTCTCCAGCACGGCTTCTTCCGGCCGCAAGCTGCGAAGGCGAAGGAGATCGCCGAACGCGATCTCCAGAGCGGTGACACCCTCAGCGAGGAGTTCGAGGAGATCTCCCGCCGCCTCGGCACCGTCGGGCCGATCGCGGGGCTGATCGTCGTGGTGACGATCTTCTTCATGGTCGTCAAACCCTGACCCTGGTGCCTGCACAGGGGTCCGGCGAGCCGGTGCAGCCGGTGGGGATGTTCGACTCGGGGGTAGGGGGCCTCACCGTTCTCCACGAGTGTCTGGTCTCGCTGCCGCAGGAGGACTTCCTCTACCTCGGCGACACGGCGATGTTTCCTTACGGGGACAAGGACCCGGCGCAGCTGCGCAAGCGGATCGCCGGGATCGCCGGCCTGCTGCTCGACCGCGGCGCCAAGCTGCTGGTTATCGCCTGCAACACGGCCACCTCGATCGGGGAGGAGGTGGCGCGAGAGGTCGCGGCGGCGCGGGGGGTGGAGGTGGTGCCGGTGGTCGAGCCGCAGGCCGAGATCGCCGCCGCGATCACCGCCAACGCCCGGGTCGGCGTGCTGGCGACCCCCAACACCGTCGAGAGCGGCTCCTACCGCCGCGCCCTCGAAGCGGTCGGCCGTGGCCTCGACGTGATCGAGGTGGCTGCTCCCGACCTCGCTCCCTTCATCCAGAACGGCTCGCTGTTCGACGAGGAGACGATGACGATGGCCCGCTCCTACTGCGCGCCGCTGAAGGAGGCCGAAATCGACACCCTGATCCTCGGCTGCACCCACTACCCCCTGGTGGCGCCGATGCTGCAGCGCATCCTCGGCCGCGACGTCCGCCTCGTCAGCGGCGGCCACGCGGTGGCGGCGGCGGTCCAGCGCACTCTCGAGGGTTCGGGACTGGCGGGCGAGCCGGAGGGCGAGGGGAGCTACGACTTCCTCTGCACCGGCGACCCCGAAGCCTTCCACCGGATCGGCACCCGCTTCCTGCAGATGCCGCTCGGGGACGTGGAGCTGGTCGAGATCTCCCCTCGTTGACGCCTTCGCCGGGAAGCCGGGGCAGAATTTTTTCTTCCTGCGCGCCACGCGTGCGTCCAAGCCCTTCACGCTCCCCGGTATGCCTACGATGACAACTGGCAATACGGTATATCCTCGGTCTGTGGCCAAGGTGATGATCTCGTTTCCCGACGAGCTGCTGAAGCGGGTCGACGCGCTTTCCAAGGAGCGGGGTCTAACCAGGAGCGGCTTGCTGCAGAACCTGGCCGAACGGGAGCTCGACTTCTTGGCAGACGAGGCGAGGGCGGAGATGAGGCGCTTGCTCGAACTCGCCACCAAGCCCCGCGGAGGGGACGGAACGAGAATGATCAGGGAAGACAGGGATTCTCGTTGAGTACGCTGCTCCTCGATGCGGGCGTGTGGATCGCGGCCGCCGATTCCGACGACCCATTTCACCGGTCGGCTTCTTCGATTGTGTTCGATTTCGCCGGGCAGGTAGCCGCGCTTGATTTAACGCTTCACGAGATTGCGAACGTCATCGGAGTACGGAACCGGGAACCTCATGAGGCGCGCTACCTGGTCGAGGTTTTGTTCAAGCGCTGTCGCGGCGCTCTCGTCAACGGCAACCCCGATCGGGTCGAAACGGCTTCTTCGATCGCCTGCGATAAAGGACTCACCGCCTACGACGCAGCCTATGTGGCGGCTGCCAACAGCAATGGCTGGACCTTGGTCAGTGCCGACATAGCCGACCTCGTCTCCAAGGGCCTGGCCGTTACCCCGGACGCCGCCCTCTACCCTTAAGCCCGATGAGCGTTCTCGAGCAGGTGCAGGACGACGTGAAGACGGCGATGAAAGCCCGCGACCGCGAGCGGGCGTCGGCGCTGCGGCTGATCGTCGACGTGCTGCAGCAGGACGCGAAGCTCGGTAAGGGCGACGAGGTCGCGGTGCTGCAGCGGGAGCGCAAGAAGCGAATCGAGGCGGCGGAGGCCTACGAGGGTGCCGGTCGCGCCGACCAGGCGGCCTCCGAGCGTTTCGAGGCCGAGCTGATCGAGGGCTACCTGCCGCAGCAGCTCTCCGACGAAGAGCTGGCGGCGCTGGTCGAGGAAGCGGTTGCGGAGGCCGGCGCGACCGAGCAGCGGCAGATGGGCCAGGTGATGTCGGCGCTGATGCCGAAGGTGGCCGGTAGGGCCGACGGCAAGCGGGTGAGCGCCGCGGTGCGGCAGAAGCTTGGTTGATGGGTTAAGGCCTTGGCCCGTAGGCAGCTGACCCTCGACAACACGGTCGCGGCCGAGCTGGCCGGCTCCGAGGACACGGTGCTGCGAGCGCTGCGCGGGCGCCTCGATGCCGACCTGCACCTGCGCGGCAACGTGCTCACCCTGGAGGGGGAGCCCGACGACGTCGCCGCCGCCGCAACCGTGGTCGACGAGATGGTCGAGCTGATCGAGCAGGGCCACGAGGTCGCTCCGGGGACGATCGAAGCGGTGACCGGCGCCCTCGACGCCGAAGAGAGCCCGGCCGAGATCCTCGACGACGTCGTCTGGCGCCATCGCAACACCAAGGTCGCGCCGAAAACGCTGAACCAGAAACGCTACGTGGACTCGATCCGCCGCCACACGATCACCTTCGGGATCGGGCCCGCCGGCACCGGCAAGACCTTTCTCGCGGTTGCGATGGCGGCGGCGGCGCTGACCGAACGCAAGGTCCAGCGGATCATCCTCACCAGGCCGGCGGTCGAGGCCGGCGAGCGGCTCGGCTTCCTCCCAGGCGACATCCAGGCCAAGGTGGATCCTTACCTGCGCCCGCTCTTCGACGCCCTCTTCGACATGCTCGACCCGGACCGGGTCAACGGCTACTTCGAACGCAACGTGATCGAGGTCGCGCCGCTCGCCTTCATGCGCGGCCGCACCCTCAACGACTCCTTCGTGATCCTCGACGAGGCCCAGAACACGAGCCCCGAGCAGATGAAGATGTTCCTCACCCGGCTCGGCTTCAACTCGCGGATGGTGGTGACCGGCGACGTCACCCAGATCGACCTGCCGACTGACCAGCGTTCGGGGCTGATCGCGGTCACCGACATCCTCGAGGACGTCCAGGACATCGCCTTCGTCCGCTTCGGCGGTGAGGACGTGGTCCGCCACAAGCTCGTCCAGCGGATCGTTGCCGCCTACGACGCCCGCGAGCGCGAGGCGCGCGCCGAACACGGACCGACTCCGCGTTCGTGACGGTCGACCTCAGCGACGTCCCAGCCGAGCTGCGGAGCGCCGTCGCCGCCGCGCTCGACGCGGCCGGGGTCGACGAAGGCCACCTCGCCGTCGAGATCGTCGACGAGGCTCGTATCCGCGAGCTCAACCGCGAGCACCGCGGCAGGGACGCGCCGACCGACGTGCTTGCCTTCCCGATCGACGAGCGGGGTCCCGTCGCCGGCCCGCGCGAGCTCGGCGACGTGGCGATCTGCCCCGAGCACTGCTCCGACCTCACCGAGGCGGCCGTCCACGGCGTCCTCCACCTCTGCGGGCACGACCACGAGACCGACGACGGCGAGATGCTGGCGCTGCAGGCGCTGGTGCTCGCCGGCCTGAGATGACCCGCTCGGGCTTCGTCGGTCTCGCCGGGCGGCCCAACGTCGGCAAGT
Source organism: Solirubrobacterales bacterium (assembly GCA_035708105.1). Classification (GTDB taxonomy): domain Bacteria; phylum Actinomycetota; class Thermoleophilia; order Solirubrobacterales; family 70-9; genus VAYN01. Next base: position 33,449 of record DASSTG010000011.1, on the reverse strand, counting down.
CGACGCTCGTCAACGCGATCGTCGGCTCCCACGTGGCGATCGTCTCAAACCGGCCGCAGACGACCCGGCGGGCGATTCGCGGCGTCGCCACCGACCTGGAGAAGCAGCGCCAGCTGATCCTCGTCGACCTCCCCGGCGTGCAGCGCCCGCGCGACGTCCTCACCGAACGGATGCAGGGGCGGGTCGAGCGCGAGCTGGCCGACTCCGACGCCGTCCTCTTCGTCCTCAACGGCGAGGAGGGGGTCGGCCCCGGCGATCGCTTCATCGTCAGGGCCCTGCTCGGGGCGGGCGCCGATCTGCCGGTGCTGTGCGCGGTAAACAAGGCCGACCGGCTCGGTCCGAACGAGTTGGTGCCGGTCTTGGCCGAGGCGGCGGAGCTGGATGGAGTCGACGAGGTGTTCCCGATCAGCGCCCGCACCGGCGCGGGGCTGGCGCCGCTGCTGGAGCGGCTCGGCGAGCTGGTGCCCGAGGGGCCGTACATGTATCCGTCGGAGGACCGCAGCGACCAGTCGAGCGAGCTGCTGCTCGCCGAGCTGATCCGCGAGCAGGTGCTGAACCGGACCCGGCAGGAGATCCCCCACTCGGTCGAGGTCTCGGTCCTGGAAGTCGAGCCGCGGGAGGACGGTCTGGTCTCGGTGCGAGCCGAGATCTGGGCTGAGACCGAGTCGCAGAAGCGGATCCTGATCGGCAGAGGGGGTGCCAAGATCGGCGAGATCGGCGCCGCTGCCCGCCGCTCGCTCGAGGCCGAGCTGGGTGCCAGGGTCTTCCTCGACCTCCAGGTCCGGGTCCGCAGGCACTGGCGCCGCGACGAGGACCTGCTCGACCGCCTCGGCATCGAGTGATGCGGTCTCCCGGCGGGTGACGTTTACGATTCATCCGATGTTCCCCGAAATCGAATTCGACCAACAGGGGCTGGTGCCGTGCATCGTCCAGGACTTCGCCAGCGGCGAGGTGCTGATGCTCGCCTACATGAGCCCGCAGTCGCTGGAGATGACGCTGGAGGACGGCGACCTCCATTTCCACAGCCGCTCGCGCGGCGAGCTCTGGAAGAAGGGCGAAACGTCGGGCAACTTCATGCACCTGCGCCAGCTCCGCTACGACTGCGACGGCGACGCTCTGGTGGCGCTGGTCGATCCCGCCGGCCCGGCCTGCCACACCGGGCAGCGCAGCTGCTTCTACCGCGAGGTGCTGGGCTCGGCCTCGCCGCGCAAGGACGCCGACCCGGCGCCCGGCGAGCCGCACCCGGTCACCCATGAAGCCCTGCCGGGGCTGGAGCGGACGATCCGCGACCGCTCGCTGCACCGGCCCGACGGCAGCTACACCGTCGAGCTCCTCGACGACCGCGAGCTGATCGGCGAGAAGGTCGAGGAGGAGGCCGAGGAGGTTGTCCGCGCGGCGCGCGAAGAGAGCGACGAGCGGGTCGCCGAAGAGGCCGCCGACGTCCTCTACCACCTCAGCGTCCTGCTGGCCTCGCGCGGGGTCTCGCAGGCGAAGGTGATGGAAGTGCTGAATGGCCGTAGCGGCTAGCGAGTCTCGTGAGGACCCGGTGACTATCTGATGGTGTCCGGGGCCTCACGAGTGCGAGCGCTTGATTCCAATGAGATCCGGCTCGAACCGAGCCTCGAGCAGGCGCGCGAGCTCGCCCGGGAGGGCAACGTCGTGCCCGTGCGCGCCCGCCTCGTCGACGACTGCGAGACGCCGGTCTCGGCCTTCCTCAAGCTGCGCGCCGGCGAGCCCGAGGGGGCGTCGTGCTTCCTGCTGGAGTCGGCCGAGCAGGGCCAGGTGGGCCGCTACTCGTTCGTCGGGCTGCGGCCGCGGGCGCTGCTGCGCTGGAGCGACGGGGTGCTCTCGGAGTGGAGTGGGGAGGCGGCGGCCGGTGAGCCTCCGGTCCGCAGCGAGCCCGCGCCCGATCCCTACGCCGCGGTGGCGGCGCGGATGCAGGACTTCCGGCCGGCGCCGGTCGAGGGGCTGCCGCCGTTCGCCGGCGGCGCCGTCGGTGTCTTCGCCTATGACCTGGTGCGGACCGTGGAGCCGCTGGAGGCGCCCAACCCCGACCCGCTCGGGGTCCCGGACCTGGCGCTGATGATCACCGACGCGATGGTGGTCTTCGACCACCTCCGCCACGAGCTGACGATCCTCGCCTGCGCCTTCGTCGCCGACGACGAGGACGTGGACAGCGCCTACGAACGGGCGGCGGCGACAATCGCCGAGATGCGCGAGCGGCTGCGCGGGGCGGTTCCGGTCCCTGCGAGCCCCACTGTCGCTGACGCGCCGCAGTTCGAGTCGAACGTGAGCCGCGAGGAGTTCGAAGCAATGGTCGCCCGAATCATCGAGTACGTCCATGCCGGCGATGCCTTTCAGGTCGTCCCCTCGCAGCGGTTTTCGGCGCCGGCGCCGGTCGAGGCCTTCTCGATCTACCGTGGCCTGCGGGCGGTCAACCCCTCGCCCTACATGTACTTCCTCGAGTTCGGCGATTTCCAGATCGCCGGCGCCTCGCCCGAGCCCTTGGTCACGGTCGAGGGGCGCCGGGTATCGAGCCGCCCGATTGCCGGAACCTCGCCACGCGGCGACAGCGAGGAGGAGGATCGACGCCTGGCCGAGCGCCTCATCAACGACCCCAAGGAGCGGGCCGAGCATGTGATGCTGGTCGACCTCGGCCGCAACGACCTCGGCCGCGTCTGCGAGTACGGCAGCGTCAAAGTGGACGAGCTGATGGTCGTCGAGACCTACTCGCACGTCTTCCACATCGTCAGCCAGGTTTCAGGCGCCCTGAAAGAGGGGGTGAGCGCGATGGACGTGATGCGCTCCTGCCTGCCGGTAGGGACGCTGTCGGGCGCTCCGAAGGTGCGGGCGATGCAGATCATCGACGAGCTCGAGCCGGTCAAGCGCGGCGGCTACGGCGGCGCCGTCGGCTACCTCTCCTGGAACGGCGACCTCGACACCGCGATCCACATTCGCACGGCTGTGATCAAGGACGGGCAGGTGCACGTGCAGGCGGGCGGCGGCACCGTCGCCGACGCCAAGCCCGGCTACGAGTACAACGAGTCGGTGAACAAGGCGCGGGCGGTTTTCCGCGCGGTCGAGGTCGCCTGCGAACAGCCGGACTGGAGCTAGCCGTGCGGGTGCTGGTGATCGACAACTACGACTCCTTCACCTACAACCTCGTCCAGTACCTGGGCGAGCTCGGGGCCGAGGTCGAAGTCGTCCGCAACGACAAGGCGACGGTGGCGGAGCTGCTGGGGCGGGGGCCGGACCGGCTGGTCGTCTCTCCCGGCCCGTGCACCCCCGCCGAGGCTGGGATCTCCGGTGCGGCGATCCGCGCTTTCGGCGAAGCGGGGACGCCGGCGCTCGGCGTCTGCCTCGGCCACCAGGCGATGGTCGAGGCCTTCGGCGGCCGCGTCGTTCAGGGCGAGCCGATCCACGGCAAGGAGGGCGAGGTCGAGCACGACGGGAGGACGATCTACGCCGGGCTCCCGAGCCCGATGGTCGCCGGCCGCTACCACTCCCTGATCGCCGACCCCGATCTTCCCGCGGAGCTGGAGCTGAGCGCGAAGCTCGGCGAGGTGGTGATGGGCGCCCGGCACCGCGAGCTGCCCGTCGAGGGGGTCCAGTTCCACCCCGAGTCGGTGCTGACGCCGCAGGGCAGGCACCTGCTCGCCAACTTCATCGGAGAGCGGTCGTAGTTGTTTCCGCCTGCCGACAAGAAGTACGACCGCGGGAGGGCTGAGATGCCCAACGACGTAGTCAGCCGCGCGATCGACGCCGTCTGCGCCGGCGATCACCTCACCGCCGACCACGCCTCGGCGGTCCTCAGCGAGATCATGGAGGGTCGGACCGACCCGATTCAGACGGGGGCCTTCCTGATCGCGCTGCGGGCGAAGGGGGAGACCGTCCCCGAGCTGGTCGGCCTGGCGCGGACCATGCGCGCCCTCGCCGCCCCGGTCCCCACCGGCCGCGACGACCTCGTCGACACCTGCGGCACCGGCGGCGGCCCCTCGACCTTCAACGTCTCGACCACGGCGGCGCTGGTCGCCGCCGGCGCCGGCTGCGCGATCGCCAAGCACGGCAATCGCTCCAACACCAGCAAGTGCGGCTCGGCGGACCTTCTCGAGGCTCTGGGGGTCAACGTCGAAATCGAGCCCGAGCAGGTCGGCCGCTGCATCGACGAGGTCGGGTTCGGCTTCATGTTCGCGCCCAGGCATCACGCGGCGATGGCGCACGTGATCCCCGCCCGCAAAGCCCTCGGGGTGCGGACGATCTTCAACTTTCTCGGCCCGCTGACGAACCCGGCCGGAGCCAACCGGCAGCTGCTCGGCGTCGCCGACCGCCACTACCAGGAGACGATCGCCGAGGCCCTGGTCGGCCTCGGCAGCGTGCGGGCGCTCGTCGTCTCCGCCGAGGACGGGCTCGACGAGCTTTCCCTGGCGGCGCCGACCCGGGTGATCGAGGTCACCGACGGCCGCACCTCCGAGTGGTTCGCCGAGGCCGGTCAGTTCGGCCTCGCCCCGGCCGAGCTGGAGAGCGTCGCCGGCGGCACCCCGGCGGAGAACGCCGCCGTGAGTCGCGCTGTGCTGGCAGGGGAGCCCGGACCGCACCGCGACCTCGTCCTGCTCAACGCCGCCGCCGCCATCTACGTCGGCGGGCTCGCCCCCGACCTCGAGCGAGGGGTCGTCAAGGCGACCGAGGCGATCGATTCCGGCGCCGCGGCAGACGTGCTGGAGCGCCTGATTGCGGCGACGGCCGACGCGGCCGCCTGACGCCCCGGGTCGTCTAGGCTCTAGGCCGTCACTGTGGGAATGATGGACCAGCTCATCGCGGGGGCCCGGGAGGGGGTCGAGGCGCGCCGCGCCGAACTTCCCCAGGGGGACCTCGAAGCGCGGCTTTCGAGCCGGGGGGAGGACCGACCCTTCAACGAGGCGCTGACGCGGCCGGGCCTGTCGCTGATCGCCGAGTTCAAGCGGCGCTCGCCGAGCGCCGGGGCGCTGGCGCCGGAAGGGATCGACGTCGCCTCCCAGGTGGTGGCGTACGAGCGCGGTGGCGCGGCGGCGCTGAGCGTGCTCACCGACGAGCCCCACTTCGGCGGCTCGCTGGCCGATCTGCGGGCCGCCCGCGCGGCCTGCGGGATGCCGATCATCCGCAAGGACTTCGTCGTCGACCCCTACCAGCTCTACGAGGCAGCCGTGAACGGCGCCGACGCGGTGCTGCTGATCGTCGCCGGCCTCGGCGACGAGGACCTGCGCTCCCTCTATCAGGAGGCCCGCGCGATCGACCTCGACTGCCTGGTCGAGGTGCACGACGGCGGCGAGCTCGAGCGGGCCCTGGAGGCGGGGGCGGAGGTGATCGGCATCAACAACCGCAACCTCGACGACATGAGCATCGACCTCGCCACCACCTTCGAGCTGATGCCGGACGTCCCCGCGGGCAAGACCGTGGTCGCCGAGAGCGGGATCTCCGGCCGCGAGGAGCTCGACGAGCTCTACCGGGTGGGGGTCGACGCCGTCCTCATCGGCGGCGCCCTGATGTCCGCCCCGGACCCGGAGGCGAAGACCCGGGAGCTCGCCGGAACCGACGAAAGCACCCGCGAACACCTGGTCTGAGAAGACCGGAAAGCGCCAGCTGGCGGGTTTTAGAAAAAATTTGAAGATCGTTTAGGAATCGATCACCGCCCCGCGCGATCCTCGTCCCATGTCCGAACCCAACTCGAAACTTCGCAGCCCGTTCTTTTCCGCTCTCCTTGGCGGCCTCGTCGTCGCCGTCGTCGGCTTGATCGCGATCGCCGCAGGCGCGATCCACTCCGGCGGCGGCTCGACGACGACCGTGGCCTCGCCGCTGACGGCGCCGGTAGACGCCAAGGAAGAAGGAAGCTCGAACGTCGTCAACCAGATCTACAAGGCCGACGGCCAGGGCGTCGCCTTCGTCGAATCGCAGCTGGAACCGCGGGAAAGCGAATTCTTCAGCCCCTTCGGCGAACCCGAACAGGAATCGGGCGGCACCGCCACCGGATCGGGCTTCGTGATCGACGGCGAAGGCCACATCCTCACCAACAACCACGTGATCGAAGGCGCCGAAAAGGTCGAGGTCAAACTGGGCGAATCGGAAAAGGAGTACGAAGCCGAAGTGGTAGGGACCGATCCCGGCACCGACATCGCTCTGCTGAAGGTCGAGGCGCCGGCCAAGGAACTGCATCCGCTGACGCTCGGCCACTCCTCCGAAGTCGAAGTCGGCGACCCGGTGGTGGCGATCGGCAACCCCTTCGGCCTCGACCGGACCGTCACCAGCGGCATCGTCTCCGCCCTGCAGCGGCAGATCCAGGCGCCCAACGGCTTCTCGATCAACCACGTGATCCAGACCGACGCCGCGATCAACCCCGGCAACTCCGGCGGCCCGCTGATCAACGCCCAGGGAGAGGTGATCGGGATCAACTCCCAGATCGCCACCGGCGGCGGGGGCAACGGCAACGTCGGCATCGGCTTTGCGATCCCGATGGACACCATCCGCGCCGAGATCAAGCAGCTCGAGACCAAGGGCGAAGTCGAACACGCCTTCCTCGGAATCAGCGGCGGGACGATCACCCCCGAACTCGCCAAGGCGCTCAACCTGCCGGTCGAAAAAGGCGTGATCGTGCAGACGGTCGTCAAGGGCGGCCCGGCTGACAAGGCCGGGCTGGAAGCCGGCAATACCGCGGCGACGATCAACGGGCAGGAAGTTCGCCTCGGCGGCGACATCATCACCGAAGCCAACGGCAAGCAGATCGCCACGATGGAAGAGCTCATCGAAATCATCCAGGACTCCAAGCCCGGCGATGAACTCGAACTGAAGATCCTCCGCGGCGGCTCTGAAAAGACCGCCACCGTCACCCTCGGGACCCAGCCGAAGAAGACGGGCTAGGTGGGACGGACCTGACCCCCTCCTCTCTCAAACCTTCGCGGTGGGAGGGGGTCGGCCGTCCGAGATTGGTTGCGGCTCCGGTTACAAGCCGTTCGGAGGGGGTCAGACCCGTCTTCCCGTACGCTGGCTAGTTGTGAGGGTGAAGTTCTGTGGCATAACGAATCTCGATGACGCTGCCGAGGCCGTCAGGTTGGGGGCTTGGGCTGTCGGGCTGATCCATTTCCATGGCAGCCCTCGGAACGTTGAGCCGGGAGTGGCAGCTGAGATTGCCGCTGCTTTTCGGCGCAAGTGCGAGGTGGTGGGGGTGTTCGTCAATCCCACCCTGGACGAGGTGGCGCGGGCGGTCGAGGACGAGGGTCTGACGTTGGTGCAGCTGAACGGGGCCGAGGGGGCCGCGTTCTGCGCCGAGGTGGCGCGGCGCACCGGGCTCAAGGTGGCGAAGGCGATCCACGTTGCCAGCGCCGCCGACGTCCACGCCGCCGAGGCCTTTCGCACCGACTTCCACCTCTTCGACCGGCGCGGCCGGGGGATGTGGGGTGGGACCGGCGAGAGCTTCGACTGGGAGCTGCTGCGCGGGCACCGCTCCGAAGTGCCGGCGATCCTCGCCGGCGGGCTGCGGCCGGAGAACGTCGCCGAGGCGGTCTCGATCGTCCATCCCTACGCGGTCGACGTCGCCAGCGGCGTCGAGCTCGAGCCAGGCCGCAAGGACCACGCCGCGATGGCCGCGTTCTTCGAGGCCGCCAACTCGGTCGGCGCCAGGGCATGAGCGCGATCGAGCAGCGCTTCGGTCCCTACGGGGGCCGCTACGTTCCGGAGACCCTGATCCCCGCGCTCGACGAGCTGACCGCGGCCTGGGCGGAGGCGCGCGAGGACGAGGAGTTCACGGCGCGTCTCGATCACCTCCGGCGCGACTTCATCGGCCGCCCGACCCCCCTCTACCTGGCCGAGCGGCTGTCCGAGCGGGTCGGCTCGCGGGTCTACCTGAAGCGCGAGGACCTCGCGCACACCGGCTCCCACAAGATCAACAACGCCATCGGCCAGGCTCTGCTGGCGGCGCGGATGGGCAAGCCGCGGGTGATCGCTGAGACCGGCGCCGGCCAGCACGGCGTGGCCACCGCCACCGCCTGCGCCCTGCTCGGGCTCGAATGCGTCGTCTACATGGGGACCGAGGACATCCGCCGCCAGGCCCCCAACGTCGAGCGGATGCGGCTGCTGGGGGCCGAGGTGGCGCCGGTCGAGGCCGGGGCGCGGACGCTGAAGGAGGCGGTCAGCGCCGCGATCCGCGACTGGGTCGCCAACGTCGCCACCACCCACTACGTGATCGGCTCGGCGGTGGGGCCGGCGCCGTACCCGGCGCTGGTCCGCGACCTGCAGCGGGTGATCGGCGAGGAGGCGCGCGAGCAGGCGCTCGCGGCCGAGGGCGCGTTGCCGGCGCGGGTGATCGCCTGCGTCGGCGGCGGCTCGAACTCGATCGGCATCTTCACCCCGTTCATCGAGGACAAGGGGGTGGCGCTGGTCGGCGTCGAGGCGGCGGGGGAGGGGCTGAAGACGCGCCGCCACGGCGCCTCGCTGCAAGCCGGAGTCACCGGCGTCCTCCACGGCTCGCTCTCCTCGATCATCGCCGATGAGGAGGGGCAGATCCTCGAGGCGCACTCGATCTCGGCCGGCCTCGACTACCCGGGCGTCGGACCGGAGCACGCCTACCTGCGCGACAGCGGCCGCGCCGGCTACGTCGGGGTCACCGACGAGCAGGCATTGGCGGCGTTCCAGGAGCTCTCCCGCCTCGAGGGCATCATTCCGGCGCTGGAGTCCTCGCACGCGATTGCCTGGCTGCTCGAGAACCCAGTGGGGGAGGGATTCGACGTCCTTTGTCTTTCGGGGCGCGGAGACAAGGACATGGCTGAGGTGGTTGCGAGGGGCGCCGGGGGGTGACTCGGCGGAGCAACAGCGGGGAGGCTCCGGCGAGTCACCCCCCGGCGCCCAGCTCAGCCCGTGCTGCTGTTTCCGGCGAGGATCGAATCCTGGGGGCTTTTCAGCTGGCGCGGGACGAGGGGCGGGCGGCGCTTATGCCTTACATGATGGCCGGCTACCCGGATCGGGAGACCGGGTTGGCGGTGGCTGAGGCCTACGTGGACGCCGGGGCGGATTTGATCGAGCTGGGCGTGCCCTTCTCCGATCCCCTCGCCGACGGGCCGGCCATCCACGCTGCAGCTACCAAAGCTCTCGAAGCCGGGGCCACTCTTGCCACGGCGCTGGAGGTGTGTCGGGCGATCTCCGACCGGCTGCCGGTCGTCTTCATGGCCTACGCAAACATGGTCCTCGCCCACGGCGGTGCCGGTGAGTTCGCCGGCATGGCCCGAGCCGCGGGCGCGGCCGGGGTGATCGTCCCCGACCTGCCGCTCGACGAGGCAAGCGAGGTGCGGGGGGCCTTCGCGGCCAAGGGGCTAGCCCTGGTGCCGCTGCTGGCTCCGACCACTCCGGCCGGGCGCCGGCGGCAGATCTGCGAGGCGGCCGAAGGGTTCGTCTACGTTGTCTCCACTCTCGGCACCACCGGCGAGCGGGACCAGATCCCGCCTGCCCTGGCGGAGCTGGTGGAGGCGACCAAGGCCCATGCCCGGACCCCCGTCGCGGTCGGGTTCGGGATCGGGACCCCGGCGCAGGCGGCCCAGGTAGGGGAGGTGGCCGACGGCGTGATCATCGGCAGCCGCCTCGTCCGCGCCGCCGGCGAGGCGGGCTCGGCCGCGGGCGCCGCCGAAGCGGTTGCTTCCTTTCTAGGCGAGACCCGCCTGGCCCTCGCCGCCGGCCGTTCCACCGGAACGATCGATTAGGATGCGCCGCGACATGGGCATGGTCGTAACCCTCTTCCTGGCGCTCGCCGCGATGGTCACCGCCTATGGCTGGCTCGGCCAGGGCGGCGGCGTCGCCGCCCTGATCTTCTTCGGCGTGATGCTGATCGGCGCCGCCGTCCGCATCGCCCAGCAGCAGCAGTCCTGAGCGCGCTGCGCGGCTCAGGTGAAGAAGCGTTTGGCAATCTCCAGCATCCCGAGATCGACGGGCTTCACCTTCACCGCCTGCTCCAGCGGCACCGAGGTCATCCGAGTGCCATGGAGGGCGGCCATGCGGCCGAATTCGCCGGCTCTCGCCATCTCGTAGGCGTGGGCGCCATAGAGGGTGGCGAGGACGCGGTCGGTCGAGGTCGGGGTGCCGCCGCGCTGGACGTGGCCGAGGACGGTGACCCGGGTCTCATAGCCGGTCCGCGCCTCCAGCTCCGAGGCCAGCGCGGCGCCGATCCCGCCGAGACGTGGATAGCCGTATTCGTCGCTGTCGGCGACCGGCTGGATCAGCCGTTCCTCGCCGCTCTGGTAGGCGAGCTTGGCACCCTCGGCGACGACGATGATCGAGAAGTCTTTGCCGCGGTCGTGGCGAGCGGTGACGTCACGGCAGACGTCCTCGACCGTGGTCGTCTGCTCGGGGATGACGATGCAGTCGGCGCCGCCGGCGATCCCGGCGTAGGCGGCGATCCAGCCAGTGTTGCGACCCATCACCTCGACGACCATGATCCGGTCGTGGGACTGGGCGGTGCTGTGGAGGCGGTCGAGTGCGTCGGTCACCACCTGCACGGCGGTGTCGAAGCCGAAGGTGAAGTCGGTGCCGCCGACGTCATTGTCGATCGTCTTCGGGACCCCGACCAGCGGCAACCCCCGCTCAACGTAGAGCTGGCGGGTGATCTCCATCGTGTGCTCGCCCCCGATCGCCACCACCGCGTCGAGCCGCTCGCCGGTGAAGGCCGCGGCCACCTCGTCGACCGCGCCTTCGCGGATCGGCTCGAAGCTGGAGGTGCTGAGAATCGTCCCGCCCTGGAAGAGGATTCCCGAGACCGCGCGGCGGTCGAGCGGCATGTAGTCGCCCTCGGCGAGGCCGCGGTAGCCGCGCCTGATCCCGACGGCCTCGTCGCCCTGCTGCATCGCCGAGCGGGCGACGGCGCGGATCGCCGCGTTCAGCCCGGGGCAGTCCCCGCCTGCGGTCAAGACACCGATTCGCATCCCGGCGAGTTTAGGATCGCTCAACGTGCGCCGCCTCCTAGTCCTCTGCTCCAGCGTTCTCTTCCTCGCCGCGGGCTGCGGCGAAGGCGAAGTGGCGAGCGGCGCCCGCGTCTCCGTCTACGCGCCGGCGTCGCTGTGCGGCGAAGCCCGGGCGGTCGGGCGGACGCGGGGCTGGAAGGTCGACGGGCTCACTGTCCGCCTTGTCTGTCTGCCGCCGCCCGAGCGGAACGGCAGGGCGGATCTCGCCGTCGCCGGCGCCAACGCCCGGCGTGCCACCGAGGACTCGACCTCGGTCGCCTTCCTCGAAGAACCCACGCCGGCGGCTGGGTTCAGCCGCTCGATCGTCGAGGCGGCGGATATCGCCTGGATCGAAGCCCCCTCAGGCGCCGCGGCGATGCGACAGGTCATCGAAGCGCTCGAAGAAAGGGGCTCCTCGACCCCTCGCCGCGCTGTCCTAGACCAGATCGGCTAGCGCCTCGTCCAGGTCGGGGTGCTTGAACTCGTAACCGAGCTCCCGGGTGCGTTTCGGGATCACCCGCTGGCCGCCGCGGAGGATCCGACCGAACTCGCGGCCGAATTTGAGGTCGAGGACCACGCCGGGGATGGGCGCGACCGCCGGTCGCTTGACCGCCCGCCCCAGTGCCTTCGAGAACTCCTTGTTGGTGACCGGTCTGGGCGAGCTGGCGTTGACGACGCCGCTGACGGTCTCCTCGTCCAGCGCCCAGAGCAGGATGCCGATCTCGTCCTCGAGGTCGATCCAGGAGACGTACTGCCCGCCGCCCGCGAGCGGCCCGCCGACGCCGAGCTTGAACGGCGTCAGCAGCTCCTTCAGCATCCCGCCGCTCGGCGTCAGTACCTGGCCGGTGCGGACGATCACCAGGCGGACCTCGGTGCCGTCGAGCTCGTGGGCGGCGGCCTCCCAAGCCTGCGCCACCTCGGAGTCGTAGCCGCTGCCGGGGCCGGCGCTCTCGTCGATCTCCTCGTCGCCTCGGTCGCCGTAGTAGCCGACCGCCGACTGGCTGACCAGGACCCCGGGCCGCCGCTCCAGCGCCTCGATCGTCTGCACCAGGTTGTGGGTGCCGGTGCGGCGGGTCTCCATGATCTTCCGTTTGACCTCGTCGTCCCAGCGCTGGTCGATCCGCTCGCCGATCAGGTTGACGACGCCCTCCACGCCCTCGAAGGCGGCGGGGTCCGGCCGTTCCAGGGTCGGCTCCCATTTGTGCCAGGTGACGCGGGGGTTGGAGCGCTTGGCGCGACCGGGGTCGCGGCTGAGGCCGACTACGTCGTCGCCACGGGCGAAGAGGGCGTCACACAGAGCCGTGCCGATCAGGCCGCTGGCGCCGGTGACGAGGACCCGCACGCGCTAGCTCTCCACCGCCGCGAAGGTTCCGGTCTCCTCGTTCAGCCGGGCGATCCCGTCGCGTTTGGCCTCCTCGACCACCGCCTCGGCGACCTTCGGCGCGACGTCGCGGTTGAAGACGCTGGGGATGATGTAGTCCTCGGCCAGGTCGACCTCGGAGACCGCCATGGCGATTCCCTTTGCGGCCGCCAGCTTCATCTCCTCGGTGATGCTGGGCGCGCCGGCGTCCAGCGCGCCGCGGAAGATGCCGGGGAAGGCGAGCACGATGTTGATCTGGTTCGGGTAGTCGGAGCGCCCCGTGGCCATGATCCGCACGTAGGGAGCGGCCTCCTCGGGCATCACCTCGGGCGTCGGGTTGGCCATCGCGAAGACGATCGCGTCCTCGTTCATCTTCGCCAGCGAGGAGGCCTGGACGATCCCCGGGCCGGAGAGGCCGATGAAGAGGTCGGTGCCCTCGATTGCCTCGTCGGGCGTGCCGCTCACCTTCTCGGGATTGAAGGTCTCGGCGAACCAGCGCTTGGTCTCGTTCATCTCCCCCGACTGGTAGTCCTCGCGCTCGGTCGAGAGGGCGCCTTTGCGGTCGCAGCCGATCACGTTGGTGACGCCGGCTTCCTGCATCATCTTCGTCACCGCTACCCCCGCGGCGCCGAGGCCAACCACCAGCACCCGCAGTTGCTCGATCGGCTTGCCGACGATTTTCAGCGCGTTGAACAGCGCCGCCATCGTCACCACCGCGGTCCCGTGCTGGTCGTCGTGGAAGACGGGGATGTCGATGCTCTCCTTCAGCCGCTCCTCGATCTCGAAGCAGCGCGGGGCGGAGATGTCCTCGAGGTTGACGCCGCCGAAGGTGGGGGCCATCAGCTCGACCGCGCGGACGATCTCGTCGGCGTCCTGGGTGTCGAGGCAGATCGGGAAGGCGTCGACCCCGGCGAACTCTTTGAAGAGCATGCACTTGCCCTCCATCACCGGCATCGCCGCCTCGGGGCCGATGTTGCCGAGGCCGAGCACGGCGCTGCCGTCGGAGACGACCGCGACGGTGTTCTTCTTGATCGTGTACTCGAAGGCTTTGCTGCGGTCGGCGTGGATGTCCATGCAGACCCGGGCGACGCCGGGGGTGTAGGCCATCGAGAGGTCGTCGCGCGTCTTCACCGGGTACTTGTTGCGGATGTCGATCTTGCCGCCGCGGTGCATCTGCATCGTCCGGTCGACGTAGTCGAGAACGCGGGCACCGCGGGTCGATCCGATCGCCCGCAGGATCCTCTCCCAGTGGTCGCGGTCGGCGGCGTCGATCGTGAACTCACGGACCCGCTTGCCCTCGGGCCCCGCCCCCGGCACCAGGTCGACGCCCTGCAGCTGCCCGCCCGCCTCCGCGATCGCCGCGGTCAGCCGCCCGAGCGGCTCCTGCCGGGCATCGAGCTCGACCCGGATCGTGACGCTGTACTGGGCGCTGACGGCCATCAGGCGGCTATCGAATCAGATTCGCTCCGTCGGCCCCGCACCGAGGGCGAAATGCCAGCTCGAAGCAGAGCCCGCGCGCGTCGCTGCCGACGTCGCGCGGGCTCTTGCAAGGGAGACCGGTTGGGGCTAGTGGCGGGCGAAGGGGTCGACGTAGAGGTCGTCGACCTGCCAGTTGCCGCCGCTGCCGACCGGCGTGATCCGGACCTGGATTGAGCTGGGGATCAGGGTGCCGACGAGCGTCGAGAGGCTGAGGACCGTCGAGAGCTGCTGCGACGGGGCCCAGCTCGGCCCGGCGTAGACGGTGCTGATCGCCTTCGTGTGAACGAGCCCCAGCAGCGAGTAGATCGCTTCCACTCGTAGACCCGAGCCGGAGTCACCACCGTTGCGGGCGACGAGGCGGATGATCGGCGTGTCGATCGACATGCAGATCGGGGGGCTGACGGCGCTGCTTCCCGCGGGCAGCGAAAGCGAACGGGAATCCCCGGCGCCGTCGAGGTTGAAGCTCTCGTTGCCCGCCACCGTGGCGGCGCCGCCGTTCAGCAGCCAGCCCTGGCCGCCGGCCTCGAAGCCGCCGTCGGGGGCGAGCACGTAGGAGTGCTGGTCACCCCAGGGGCGGAAGACCTGTTCGGCGCCGGTGTAGTTGCACGCTTGGGCTGCGGTCGCCGAGAAAGCCGCGACGGCCAGGGCCGCTGCGGCGATGACGATGAGCTTGCGAATCGAGTTCATGGCAATTGCTCCCTTGTTGCAGGCCAAAAAGCCTGGTCGGAAAACCAAGCTGGCGGTCGAGCCATCTCCCCCCTGGGGGCGAGACCTCTGACTTTGCGTCCCTGCCTCACGGCAGGTTTGCCCTTATTCAGCTCACCTCTGCACTTATGTGTGCAATGGGATTCGGCAGTGAAAGGGGGGACTTAAGCCTCTTGGACCGTCTGTCTAGTGAATTTTGGGGTCGGGGTCGCGGAAAACTTGGAAACTCGCTCATTTACGAGCCGAAAGCCGCCGATACAACGCCCAGCCCCGGGAGGGCGCCTGACGATGGAATCAGCGGCACCGGCAACCGATACACAGCAGCTTTTCGCGCGCGGCAGGACGCGCGCTCAAGCACGCGCCGAAGGCCGCGAGCGGGCGGTCGAACAGGTGACGGCAGCGGCGTTTCTCATCGCCGCGGCGGCGATGGCCGCCTTTCTCGACTCGCCCCGCGCGCTCGACTTCGGCACCCTCGGCATCCTCGTCGCCGCCTACGTCGTCGCCTGCCGCGCCAAGTTCGACATCGCCGACGGTTACACGGTGCCCACCGAGCTGGTGCTGGTGCCGATGCTCTTCCTGCTGCCGACTCCGATCGTGCCGCTCGTCGTCAGCCTCAGCTGGCTGCTCGGGCGGCTGATCGACTACGCGAGCGGCCGCACCAGCGTCCATCGCGCGTTCCACGTCTTCGGCGACTGCTGGCACGCGGTCGGGCCGGCGCTGGTGATCGTCCTTGCCGGCGCCCAGGTTTTCTCCTGGAGCTCCTGGTCCGTCTACGCCGGTGCCCTCGTCGCCCAGTTCGCCTTCGACTTCGCCGCCGCCGCGGCCCGCGCCTGGCTGATCGACGGGACCCCGCCCGCCGCCGTCGCCCGGATGATCGCCCCGGTCTACGGCCTCGATGCGGCGCTGGCCCCGGTCGGCCTGCTCGCCGCCGCCGCCGCGGTCGCGATCAGCCCCGCCGTTTGCCTGCTGGTGATCCCCCTGGCCTGGGTGCTCACGATCCTCTCCCGTGAGCGCCAGACCCGGGTCGACCAGGCGCTCGCACTCAGCGAGGCCTACCAGGGCACGGCGCTGCTGCTCGGCGACGTCGTCGAGGCCGACGACGCCTACACCGGCAGCCACAGCCGCGGCGTGGTCGACCTCTCGCTTGCCGTCAGCGACCGCCTCGGCCTCGGCTTCGAGCAGCGTCGCAACGTCGAGTTCGCGGCGCTCCTCCACGACGTCGGCAAGATCGCCGTCCCCAACGAGATCATCAACAAGGAAGGTCCGCTGGACGAGACCGAGTGGGAGGTCGTGCGCCGGCACACGATCGAGGGCGAGCGAATGCTGAAGCGGATCGGCGGCGTCCTCGCCGAGGTCGGCAGGATCGTCCGCGCCTCCCACGAGGACTTCGACGGCTCCGGCTACCCCGACGGTCTCGCCGGCGAGGAGATCCCGATCGAGGCCCGGATCGTCACCTGCTGCGACGCCTTCAGCGCGATGACCACGACCCGCTCCTATCGCAAGGCGATGGGCACCGAGGCGGCGCTCGCCGAGCTCCGGCGCTGCGCCGGCAGCCAGTTCGATCCGCGGGTGGTCGACACCCTGGTCGCGCTGGTCGAAACCGGCGAGGTCTGAGTCCGCCGCGATCCGCAGGGCCGCCTCGTAGAGTGGTCGCCCGATGG
This sequence comes from Solirubrobacterales bacterium, assembly GCA_035708105.1. Lineage (GTDB taxonomy): Bacteria > Actinomycetota > Thermoleophilia > Solirubrobacterales > 70-9 > VAYN01. The sequence continues at coordinate 17,295 of DASSTG010000011.1, read as the reverse complement.
CGGACCCACCACAGCTCTTCCTGATCGACGGCAACAGCCTCGCCTACCGCGCCTTCTTCGCCCTGCCGGAGTCGATCGGGACCAGCGACGGGCGGCCGACGAACGCGATCTACGGCCTCGCCTCGATGCTGGTGAAAATCATCGACGAGCACCATCCGCAGGGGGTGGTGGTTGCCTGGGACGCCGGTTGGAGCGGGCGCGAGAAGACCTACGACCTCTACAAGGCTCAGCGCAAACCGCGCCCCGACCTTCTGCGCGAGCAGTGGCCGCACCTGATGCCGCTGGTCGAGGCCTTCGGCTACACCAACGTCAGGGTCGAGGGGTTCGAGGCCGACGACGTGATCGCTTCGCTGACGAAGCAGGCGCGCGAGCAGGGGATCGAGGTGATGGTCGTGACCGGCGACCGCGACGCCTACCAGCTGGTGGCAGACGGGGTGCGGGTGATGAGCACCTCGCGGGGGATCACCGAGACCAAGATCTACGACCGCGCGGCGGTGGAAGAGCGCTACGGCGTGCCGCCGGAGCTGATCTGCGACCTGATGGGGCTGCGTGGCGACACCTCCGACAACATCCCCGGCGTTCCCGGGATCGGCGAGAAGACGGCGACGCAGCTGCTGCAGCAGTTCGGCTCGCTGGAAGCGGTGCTGGAGAACGTCGACCAGATCTCGGGTAAGAAACGCAAGGAGAACCTCGTCGAGCACGCCGAGGACGCGCGCCTCTCCAAGCAGTTGGCGACCCTCCAGTACGACATCGACACCGGCGTCGACCTGGGCGAGGCGATGTCCTCCGAGCCCGATCGCGGCGCCCTGCGGGACTTCATGCGCGAGTTCGAGCTGCGGGCGGTGATGGAGCGGCTGGAAGAAGCGCTGCCCGAGGGGGCGGCGGTGCCCGGGCGCAGGGTGGAGACCGAGCTGGAAGTCGAGGCGGAGGCGGGAACGCCGGGGGACCTGGGGGAGGGCCCGCTGGCGCTGGCGATCGCCGGCGATCGCTGGGCGGCGGCCGAAGCCGACCGCATCCTCGCCGGGTCGAACTCGCTCGATGAGCTCGCGGACGCCCTCGACGGCAAGCCCTTCCACGCCCATGACGCCAAGTCGCTCGGGGGAGGGCGCCATGGCCTGCTTGCCGCCGCGGCGCGGAAGGGAGCCGCGCCGGTTCTTGACCACGACACGATGATCGCCGCCTACCTGCTGGAGCCGCAGCGGCGGACCTACGACCTGGTTGAGCTCGCGGCCGATGCCGGGATCGGGCTCGCCGAGGGAGCCGCCGCCGAGAAAGCCGACGAGGAGGACGGCCAGCTGGCGCTGGGTGAGGAGCTGGAGCCCGGCCTCGAGCCCGCCGAGGAAGCGCGGCTCGTCGCCGCGCTCGCCGCCGTCCAGGCGCCGCGGATCGAGCAGCTCGGGCTGGAGCAGCTGCTGCGCGAGGTCGAGCTGCCGCTGGTCGGCGTCCTGGCGGCGATGGAACGCGAGGGTCTGAAGCTCGACGCCGACCGCCTGGCCGAAGTTGGCGCCGGCTTCGGCGAGCGCATCGCCACCCTGGAGAAGGAGATCTTCGAGCTGGCCGAGGAGGAGTTCACGATCGGCTCGCCGCAGCAGGTCGGCCGCGTCCTCTTCGAGAAGCTCGGCCTGACCAGGAAGCGCCGCGGCAAAACCGGCTTCTCGACCGACGCCCGCGTCCTCGCACAGATCCGCGACGAGCACCCGATCGTCGAGAAGATCGAGTCCTGGCGCGAGCTGACCAAGCTCAAGAACACCTACCTCGATTCGCTGCCCGAGCTGATCGACCCCGAGACCGGGCGCGTCCACACCACCTTCAACCAGGCTTCGACCACCACCGGCCGCCTCTCCAGCACCAACCCGAACCTGCAGAACATCCCGATCAGGACCGAGATCGGCCGTCCCGTCCGCGCCTGCTTCGTCGCCGAGGAGGGAGCACGGCTGCTCTCCGCCGACTACAGCCAGGTCGAGCTGCGAGTCCTCGCCCACGTCGCTGACGAGGGAGTGCTGAAAGAGGTCTTCCGCAAAGGCGAAGACGTCCACGCCGCGACCGCCGCCGAGGTCTTCGAGATCGGCCGCGACGAAGTCGACGTCGGCCAGCGCTCGAAGGCGAAGATGGTCAACTTCGGGATCGTCTACGGGCTGACCGGGTTCGGCCTCGCCGACCGACTCAACATCCCCCGCAAGGAGGGGGAGGAATTCGTCTCCCGCTACCTCGAGCGCTTCCCGGCGGTCCGCGCGTTCCGCGAGGAGGTGATCGGGCGCGCCCAGGAGGAGGGCTACGTGACGACGCTGATGGGCCGCCGCCGGGCGATCCCGGAGCTGCGCTCGGGCAACCCCAACACCCGCCGCCTCGGCGAGCGGCTGGCGGTCAACACGGTGATCCAGGGCACCGCCGCCGACATCATCAAGGTGGCGATGGTGCGCTGCCGGCAGGCGCTGCAGGAGGGCGGGGGGGAGACCCGCCTGGTCCTGCAGATTCACGACGAGCTCCTCTTCGAGGGCCCGCCGGGGGAGATGGAAGCGGCGGCCGAGCTGGTGCGGCGCGAGATGTGCGCCGCCTACCCGCTCGATCCGCCGCTCGAGGTCGACGTCGGCATCGGCACCGACTGGCTCAACGCCAAGTAGGCGCCTCGACGGCCGACAGCTGCTCCCCGCCCTAGGCGTCTCTGCCCGAGAGCTCGACCTCCTCGAACGTCGCCTGGCCGCCTGCGACCTTCAGCTCTGCCTCCTGGACGACCGCACCGGGAGCGAGGTCCGCGGCGGTGCAGTTGCCGTTGCCGGGGCCGGCGTTGTCATCGTCGGCCTCTTCGCCACCGTTGTCATCACCGGGCTCTTCCTCGGCCTGACCGCCATCGTCGTCGCCGGTCTGTTCGACGCCGCCGTTGTCGTCCCCCGGCTCGGCCTCGCCTTCGCCGCCGTCGTCCTCGCCGGACCGGCTTTCGCCACCGCCGTCGCTGCTGACCGAGGCGCCGGAGCGGTCCTCGCACTTGATCTCGGTTCCTTCGTTGACGAGGCCGCTGACGGTTTCGCCGCCGAAGAGATTGATCACGAGCTTGCCGGTTTCGGCGTCGAAGGAGACGATCGTGCCGGCGTTGTCTTCGCCGTCCTCGACCCCGTCGTTGTTGGAGTCGGCGTCGCGGGGGTTGTCCCCGGCGAGGAACTCGGCGCGGTTGTTCAGCGCGTCGCCGTCCTGGTTCTTGCGCGCCTGGTCCACCTTCAGGGAGAGGTGGTGGCGCTTCTCCCACCTGTCCGGGATGTGGTCGTGATTGCGGTCCTTGGCTGCCGCCAGCCCGGGCATGGCCAGGAGCGCGAGTGCTCCAAGCGCCAGAGCGAACAGGGTCATGCCGAAGCGGGCTAGCCGTGCCTCGATGGGGGTCATGCCGATTCCTCCTGGTTCGAAGTTGAACAACTGGTTGCGGCTGGAACCCGAACGGGCCGCCAGGATCACGCGGCTTTTCAGGAGCCTCCGTCGCTGCCGCTCGAGCTGGTGCTGAGGTCGCCGCTGCCGGAGCCGGAAGTGCCGGAGTCAGAGCTGCTAGAGGAACCGCCATCGTCGCCGCTGGCGACTGACTCGCCGGATTCGAGCGCCGAGCCGGCGGGTCCTGTCTCCGATTCTGGGCTCTGCCTAGCGGCAGAGTCCTCAGAATCGTCGCCACCCGCGGGAGGGGAGTTGGAGTCCGGCGAGTCCGTGGAGCCGGGGCCGGAATTGCCGCCAACACTGCTGCCGTCGTCGCCACCGGGGCCGGAGTTAGAGCCACTGCGCTCGTCGCTGGTGCTGCCAGAGCCGCTGTCTCCGGACCCGGAGCGGTGCGAGCCGTCCTCGTCTGAGCCGGAAAGCCCCGATCCCCCTTCCGATTCCGATCCGTCGCTCGACGGGCCGGGTCCGCCGTTCGAAGCGCTGGGGGAGCCGTCCTCGAGAAAGCCGCCGTTGCCGTGCTCGCGTCGATGGCTGGAGTCGCCGCCCTCCTCGGTGCCCCCGGTGCTGCCGTGGTCACCGGTTTCATCTGAGTTGGTGCTCGGCTCAGATGCCCTGTTCGAGCCGGCGCCGGCGCGCTTACCGGCCACCAGCGGCGCCGCCTGCGCCGCTTCCGGCCCGCCCCTGCCGCCGCGGTGGTGCTCGATCGCCACCCCGGCCCCGACAGTCCCGGCGATCAGCACCGTCGCCGCGCCGGCTTTGACCAGTTCGGGGCCGTGGGTGGCGAGCAACCGGAAAGCCGGCAGCGGCATCAGCAAGGCGAAGCCCTCGCGCAGCGCCGCCCGGGCCCGGTAGATCGCCTGCCGCGCGGCGCCGCCGCTGACCCCGAGCGCCGCCGCGATCTCCTCGTGGCTGAGCCCTTCCAGCTCGCGCATAACCAGCGCCGCCCGCTGCGGCTCGGGCAGCGCCTGCAGCCGTCCCATCAGGTCGCGCAGCTCCTCCCGCACCTCGGCTTCAGCGGCGGCGCTGCGCCCGCCGGGCAGCAGCTCGGTGAGCTCGTCCGCGGCCGGCGCCCGGTCGCGCAGGTCGTTCAGCGCGGTGTTGCGGACGATCCGGTACAGCCACGGGCGCAGCTCGATCTCCGCCTCGGAGCCGCGCAGGGCAAGCAGGGCCTTCGAGAATGCGTCCTGGGTGACGTCCTCCGAGCGGCCGCCGACGATCGCCGCCGCGAAGCGGTCGAGCGGGCGCCGGTAGCGCCGGACGATCTCCTCGAAGGCGGCGTCATAGCCGTCGCGCACGAGGTCGACCAGGCGACGATCCGGCTGCACCCGCAGCGCCGGGCCGAGGAGGACGCGGGAGGCGAACAGCTCTGCTGGCGGTGGGGACATTGCCGGGCTTGGAATCGGGACGAGCGGTTGAACTGCGGTACTGATATGACGCGGGCGAAGTTCAATCTCGCCAGCCGCACCTCCAACACATGTCCAGCCCGAAGATCACGCAACATCCGAACCGCATCAAATTTCCTCCCTGCGGGGTAGGAAATTTGATGCGGTTCGGGCGTGGAGGAGGGGAAACCGGTGGATAGGGGAGTCGCCGTCCTCCTCACCGCCGCCGCGGGCGGCCTGATCGCCGCTCAGGCGCCGATCAACGCCGGGCTCGGCAAGGCGACCGGCAGCATGCCCGCCGCCCTGGTCTCCTTCTCGGTCGGCACCCTGGCCCTGGCCGCGGTGGTCGTCCTCAGCGGCAAGGCCGGTGGCCTCTCCTCGACCTTCGACGTCAGCTGGTACTACCTGCTCGGCGGCTTCCTCGGTGCCCTCTACGTGCTCAACGCGCTGATCGCCGTCTCCGTGATCGGCGCCGGGGGCGTCGCTGCCGCCACCGTCTTCGGCCAGCTGACGGCCTCGGTCGTGATCGATCGGTTCGGCCTATTCGGCCTCGACCAGGTCCCGCTCTCCCCCGAGCGGGTCCTGGGCGTCGTTCTGCTGCTTGCCGGGACGATCCTGGTCGTCCGCTGAGCCCCCAGCCTTGCGGCTGCCCGCGTACTCGGGCGGGGCGATCTGCAGGTAATGCCCGAACGACCAGTCGACGAACCGCTTCGACCCCATCAGCCTGATCGCCGGGCCGAGCAGCCGCGGCGGCACCCGCGGGACCAGCTTCTGCACCCGCAGCATCCACTTGAACTTCCACTCGTGCGCGTCGTGGAAGGAGGCGTAATTCGATTCCGCCTCGGCGCGGCCCTGGTGCCCCTCGACGACGCCGCGCAGCTCGCGGCCGAGGGCGATCCCGAAGTAGAGCGCGGTCCTGATCCCCTCGGCGCTCAGCGGCAGGCAGTGCCCGGCCGAGTCGCCGACGAAGAAGACGCCGCCCTCGGTCGCCCGGCGCAGCTTGTGGGGGATCCAGTTTCCCTGGTACTCGTTCGGCTCCTTGCCGAGGTCCCTGGTCAGGGCCACCGTCGTGTCCTTGACGTGGAAGCGGGGGTCGAAGGAGCCGATCCCGATCCGCAGCTCGTCGTCGGCGGGAAAGGACCAGCCGTAGCCGGCGGGCACGTACTTGCGGTCGATCCAGATCGCCAGGTCGTCGGAGCGGCCGCCCGGATGCACCTCTAGGCCACGCGAGAGTGGAGCGTCAGGCGGCTGGTAGCCGTCGCCGCCAGCCAGCATCCGCCGCCAGCCCAGCGCGTCGACGACCAGCGGGGCGGAGATCGTGCCGCGATCGGTGTCGACGGCGATCCGCCCGTTGCCGTTTGCCGTGGGGGTCCGCCCGTTGACCTTGGCGGTCTCGAAGCTCGCGTCGCAGTCGCGCCAGAGCAGCCGGCAGAGCTCGCGGTAGTCGAAGGTCGAGAAGGTCCACGGCAGCCGGTAGCGGGCGTCGCCGTGGGGGGTATGCATGACCAGCGTGTCGAAGCGCTGGCGCTCGGCCTCCATCAGGCCGAGGCGCCGCAGCCACTCGGTCGGGATGCCGCAGGCGGAGGTCTGGCGCTCGCCGATCTCGTAGCGGTCGAGGACCAGGACGTCGGCCCCCGAGCCCGCCAGCTCGCGGGCGACAGCCAGCCCGGCAAAGCTGGCGCCGCAGATGAGGACGTCGTGCTCGCCGTCGAGCGGCGTGCGCTCGTCGCCGCGCTTGGTGGCTCGGACCGGCATTCCGGCGGATTCTGCCATCATGCGCACGCTGTGTCTGCCACGGAGACCATGACGCCTGCGCCCAGCGCCACCCCGGTCGAGGGTTCTGGCGGCCTCCTGCTCAATATCGACGGCAAGATCGTCCCCAATTACGCGGCGACGATGGTGTCCTTCGAGGAGGGCGACGTCGTCAAGGGCAAAGTCGTCCGCATCGACAAAGACGAGGTCCTGGTCGACATCGGCTACAAGGCCGAGGGCGTCATCCCGTCGGGCGAGCTTTCGATTCGCAAGTCGGTCGACCCTCACGAAGAGGTGGAGCTCGGCGAGGAGATCGATGCTCTCGTCCTTACCAAGGAGGACTCCGAGGGCCGACTGATCCTCTCCAAGAAGCGCGCCCGTTTCGAGAAAGCCTGGCGCCGGATCGAGGTTGCCGCCGATTCGGGCGAACCGGTCGAAGGCGGCGTGATCGAGGTCGTCAAGGGGGGTCTCATCCTCGACCTCGGGGTGCGCGGTTTCCTGCCCGCCTCGCTGGTCGACATCCGCCGCGTCCACAACCTCGACGAGTTCATGGGCCAGACGCTCGAATGCAAGGTGATCGAGCTCAACCGCAGCCGCAACAACGTCGTCCTCTCGCGGCGCGCGGTGCTCGAGGAGGAGCGCAAAGAGGTCCGCGAGCAGATCCTCGGCCGGCTCGAGCCGGGCCAGGTCGTCGAGGGCAAGATCTCCAACATCGTCGACTTCGGCGCCTTCGTCGACCTCGACGGGATCGACGGCCTGATCCACATCTCCGAGCTTTCCTGGAGCCACGTCAACCACCCTTCCGAAGTCGTCTCGATCGGCGACGACGTGCGGATCAAAGTCCTCGACATCGACCGCGACCGCCAGCGCATCTCGCTCGGCCTCAAGCAGACCCAGGAGGACCCGTGGCAGCGGGTGATCAGCACCCACCGCTCCGGTGACGTGCTCGAGGGGTCGGTTACCAAGGTCGTCGCCTTCGGCGCCTTCGTCGAAATCCTCCCCGGGGTCGAGGGACTGGTCCACATCTCAGAGCTCGCCGACCACCACGTCGAGAACCCGAGCGAAGTGGTCGAGCCCGGGTCGAAGCTGAACGTCAAGATCCTCGAGATCGACGAAGAGCGCCGGCGCCTCTCGCTCAGCATCAAGCGGGTCGAGGGGCAGAACATGGCGATGGCCGGGCTGGGCGAACAGATCGCCGAAGCTGAAGGGCAGGGTGTGGAGGGCGAATCCGATGAGGGACAGGGCGCTGAGGCCGCGGGTCCTGTCTCCGATTCCGGACTCTCCCTACCGGGAGAGTCCTCGGAATTGTCGCCACCCGCGGCAGAGGCCGCTGAGGAGCCGTCCGAGGAGGGTGGAGATGAGGAGCCGTCCGAGGAGGCTGAGTCTGCTCCGGTTGCGGAGGAGAACGGGGCCCCGGAAGAGGATCCCGGGGAGCATCAGGAGGGCGAATCCATGCAGGAACGGCCCGACGCGCCTGACGACCTCGACGAGGCCGCCGGCGAAGACGCGCAGACTGGCGAGTCCGAACAGGGCTGAGCGGCGCCCGTGGCGCCCATGAAGATCGGCCTCACCGGCGGCATCGCGGCCGGCAAGTCGGAGGCGCTGAAAGCTTTCGCCCGGCTCGGGGCGGCGACCCTCTCCAGCGATGCGGTCGTCCACGAACTGCTCGAAAGTCAGGAGCTGCGTGACCGCCTGGCCGCGCGCTGGGGCCCGGAGGTGGTGCCTGACGGGACGCTCGATCGGACGAGGATCGGTGAGGTTGTCTTTGCCGATCCCGAGCAGCTGGCCTGGCTCGAGGCGCAGATCCACCCGTTGGTCAAGGAAAGGACCGCCGCATGGCTGATGGCTTTGCCGGCAGACACCGAGGTAGCCGTGGTCGAGGTGCCGCTGCTGTTCGAGGCCGGCAGCGACGCGGTCTTCGACACCACCGTCGCCGTCGTCACCGCCGATGAGGTGCGGAGGGAGCGCGCAGCCGCTCGCGGCCATGCCCTGGTCGACGAGCGGGAGGCGCGGCAGCTGACCCAGCCGGAGAAGGCCGAGCGGGCCGAGCACGTGGTCGAGAACGACGGCTCGGTCGAGGACCTCGAGCAGGCGCTGTCCGCGCTGCTCGCAAAGCTGCGGCGATGAGAGGGAAGGTGCGAGCCCGCCGCCGCCGCGCGGTCTGGGGTGGGATCGCCGTCCTCGCCGGGCTCGGCGTCGCCTACCTGGTCGCCAGCGGCACCTTCAACCACGCGATCCAGGAGCTGACCCTGCCGCTGCGCCACGAGGACGTGATCCGCCAGCAGGCCAGGGAAAAGGACGTGGACGCGGCGCTGATCGCCGCCGTGATCTACTCGGAGTCGAAGTTCTCAGATCAAGAATCGAGCGCGGGGGCGAGGGGGCTGATGCAGATCACCCCGGAAGCGGCGAGGTTCATCGAGAAGCAGAGCGGCGGCACCACCTTCAACCTCAACGACCTCTCCGACCCCGAAATCAACATCCGCTACGGGACCTTCCTCCTGCGCGAACTGCTCGACCGCTACGACGGCGACGAGGCGGCGGCGCTGGCCGCCTATAACGCCGGCCCCGGCAACGCCGACAAGTGGGGCGGGTCGGACCTTAACGTGGAGGACATCCCCTTCCCGGAAACGCGCGCGTACGTTGAAGAGGTGCTGGAGAAGCAGCGGGAATATCGCCGCAAGTACGCCAAGGAGCTCGGCTATTAGCGCTCCCCGCCCGCGCGTCGCCGCCCTCGCCCTCGCCGTGGGGGTGGTGCTCGCCGATTCGTCGATCGTCGTCCTGGCGCTGCCGGACATCTACCGGGAACTCGACACCAGCGTCTCCGGGGTCACCTGGGTCCTGGTCTCCTTCAACCTGGTGATGGCGCTGGCGGCGGTGCCGGCGGCGCTGGTGGCGCGGCGGGTCGGCCCCGGTCGCGCCGCCGCGGTCGGGCTGGCGATCTTCGCCGGAGCAGGGCTCGCCTGCGGCCTCGCCGACACGCTCTCGACCCTGATCGTTGCCCGCTGCGTGCAGGCGCTCGGCGGCGCCGCGGCCGTCACGGCGGCGCTCGAGCTGCTCCCGGCCACCGTCGGCTCCGAGCAGCGGGCGGCGACCGTCTGGGCGGCGGCGGGGGCGACCGGCGCCGCGCTCGGCCCGGCGCTCGGCGGCCTCCTCACCGAGCTCGTCTCCTGGCAGTCGATCTTCCTCCTGCAGGTGCCGGTGGCGCTGGCGGCGGCGGTGCCGATCCTGGCGGTGGCCAGGCACGAGATGGCGACCGGGGTCATCGAACCCGAGCTGCGCCGCACCGGCCGCCCTCACCTCTGGGCGAACCTGGCGCTGGCGATGGTCTCGGCCGCGATCGCGGCGGCGCTCTTCCTCCTCGTCCTGCTGCTGATCGAAGGCTGGCGCCTGAGCCCGATCGTCGCCGCGATCGTCGTCTCGGTGATGCCGGTGGCGGCCGTGGTCGGTGGCAAGCTGGCCGAGACGGTCGAGGACGCCCGCTCGCGGGCGGCGGCGGGGGCGATCCTCGTCTCCGGCGGCCTCGCCGGCCTCGCGTTCCTGCCGAAGGCGACGATCGCGCTGACGATCCCGCCGCAGATCCTGGTCGGGATCGGGCTCTCGCTGGTCCTCTCGGCGCTGACCGAGACCGCCCTCGGCGGCCGCGCCCCGCAGGCGATCCACGGCGGCTGGACGATCTCCGCCCGCCACGCCGGCGTCGTCATCGGCCTGCTGGCTCTGACGCCGATCTTCACCCACGAAATAGAGCAGCAGCGCCACGACGCGATCAACGCCGGCACCGCGGTGATCCTCGACTCACCGGTCAACCCGCTGCTCAAGCTCGAACTCGCCGAGCGGGTCAGCGAACGGTTGGAAGAACAGCGCGGGAAGGTGCCGACGATCGGCCCCGCCTTCGAACCGCTGCCCGAAGATCCTGGCGAGCGGGCCGAAGTGCAGCAGCTGCAGGCCGAACTGCAGGACCAGCTCGACCGCGGCGCCACCCACGCCTTCAGCACCTCGTTCATCCTCGCGGCGCTGCTGGGGCTGATCGCCCTGTTCCCGATCGCGCTCTCGAAGGAAGTCGAGCTGTGAGGGGGCGGGCGCTGGTGATCGGCGCGATCGTCGCCTCCCTGGTCCTGGTCGGCGCCTACCTGGCGGCGGGCGGCTCCTCGTACGAGCCGGAGAAGGTGCAGAACCCCTGCAAGCCGCGGCCCTGGAGCAATCCGCGGAGCCTCGGCGAAATCGCCAACCAGTTCACGACCTCGGCCCTCGACGGGGCGGCCTGCAAGCTGGGGGTCTCGCGGGAGGCGCTGGCGCGGGCCCTGGCGACGCCGGAGGCGCGCAAGCGCTTCGCCGAAAAGTACGGGATCGACGACAGGAAACTGGCACAGGCGGTCCGCGCGGGGCTCGTCCGGGCCGTCGACGACGCCGAAGAAGCCGGCGCCCTCAGCCCGATCCTCGCCGGCCCTCTCCGGGAGACCCTCAAGAACATCCCGCTCGAAGAAGCAATTGAACTCGTCAACAACGCCAAATCTCTGCTGGGCAACGTCCAGGGCTTCCTCGGCCTCGGCAGCAGCCTGATCGAAAAGTTCCTCCCCTAAGAGGAGACTTGCTCAGCCAGGCGTATCGATCTTGTAGTCCCGCGCCTTCGGGTCCCAGCCGATCCCCTCGCAGAGCGCTTCGGGAGTGGTGCCGAGGGCGGTCGCCAGCTTGACCATCGTGCCGAGGCGCGGTTCGCGGCCGCCGCGCTCGAGCAGCGAGATCTCGGTCCGGTGGACCTCGATCCGGCCGGCCAGCTCTTCCTGCGAGACGCCGGCGGCTTCGCGGGCGCGGCGGAGGTTGACGGCGAAGCGGTCGCGTTTGTCCATGCCCTGCACTCTATTCGCAGCGAGGGAGGGAGCGGCGCCTATCGCCGCGTCGCCTGCCAGACCCAGAGCATCGCCAGGGGTTGCAGCGGCAGGCGTGCCCACAGCGCCCAGCGGGGGAACCTGCGCATGTCGAGGCCGTGGATCTGCTCCGGGCTGACCGCCATGTGGACGTTGGCGGGGAAGACCGCGACCAGCAGCGCCAGCAGCCACCAGCGCCCGAGCCGGCACGTGGAGGGGTGCAGGACCATCGCCGCGCCGGCGAGCTCGGCGTAGCCGCTGACCGCCACCGCCTCCCGCTTCCGCGCCTCGATCGCCGGCGGCACGATCGCTTCGAAGAAGCGCGGCCGCAGGAAGTGCATCGCTCCGGTGAAGGCGAAGAGGGCGGCGAGCCCGAGGCGGCCAGGCTTCATCGCCCCAGTCTTCCATTTACCTGTTCCTTTTGGTTGTTATGCGACCACAAGGAACAGGTAAGAAGTTCCCCTCGCTATTTTCACTGGGTGCCGGATTTCAAGCTGAACCCCGCCTACTCGCCGACGGCGGACCAGCCGAAGGCGATCGCCGGGCTGGCCGAGGGGTTGCGCGAGGGCGACCGCTTCCAGACTCTGCTCGGCGCCACCGGCACCGGCAAGACCTTCACGATGGCGGCGACGATCGCCGAGGTGCAGCGGCCCTCGCTGGTGATCGCTCACAACAAGACGCTCGCCGCGCAGCTCTGCAACGAGTTCCGCGAGTTCTTCCCGGAGAACTCGGTCGAGTACTTCGTCTCCTACTACGACTACTACCAGCCCGAGGCCTACGTCCCGGCGCAGGACCTCTACATCGAGAAGGACTCCTCGATCAATGACGAGATCGACCGGCTGCGCCACGCCGCCACCGCGGCGCTCTTCGCCCGCCGCGACGTGATCATCGTCGCCTCGGTCTCCTGCATCTACGGGATCGGCTCCCCCCAGGTCTACAACGAAAAAATGCAGCTGTTCAAGGTGGGGGCGGAGATCGACCGCGACGAAGTCCTCCGCAAGCTGGTGAAGATGCAGTACCAGCGCAACGACCAGGTGCTCGGCCGTGGCGCCTTCCGGGTCCGCGGCGAGGTGCTGGAGATCATGCCCTCCTACGCGGAGTCGGCCTACCGGATCGCCCTCTTCGGCGACGAGATCGAGGGGATCCAGCACTTCGACCCGCTGACCGGCGAGGTGCTCGACGTGATCGACCACGTCTCCGTCTGGCCCGCTTCCCACTACGTGACCAAAGACGAGACGGTGGACCGCGCGGTCGATGAGATCCGCGCCGAACTGGAATCGCGGACGGCCGAACTGGAAAGCGAGGGCAAGCAGCTGGAGGCGCACCGGCTGCGGCAGCGGACGATGTACGACCTGGAGATGATCAAGGAGCTCGGCTTCACCTCCGGGATCGAGAACTACTCGCGGATCCTGGACGGGCGGCCCCCTGGGAGCCCTCCTCACACCCTGATCGACTACTTCCCCGACGACTTCGTCGTCTTCGTCGACGAGTCCCACCAGACGATCCCGCAGATCGGCGGCATGTACGAGGGGGACCGTTCGCGCAAGACGACCCTGGTCGACTACGGATTCCGGCTGCCCTCGGCGATCGACAACCGGCCGCTCAAGTTCGAGGAGTTCCTCGACCGGGTGACCCAGATGGTGATGGTCTCGGCGACGCCGGGGCCGTTCGAGAAGGCCGAAGCGAGCCGCACGGTGGAGCAGATCGTCCGCCCGACCGGGATCGTCGACCCCGCGATCGAGCTGCGGGCGACGAAGAACCAGATCGACGACCTGATGAACGAGGTCAAGCGGGTGGCGGCGGAGGGCGACCGCACGCTGGTGACGACTCTGACCAAGAAGATGGCCGAGGACCTGACCGCCTACCTGCTCGAGTACGGGGTCAAGGTTCGCTACCTGCACTCCGAGGTCGACACCCTGGAACGGATCCAGATCGTCCGCGACCTGCGGCTCGGCGAGTACGACGTGCTGGTCGGGGTCAACCTTCTGCGCGAGGGGCTCGACCTGCCCGAGGTCTCGCTGGTGGCGATCCTCGACGCCGACAAGGAGGGCTTCCTCCGCGGCGAGACCAGCCTCGTGCAGACGATCGGCCGGGCGGCGCGGAACGTCAACGGGCGGGTGCTGATGTACGCCGACAAGGAGACCGAGGCGATGCGGGCGGCGATGCGCGAGACCGACCGGCGCCGGGCGATCCAGATCGCTTACAACGAGGAGCACGGGATCACCCCGGAGACGGTCCGCAAGGGGATCAGCGAGATGGCCGAGTTCCTGGCGATGGAGGACCGGGCGCCGCGCAAACGGCGGCGCAGGCGGGCCGAGGAGTTCGTCTCGCCCGAGGAGCTGGAAAAGACGATCGTGGCGCTGGAGGAGGAGATGCTGGCCGCCGCCGACGACCTCCGCTTCGAGGAGGCAGGGCGGATCCGCGACGAGCTGCGGGAGCTCAGGCGCGACTTGGATGGAATGACCGCGGCGGGGGCTTGAGCTCCGATGTCCGTCGACGTCACCGAAGCGACGTTCGAGCAGGAGGTGCTGGAGCGCTCGCGCCAGGTTCCGGTGGTCGTCGATTTCTGGGCCGAGTGGTGCGGGCCGTGCAAAGCGCTGAGCCCGGCGCTGGAGAGGGCAAAGGCGGCGCGCGGGGGAGCGGTGGTCCTCGCCAAGGTCGACACCGACGCCAACCAGCGGCTGGCGGCCGCCTTTCAGATCCAGGGCATCCCGGCGGTCAAGGCCTTCCGCGACGGCAGGATCGTCGACGAATTCACCGGGGCGCTGCCGCCGGCGCGAGTCGAAGCCTTCTTCGACGGCCTGGTTCCCTCGCGCGCCGATGAGCTGCTGGCGGCGGGCGACGAGCTCTCGCTGCGCGAGGCGGCGGAACTGGAGCCGGGGAGGGCCGACATCGCGGTCGCCCTGGCCAAGGCGCGGCTCGAGCGGGGCGCAGAAGCGGAGGCGCTGGAAGCCGTCGCCGACCACGACGGCGACTTCGCCGCCGCCGGCATCGCCGCCCGCATCCGCCTCGTCGAGGCCGGCGTCGGCACTGAGGCCTTCGCCGCCCTCGACCGGGGCGAGCGCGGAAAGGCGCTGGATTCGCTGCTCGCCGAGTTTGCCGCTGCCGACCCGGACACCCGCGAGCAGCTCCGCCGAGCCGTCGTCGGCATCCTCAGCGAAGACGCATCATCACCCGAGGCCCGTGCCTACCGCCGGAGGCTCGCCACCGCCCTGGGCTGAGGCGCGCCCACCATTTGTCCCCGATAGCCGTGCAAAGGAAGGGAGCACTTCGTGGGAACATCTGTTCGCCTGGCTAGAATCGGTACGAGTGGCTGCGTCTGAGCGAATCGTCATCTCCGGGGCCCGGGAGCACAACCTCAAGGACATCGACCTCGAGCTGCCCCGGGACGCGCTGATCGTGATTACGGGCCTCTCCGGGTCCGGGAAGTCGAGCCTTGCCTTCGACACGATCTACGCCGAGGGGCAGCGGCGGTATGTGGAGTCGCTGTCGTCTTATGCCCGGCAGTTCCTCGGGCTGATGGAGAAGCCGGACGTCGACTCGATCGAGGGCCTTTCGCCGGCGATCTCGATCGACCAGAAGACCACTTCCCGCAACCCGCGCTCGACGGTGGGGACCGTGACCGAGATTTACGACTACCTGCGGTTGTTATGGGCGCGGATCGGCACCCCGCACTGCCCCGAGTGCGGCGAGGAGATCACCGGCCAGACGCAGGAGCAGATCGTCGACCGGCTGATGACGCTCGAGGACGGGACGAAATTCATGGTGATGGCGCCGATCGTCCGCGGCCGCAAAGGCGAGTACGGGAAATTGCTCGACCAGATGCGGCTCGAGGGCTACTCGCGGGCCAAGATCGACGGCGAGCTGCGGCGCCTCGACGAGGCGATCGAGCTCGACAAGAAGTACAAACACGACGTCTCGATCGTCGTCGACCGGCTGGTGATGAAGCCGGAGCTGCGGCGGCGGCTCTCGGAGTCGGTCGAGGCGGCCGCCGGCCTCGCCGCGGGCCTGATCGAAGTCGAGATCGTCGAGGGCGAGACGCTGCTCTTCTCGGAGCAGTTCGCCTGCCTCAACTGCGGCACCTCGATCCCCGAGCTGGAGCCGCGGATCTTCTCCTTCAACTCGCCGCACGGCGCCTGCGACCGCTGTCACGGGCTCGGCTTCCAGCGGGTGATCGACCCGGAGCTGGTCGTGCCGGACCCGACGTTGTCGCTGGGTGAGGGCGCTCTGCAGCCGTGGAACCGCGGCATCAGCGCTTACTGGAAGCGGTTGGTCGCCTCCGTCGCCGAGGCTTACGACGTCGACCTCGACAAGCCTTGGGCGAAGCTGAAGCAGGCGGAGAAGGAGCTCTTCCTCTACGGAACCGGCGACGAACGCCACCAGGTCAGCTACACGAACCGCTTCGGCCGCCGGCGCTCCTACAAGGTCCGATTCGAGGGCATCGTCAACAACCTCGAGCGCCGCTACGAAGAGACCGACTCGGAGTCCAATCGCGAGCGGATCGAGGGTTACATGGCCGAGCAGCCCTGCCCCGCCTGCAAAGGGGCACGGCTGCGCCCCGAGAGCCTCGCCGTCAAGGTCGGCGGTCTCAGCATCGCCGAGTACAGCGACCTCTCCGCGCACGCCGCGGCAGAGTGGATCCGCAATCTGGAGATGACCGAGACCGAGCGGGCAATCGCCCGGTTGATCGTGCGCGAGATCACCGAGCGGCTCTCCTTCCTCGAGAACGTCGGCATCGGCTACCTCTCGCTGGCCCGGTCGGCCCGCACGCTCTCCGGCGGCGAGGCGCAGCGAATCCGGCTGGCGACCCAGATCGGCTCGCACCTGGTAGGGGTGATGTACGTGCTCGACGAGCCCTCGATCGGCCTCCACCAGCGCGACAACGAGAAGCTGATCGCCACCCTCGACCGGCTGCGCGATCTCGGCAACACCGTGATCGTCGTCGAGCACGACGAGGGAACGATGCTGGCCGCCGACCACCTGGTCGACCTCGGCCCCGGCGCCGGCGAGCACGGGGGGCACGTGATCGCCGCCGGCACCCCGGCCGAAGTATCCAAGGACGCCAGCTCGCTGACCGGCCAGTACCTCTCGGGCAAACGCCGGATCGAGGTCCCGGAGGAGCGGCGGGCGCCGACCGGCAGCCTGGTCGTCCGCGGCGCCCGCGAACACAACCTCAAGGACGTCGACGTGATGATCCCGCTCGGCGTCTTCTGCTGCGTCACCGGCGTCTCCGGCTCGGGCAAGTCGACGTTGGTCAACGAGACCCTCCACCACGCGGTCGCCAACCGCCTACACCAGGCGAAGCTGCGGCCGGGCGCCCACGACGGGATCGACGGCCTCAGCCAGATCGACAAGATCATCAACATCGACCAGTCGCCGATCGGCCGCACGCCGCGCTCCAACCCCGCCACCTACACCGGCGTCTTCGACCACATCCGGGCCCTCTTCACCCAGACCCAGGAGGCGCGGGCGCGCGGCTACAAGCCCGGCCGCTTCAGCTTCAACGTCAAGGGCGGCCGCTGCGAGGTCTGCAAGGGCGACGGCCAGATCAAGATCGAGATGCACTTCCTGCCCGACGTCTACGTGCCCTGCGAGCAGTGCCACGGCAAGCGCTACAACCGCGAGACGCTCGAGGTCCGCTTCAAGGGCAAGAGCATCGCCGACGTGCTCGAGATGTCGGTTGAGGAGGCGGTCGAGTTCTTCGAGAACGTGCCGAAGATCGCCCGCCGCCTGCGCACCCTCAACGACGTCGGCCTCGGCTACATCCGCCTCGGCCAGCCGGCGACGACGCTCTCCGGCGGCGAGGCGCAGCGGGTGAAGCTCGCCACCGAGCTTTCCAAAGTCGCCACCGGCGACACCCTCTACATCCTCGACGAGCCGACGAC
>DASSTG010000010.1:0-44133 GCA_035708105.1 Solirubrobacterales bacterium | reverse complement strand
TCTGCGGCGTCGGCATGCCGCAGGGCCTGCAGGCCTTCAACCTCGCCCGCATCATCTCGCTGCTCTCGGAGAGGCTGCCGCAGACCGTCAACGGGGTCACGATCTCGCGCTACTGCTCCTCCAGCCTCGACGCGATCCGGCATGCCGGCAACGCGATCAAGGCCGGTGAGGGCGATGTCTACATCGCCGCCGGCGTCGAGTGGGTCAGCCGCTACAACGAGCGCACGGAGCCGGCCGGCGCGGCGGACCAGAACGACAATCTGAAAGGCGGGGACGGCCAGCCGAACGCCTATATCCAGATGGGCGAAACGGCGGTTAACGTCGCCAACAGGTACGAGGTGAGCCGCGCGGACATGGACAAGTTCGCGCAGCGCTCCCAGGAACTGGCCGTGCGGTCCCAGGAAGACGGCTTCTTCGACCGCGAGATCGTCCCGGTCAAGCTCCCCGACGGCAGCGAGGTGGCCAAGGACGACGGGCCCCGCGCCTCCTCGACCCTGGAGAAGCTGGCCGAACTGCCGGAGGCCTTCGGGGGCGGCGGCGTCACCGCCGGCAACTCCTGCCCGCTCAACGACGGCGCCGCCGCGGTGCTGCTGATGAGCGACACCAAGGCCAAGGAGCTGGGCCTGACCCCGCGCGCCCGCATCATCACCGCCGCCACCCACGGCAACGAGCCGGAGCTGATGGGCGTCGCCCCGATCGGCGCGATCAAGAAGGTGCTCGACCGCGCCGGGATGACGATCGACGACGTCGACCGGGTGGAGCTGAACGAGGCCTTCGCCGCCCAGGTGATCCCGATCATGGCCGAATGCGGGATCGACGAAGACAAGCTCAACACCCACGGCGGCGCGATCGCCCTCGGCCACCCGTTCGGGATGACCGGCGCCCGGATCATGGGCACCCTGCTGAACGTGCTCGAGACCGACGACAAGCAGGTCGGCCTGGAGACGATGTGCGTCGCCGGAGGTCAGGGCAAGGCGATGCTGGTCGAACGACTGAACTAAGCAGCGATTGGCGAGTTGACCTCCCTATAGGCAGGTCAACTCGCCAATCACCGATTAGGGTCGGCTCATGGAGACGCTTCTCTACGAGACCGGGGACCGGATTGCGCGCATAACGCTGAACCGGCCCGAGCGGGGGAACGGGATCACCCCGCGGATGCCGGTCGAGCTCGCGGAGTGCGTCGAGCGGGCCAACCTCGACCCCGAGGTCCACGCGATCGCGCTGGCCGGCAGCGGCAGCGGCTTCTGCGGCGGCTACGACCTCGTCGCCTCGGCGGAGGGCGACATGAGCGAGCTCGGTGGGGGCGGTACGGCGCCGCCCGGCTCGCCGCTCGACCCGGCCGTGATCGGCGCCAACCACGCCCCGAACACCAACTGGGACCCGGTCACCGACTACCAGTTCATGAGCCGCAACGTGCGCGGCTTCATGAGCCTCTTCCACTCCGAGAAGCCGGTCCTCTGCAAGGTCCATGGCTACTGCGTCGCCGGTGGCACCGACATGGCGCTCTGCTCAGACCTGCTGGTGATCGCCGAGGACGCCAAGATCGGCTACCCGCCCGCGCGGGTGTGGGGCTCGCCGACGACGGCGATGTGGGCGGGCCGGCTGGGGCCGATGCGGGCCAAGCGTCTGCTCCTCACCGGCGACTCGCTGACCGGGGCCGAGGCGGCGGAGTGGGGGCTGGCGACCGAGGCCGCCCCCGCGGCGCAGCTCGACGAGCGCTTCGAGCGCCTGCTCGAGCGGGTCGCGCGGATGCCGGTCAACCAGCTGGTGATGATGAAGCTGCTGGTCAACCAGACCGTCCACGCGCAGGGACTCGCGCAGACCCAGGTCCTCGGCACCTTCTTCGACGGCATCGCCCGCCACACCGAGGAGGGCCATGGCTTCGTCCGCCGCGCCGCCGAAGCAGGCTTCCGCGAGGCGGTGCGCGAGCGCGACGAGCCCTACGGCGATCATGGCCTCGAGGGGTTCGGACTCAACCCCGAGGGATAGGCTGCCGCGGCGATGAACGACGCCCCGCACCCGAGCTCGGCGATCACCCCGGAGTCGGTCCGGGCCTTTCTCCCCGGCAGCTTCCCCGGCGACCTCGGAATCGAGCCGCTGGAGGTCGAGGACTCGCACGCCCGCGGCGGCATCGTCGTCGACCAGCGCCACCTGCACCCCGGCGGCTTCGTCCACGGCGGCGTCTGGACCGCGCTCGGCGACACCGTCGCCGCCTGGTCGACCTTCCGCTGCATCCCGCCCGGGCACAACTTCACGACGATCGAGCTCAAGCTCAACGTTTTCGCCGCCGGCATCCTCGGCGACGAGATCGAGGCCAAAGCGGAGCCGCTGCACGTGGGCAAAAGCACGGTCGTGATCGAGGTCCGGATCGAGCGTCGCCGCGAGGGCACAGAGCCGCGCCTGGCGGCCAACCTCATCGTCAGCCAGTTCGTCCTGCCGCCAGTGGCGTCCTGACCGGCGCATTTCGGCGTCCTCGGTCGCTTGTGTGCCGAGCACACGACGCGACCCTGCGTCCTTGAACTGCTTGGTCAGGTGTCCTCAGGGACTTCCCAGGCTTCGATCTGCGGCAGTTTCCACAGCAGGCTGGCGATGGTGAGCCCGACCGCCGCCGAGAAGAGGGCGAGGAACCATTCCGGCGCGCTCAGCAGGACCATGTCGAAGAAGTCCCGCAGGGGCGCGATGGCGAGGATGCCGGCGAAGACGGCGCCGAGGCCGGCGACCATCGCCAGCATGTTCGACTGGATGGCGATGTGCTCGCGGCCGGGGCCGCGCTCGAGCAGGAGGATGAAGCAGAGCCCGAGCACGATCAGCGTCGTCGTCGCGGCGGTGCGGCCGGCCTCGAGGCTGGCGCCGGCGACGGTGTCGACGAGAAAGAAGGAGAGGATCGAGCCGAGCGCCGTCGCCACTCCCGCCGGCACCGCGAAGGCCGCCAGCGCCCGCAGCAGCCGCCCCCGGTAGAGCGGGCCGTCGGAGGGCATCAGCGCCAGCACGAAGGAGGGGATGCCGATCGTCAGGAACGCCGCCACGGTCAGGTGGCGGGGGAGGAAGGGGAAGGTGAAGCCGGGCACGGCGACGAGCAGGATCAGCGCCGCGGCGTAGACGGTCTTGGTCAGGTAGAGGCGGCCGAGGCGGTGGATGTTGCGGGCGATCCGGCGCCCTTCCCCGACCGCCTCCGGCAGCCGCGAGAACTGGTCCTCGAGCAGGACGACGTCGGCGACCCCTTTGGTCACCTGCGTCCCCGAGCCCATCGAGACCGCCATCCGCGCCCGCTTCAGCGCCGGCACGTCGTTGACGCCGTCGCCGATCATCGCCACGTAGCGGCCGGCGGCGACCAGCGCCCCGACCAGCGCTTTCTTCTGCTCGGGCTTGATCCGGCAGAAGATCGTGTTCTCCAGGGCTGCTTTCCGCAGCCCGTGCTCGTCTTCGGGCAGATCGGGACCCTCGACCACCCCCGCCTCGCGCGGCACGCCGACGGCAAACGCAACCGCGGTCACGGTCGCCGCCGCGTCGCCCGAGATCAGCTTCAAATCGACTTCCTGCTCGCGCATGAAGGCGATCGTCTCCGCCGCGTCGGGCCGCAGCGTCTCCTCCAGCACGACCAGCGCCAGCGGCGTGATCCGCGGCGCCCCGTTCGCCGCCGGGTCGCTCGGCAGCGCCTCGCCGGTCTGTCCGAAGGCGACGACACGCCTCCCCGCCGCGGTCTCCTCCTCCAGCTTCGCCGCCAGCCGCGAGGGCAGGGTCAGCGCGCCGGACTCGGCGAGCACGTCGGGCGCTCCCATCACGTAGGTGGCGCCGGCGCCACCGCCGTCGATGGAGACGCCGCTCCACTTGTACTCGGAGGAGAACGGGACCTCGCCGCTCACCCGCCCGGCCTCCGCGGGGAATCTCTGCGCGATCGCCTCCAGCGTCTTGTTGCGGTCGCCGGCGCTGGCGGCGAAGCGGCCGAGCGCTTTCGCGCCGCTCGCCGGATCGATCCCGTCGGCGTACTCGACCCCGGCCAGGCGCAGCTCGCCGGCGGTCAGCGTCCCGGTCTTGTCGACGCAGATCGTGTCGACCGCGGCGAGGCTCTCGGTCGCGCTCATCTGCTGGACCAGGGTGGCGCGCCTGGCCAGCCGCACCGCGGCGACGGCGAAGGTGACGCTCATAAGCAGCACCAGGCCCTCGGGGATCAGCGTCACCAGCCCCGCGGTCGCGGTCTGGGCCGCGCTTTCCAGCCCGACGCTGCGGATCTTGAGACTGACGAAGAGGACGACCGCCAGCGGCAGCATCACGTAGGTGGAGGCGATGATCACCCGGTTGACCTCCTCCTGCAGCGGCGACGGGGGGTGGCGGAAGGTCCTCGCCTCGCCGGAGATCCGGCCGGCGTAGCTCTCCTCGCGGACCGCCTCGACCAGGTAATGGCCGGAGCCGGAGACGCAGAAGGAGCCGGAGAGGACGCGGTCGCCCTCGCCCTTGCGGATGCCGTCGCTCTCGCCGGTCAGCAGGGACTCGTCCATCGTCATCCCGCGCGAGTGGATCACCTCGCCGTCGGCCACCAGCTGGTCGCCCGGGCCGACCCGGATCACGTCGCCCGGCACCACCTCGTTCGCGGTCAGCTCGGTGACGGCGCCGTCGCGGACCACCTTGGCGTGCGGGGCGACCAGGACCGCCAGTTCGTCCAGCGTCGCCTTCGCCTTCAGCTCCTGGCGGATGCCGATGTAGGAGTTGATCACGGCGATCAGCCCGAAGATCGAGTCCGCGTACAACCCGAGCGCCAGGTCGAGCACGAAGAAGGCGCCGATGATCGCGTTGAAGAGGGTGAAGACGTTGCCGGCGACGATGCTCGCGGTCGAGCGCGAGGAGGTCTCCGGCGGCGGGCCGAGCTTGCGCAGCCGCGCCCGGGCCTGCTCGGCTGAGAGCCCTTGCTCGGGCGAGGCGGAAGAAGCTGGGCGGTCGGCCATCGCCCTATTCAATAGGGTGCGGGAGCAATGGGACTGAAGCTCGGACTCAACCTCGGCTACTGGGGGATTGGCCCGGCCGGCGAGGATGCCGCAGAGCTCGTCCTCACGGCCGAAGGGCTGGGCTACGAGTCGGTCTGGGCGGCCGAGTCCTACGGCTCCGACGTGGTCAGCGTCCTCGCCTGGCTGGCCGGGCGGACCGAGAAGATCAACCTCGGCGCGGCGATCATGCAGGTCCCGGCGCGCCCGCCCGCGGCGGCGGCGATGGCCGGGGCGACGATCGACAAGCTCTCCGGCGGCCGCTTCCTCTTCGGCTTCGGCCCCTCCGGCCCGCAGGTCTCCGAGGGCTGGTACGGCGTGCCGTACGCCAAGCCCTGGGGCCGCACCCGCGAGTACATCGAGGTGGTGCGGGAGATCATCGCCCGCGAGGGCCCGGTCGACCACCAGGGCGAGCACTACACGCTGCCGCTGCCCGGCGGCGAGGGCAAGCCGCTGAAGCTGAACTTCCACCCGCTCCGCAACCACATCCCCGTCTTCGTCGGCGCGATCGGGCGCAAATCGGTGGAGATGGCGGCGGAGATCTGCGACGGCTGGATCCCGATCTTCTTCAGCGTCGACGCCTTCGAGCAGACCTGGGGGGAGCACCTCGAGGCCGGTTTCGCCAGGGGCGGGCGGCAGCGCTCCGACCTCGAGGTCAGCCCCTCGCTGCAGGTGGCGATCGACGGCGATCTCGAGGCGGCGAAGAACGTCGTCAAGGCCGGGCTCGTCCTCTACTTCGGCGGCATGGGCAGCCGCAAGACCAACTTCTACGTCGATCTCGCCCACCGCTTCGGCTTCGGCGACGTCGCCGACGAGGTCCAGCGCCGCTTCCAGGACGGCGACCGCGGCGGCGCCTTCGAGGCGATGCCCGACGAGATCGTCGAGGCGACCTCGCTGGTCGGGACCGAGGCGGAAGTCGCCGAGCGCGTCGAGCGCTTCCGCGGCGCCGGAATCGATCGGCTGATCTGCTCGCCCGTCCACGTCGAGCGCGACCAGCAGCGGCATACCTTGGAGCGCCTGGCTGCGCTGGCGGGGGTCTCTGCCTGAAGGGCGGGGGTCGGGACGCGATCCCGGCCTGATCGCTTATCCTCCCGCGCCGCGTCATGAAGATCGGAGTACCTAAAGAGACCGCCGATGGGGAGCGCCGGGTCGCGCTCGTCCCTGACGTGGTCAAATCGCTGAACAAGAACGAGCACGTCGAGGTGGTCGTCGAGTCCGGAGCCGGCGAGGCCGTCGGGCACACTGACGAGGCCTACAGGGAGGCCGGGGCCGAGGTCGGGTCGGCCGAGGCCGCCTGGGGCGCCGACGTCGTCCTCCACGTCGCGGTTCCCGAGGCCGGCGACATCGGCAAGCTGAACGGCAACCAGATCTTCGTCTCCCACCTCAACCCCTGGGTTGCGGCGGAGACCAACAGGGCGCTGGCGAGCGCCGGCGTCACCGCCTTTGCGATGGAGGCGATCCCGCGCACGACCCGCGCCCAGGCGATGGACGCGCTCTCCTCGCAGGCAGCCGCCGCCGGCTACGCCGCGACGCTGATCGCGGCCCGCGAGTCCGGCCGCTTCTTCGGGATGATGACCACGGCAGCGGGCACCGTGCCGCCGGCCAAGGTCCTCGTCCTCGGCGCCGGCGTCGCCGGTCTGCAGGCGGTCGCCACCGCCAAGCGGCTCGGCGCGATCGTCACCGGCTTCGACATCCGCCGCGCCGCCTGGGAGCAGATCGCCTCGCTCGGCGGCCGGCCGCTCGAGCTCGACTTCATCCCCGACGCCGAGGGCGAGGGCGGCTACGCCCGGCCGCTGACCGACGAGGAGAACGCGCAGGTGCGCGACGCCCTCGCCGAGAACGCGGCGAAACAGGACATCATCATCACCACCGCCGCGATCCCCGGCCGCCCGGCGCCGCTGCTGATCACCGCCGAGGGCGTCCGCAACATGGCCCCCGGCTCGGTGATCGTCGACCTCGCCGCCGAGACCGGCGGCAACTGCGAGCTGACCCAGCCCGGCCGGACCGTGGTCGAGAACGGGGTGAAAGTGATCGGCACCCGCAACCTCCCTTCGGAGATGCCGGCGCCGGCCTCCCAGCTCTACGCCAAGAACCTCGAGAACCTGCTCGGCCTGATCGTCGGCGAGGACGGCGCCGTGAAGGTGGACTTCGAGGACGACGTCATCGCCGCCGCCTGCATCACCCAGGGCGGCGAGATCAAGAACGAGAGGGCGGCCAAGTAATGGACCTGTTTGCCGAGATCACGATCTTCGTGCTTGCCATCTTCGTCGGCTTCGAGGTGATCTCGAAGGTGCCGACGACGCTGCACACGCCGCTGATGTCGCAGACCAACGCGATCCACGGGATCGTCATGCTCGGCGGCCTGATCGTGGTCGGCGAGGCCAACGACGGGCTCGAGTACCTGATCGGGACGATCGCGATCGCATTCGGCGCGATCAACATCGTCGGCGGTTTCATGGTCACCGACCGGATGCTCGGCATGTTCTCCAAAAAGCCGAAACCGAAGGCCGAGACGGACGGGAAGGGCGGCTCCTGATGCCGCTCGCGGTGCTCGCCAAGGGTGGGGACGCCTCCACCGCCCTCTACATCGTCTCCTTCTCCCTCTTCATCATCGGGATCAAACAGGGGACGCACCCGACCACGGCCAAACGCGGCAACCTGATCGCCGCCGTCGGCATGGCGGTCGCGGTCGTCACCACGCTGCTGCTCGACGGGATCGGCAACTGGGGCCTGATCGTCCTCGGCCTGGCGATCGGCTCCGGGATCGGCGCTTACGCCTCGGTGCGGGTGCAGATGACCGAGATGCCGCAGATGGTGGCCCTCTACAACGGCGTCGGCGGCGGCGCGGTCGCCCTGATCGCCTGGTCCGAGCTCCGCCACGGCACCTCCGGGATGCCGCTGGAAGTGCTGATCCCGACCCTGTTCGCGGCGATCGTCGGCTCCATCTCCTTCTGGGGCTCGAACATCGCCTTCGCCAAGCTCCAGGACCTGATCCCGACCCGGCCGCTGGCGGTGCCCGGGCAGCAGGTCATCAACGCGGTGCTGCTGATTGCCGCCGCGGGCGCGGCGGTGGCGATCGCGATCGATCACGGCAGCCCCTCCGAACCGCTCTTCCTCGGCATCCTCGTCGTCGCCGCGATCCTCGGCAACCTGGTCGTGCTGCCGATCGGCGGCGCCGACATGCCGGTTGTGATCTCGCTGCTGAACGCCTTCACCGGCCTCTCCGCCGCGGCCGCCGGCTTCGCCCTCCACAACGTCGCCCTGATCGTCGGCGGCACCCTGGTCGGCTCCTCCGGAACCATCCTCACGCTGGAGATGGCGACGGCGATGAACCGCTCGGTCGCCAACATCCTCTTCGCCGGCTTCGGCGGGGCGCCGGCGGGCGGCGGCGCCGGCGGCGGCGAGGAAAAGCCCCACGTCTCGATCGGCGCCCAGGACGCGGCGATCAAGCTGGCCTACGCGGACTCGGTCGTGTTCGTCCCCGGCTACGGGCTCGCCGTTGCCCAGGCGCAGCACGCGATCAAGGAGGTCGCCGACCAGCTCGAGAAGCGCGGCGTCACCGTCGGCTACGCGATCCATCCGGTCGCCGGCCGGATGCCGGGGCATATGAACGTCCTCCTCGCCGAGGCCGACGTGCCCTACGAGCAGCTGAAGGAGATGGAGGAGATCAACCCCGAACTGCCGCGCACCGACGTCGCCGTGGTGGTCGGCGCCAACGACGTCACCAACCCGGCGGCGAAGAACGACCCCGACTCGCCGATCGCCGGGATGCCGATCATCGAAGTCTCCGAGGCGCAAGAGGTGATCGTGATCAAGCGCTCCCTCAGCCCCGGCTTCGCCGGCATCGACAACGACCTCTTCTACGAACCGAACACCTCGATGCTCTTCGCCGACGCCAAAGCCGCCGCCGGCGAAATCGCCGCCGCCATCGAGGACCTGTAGAGGCGGTTCGGCCGGACTTCGCGGCCTCCGCGGCGGACCGGCGCGGTGCGCCGTCCCGGTCACCGAATAGCGCTGCTCATGAGCATCCGGCTCCGTCAGGCACCCGCTCTCTTCGCCTGTTCCTTTTTGTTTTCATGAAGGCGAAGGGAACAACTGAGTCCAAAGCCTCAGCGCTCCCCTGTTCCTTCTTGTTGCCAGCCAACAAAAAGGAACAGGGGAGATGGATCTGGTCGGTCTTGTCTGCCTTCGAGGTGGGGCCGGGGTGCTACTGAGCCAACCGGATGCTCATGAGCGCTGCATCAACATTCGGTTCCGTCAGGCTGGTGCCCGATCTCATCTGAGATCAGATGGAGCCCTCATCAACCGCCGCGTCCGATATTGAGCACAGCGGAGTGTGCTCAAAGTCGGATACGCCTTCAGCCGCTCGCTCCGGGTACGGGCGCCCAGGACAGGAGTCAGACGGCTGTCGTCAGGGCGAAGGCTTGCGACGGCTGCCTGCGGACCGGCGCCGTTCACGCTCCCGCGTCCGGCCCGTGCCTGGTTCGGCGCCGTCAGGGTCTCGTCGATCCCCTCCCTCCCCGACTCGCATTCTTTTGAATACGGCCTGAGAATTGGCACATCGTGCGTGCCATACGTGAAAGCGCGCTTCATAGCGTCATCCCATGGGCTCGGAGCGGGGGCAGGGGACGGTCGAGTGGGTCGGGCTGGTGCTGGT
The DNA here is from genome assembly GCA_035708105.1 of Solirubrobacterales bacterium. Taxonomy (GTDB): domain Bacteria; phylum Actinomycetota; class Thermoleophilia; order Solirubrobacterales; family 70-9; genus VAYN01. The sequence goes on along the minus strand of DASSTG010000010.1, from coordinate 34,500 downwards.
CGTCTCGGTGGCGATGCTGGCAATGGTTGCGGCGGGGGTGCGGGTGCCGGGGGCGGCGCTGGCGCGGGACCTCGCCGACCGGATCCTCTGCGCGGCTTCGCTGGCCGATGGCTGCGGCGACGAGCCGGAGCTGATCGCCGCCTACGGGAGCGATGTGGGGGAGCTGGTGCGGCGGCATATGCCGACGATCGCCTTCGAGCGGGGATCGAAGGCGGTGCCGGTCGATTTCCGCCGCTGTCGCAGCAGCGCCTGCGGCGACGGTTCGAGCCCGGGACTGGTCCACCAGAGCGATGCGGGGGAGGCGGTGACCGCCTTCGTCCACGTCGTCGACTGCCGGGCTAATGCGGCGGCGGAGACGGAAGCGGAAGGCGCCGACTGCTCGGGCAAGCGCGCCGGGTTCCTCTACGTGCAGTACTGGACCTACTACGCCGACTCGGCGACGCTGCGGGGCATACCAGTCGCCGGTGCCGAGGGTTACCACCACGACGACTGGGAGGGCGTGCAGCTGCGCTTCGGTCCCCATGGCGAAGTCGCCGAGCGGGCCACGTCCCACAATGGCTACAACTACCGCCGCAGCCCCCGCAACTGGGGCTCGGACGCCGACATAGGACCGCTGAAGTGGACCTCCCAGGCGCTCGGCGGCCATCCCGAAGACGGCTGGGGCCCCGAGAGCGGCCTGCTCTTCGTCTCCGGCGGCAGCCACGCCGGCAACGCCCTCGCCACCTTCAACCTCGACGAAGTGGGTCGCTACACGCCCGGCCGGCGCGTCCACCTGATCCCGCTCGAGCAGATCGCCGCCAGCAGCAGCACCAGCTTTGCGATCTCGCCGCCGTGGCTGAAGGAGGTCTGGCTCGACCCCGAGTCGGACCGCACCGATTGAGAATTCATAGTCCGGTCATCGCCGTCTCTGTAGGGTCTTCCTATCGCCACCGATGTGTCCTCAGCGTCGAAGGAAGCGATCGCCGAAGCGCTTGCAGAGGCGCGGGAGCGGACCCTGGCCCTGGTCGAGCCGCTCGACGACGAGCAGCTGAACCGGGTCTGGTCGCCGATCCTCAGCCCGCTGGCCTGGGACCTCGGCCACATCGCAAACTTCGAGGAGCTGTGGCTGGTGCAGACCGTCGGCGGACGCGAGCCGCTGCACGGCGAGCTCGGCCGCTTCTACGACGCGATCGAGAACCCGCGCACGGTCCGCGGCGAGCTGCCGATCCTGCGAGACGAGGATCTGCGCGCCTACATGGCAGACGTCCGCGCGCGAACGCTTGACGTACTGGAGGACGTGGAGATCGGTCCCGAGGAGGAGGACCCGTTGCTGCGGGAAGGGTTCGTCTACGAGATGCTGCTCGCCCACGAGCTGCAGCACAACGAGACGATGCTGCAGCTGCTGCAGCTGGTCGAGGGCTACCAGCTGCCGGCCGGACTTCGCCGCTGTCGCAATTCCAGCCGCTTGGCGGCAAGAAGTACGACAGTGGTAGCGGGGGCGGCCGGTGCGGAGGAGATGGTCGCGATCGAGATGGGGGAGTACGAGATCGGCGCCGCGGAGCGCGGCTTCGCCTACGACAACGAGCGGCCGCGGCACACGGTCGAACTGGACGCGTTCGAAATCGACCGAACCCCGGTCGGCAACGGCGCGTACCTCACCTACATGGAGGAGACCGGCGCCGAGGCGCCGACCTACTGGGAGCGCGACGGGGACGGCTGGGTCGACACCGCCCGGGGCCGGCGCGACCCGATCGACCTCGCCGATCCCGTGATCCACCTCTCCTGGGACCAGGCCGACGGCTTCGCCCGCTGGGCCGGCAAGCGCCTGCCGACCGAGTTCGAGTGGGAGGCGGCGCGCGGGCAGCTCGACGGCGTCGGCCACGGATGGGAATGGACGTCCTCTGACTTCCTCGCCTATCCGGGATTTGAGGCGTTCCCCTACCGCGAGTACTCCGAGGCCTTCTTCGGCGCCGAATACAAGGTGCTGCGCGGCAGCTCCTGGGCCACCCACCCGCGGGTCGCCCGGCCGAGCTTCCGCAACTGGGACCTGCCGCAGCGAAGCCAGATCTTCGCCGGCCTGCGCTGCGCGAGGGACGCATGATCGCGATCGACGTCCACCTCGACGCCGACGCCGCCGCAAAGATGGCGCAGGACGTCCGCGAGGGCCTCTGCGCCTACCCGAAGGAGGTCGCGCCGAAATATTTCTACGACCAGCGCGGCTCGCTGCTGTTCGAGCGGATCACCGAGCTGCGCGAGTACTACCCGACCCGGGCAGAGCGTGAGATCCTCACAACCCGCTCGGGTGAGATCCACGTCGCCGCCGGCTGCCCGCAGACGCTGATCGAGCTTGGCTCGGGCTCGGCGGCGAAGACGCGCCACCTGCTGAGCGCGATGCGCGACTGCGGCAGCCTCGACACCTATGTTCCGGTCGACATCTCCGAGGAGATCACCGAGCGCACCGCCGCCGAACTGGTCGAGGAGTATCCGGGGCTGAACGTGCACGGGCTCGTCTGCGATTTCGAGCAGCACCTGGAGCGCGTCCCCCACGGCTCCGGGGCGCGGATGATCGCCTTCCTCGGCGGCACGATCGGCAACCTCTATCCGCGCGAGCGCCATGCCTTCCTGAAGCGGATCCGCGACCTGCTCGGGCCCGGCGACCATCTCCTGCTCGGCACCGACCTGATCAAGGACAAGGCGCGGCTCGAGGCCGCCTACAACGACTCCGCCGGCGTCACCGCCGAGTTCAACAAGAACGTGCTGGCCGTGCTCAACAGCCAGCTCGCCGCCGATTTCGACCTCGACGCCTTCGAGCACGTCGCTCGTTACGACGAGGAGGCGGAGCGGATGGACATCCGCCTGCGCTCCCTCGCCGACCAGGAGGTGAGGATCGACGGCCTCGACCTCGAGATCCGGTTCGCCGAGGAGGAGGAGATGCGGACCGAGATCTCGACCAAGTTCACCCGCGAGCGGATCGCCGCCGCCTACGACGGCGTCGGCCTCGAGCTGCGGGGCTGGTTCACCGACGCCGCCGGCGACTACGCGCTGAGCCTGGCCGGCCCGGCCTAAGGCACCCAGTTCGAGCGAGTCAGGTCGCCGGTACCTGCTGGGTGATGCAGTGGACGTTGCCGCCGCCGAGCAGGATCTCCCGGGCCGGCACGCCGACGACCTCGCGCTCGGGAAAGGTGCGGCGGAGGATCGCCGCGGCCTCGTCGTCGTGGCGCGAGTCGAGCAGCGGGTAGACGATCCGCGAGTTGCCGAGGTAGAAGTTGACGTAGGAGGCGGCCATGCGGTCGCCGGCCCGGCGCGGGATCGTCCCCTCGGCGGCGTCGACCCCCTCGGCCTCCTCGACGGCGATGTGGAGTGGGCCGGGGGAGGGGAGAAGCACCACCTCGAGCGAGCGGCCACGGGCATCGGTCGCCGCTTCCAGCCGCTCCCGCGCGTCGCGTGAGATCCGGTGCTGCGGGTCCTCCTCGTCGTCGCTCCAGGTCAGCAGCACCCTGCCGGGGCGGGCGAAGCAGGCGAGGTTGTCGACGTGGCCGTCGGTCTCGTCCTCGAAGACGCCGGCGCCGAGCCAGATCACCTTCTCGGCCCCCAGGTAGTCGAGCAGCGTCCGCTCGATCTGCTCGCGCGAGAGCTCCGGGTTGCGGTTGGGGTTGAGCAGGCACTGTTCGGTGGTCAGCACCGTGCCCTCGCCGTCGACGTGGATCGCGCCGCCCTCGAGCACGATCGGCGCCCGGTAGCGGTCGTCCCCCTCGATCTCCAGCACCTTGGCGGCGACCCGCTCGTCGCGGTCCCAGGAGGAGTAGAGGCCGCCGTCGGTCCCGCCCCAGGCGTTGAAATGCCAGTCGACGCCGCGGCGGCGCCCGGCTCCGTCGAGCACGAACGTCGGCCCCGTGTCGCGCAGCCAGGCGTCGTCGGTCGAGACCTCGACCACCCGCACCTCGGGCGGCAGCAGCGCCCGGCAGTTCTCGAACTGGGCGTCGGATACCGCCATCGTCACCGGCTCGGAGGCGGCGATCGCCACCGCCACCGCCGCGAAGGCCTCTTGGGCGAGCTTCGCGCCCAGCCGCCAGTTGTCAGTGCGCTCCGGCCAGGCCATCCAGCAGCCGCTGTGAGGCGTGAACTCGGCGGGCATGCCGAAGCCGTCGGCGGCGGGGGTGGTCTCGAGGGTCGCGCTCACCGCCCTCTATCTTGAACACCCGTGGAGGAGATCCGCCTGATCCGCGCGCCGGAGCCGCCCGAGTCGCTCGCCCGCACGCGACCGCCGAGCCGGCCGCCGTTCCGGGTCGGCGCCGTCCAGCACCGCTGGCACGAGGACCCCGGGGAGCACGAAGCCGCCCTGGCCGAGGGGATTCGTCTGGCGGCGGCGCAGGGGGCGGAGCTCGTCTGCCTGCAGGAGCTGACCCTGAGCCGCTACTTCGCGGTCGACCCGGGCGGCCCGCAGGCGGCGGGCGCCGAGCCGGAGGAGCTGCCCGGCGGTCGCACCTTCGGGTTCGCGGCGCGGATGGCGGCGGAGGCCGGCATCCATGTCCACGCCTCCCTCTACGAGCGGGCCGACGCCGACGACGGCCTCGGCTTCAACACCGCGATCGTCGTCTCGCCCGACGCGGAGCTCGTCGCCCGCACCCGCAAGCTCCACATCCCGGTCACTGCCGGCTACCACGAGGACCGCTACTTCCGCCCCGGCCCCGGCGATTCCGAAGCCTTCCCGCTGGTAGCCCTCGAACTGCATCAAATTTCCGACCCAGCAGGGGGGAAATTTGATGCAGTTCGGAAGGAGGTTCAGCTCGGCCTGCCGACCTGCTGGGACCAGTGGTTCCCCGAGGTCGCCCGCGCCTACAGCCTCGAGGGCGCCGAGGTGCTCGTCTACCCGACCGCGATCGGCTCCGAGCCCGACCACCCCGAGTTCGACACCCAGCCGCTCTGGCAGCAGGTGATCGTCGGCAACGGCATCGCCAACGGCGTCTTCATGGTCGCCGTCAACCGCATCGGCTCCGAGCCGCCCCTCACCTTCTACGGCTCCTCCTTCATCAGCGACCCCTACGGCCGCATCCTCGCCCAGGCCCCGAGGGACGAACCAGCGGTCCTAATCGCCGACCTGGATCTAGACCAGCGCCGAGACTGGCTCGAGCTCTTCCCCTTCCTCACCACCCGCCGCCCCGACACCTACGCCAAGCTGGCCGAAGAAGCGACCAAGGTTCAGACTGAGCGGTAGAGGGTCCGGTCATCCCCTGAGTGAATTTGTCGCGGCCCTATCGGGCCTAGCTCCCGGATGATGCTGCCCTCCTATGGAGGGCAGGAATCAGATTGCATTTCGCCGCTTCGCGCACATTCCCTCAGGGGACGACCGGACCCCGTCCACAGGCCGGCTCGCACTTCCGTGGTTCCTTTGTCCGGCTATACACGACAAAGGAACCACGGAACTTTCAGCTGGCAGGCCCCCTTAGCCCTCGCCGTCTACCGGAGCTCGCTCCGCGAAGAGGGGTCGGGCGTCCCCTGAACGGCTTGTACTTTTTCGGTGCCCGCTCCTCGGACGGCTGAGGGCAATCCATCGAAAAAGTTGAGAGAAGGGGATGCCCGACCCCTCCAACCGGCAGCGGTTCGTCCCTCAGCCAGGCGCCAGCGCGTCGATCGTCTCGGCCAGCTTGTCCGGTGTCACGATCGGGGTGAGGATCGGGAGGGTGATGCCGCCGGCGACGAACTGCGCCAGGCGCTCCTTCATCTGCTCGGGGGTGCCGAAGACGAACATGTCCTCGATCGCCTCCCAGGGGGCGGCCGCGGCGGCGGCTTGACGATCGCCGGCTTCCCAGGCCTCGATCATCGGCTCGATCTGCTCGCCATAGCCGAGCCAGCGGTAGAAGTCGGCGTAGACCGGGACGGTGATGTAGGAGGAGAACATGAAGCGGGCCAGCGGCTCGACCTGCTCGCGCTCGCCGGGGATGCAGAAGAAGCGGCAGAGGAGCTCGAAACCCTGCGGCGCCGCCTCCAGCTGCGCGGTCACCTTCGGCAGCCCGGCCAGCGGCAGGAAGTTGGTGAAGGCGCCGGCGGCCCGCTCGACCGCCAGCTCCAGCATCTTCCCCCGCAGCGCCGCCAGCACCACCGGCACCGCGTGCGCCGGCTTCTGTTCCAGCTTGAAGCCCGACCCGGTCCGCTCGCCCGCCAGCGCCACGTCGAGGAAGTCGAGTGTCTCCCTCACCCTGCTCAGCGGCCTCTCGAACGGGATCCCGTTCCAGCCTTCGACGATCCGGTCCGAGGAGGAGCCGATCCCGAGCACGAACCGGCCGCCGCAGGCATCGGCCATCGCCGCCGCCTGCTGCGCCAGCAGCGCCGGCCCGCGCTGAAAGACGCCGACGATGCCGGTCCCGAGCCGCGCCCGCTCGGTCCAGGCTGCGCTCAGCGCCAGCGGCGTGAAGCCGTCCGGCCCGGCGGTCTCACCGGTCCAGAGGTCGGTGTAGCCCGCCGCCTCGGCGCGCTTCACCAGCTCCTCGTGGTCAGCGAGCGTCAGCCCCGGCAGCGGCAGCGTCAGGCCCCAGCGCTCCATCGAGCGGAACCCTATCGTTGTCGCCATCCCGCTCGTGCCGGAGCTCGAAGCGCCGGTGCGCCGGCCACTGCCGGAAGAACGACTCGGCGTCCTGGGCGCTGAGCGGCCGCGTGAAGAGGAAGCCCTGGCCGTTGTCGCAGTCCTTCTCGCGGATCAGCGAGAGGTCCTGCGGCCGCTCGATCCCCTCCGCCGTGGTCTCGATCTCCAGCGCCTTGCCGAGCTGGAGCAGGGTGTGGAGGAGGATCTCCCCCTCGCCGCCCTCCGACAGCTGGGAGACGAACGAGCGGTCGATCTTCAGCACGTCGACCGGGAACTGGCGCAGGTGGCCGAGCGAGGAGTAGCCGGTGCCGAAGTCGTCGACCGCGATCCGCACCCCCAGCCGCTTCAGCTTTTCGAGCCGCTGCGCAGTCTCCTCGGCGTTGCTCATCAAGGTCGTCTCGGTGATCTCCAGGGTCAGCGAGTCCGGCGCCAGGCCGCTCTCCTCCAGCGCCTCGGTGACGTGCCCGATCAGGTCGTCGGTGTCGAGCTGCAGCGCCGAGACGTTCACCGAGAGCTCCAGCGAGCGTCCCTCCTGCTGCCAGCCGGCCGCCTGCGCGCAGGCCTCCCTCAGCACCCAGGCGCCGACGTCGACGATCATCTTCGTCTCCTCCAGCAGCGGGATGAAATCCTCCGGCTCGACGATCCCGCGCCCGGGCCGGCGCCAGCGGATCAGCGCCTCGACTCCGGTCGGGGTCATCGTCTGCAGGTCGAAGGTGGGCTGGTAGACGAGGAAGAACTCGCCGTTGTCGAGCGCCACCTGCAGGTCCATCTCGGTCTCGAGGCGCGACTGGACTTCGTCACCCATCCCCGACTCGAAGACCAGGTAGCGGCTCTTGCCGCCCCACTTCGCCCGGTACATGGCGATGTCGGCGTCGCGCAGCAGCTCTTCGGCCGAGGGCCGCACGCCGGTGGCGATGCCGACGCTGGCCTTCGCGTGGACGAGGGTCTCGCGGTCTTCGCCGAGCACGAAGGGCGCGTTGAAGGCTTCCAGCAGGCGCTCGGCGATCAGCTCCGGCCCGGCCGCCAGCGAGAGCCCCTCGGCGACGATGACGAACTCGTCGCCGCCCATCCGCCCGAGCGCGTCGGTGTCGCGGATCACGCCGTCGAGTCGTTCGGCGACGGCGCAGAGGAGTTCGTCCCCCGTCCCGTGGCCGAGCGAGTCGTTGATCGCCTTGAAGTTGTCGAGGTCGACGAACAGCACCGCCACCGGCTCCTGGTTGTGGCGGGAGCGGCGCAGGGTCTGCTCGATCCGGTCGAGGATCAGGGTCCGGTTCGGCAGCCCGGTGAGGGCGTCGTGGGTGGCGAGGAAGACCAGTTCCTTCTCGCGGTTGGTCAGTTCCTCGTGGGCGCGCCGGCGCTCGTCCTCGAAGGACTGGCACATCCGCACCAGCGTCACGTCGAGGCTGCGCTGCACCATCCGCCGCGCCTCGATCAGGGTCTCCGCGCAGAGGCTGAGGTCGGCGGCGCTCTCGCCCAGCACCTGGAGCGCGCAGTCGCGCCAGCGCAGGCAGCGTTTCGTCACCTCGTTCAGCGGCGCCTCGCGCTGAGAGGCGAGCTGGGCGAAGATCCGCCACGACTCCTGGCCGACCTCGCGGGCGACCGCTTCGCCCTCGCCGGCCATCCAGCGGGCGACGGCGACGGTGGAGACGGTGCCGACGTCGCGGAAGCTCTCTTCGACGACCTTGTCCAGTGTTCTGCTCGACTCCTCGGAGAGCCGCATCATCCGGGCCACGACGTCGTCCGTGCGCGCGCTCAGCTCCTGCCCCAGCCGCGAAAGCTCGGTCGCCTCCATGCTGGGGCTAATCGGCGTTGGAGGAAGCGGCCTTGAGTAGTGCCGACCGGACTCCTCGAAATTCGATTCGGGCAAACGTCCACAGACGGCCGCGGCGCGGATTCGGTTAGCCTGCGGCCCGATGGCGCCAAGTTCCCAGGAGTCCGGAGCCGCCGCGAAACCGGACCGCAACCTCGCGCTCGAGCTCGTCCGCGTCACCGAGGCAGCGGCCCTCGCCTCGGCGCGCTGGGTCGGCCGCGGCGACAAGATCGCCGCCGACCAGGCCGCGGTCGATGCGATGCGCCACGTCCTCGACTCGGTCTCGATGGACGGCACCGTCGTCATCGGCGAGGGGGAGAAGGACGAGGCGCCGATGCTCTACAACGGCGAGCGGATCGGCGACGGCTCGCCGCCGGTCGTCGACATCGCCGTCGACCCGCTCGAGGGGACCCGCCTCTGCGCGCTGGGGATGCCGAGCGCGATCGCCGTGATCGCCCTCGCCGAGCGGGGGACGATGTTCGACCCCGGCCCCTGCGTCTACATGGAAAAGATGGCGGGCGGGGAAGAGATCGCCGACCTGCTCGACCTCGACCGGCCGCTGCCGGAGACGCTGAAGCGGATCGCCGAACGCAAGGGCGGCTCGATCGGCGACGTGGTCGTCGTCATGCTCGACCGCCCCCGCCACGAGGAGGCGATGAAGGAAGTCCGCGACGCGGGCGCCCGCATCCGCCTGATCACCGACGGCGACGTCTCCGCCTCGCTGCTGGCGGTGAGCGAACGCTCCCCGGTCGACCTGCTCTGGGGGATCGGCGGTACCCCGGAGGGAGTGATCTCGGCCGCGGCGCTGAAGTCGATGGGCGGGCAGCTGATCGGCCGGCTCTGGCCGCGCAACGACGAGGAGCGCTCGGAAGCCGTCGACGCCGGCTACGACCTCGACCGCGTCCTCACCGCCGACGACCTCTGCTCCGGCGAGGACGTCTTCTTCTCGGCCTCCGGCGTCACCGACGGCGACGTCCTCCAAGGCGTCCGCTACCGCGGCCCCGGCGCCACCACCGAGTCGCTGGTGATGCGCTCGCGCTCGGGCACCGTGCGCAGGGTTCACGCCCGCCACGACCGCTCGAAGCTCAGAGAGATCATCGGCGAACGTTACGGCTGATTCCTTTCGCTCCCGCGGGTAGCGTGAGAGCGTGATTGCGGTCGCAGGATCCACCGGGTACATCGGCGGCTTGCTCTGCCGCCGTCTCTGCGGCGACGGCCGGGAGGTGCGGGCGCTGGCGCGCACCCCCGAGCGAGCCGAGGACCTGCGGGAGTGCGGCTGCGAGGTCCGCCGCGCCGACGTGCTCGAGCCCGAGACCCTGGGTCCGGCGCTGGAAGGCGTCGACGTCGCCTACTACCTGGTCCACTCGATGGGCCGCGGCTCCGACGGCGACTTCGCCGAGCGCGACCACGCCGCCGCCGAGAGCTTCGCCGCCGCCGCCGCGACGGCCGGAGTGAAGCGGATCGTCTACCTCGGCGGCTTGGGGGAAGGCTCCAAGCACCTCGACAGCCGCCATGCGACCGCGCAGACGCTGCGCGAGGGCGAGGTGCCGGTCGCCTACTTCCGCGCCGCCGCGGTGATCGGCTCGGGCAGCGAGTCCTTCCGCACGATCTTCTACCTGGTGCGGCGGCTGCCGGTGATGGTGACGCCGCGCTGGGTCGGCACCCGCACCCAGCCGATCGCCGCGGCCGAGGCGGTCTCCTACCTCGCCGCCGCTTCCGATCTCGCCCTTCCCGCCGATCGGGAGATCCAGATCGGTGGCCCCGACGTCACCACCTACGGAGGCATGATCGACCGGCTGGCCCGGGCGCTCGGCCGGCGCAGACCGCTGCGGATCACGGTGCCGGTGCTGACGCCGCGCCTCTCCTCGCTCTGGATCGGGCTCGTCACCCCCGTGGATTCCGGCGTTGCCCGGCCGCTGATCGAGGGCCTCTCGACCGAGACCGTGGTCAGCGATCCCAGCGGGATGGACCTGTTCGGCGGCGTCGAGAAGGTGCCGCTGCAGGAGGCGATGCGCGAGGCCGTCGCCGGCCTGGAAGCGGAGCGCTAAGCGCCGTCGTCGGCGGTCGCCCGCGCCCGCGCTTCGCCGATGAAGGGAACGAGCAGCTCGTAGGCGAGGTCGGGGAGGAGGCGGGGCAGCTCGGCGGCGCGGCCCAGCACCACCTCCTCGTAGATGCGGGCGAGGATCGCGCCGACCGCGAGCTCGTTCGCCTGGGCCAGCTCGGGCTCCGGCCCGTCCTCGCCGGCGCCTTCCTCGAGCAGGGCGATCGCGCGGGCGAACTCGGCCTGGAAGACCGGCCTGAAGGCGGGGCCGACGGCGGTCAGCTCGACCAGCGTGAAGCGGGCCGCCTCGGGATCGCTGCCGAACCAGTCGAGCGTCGCGGCGAGGGCGGCTCGCATCCGCTGCGGCCAGGGGCCGTCGGTGACGTAGACCGGGCGCACCCGCCGCTCGAGGTCGTCGATGAGGATTTTGTGCGCCGCCAGCATGCAGTCGAGCTTGTCGTCGAAGAGTTCGTAGAAGCTCTCGCGGCCGACTCCCGCCTCGCCGAGGATGTCGGCCACGGTCGTCGCCTCGTACCCTTTGGCGGCGGTGACCCTGACCACCGCGGCGAGCAGCCGCTCGCGCTGCGAGCGCTCGACCAGCTCGCGCGGGAGGCCGTGGCGCCCGCGCGGCAGCCGCCACTTGCGGAGGTCCTCGGGGGTGTCAGCCACCGAGAACGCCACTGATAGCCGCCTTGGCGCGTCGAGATTGCTTGATGGCCTCCTCGTGACCTCCGAAGGGGCTGACCGCGAGGTAGACGATCTCCGGCAGCAGGTCCGGCAGGCGATCGGCTTCGCCGGCGGCGATCTGGTTGAGGATCAGGACCTGGGCCTGCCCGAAGGCGATGCGCGGGTCGGTGTGAGGCCGCGCCCGGCCTCCGAGCGCCGACCAGAGCGCGGCGATCGCCGGGATCGTCGCCTTGCGGTAGCGCTCGATCGCCTTCGGATCGACCGCCATCGCGTCGCCGGTCAGGAGCTGCGCAAGCCCCGGCCGCGCCGCCAGCGCCTCGACCACGGCGGTGGCTCCTTCGCGGACCGCGTCGCCGGGCTCGTCTTCGGCGGAGTGGGCGGCGGCCGCCACCTCCTGCAGCTGCTCGATGCAGTGCTCGATCGCGGCGTCGAAGCAGGCGCGCTTGTCGTCGAAGTGCTTGTAGAACGTGGTGCGGGAGATGTGGGCGCGGCTGACGATGTCGGTGATCGTCGTCGCCGCGTAGGTCTTCTCGGCGCAGCTGTCGATGATCGCGTCGACGATGCGCTGGCGCTGGGAGCGGTCCCCGATGTCCAGCGGAGTCGTCGGCCGCAGAACGCTGGTCGCCTTCTCAGAACTCCATTGTTTTTGCATCAATGTGGATCGTCCCACCCTGCCGGAGCTCTGGACTCGTGGTCCAGACTGGTCGTGCTTCCGCGTCGTAGGATACGACAGTTTTTATTAACTAGTGGGAGGAGCCCCGGCGGAAGCACCGCTGCTTGCGCCTTCTTCTTCGCAGCCGCAAGGGGATCGTGAACCCCCATAGGAAGGCAGCTCCCCGGTGTCGTGGAGCTCGAAGCGCAGCGAGTTGATCACCGCGCCGACCATCAGCGCCAGGCTGAGGACGTAGAACCAAAGCAGGGCGATGAGGACGAAGCCGAGGGTCGAGCCGAACCGGGAGAGACTGGACACGTTGGAGAGATAGATCGGGAACAGCCAGTTCGCCAGCCCCGCGGAAACGGTTACGAAGAGGGCGCCGGGCCAGACCGCACGCCAAGGCATGTGTCCTTTCGGGACGGCCCAGAAGATCACCGCGCAGATCGCGAAGGTGATGAGCAGGGCCGCTCCCAGCAGGAGGATCGTGTCGATCGCCTTGATGTCAGAAAGGCCGAAGGGCAGGCGATCGGTGCTGGAGACGACTGCGCTCTCGAAGGTCGGGACGAAGATGCTGGCGGCGATGAACAGGACGACCACGACCAGCATTGCGAAGGAGAAGCGCTTCTGCTCGACCCAGCCGCGGCACTCGACGTGGTAGATGCGGCAGAAGGCGGTGTCCATCGCCCCCCAGAAGGAGGCGCCGATCCAGAGCGAGCCGAGGAAGGCGGCGATCCCGATCGTGGTCGAGTTGTCCTGGATCCTCGTCAGCACGTCGGTCAGCGTCTGCTGCTCGGTGTTGGGGAAGAGGCGCTGAAGGTCGTTGAGGACGCTGGTTTCGACCCCCCCGATCTTCAGCACCTGGCCGAAGACGAAGAGGACCAGCAGGGCGAAGGGAAAGACCGCCAGCATCAGGTTGTAGGCGACCATCGCCGAGAGCCCGGTGACGTTCTCGCGGTATGCCCGCTGCCAGAAGGCGCGGAGCCAGGGTCTCGGGTGGCGCAGGGTGGCTTGCATTTATCGCAACTTGCGGGGGATTCGGCTTGACTTCAGAAAGTGAAGCAACTACCATGCGAACAGGCGTTTGATGCAGATCGAGGCGCCTGCCCTCAGGGCACAAAATGACGGATGTAGACGCTACTTCGCGGACCATCTCTGAGGTCCGCTTTTTGTCGGTGCAGCGCGACTTTCGAGTCGGCGCGGTCTTTTCGTCTAGAGGACTAAACAACGAGCGCAAGGGAAACGAGTAAGAACGGATGCTGGTAGCAGAGCTTCAGGAACTGGACGAGGTCAAAAACCTCATCAATCGCGGGCAGCAGCTCGGCGTGCTGACCTTCGGCGACATCGCCTCGGCGGTCTCCGAGGTCGATCTGGACGAGTCTGACGTCGAGGACCTCTACGGCCACCTCGAGAAGTCGGGGATCGAGCTCGTCGAGGACATGGACCCGGCGCAGAAAGCCGCTGCCGAAGCGCTTCCCGCGGATACCGGCAAAAAAGGCCGCCGGCGCCAGAAACAGGCGCTCGACCTGAAACCGGACATGACCACCGATTCCCTGCAGCTGTTCCTCAAGGACATCGGCAAAGTCCGCCTGCTGACCGCGCAGGAGGAGGTCGAACTCGCCAAACGGATCGAGCGCGGCGACCTCGACGCGAAGCAGAAAATGGTCGAGTCGAACCTGCGACTGGTCGTCTCGATCGCGAAAAACTACCGGAACCAGGGCCTGCCCTTCCTCGATCTGATCCAGGAGGGGACGCTCGGCCTGGTCCGCGCGGCGGAGAAGTTCGACTACCGCAAGGGGTTCAAGTTCTCCACCTACGCGACCTGGTGGATCCGGCAGGCGATCGCCCGCGCGCTGGCCGACAAGGCCCGGACCATCAGGATCCCGGTCCACGTCGTCGAGAAGCTGAACAAGATCGGCCGCGCCGAGCGCAAGCTGGTCACCGAGCTGGGCCGCGAGCCCACCCCGGAGGAGATCGCCGAGGTGACGGGGATCGATCCCGAGGAGGTCGATTCGATCAAGCGCTCCGCCCAGGCCCCGGTCTCCCTGGAGAAGCCGGTCGGCGACGAGGAGGAGTCGGAGTTCGGCCAGTTCATCGCCGACGAGAAGGCCGAGTCCCCGTTCGACCGGGCGGCGGACCTGCTGACCAAGGAGGCGCTGAAAGAGGCGCTCGAGAACCTCTCCTACCGCGAGCGCCGCGTACTCGAGCTCCGCTACGGGCTCGGCGGCGAGCACCCGCGGACCCTGGACGAGGTCGGCCGCACCTTCAACGTCACCCGCGAGCGGATCCGCCAGATCGAGAACCAGAGCCTGAAAAAGCTCCAGTCCCTCGGCGAGGCGCAGAAACTCCGCGAGGTCGCTTAAGCAGCATCAAATCGGGGAGGGGTCGGCCCTCCCCGATCCGTACCGGGCAGGATCAATGCGGGCCCGGGCAGTTGGGCTGATCGTTTTCGCTCACGCACGGGTGGCTGTTCGGCTGGAAGTGACCGGAGTTGCCGGCCGAGTTCGGCCCTCCGAACGCATAGGCGGGACCCACACCCAAAAGCATGATCGCGGCGGTGAGGGCCATGACCTTGCGAATACGCCTCTTCATGATTGATCTCCTTCTGCGCACGACGGCGCTTTAGAGGGGCTCCTTCGATATTCGGCGAACCACCCCGTCCTCGCCGGTAGACGCTGGAACGGGTCGACCCCGGCGATGTCAGCCCTCTTACAGCCGAAAGGGCTCGAATTCCTGGCGGCCTGTGCGGCCATGCCTGCATGATCAAGAGATCCCGCATGTCCGCCGATAGAGGTCGGGATGTTCGACATCGATTCAGCGCTGCGCACCCTGGTCGAGCGGGGTGGGTCGGATCTGCACGTCAAGGTGGGCGTGCCGCCGACGATCCGCCTGCACGGCGACCTGACGCCGCTCGAGGGCTACGAGGTCCTCGAGTCGAAAGACACCGAACAGGCGTTCCACGACATCGCCGAGGTGCGGTCGCTGACCGAGTTCGAGGAAGTCGGGGAGGCCGACTTCTCCTACGCGGTCCCCGGACTCAGCCGCTACCGCGTCAACGTCTTCAAGCAGCGCGGCTCGATCTCGATCGTCTGCCGCGCGATCCCCTTCGAAATCCGCTCGGTCGAGGACCTGGGGCTGCCGCCGGTGGTGACCAAGCTGGCCGAAGAGCAGCGCGGGATCATCCTCGTCACCGGGACCACCGGATCGGGCAAGAGCACGACGCTGGCGGCGATGATCGACCACATCAACCGCACTCGGACCGATCACATCATCACCCTCGAGGACCCGATCGAGTACCTGCACGAAGACAAAGGCTCGATCATCAACCAGCGCGAAGTCGGCTCCGACACCGAGAGCTTCGCCCGGGCGATGCGCCGCGTCCTGCGCCAGGACCCCGACGTGATCCTGATCGGCGAGATGCGCGACGAGGAGACCGTGCGGACCGCCCTCTCGGCGGCCGAGACCGGCCACCTCGTGCTCTCGACCGTCCACACCCTGGACGCAACCGAGACGATCAACCGCATCGTCGACTTCTTCCCGCCCCACCTCCAGCACCAGGCCAGGGTGATGCTCGCCGCGACCCTCAAAGGGGCGATCGCCCAGCGCCTCGTCCCCGACCTCACCGGCGACGGCCGCGTCCCTGCCTCGGAGATCATGGTCGTCACCGGCCGGGTCAAGGACCTGATCATGAATCCGGAGGAGACCGGCAAGATCACCGAGGTGATCTCCGAGGGCGAGTACTACGGCATGCGCACCTTCGACCAGTCCCTGCTCCAGTACGTGATGGAGGGCAAGGTCTCCGAGCACGTCGCCCTCGAGTACGCCTCCAGCCCCCACGACTTCAAACTGATGCTGGCGGCGGGCGGCCAGCGGGCGAGCGGGATCGAGCAGCTGGAGCATTCCGACGAGCAGGTTGGGGCACCTTCTAACTGATTAGGACGGGCGTCCAGCGGGGGTTGGCAACCGGATTGCCGGGTTCAAGCCCGGGCGACCGGGCGCCGATCAAACCTCCGATGCCCGTGATCGACCGCTTCATCCTGCTCGTCCGGGACCTGCGCCGTAACGAGAGCGGGATTGCGGTGGCGACCGCCCTGATCGCGATGACGGTCGCCTTCACCTTTGCCAGCGCGGCGGTGGTCTACTCAGTCAATACGCAGCACGGGACGATCCGCGACCACGACGCCAAGGAAGCGATTGCGGCCGCGGACGCTGGGGCCGGCGTCGCCCTGTTGCGGCTCAACCAGTTCTCGAAAGTGGTGACCACGACCGATCCCTGCGTTGGCCTGTCTGGTGCAACCCTTGCCAAGGCACCGACTGAAGCCGACGGCTGGTGTCCACAGCTCACCGGCACGGTGGGTGACGCCACGTTTTCCTACCGGGTGGGGCCCAGCGAAGCGACCTGCGGCGAATACACCTCCTGCGTCGTCGCCGTCGGGACCTCGAACGGGGTCAGTCAGCGGGTGGAGGTGACGCTGGACTCGACCCCGGTCAAAGGGCCCTTCTCCAACGCAGGGGTGATCGGCAACGGCGACATAGTGCTCGACAATAACGCCGACATTCGGGTCGGCGTCGGGGTCAACGGGAACGTCTCGCTCAGCAACGGCGCCAGCATATGCGGCGACATCCGGCACGGGACCGGGAAGAAACTCACCCTCGAAAACAACTCCTCGCAGTGCAGCGGCTACGTCCAGACGGAAGGCAACGAAACGCTGCTGCCGGTCACCAGCTTCATGCCGGAAGACATCGCGACGAACAACAGCAATGCCCGGCTCGAAAAGTGCAGCGTCCTCACGGAACCCAAATCACCGGCCGAATGCCAGTCCGACTCCTACAGCAAATCGTGGAAGAGCACCGTTCCCTGGAACCCGACCACGCGGACGATCGAACCGGCGCAGAACTCCAGCCTCACGCTCACCGGCGGCGATTACCTAATCTGCCGGCTCCTCCTCGGCAACAACTCCCACCTGATCATGGGCGAACACGCGACGGTGCGGATCTTCTTCGACACCCCGGAAAACTGCGGCATCCAATCCGGTGAAGCTCAGATCAAGGTCGAAAACAACGCCGACATCACCTCCAGCGGCTACAACGGCGAAGGCAAATACGAAGTCCCGGGCCTGTACGTGATCGGCTCGCCGACGATCCCGACCACGGTGGAATTCAAAAACAACACTGGCTCGACCAACGAGTTCGTGCTCTACGCCCCGTACTCGGACATCTACCTGCGCAACAACGCGACCTACAAAGGCGCGATCGCCGGCAACAACATCTACCTCGACAACCACGCCACCGTCGAACAGGACGAAGGCTTCGAACCGCCGAACCTCGGCGGCTGGATCCTCTACTCACGCCAGTCCTACGTCGAGTGCACCGGCGCGACGGCCTCTCCTCCCAACGCCAACTGCTGAATTCAAGCTCTCGGTGCCCGGTGCCGAGCTAGATAAGCGGACTTTCGATGCGAGAGAAGCTCAACGAAAACCCGCTTGCCCAGGTGGCCTTGATCGGCGTCCTCGTCGTCGTGGCCGCGATCTTCCTCCTGAAAGGAGGCGGCGGCGAATCGGAATCGGGGTCCGAAGCCGAAACGGAAACCTCGGTCACCACCAGCGCCCCGGCGATCACCCCGGCCGGCGGAACGCCGGCGACCGGGACCGCCGCCGCTCCCCCCGAAGCCCCGCCGCCGCCGAAGCCCGTCACCAGCGCCTTCGACTCCGGGCAGACCGTGGTCCTCCTCATCGTCCGCGAAGGCGGAATCGACGACCGCATGGCCAAGGCCGACACCGCCGCCCTGGCCTCGGTCCCCGGGGTCGCCCTCTTCGTCGTACCCGCCCAGCACATCGCCCGCTACGCCGCGATCACCGAGGGGGTCGGGGTCAACCGCGTCCCCGCCCTCGTCGTCCTCCGCCCGAAGGCCCTCACTCATGGCGTTCCCACCGCCTCGGTCAGCTACGGCTACCAGGGGGCGCAGAGCGTCGTCCAGCAGGTCGCGGACGCGCGGTACAAGGGCCGAACGCTCTCCTACCACCCGTAGCCCATGGACCAGGGGGACTACCCGAGCCATCTGCGGCCGGTTCCCGAATCAGGCGACTCGACCGCGCCGGTTCTCTCGCCTGAGGAGCAGGGCACCCCGGGACTTACGCCGCCGCTGAGGCGGGGCCGCTCCAGCGGCTTCATCACCGACGTCATCGTCGACCTCGGCCACGTGCCGGCGGAGCGGGCGCGCCAGGCGATCGAAGAGGCCCGCACCGCCGGGATGCCGCCGGAGGCGCTGCTTCTCCAGCAGGGGGCGATCAACGGCGACCAGCTCTCGCGGGCGATCGCCGAGCGCTACGGACTCGACCACATCGACCTCTCGGCCTTCCCGGTCGACATGGCGGCGGCGAACCTGATCCCGGTCGGCACCGCCCGCCGCTACCGGGCGCTCCCCGTCGGCTTCGTCGACAAGCAGACCCTGCGGGTGGCGATGAGCGACCCCACCAACGTTCTTGCCGTGGACGACATCCAGCTCGCCACCGGCCTCGACTGCACCGTCGCGGTTGCCGCCGAGGAGGACATCGAAGCGCTGATCACCCGCCTCAACACGCTGCAGAGCTCGGTCACCGAGGCGGCGATCGAGGGCGAAGAAGACGAGGAGGGAGAGCTCGCAGAAGTCGCCCAGATGGAGGTCGGGGCCGAGGACGCACCCGTGATCAAACTCGTCTACAGCATCCTCGGCCAGGCGGTCGGAGAGGGGGCCTCCGACATCCACTTCGAGCCCGAGGAACAGGACATGCGGGTCCGCTTCCGCATCGACGGCGTGCTCCGCGAGGCCGCGAACGTCCCGAAGCGGATGGTCAGCGCCGTGATCTCGCGGGTGAAGATCATGAGCGAGCTCAACATCGCCGAGAAACGCGTTCCCCAGGACGGCCGCGTCAGCATCACGGTCGAAGACCGCCGCGTCGACCTCCGCGTCACCACTCTGCCGACCCAGCGCGGCGAGGGGGCGACGATCCGCATCCTCGACAAAGACAACGCCCAGCGCAGCCTCGACGAGCTGGGCATGGACGGGTCGGCGCGCGAGCGCTTCGAGCACGCCTTCCGCCAGGCCTACGGCGCCGTCCTCGTCACCGGCCCGACCGGCTCCGGCAAGAGCACGACCCTCTACGCGGCGCTGCAGGGCCTCAACCAGGTCGAGAAGAACATCATCACGATCGAGGACCCGGTCGAGTACCAGATCGGCGGCATCAACCAGATCAACGTCAACCGCAAGGCGGGCCTCGACTTCGCCACCGGGCTGCGCTCGATCCTCCGCGCCGACCCCGACATCGTCATGGTCGGCGAGATCCGCGACGGCGAGACGGCCCGGATCGCGATCGAGGCCGCGCTCACCGGCCACATGATGCTCACCACCCTCCACACCAACGACGCCCCCGGGGCGATCAGCCGGCTGAGCAAGATGGGGATCGAGCCGTTCCTGGTGGCTTCGGCGGTGGATTGCGTGGTCGCCCAGCGGCTGGCGCGGAAGCTCTGCAGCCACTGCAAGCGGCGCACGATCGTCCCCGTGCACGCGCTGGCCGACGCCGGCCTGCGGGTCGGGGGCGAGGTCGAGGCCTACGAGCCGGTCGGCTGCGCCCGCTGCAACGGCAGCGGCTACAAAGGCCGCGTCGGGCTCTACTCGGTGATGGCGATGAGCGAACGGATCAAGGAAATGACCGTCGCCGGGGCCTCCGAGGCGGAGATCGGCGCGATCGCCGCGGAGGAGGGGCTGCTGACCCTGCGCGAGGACGGCCTGGCCAAGGTGCGCGGGGGTTCGACCAGCCTCGAGGAGGTGCTCCGTGTCACCACTTAAGGAATCGGCCTAGAAGGCCGATCTAGTGGCCATGGACTTCGACTTCGCAGAGGTCCTGCGCCGCATGGTCGAGGCGCGGGCCTCCGACGTTCACCTCACCCCGGGCTTTCCGCCGGCGATCCGCGACAAGGGGCAGATCACCCCGATGGAGGGGTTCGAGGTGCTGACCGGGCAGGAGACCCGCGAGGTCATCTTCAGCATCCTCAACGACGACCAGCGCAAACGGTTCGAGAACAACAAACAGCTCGACTTCGCCTACGCGATCCCCAACGTCGCCCGCTTCCGCGTCAACTGCTTCTTCCAGCGCGGCGCCGTCAGCGCCGCCTTCCGCTTCGTTCCCCAGGAGATCCCGGCCCTCGACTCGCTCGGCGTGCC
This sequence comes from Solirubrobacterales bacterium, assembly GCA_035708105.1. GTDB lineage: Bacteria > Actinomycetota > Thermoleophilia > Solirubrobacterales > 70-9 > VAYN01. Next base: position 14,551 of record DASSTG010000010.1, on the reverse strand, counting down.
GCAGATCCTGCGCGAGCTGACCCAGAAACCGCGCGGCTTCGTTCTCGTCACCGGCCCCACCGGCTCGGGCAAGAGCACCACCCTGGCGGCGATGATCGACGTGATCAACTGCGAGCGCCAAGACCACATCCTCACGATCGAGGACCCGATCGAGTTCCTGCACCGGCACAAAAAATCGATCGTCAACCAGCGTGAGATCGGCGCCGACGCCGAGACCTTCGCCCTCGGCCTCAAAGCCGCCCTGCGAGAGGACCCGGACGTCATCCTCGTCGGCGAGATGAGGGACCTGGAGACGGTCGGCACCGCCCTCACCGCGGCCGAGACCGGACACCTCGTCTTCGCCACCCTCCACACCCAGTCGACCGCGCAGACGGTCGACCGGATCATCGACGTCTTCCCGCCCGAGCAGCAGGGCCAGGTGCGCACCCAGCTATCGATCGCCCTGCAGGGGATCGTCACCCAGCAGCTGCTTCCCACCGCAGACGGGCTGGGCCGCGTCGTCGCCACCGAGGTGCTGGTGCCGACGCCGGCGATCCGCAACCTGATCCGCGAGGGCAAGACGCACCAGATCTACGCTGCGGTGCAGACCTCGGGGGCGGTCGGGATGCAGACGATGGATGCCGACCTCGCCCGCCTGGTTCGCGGCGGAAAGATCAACCGCCAGCTGGCCCAGCAGCGCAGCGCCGTGCCGGAGGAGCTGAAACGCCTGCTCGGGTCCGAGCCGGTACAGCCGACGGGCATGGGCATGGACGGCAACGGCTACGCGCAGCCTGCCCAGGCGGCCGGTGCGCCGCCGAGCTACACGGGGCAGTAGGCGATGGCCGCCGCCGCGACCACCTTTTCCTTTCGGGCGATGGACCCGGCGGGCGCCTCGACCAGCGGCGAGATCGAGGCCGAGTCCAAGTCGCAGGTGGCCGAGGCGTTGCGCCAGCGCGGCCTGATCGTCCTCGACGTCACCGAAAAAGCCTCGCCGGTCAACATCGAGGACTTCTTCAAACGCTGGCAGAAGGTCGACATGCGCGAGCTGGCGGTCTTCTCGCGCCAGTTCGCCACCCTCGTCGCCTCCGGGATGCCGATGCTGCGGACGCTGCGGACGCTGGAGGAACAGACCAACGACGAAATGATCGAAGCGGCCGTCGCCGGCTTACGCGCCGACGTCGAGGCGGGATCCACGCTCGAGCAGGCGATGGAGCGCCACCCCAAGGTCTTCGATCGGCTGTTCCGGGCGATGGTGCGCTCCGGCGAGCAGTCCGGTCGGCTGGACGAGGCGCTCGACCGGATCGCCTACCAGGTCGAGAAACAGGATGCGCTCAGGCGTCAGGTCAAATCGGCGCTGATGTATCCGGCGGTAGTTTTCACCTTCGCGGTCGTTGTGCTGGTTGCAATTGTCTGCTTCGTGATCCCGGTCTTCGTCGGCATCTTCAAAGAGCTCGCCGAAGAACATCCCGGCGAAAGCTCGGCGCTGCCGCCGCCGACGCAGCTCTGCGTAACGGTCTCTGAAGCTCTCACCGGCTATTGGTTCGTGATCATCCCTTCCATCGTGATCTTCTTTTTCGTCTTCTTTCGCTGGAAGAAAACGGAAAAAGGACGTGATGCGTGGGAGCGGTTCATCCTCCGCATCCCGTTCAAAATCGGCGACGTGATCCAGAAGGTCGCGCTCGCCCGCTGGTCTCGAACCTTCGCCGGCTCGGTCTCGGCCGGCGTGCCGATGCTGCAGTCGATCAAACTGACGGGGCAGACCGCCGGCAACATCGTCATCGAGAAATCGATGGAGGACGTCTACGAATCGGTCAAGCGCGGCGGTTCCCTCGCCGGGCCGATCGAGGCCAACCCGATCTTCCCGCCGATGGTCGGCCACATGGTCTCGGTCGGCGAGGAGACCGGTCAGCTGGAGACGATGCTGGCGAAAATCGCGGACTTCTACGAGGCCGAGGTCGACGCCAAGGTGAAAGCGCTGACCGCGCTGCTGGAGCCGCTGATGATCGTCTTCGTCGGCGGCATGGTCGGCTTCATCGTGATCTCGATGTACCTGCCGATGTTCAGCATCTACGAAAAGATCCGCTGAACCGGTAGTCGGTTTTGGCGGCCGCCTCTGGACGCACGTCCAGAAAGCTGAATTTTTGCGGTACGGGACCCCAATTTCAGGGATCAAGTCCCTCCCCAAGTGGCCGATGAACTCCCTGTGATGAATCTGCCAGTGCCTCGGTGCAAAAGGCAAACCCGCTGCGAGGCGGGGGCGCAAAGCCGACGGGGCTCCCTGACGGGAGTCAGCCGGGTTACCACCGGGGTCGACAGACACCACGTGGCTTCACGCGACGGGGCTCTGGCTCGAACGATTAGGACCATAGGAGGTCACTAATGTCAGTCCAGAATCTCCGGGCCCGCATCGGCGCCCGGCTCAACGGCGACAGCGAGGCCGGCTTCACGCTGATCGAGCTCCTCGTCGTGATGCTCATCCTCGGCATCCTCGCCGCGATCGCCCTGCCTGCCTTCTTCAACCAGAAGGAAAAGGCCGGCGACGCGAAGGCGAAGGAGTACGTCCACTCGGCTCAGGTCGCGATGGAGACCTATGGAACCGAACACGGGGGTAAGTACCCTGCTCCCGCTACCGGGACGCTGAAGGGTGAACTCGAAAGAATTGAGCCGACCCTAGCGAACGCGGAAATCACCGCCGCCGAACCGAAGGGTACCGGCAACGAAGGCTACAAGATCACCATCGAAGGAGCTAAATCGACGCAAACGTTCTCGGTTGAACGAGCGCCCACCACGGGCGTCCTGAGCTTCACCTGCACCGTCGGTGGCACTGGTGGCTGCCCCACGGGAGGCAACTGGGAAGAAGGCTGATCTCCTAGGTCTCCGATTTCTGTTGCTCAAGCATGAACTAACGAGGGGCGGGCAATTGCCCGCCCCTCGACTTTCTGGCCGGACCCTGAGCACTTAAGCCGCTCGGGCCTCCCAACCGATAACACTCTGGATGCCGAAAGCTCCCTTCACCTTCCTGTTGGCCGCCCTCTGCGGTCTTTGCATAGTCTCCGCGGCCCAGGCTGACCCGGCCGAATATGCCGGCTCCTCGGTCGACGGCAGCAAGGCCTTCTTCACCACCACCGCCAAGCTCGTCCCCGGCGATACCGACAACGGCTTCAGCGACGTCTACGAGCGCTTCTACACCGAATCCGAAGGGGCCACGACCTACTTCACCCGGGAGATCTCGACGAGCCCGACCGGGGGCAGCGATGCTTACAACGTCACCTACGACGGCGCCTCCGAAGACGGGACGAAGGTGTTCTTCTCCACCGCCGAGGTGCTGGTGCCGGCCGACAAGGACCGCAGCACCGACATCTACATGAGAAATACCGCCACCGGCGAAACCGTCCTCGTCTCGCAGGGCGCTGCCTCCTGCGCCCCCGCCTGCGGAAACGAAGCCTTCCCGGCGAACTTCGTCGGCGCCACGCCGACCGGGTCGAAGGTCTTCTTCACCACCAACGAGCAGCTGGCCGAAGGCGACTCCGACGAAGCCGGCGACGTCTATGTGCGCGACCTCAGCACCGCGCCGGCGACGACGGCGCTGGTCTCGCGCCCGGACCCGAGCTGCAGCGGCTGCGAAGCCGCTGCAGCGGCGACCGTTCCCGTCAACGATGGGCGTCCGGCGATCTCAGCCGACGGCAACAGCGTTGTGTTCCTCTCCACCGACAAGCTCGCCGAAGGCGACGGAGACAACGAAGCCGACTACTACGAGCGCAACTTCACGGCGGGCACCACCGAATTAGTTTCACCGGAAGGAACCTGTCCCGAACCGCTGACGGCCGGGGAATGCGCGCCTCTCTACCGGGGGATCTCGGCGGAAGGAAAGGTTTTCCTGCAGACGAAGGCGCGGTTGTTGAGCGGGGAAGACGTCGACAGCTCCCAGGACGTGTACCAGTGGTCGCCGGGCGGCGCACTCGCATTGGTCTCGACCAGCGCCGAAGGCGAAAAAGGCGAAGGGTCGTTCAATGCCAACTTTGCCGGTTCCTCTCCGGACGGTTCGGCCGTCCTTTTCACGACCCAAGAACCACTGGCTTCCGCTGACAGCGGCACCCAGACCGACGTCTACGAGCGGGCCGGGGGAGTGACGAAGCTGGTCTCGCCGGGTTCGGAAGCCTTCTCCGCCAAGTTCGACGCGGTCTCGACCGATGGCGCCACCGTCCTCTTCAGCACCGCGCAGCCGCTCAGCGGGGATGCAGGCGAAAAGCAGGACGTCTACTCCTGGAGCGGCGGCACGACGAGCCTCGTCTCGGCGGGCAGCGCTGAATACGACAGCACCTTCGCCCGCGCCTCGGCCGATGCGGCCAGGGTCTTCTACACGACCGCGGCGCCGCTGGTAAGCGCGGACAAGGACGAAAAGCCGGACATCTACGTGGCCGGCGAAACGCCGACGCTGATCTCGACCGGCCCGGTCGGCGGCAACGGTCTTGACACGCCTCACCTCGCGGCGATTTCCAGTGATGGCGGCCATGCCTTCTTCACCACCACCGAACGGCTCACCGTCGACGACAACTTCGCCGGCGAACAGGACGTCTACGAACATTCGGCGGGCGGGACGCTGCTGGTCTCGGTCGGCAACCCGGGAGAACTCGAACTGGGGCCGCCCGCCCCGGGACTGACCGGGACGAATCCCCCCTCGCCCGGCAGCTCGCTCGAACCCGCGGTGCTCGGCGAAGCCGAACCCGGTGCGGCGATCAGCCTCTTCGCCACCTCCGACTGCCACGGCGCCCCCGTCGCGGTGGGGACGGCGGTGGAAGCAGGGGAACCGGGGGCCGGTACGTTCAGTATCGCCGTCAGCGTCGAACCCGGTTCGACCACCAGCTTCCACGCCAAGGCCACCAACGCGGGCGGCGACACCTCGGCCTGCTCATCCGGGCTGTCAGGATCGGTCACCTATAAGCAGGAAAGCGCTCCCCCGCCGGGCGGCGAAGGAGGTGGCGGTGGCGGCACCGGTGAAGGCGGCGGCGGCTCGGGCGGCGAAGGTGGCTCCGGTGGGTCCACCGGCGGCGGCAGCGGCTCGGCCGGAGGTTCCACCGGCTCGACCGGCGGTGCGGGTGGCCCCAGCGGCGGTTCGGGCGAAGCCATCAAGATCGGCGGCGTCGTCTACGTTGCGCCGCTGACCCGCATCACCTTCGGACCCGCCGCGAAGACTCGCGCTCGCCGCCCGGTCTTCCGGTTCGCCGACTCGGTCGAACAGCCGGGCACGACGTTCATCTGCAAGGTCGACCGCCGCAGCTGGAAGGGGTGCAGCTCCCCCTTCAAGCTGCCGCGGCTGAAGCCCGGCCGGCACGTCTTCGAGGTGAAGGGGAAGAGCGCCGCCGGCCAGTGGGAGCAGAAGCCGGTCAAGCGCGTCTTCACGGTCGTGCGGAGGAAGAGGCGCTGATGGAGCGGGAGGAGGGCTTCACCCTGATCGAGATGCTCGTCGCGATGACGATGGGCGTGGTGGTGATGGGCGGGGTGATGATCCTGCTGATCGGTGCGATGCGCAGCCAGCCGAAGCTCGACAGCCAGGCGACCAACATCCAGACCGCTCGCTGGGTGCTGGAACGGATGACGCGGGAAATCCGCGACGGCGTCGTCGTCGACAAAGCGACCGCCTCGTCGGTCTCCTTCCAGACCTACGTCAGGCACTCGACTTGCGGCAGCTCGACCACCCTCGCCAGCAGCGCGTCGGCGATCAAGTGCGAGGTCACCTACAGCTGCAGCGGCGAAGCCTGCACCCGGCTCGAGACCGCGCCCGGCGTCTACACCGGCACCGCCCAGACGCTCTTCACCGGTCTCAGCAACCCCGCGGAAGTGTTCTGCTTCGTTCCCAGCAACAAAGAAGAAGAACCGAGCAGGTGCGGCGAAGCGAAGGCGGCGGCTTCGACCACCTACGTCGGGATCAAGCTCGAAATCCCCGACTCCGAAGGGTCGGGCGGACTCAAGGCCGAAGACGGCGCCAGCCTCCGCAACGCGATCCTGAGCAACTGATGGCTCCCGTATCGAGAGAGGACGGCTTCACCATCGTCGAGGTGCTGGTCGCGGCGCTGATCCTCGTCGTGGGGGCGATCGCCACCTTCGGCGTCCTCGCCTCGGCGACGGTCAACAACCAGCGGGCGAAGGCGACCCAGGTCGCCCTCAACAAGGCCCAGCAGGAACTGGAGGCGCTGCGCAGCATCCCCGACGAAGAACTGGCGCTGACCACGACGCCGCCGCATTCGAGCGAAGAAGGGAATCCCGACTACCGCGTCAGCAACGGCAAGTTCGCGATCAAGCGGGGCACGCCGCCCTCGGAATACAAGTCGATGGTCGTAAAAGGGGGCGTCCTCTACCCGGAAGAAACGATCGAAAGTGCCGCCGTCAGCCCCGGCCCGACCCCGTTCACCAGCGGCAACGTCAGCGGCAAGATCTACCGCTACGTCGTCTGGCGCAACGACTCCAGTTGCTCGGAAGAAAGCTGTCCCGGGGAACAGGACTACAAACAGATCATCGTCGCCGTGAAGCTGGACCCGCAGGGCAACGGCGGCAGCCCCGGCGGCTACGTGGAAGTCCAGTCCGACTTCGTCAACCCCGAACACACCGGCGCCGACAACCCGATCCCAGGGGTCGAAGGGGTGGCGACCGCCCAGCAGTTCTTCCTCAGCGACACCCCCTGCGCCGCCTCCGGCGAAACGGCGCGCGAAGAAATCACCGGCCCCCATCTCCTGCACAACACCCTCGGCGCCTGTGCGGATGGGCCGCAGACCGGCGCAACGCCCGGAGCTCCCGACGCCCTGCTGACCGGGGCGCCGCCCGACCCGGCGCCAGAAGACCCGACCCTGCCGGAAGCCTTCGACTACTCCAGCGACTACCCCAGCGAATTCGGCCAGACCCCCACCGCGGCGACCTCGAAGGGGATCCAGCTCCGCCGCGAGGACACCAGCGGCTGCAACTACACGCCGGAAGGGACGGCGCCGCAGTGGCAGGTCCACCGCTGGGTCACCGACCCGATGCGGAAGGAATTCGTGATGACCACCGGCGAAGCGACCGGCTCTGTGACGATCGACTTCTTCACCCGCGCGCTCAGCGACTCCAGCTACTCAGGGAAGCTCTGCATCTACCTCTTCGTGCGCAACGAAAAGAAATCGCCGCCGGTCGACGAATTTCTCGCCGACCGGGAAGGGGGCAGCTACTACTGGACCTTCGTCCCGTCCCAGGGGAACGGCGAATGGTGGAGAAACGAATGGCATGAGGTGCGGCTGACGATGTTGTTCAACGGCCCGAAGCCGATCGAAGAAGGCAATCGGCTGGGGGTGGCGCTGAGCGTTGACGCGACCACCGGCGCCGACGCGATCCCGATCCTCTACGACCATCCCGACTACCGCAGCCGGATCGAGGTCGACACGACGACGCCGCTGGAAGGCGGGTAGCGGTGCCGGTCGCGGCAGCGGTATTCGCCCTGCTCGGCGGGCTCGCTGCCGGCAGCTTCGTCACTGTCGTCGCCCACCGGGTGCCGCGGGGCGAATCGATCGTCGGCCCGCGCTCGCGCTGCCCCGGCTGCGGTGCGCAGATCGCCGCCTACGACAACGTGCCGGTCTTCTCCTGGCTGCTGCTGCGGGGTCGGGGGCGCTGCTGCGGCGAGGCGATCTCGTCCCGCTACCCCCTGGCCGAGCTCGGACTGGGCCTGGCCTACCTGGTGACTGTCATCGTCCTTCGTCACGAACCGGTCCAGCTGGCGATGGGACTGGTTCTGGTGACGGCACTGATGGCGGTGACGATCACCGACCTCGAGCGGCGGATCATCCCCAACAAGATCCTCCTGGCGACGGCGGTCCTCGGGCTGGCGATCGCGGCCGTCTTCGATCCCTCCAGCCTGCCGGAACGGGCGATCGCCGCCGTCGCGGCGGGCGGCCTCCTCTTCCTCGCCGCGCTCGCCTACCCGAAGGGGATGGGGCTCGGCGACGTCAAGCTGGCGGCGGTGATGGGACTGTTCCTCGGCCGGAACGTCGCTGCCGCCCTGCTGGTCGCGCTGATCGCGGGCTCCGCCGTGGGGCTGGCCCTGATCGCCCGCGAAGGGGCGGCGGCGCGTAAGAAGGCGATTCCCTTCGGCCCGTTCCTGGCGCTCGGCGCTGTGGCCGGGCTCCTGGCCGGCAACGAGCTGGTCGACTGGTACCTGGGCACCATCTCGTAGAGATGTCCAGGTTCTCCTAGAAATCGGTAGTTGCAAGGCAAAAGGTCTGCGGCCTTTTTGTCGATCAAAGGGGGGACGCACCGCCGCGCCTCTTTCTCCATGCGACTTCCCAAAGCAAAGAACACGGCCCTGAACGTGGTCGGCCTCGACATCGAGGCCGGCAGCGTCGCCGCGACCGAGCTGGCCGTCAACGGCACGGTGACGGTCAGGGGTGCCGCGGTGGGCCCTTTGCCGCCGGGCGCCTTCGGCGAGGGCGAGGTGGCCGACCCCGACGCCGTGGCGGCGGCCCTGAAGGACCTCTTCGGCGACCACAAGCTTTCCAAGCGGGTGCGGCTGGGCGTCGGCAACCAGCGGATCGTCGTCCGCACCCTGAGGCTGCCGGCGATCGAGGACCCGAAGGAGCTCGACGCCGCGGTGCGCTTCCAGGCCCAGGAGCAGATGCCGATGCCGCTCGATCAGGCGGTCCTCGAGCACCACGTGGTCGGCGGCGTCCCCGGCGAGGACGGGGCGACGCCACAGATCGACGTCGTCGTGGTGGCGGCGCGCCGCGACATGATCGCCTCCTTCCTGGAGCCGATAAGGCGCGCCGGCCTGGAGCCGGTGGGGATCGACGTCGCCGCCTTCGGGATGATCCGCGCGCTCGCCGGCGCAGTTGCCGAACCGGTCGCCGAGGGGGAGGTTCCCCGGGCCGAGACGATCCTCTTCTGTCATGTCGGCGACGTCGCCAACCTCGCCGTCGCCCGTGGCCGGGCCTGCCTTTTCACCCGCGTCTCGCACGCTGGGCTCGAGCAGCTCGGCGGCCGCCTCGCCGGCGCCCGCGGGCTCACCTACGAACACGCCATGCAGTGGCTCTCGCATGTGGGCCTCGAGCAGCCGCTGGAGACGATCGAGGGGGATCCCGAAACCGTGACCGAGGCGCGGCGCGCCCTCGAGGAGGGAGCCTCGGCGCTCGTCGATGACCTGCGGCTCTCGCTCGACTACTACAGCGCCCAGGAGGCGGCGGTCCCGGTCGAGCGGATCGTCCTCAGCGGGCCGGGGAGCGTCATCCCGGGCTTCGCAGCCCAGGTCGAGCAGGGGCTCGGCCTGTCCGTCGTCTCGGCTCAGCCTCCTGAGCTGACGGGCTTCGACCCGGCGGCCGCCGCCCGCCTGACCCTGCCCTTCGGCCTGGCGCTGGAAAGCTGATGCGCCCGGTCAACCTCATTCCTCCCGACCAGCGCCACGGCAGCCAGTCGCCGCTGCGTACCGGCCCGATCCCATACATCGTGCTCGGCGGCCTCGTCGCCCTGCTGGTCGGGGTGGCCGTGCTGGTGATGACCAGCAACCAGATCTCCGAACGCAAGGACGAAATCGTCACCCTCAGGCGCGAAGACAGGGCCGCTCAGGAACGCGCGGAAAGGCTCGCCGCCTACGTGCAGCTCACCGAATTGCGGCAGCAGCGGGTGGAAACGATCAGCAGCCTCGCCGACAGCCGCTTCGACTGGGAACGGGTGATGCGCGAAATGTCGAAGATCCTGCCGTCGGACGTCTGGTTGACCTCCCTCGACGCCTCGGCTTCGCCGGAAGCCGGCGGCAGCTCGGAAGGGTCCAGTGGGGGCGGAATGCGCGGGTCGATCGCCGGGCCCGCCCTCGAAATCAACGGATGCGCCAAGGGCCAAGAGGGCGTCGCCGGTTTCGTCACGGCACTGAAGGAGATCGACGGGGTCACCCGGGTCGGCGTCGAATCCTCGGCGCTCCCCTCGGAAGGCAGCGGCACCGAAGGCGGCAGTGGATCCGGCGGCGGGGGGGAAGGCGGCGCCAGCTGCCAGACGCGCAACTTCATCGCCCAGTTCTCGATGGTGATCGCCTTCGACGCGGCGCCGGTGCCGGTGAGCGAATCGGCCGAAGCCGAAGCCGAAGCGGCCGCGGCGCCCGAAGCCGAAGGCTCCGAAGAAAGCTCCTCGACCACGACCAGCTCGGAAGGAGGCTGACGTGAAGGGCGCCGACAAAGGGCTCGTGGTGGCGGTCGCGGCGGTGGTCGTTATCGCCGGCGCCTTCTGGATGCTGCTGCTCTCGCCGAAGCGGGACGAAGCCGCGAAGCTCGGCAAGCAGGTCGAAACGCTGGAAGCCTCGCTGTCTCAGCATGAATCCGAAGCGACCAGCGCCCTGGCGGCAAAAAGGGAATTCCCGACCAACTACAGCCAGCTGGTGGTGCTCGGTAAGGCCGTGCCGGCCGACTCGGAAACGGCCTCGCTGCTCGTGCAGGTCCAGGGCCTCGCCGACAGGGCGCACGTCCGCTTCGAAGAAATGAGCCTGGAATCGGAAGGCAGCGGCGAAGCCGCCCCGGCCGCCGCCGCGTCCGAAGCCTCCGGATCCGGCGAACTCGTCTCCCCGACCGAGGTCGCCGCCTCGACCAGCCCCTTGGGTGCGTCGGTCGGCCCCGCCGGGCTCTCGGCGATGCCCTACAACCTCACCTTCAGCGGCGACTTCTTCCACATCGCCGACTTCATCCACGAACTCGACAACCTGGTCAGGACGACGAACTCGAAGGTCTCGGTGGACGGACGCCTCGTCACCGTCAATTCCTTCTCCCTCACGCCGGTGCCCGGGTCCACGAAGCTGAAGGCCGAATTCTCTGTCACCACCTACCTGACCCCACCCAAACCCGGCCTTACCGCGGGGGCGACGCCGTCCGGCCCGGCGTCCGCCGAACTGGCGACGGGTACCCAGGCTTCGGCGACGATCGGAGGCTCTCCGTGAAACGCCTCAAGGGTCCGGAGCTGAAGCTGTCGGAGCTGAAGGTTCCGCCAGCGCTGCGCGACCTCTACCTCGACCTCAGGGACCGTCGCCTGCTGCCGCTGATCGGTCTGATCCTGGTCGCCATCCTGGCGACCCCGTTCCTGCTCGGGGGCGGGGGAGGTGCACTGCCAGAACCGGCGCCTGGGCCTACCGCAGGCGGCTCTCCGCAGGAGGCGAGCCTGACGGTGGTCCCGGCCGAGCCGGGGCTGCGGGAACCGAGCAAGCGCCTGGCGGGACGTCCGTCTAAGAACCCGTTCAAGCCGCACTACACGGCTCCCCTCCTCAACCCCGGCTCCGCTCCGGTGGGCGAACCTTCGTCCGGCGGGAGCGGCTCGTCCAGCGCGCCTGTCGAAAGCGGCTCGGGGAACGGCAGCTCTGTCGAAGGGGGCTCGACGCCGCCCGCGCCGGCTCCCGCTCCGGTCCCCTCGGAATCCGGCGGCGGCGGCGGTTCCCATTCGGGCGGCGGCTCCGGAGGTCATTCGACCGAAAGCGAAGTTCCGCAGGGCGGGACCCTCTACACGCTCGCGGTGACGGTGCAGATCACCCGGATCGAAACCAAGTCCGACGGCAGCCTCGACAAGAAGGGCCCGACGCTCTACAAGGACGTTCTGGCGCCTACCCCGCTGCCGGGGAAGAAGACCCCTGTGATCACCTACCTGGGGATGGGGTCGAAGCACCACGAACCGCTTTTCCTCGTCTCCAACGAAGTCACCTCCGTCTTCGGCGAAGCGAACTGCATCTCCGGCGCCGGCAGCTGTCAGCTGCTCGTTCTCGAAAAGGGATTCCCGGTCACCTTCGTCTACGGCGATAACAACGTCCGCTACAAGATCAACCTCCTCAAGGCCGAACCGGTCGTCAACGGCCATTCCTGAACACAGCGCCGTTTGACCAAAGCTTCAGTAAGTGAAGCAATGGCGCTACACTTGCTGAAGCGAGGCAATTGCCACTAGCCGTCTCGCCTTCGCAATGAGCGCAGAGAGCAACTCCACCTGCCCCGTCTGTAGGACCGCCGAAGTCGTCTGCGGCAAGTGGACGCTGCTGCTGATCCGCGACCTCGCCGAAGGCAGCGCCCGCTTCTGCGAGCTCGAGCGCTCGCTCGAGGGCATCAGCCCCCGCACCCTCTCCCTGCGCCTGCGGGCCCTGGAGGAGGAGGGGATCGTCGAGCGCCACACCTACCCCGAGGTCCCGCCCCGGGTCGAGTACGCGCTGACTCCCAAGGGCGTAGCCCTGGTGCCGCTGGTCGAAGACATGCGCGCCTACGGCACGCGCTGGCTGCTCGGCGAGGCGGGCGAACGCGCCGAAGAGCGCCAGCCGGCCGCCGTTTAGACCAGCTGGTCAGGCTCGACGCCCTCAGAAGAGGGCGATGCCGATCAGGGTGCCGATGACGCCGATCAGGGCGGCGACCAGCACGAAGAAGCCGCCAAACAGCGCCCTGATCAGACCGTCAAAACGCGCCTCGAGGTGTTCGAACCGCTTTTCGAACTGGTCAAAGCGCCTTTCGAACTGCTCGAAACGCACCTCGAACTGCTCGAAACGCGCGTCCATCCTGGCAAACCCCGCGTCGACCTTCTCGTTGAGGTCGTCCAGTCGCTGGCCGGTCCAAGCCTCTCTCGGCGTCATCACCACCATGAGCATACCGTAACTCATCGTCTGCAACAGCATGCGCGCAGAATCTAAGAATTGACGCGCCACTTCGTCGCATTTCTGTGAAATGAATCGTGCCCACGAGCGATCTCAGGGACCTCCCTGGCTGCAAGCGTTCGTGCAAGCGCAGGAGGCCCAGGCACGGGGCGGAAGCCTGGGGCGTGCGCGATTTCCTCCTGAACGAATCGATCAAGCGGCTTGCGACCGAGGCCGCGAGCCGCTTCAGCTCGCTGGTGGCGATGGGGGAGGAGATCCCCTTCGACGTCGCCGCCGACGCGGGCGAGGAGTCCGCCTTCTACAGCTACGTGCCGATGACCGGGCGCTACGTGCTCGACCACGCCGAGGAGCTGCGCTCCCTGCCGAGCTTCCCGGCCGCCCGCGAGGCGGCGGTCGAAGCCGCCGTCGCCGCCCCTTATCTGGAGGAGCGGGGGGAGCCGGTTCCCGCCGACCCGGGCGAGCGGGCGGAGCGCATGCTGACGATCTTCTTCGCCTCGCTCTGGGAGGGCACGGCGGGCTTCGCCCTGGACAAGGAGCGCCTCGAGGCGGCGCTCGCCACGCTCGACGCCGAATCGCGTGACGCCGACGAAGCCGAGGTCCTGATCGTCCCGGTCGTCGGCCTGCGGATGTCGGTCCAGCGCCTGCAGCTGCCGCACGGGGTGCGGATCGTCCGCGCCGACTCGATCGAGGCGCCGGTCGAGGCGATGCGCAGCGAGGGCATGGGCCGCGCCGCCTGGGAGCCGCAGTACCTGGCGGTCGCCGAGCAGGCCCCCGACGGCGGCGCCGAGGAGGCCCTGCAGCAGCTGCGCGAGCTGATCAGCGTGATGAGGATGTTCAAGGGCGGCGGCCTCGGCCTCGGCCCATACGCCTTCGCCCCCACCGGCGAGGGCTGCTGGCGGCGGATCGCCACCGGCGCCCCCGCGACCCGCCCCGGCGGCTACCGGCTGGGGGAGACCGAGGGTGAGGAGCTCGCAGGCTTCGCCGCCGCGCTCGAGGCGCGGCCCGATCCCGACAGCGCCCTGACCTGGGCGGTCGGCCGCTTCGAGATGGGCTGCGAGCGGCCGACGGCTTTGGAGGGTCTGAGCGACCACCTGCTGGCGATGCGCGCGGTGCTCGAGGGTCACGGCCCGGTCGGGGCGTCGCTGCCGCTGCGCGCCGCCGCCCTGATCGAGGACGAGTCGATGGACCGGCTGGCGGCCCGCGAGCGGGTCGAGGACGTGCTCGAGCTGGAGCGGGCGATGATGAACGGCCTGCCGGTCGAGCGGGCGGTCGAGCTGGCGAGCTGGATCGAGGAGGGGACCCGCAGGCTGCTGCGGCGAGCGGCGCTGGGCGAGCTCGGCAGCGACCTCAGCACCACCGCCGACGAGACCCTGATCGTCAACGGCCTCGAAGCCGGCGACGCCGAGATCACCGTCTCGGTGCGGCCGGAGCCGCTGGTCGAGATCGAGCAAGAGTCGAATTTCATGCCCGAGCCCGAGCCGGACGAGATCTCGATCGAAGCCGTCGAGCCCGCACCATCAGCAGAACTTCAGCTGCCCGTAGACGAACTACCGGAGGAGGAGTACGTGGAGCAGGAGACCCGCATCATGGAGCCGGTCCCGAGCGAGGACGAGATCAGGATCACCGCCACCCCGTGGCTGGAGGAGGTCTCCGAATCCCGCCCCGGCGACTCGCTCGAATGGCCCGCCGCCTCCGACCGCGACATCCAGCACCGCGAACGGATCGACACCCCCCGCGTCCGCCATCTCTTCCCGGTCCCAGACTCGGACTGGGACGTCGAGCACCTCGAGTTCGAGTACTCGCGCAACCGCGCCGGCTAGCTGTCCTACCCACGGACGTTGTGAACACGGCTGATCGGCGGCCGGTCTCCTAAGGAGCTGTGGGGCCTGCGCCGGTTGTAGTAGCGCAGGAAGGATGGCATCGATCGCGCCCGCTCTGCTGAGGTGGGCCAGGAGTGGGCGT
>DASSTG010000009.1:0-72128 GCA_035708105.1 Solirubrobacterales bacterium | reverse complement strand
GCCCTTGCCCTTGAAATGGACGGCGACCGGATGGAGCACGCGCTGGGCGGGGGCGTCGCAGACCTCGCACGTGGACAGCGCGTCCTCGGTCATGCGCTGCATCACCTCGAAGGTGTGACCGCGCTCGCACCGGTACTCGTAGATCGGCATGGCACTCTCAGTATAGGAGTGCCAACGGCTAGAGTCCCCGCCCGATGAGCGACACGGTGACCATGGAGAAGATCGTCGCGCTCTGCAAGCGGCGCGGCTTCATCTTCCCCTCCTCGGAGATCTACGGCGGCCTCGGGTCGACCTACGACTACGGCCACTACGGCGTCCTGTTCAAGGGGAACGTGAAGGCCGAGTGGTGGCGCGCGATGCTCCACGACCGCGACGACATCGTCGCGCTCGACTCGGCGATCCTCCAGCACCCCCGCGTCTGGGAGGCCTCGGGCCATCTCGAGGGGTTCACCGACCCCCTGGTCCAGTGCCTCGGCAAGTGCAAGAAGCGCTGGCGCGAGGACCATCTGCGCGAGGCGGTCGAAGCCGAAGGCGGCGACCCGAGCGCGGAGCTGCGGTGCCCGGAGTGCGGCGGCGAGCTCTCCGAGCCGCGCCAGTTCAATCTCATGTTCGAAACCCACGTCGGCCCCGTCGCCGAGGAGGGCTCGACCGTCTACCTGCGCCCGGAGACGGCCCAGGGGATCTTCATCAACTTCAAGAACGTGCTCGGCTTCGCCCGCAAGAAGCCGCCCTTCGGGATCGCCCAGGTCGGCAAGTCGTTCCGCAACGAGATCACCCCCGGCAACTTCATCTTCCGTACGCGCGAGTTCGAGCAGATGGAGATGGAGTACTTCGTTCCCCCGGCCGAAGCCGAAAAGTGGCACCAGCACTGGATGGCCGAGCGCGAGCGCTGGTACACCGAGCTCGGCATCCGCCCCGACCACCTGCGGGTCCGCGCCCACGGCGACGACGAGCTCTCGCACTACTCCTCGGCGACCAGCGACATCGAGTACCTGTTCCCGATCGGCTGGTCGGAGCTGGAGGGGATCGCCAACCGCGGCGACTTCGACCTCACCCAGCACGCCAAGTTCTCCGGCGAAAAGCTCGAGTACTTCGACCAGCAGACCAAAGAGCGCTACGTCCCGCACGTGATCGAGCCCGCCGCCGGCGCCGATCGCGCCACCCTTGCCTTCCTCGTCGACTCCTACGAGGTCGAGGAAGTGGAGGGCCGCAAGCGCACCGTCCTGCGCCTGCACCCGCGCCTCGCCCCGGTCAAGGTCGCCGTCCTCCCCCTCGTCTCCAAGGAGGGCATGCCGGAGAAGGCACGCGAGATCTTCCAGGCCCTGCGTCGCCGCCTCCCCGCCGAGTTCGACGAGGGCGGCTCGATCGGCAAGCGCTACCGCCGCCAGGACGAGATCGGCACCCCCTGGGGCATCACCGTCGACCACCAGACGATGGAAGACGACACCGTCACCCTCCGCGACCGCGACTCCCTCGAGCAGGTCCGCGTGCCGATCGAGGGCCTGGGCGACGAGCTGGTCGGGCGGCTGGAAGCGCCCTGGCGCTCACCGAAGCTGGACTGAGCGCCGTCCTCTCGCCGTCCTGTCCTACTTGGTGGGTTTGACGCTTTCCATCCGGATCACGTAATCGATCGCCGGGGTTCCGCCGAGCAGGCGCGAGGGAACGATCAGCTCGCGGCGGCCGCCGGGTTCCATCCCTTCGAGGCCTCTTTCGAAGGCTTCCCCCAACCCGCCCGACCCGAGCGGGAAGGGCTGCGTGGTGCCGCCGTAGCGGAGCTCGCCGGTCTCATAGACGGCGCCGATGTATTCGATGTCCACTTCGTCGCCCCGGTGCGCGGCTGCCCCTCTCCCCACCGAGAGGTCCCGGAAGACGAGTTTTTTGGGCGCCGGCCTGGCGGGGGGACGGAACCGTGGTTTCTTTCCTTTTGCCCAGCGGACGGCCAAGAAGGAGCCTTCCGCGGGGAACGAGTCGGCGGTCGCCTTCGACCTGCTCGCCCGCAGCAGTTCCACCACATAGGCGACGTCTTCATCGTTGAAGAGAAGGTGCTTGGGGATCTGGAGTTCCCGCCGGCCGCCCACCCTCATTCCCTCGATGCCCTTCTGCCAACCGATCCCGAACGATTTGCGGTCGAGTTCGAAGAAGAGCGGTTCCAGACCCTTCCAGTGGCGGACGTACACCTTTCCCGTCTCGTAGTTGAGACCCACATAGCGGACCGCCGCTTCGTCGCCCCAGCGGGCCACCGGCCCCGTCCCCACCTTGATGTCCCTGACGACGAGCTTCTTCAGCGGGCCCTTGTGCGGGGGGGCTTGAGGAACGGGGTAACCGGCTTCCGTTTCGCTCGCGGTCGTCGTAGTGGCAGCTTCCGCTTGGGAAGCCGGCTTGACCGAGCTGCTGGTGCCGCTGCTTCCGCCGCATCCAAACACGGCGAGCACGGCGACAACAGTCATTATTGAACTGCAAAATTTCATTATTCAGATGCTATCGGGATTCTGCCGGGGAGCTTCCCGCTCCTCCACACCGCTAAGAAAACGACGACTTACAATCGAGATCACCGCAAGCTCTTGAGACAGGATGGATTTGTCATGGCCTACGAGATGAAGATTCGCGGCACCGAACATGAGGTGAAGGTGCGCAACCCGTGGGCGGTGGCGCTGCTGCCGATCGTCACCCTCGGCATCTACCACCTGGTCTGGTGGTACAGAATCAACAAGGAGCTGAAGGCCTACGGGGAGGTCAAGGGTTACGACCTCGGGCAGAATCCCACCAACTCGCTGTTGGCACTGTTCCCAGGTGGGCTGATCGTCATCCCGGCGCTGGTCACCTACTGGCGGGGCACCGAGCGCGTCCAGGGCGCTTCGAAGATCGCCGGGCGCGAGCCGGTCAGCGGCTGGATCTCGCTGATCCTCTACCTGCTCCTCTCGCCCGGGTTCTGGGCTTACCTGCAAGTCTCCCTCAACAGCGTCTGGGCGCAGGAGGCCGAACCGCTGCCCGGTCAGGTGGCGCCACCGGCCGCGGCGGACGAGATGCCGCCCCGCCTATAGAGCACCTGAGGATCTGTCGATAGCCACGACATGGAAGGTTGGCTGGGGTCCGAAGCCAACCGACGATCCTCAAGCTCGTCGTCATCCTCGCTGCGCTCTGGGCCGCGCAGACCTACTGGTTCCTCTCCGCCGGCCTGCGCTGGCAGGGCGACGACGTCGCTCTGGTCATCCTCCTCGACGCTATCCAGGTGATCGCGACGACCTGTCTGCTCGGAGCGATTGCAGCGAGCGTCGACGCGACGCTCGACGGGGCGGCGCTCGACATGGCCGCGGTCCGGGCGGAGACGCGGGAGCGCCTGCGCCCACTGCCGAGCTGGGCCGCCCTCTTTCTGCCGGTCTGGATCGGCCTCTTCCTGGCCGGGCGCAGCCTCGCGGCCGTGGAGAGCCTCGGTCTGCCCGTCTGGTACCTCGCCACCTTCTTCGCCGTGCCGCTGGTGGTGCTCGGTGACATGGCGCCGGCCGCGGCGCTGCGGGAATCGCTGCGGTTGTTGCGCGGTCGGCACCGGGAGAGCTTGGCGGCCCTGCTCGGGATCGGGCTCTTCGGCCTCCTGGCGCTGGTCCCCGGCATGATTCTCCTTACCCACGCTGCGGCCTCGGCGATCACCAAGCACGACCGCGCGGTGGTGAGGGAGGCCAACTCGCCGGGATCCAACTACACGACCCGGGTCGACTACGGCGGCGATCTCCCCTCGGGCTCGGCGGTGGTCTTCCGCGGCCGCAAGATCGGCGAGGTGCTGGGCTCCGAGCAGGACGGCTCGGTCCTCCGCGTCAGGTTCCACGTCGAACCCGGATTCGGCCCCACCAGCACCCCGGGCGAACTGATGGTCGAAACGGCGTCGGGGCAACCCTGCCTGGTGCTGGTGCCGCTCGGCGAACCCCCGGCCGGCAGCCCGGAGTTCTAACCGTGCGGCGCCGGCGGGGTGACGCCGCTGGGCGGGCCTACTGGACCTTCTGCAGGTCGACCACGAAGACCAGAGTCGATTTCGGCGGGATCGAGGGGTAGACGCCTTCTTCGCCGTAGGCGAGCGCCGGCGGGATGATCAGCTCGCGGCGGCCGCCGACCTTCATGCCGACGATGCCCTTGTCCCAGCCCGTGATCACTTCGTGAGCTCCCAGCTTGAAGCTGAACGGTTCGCCGCGGGACCAGGACGAGTCGAAGGTCTTCCCGTTCGAGTAGAGAACCCCGACGTATTGAACCGAGACTTTGTCGCCCGCCTTGGCGGTCGCACCGGTCCCCTGCTTCAGTTCCTTGGTCTCGAGCTTCTTCGGCGGCGGCCCGTTCGGCACATGGACCGTCGGGCCCGGTTCGCCCTGCGGCTGCGCTTCGGTCGCTTCGCCTTCTTCCTTGCTCGTCTGAGCTTCGGCTGCGGTGCTCGAGCTCGACGTCGAGCTGGACGAGCTGCCGCAGCCGGCGGCATAGAGCGCCAGGCAGGCAACAATGATCAAGAACGCTCGTTGCATCGGCGGCATCTAACCACAAACCTCAGCGACGGCGCTTCGGCAGGGCGGCGGCTTCGTCGGCGTCGATCTTCAGGACCACTCCGCGTTCATAGATCTGACCCACCTCGGGCGCGTCGACGAAGCGGTGCCCGCCGGGGCCGGATTTGGCGTCGAAGATGATGCCGTCGAACATGTTCGCCTCCGGCGCCGCGAGGACGCGGACCACCCGCCCGAGCCGGCGGCCGTCGCTGGAGAAGACGGGCACCCCTTTCTGCAGCACGAGATAGGAGAGCGGCGCCCCGAGGTCGTCCATCGGGCGAGCGTAACGAAAGGCGCTGGTTCCGCAGTTCCGGCAGGCCCTTAGACTGGCCGGCGGGACAACTACCGACGGGGAGCAACGATGGGCCTCAACCTCGCTTCGATCATCACCGACACCGCCGCCGAGACGCCGGAGGCGGTGGCGGTCCGCCTCGGGCCCCTCGAGCTGACCTACGGCGAACTGGACGACCGCAGCGCCCGCCTGGCGACGCTGCTGCGGGAACACGGGCTCGCGCAGGGCGACCGGGTCGGGGTGATGCTCCCCAACGTCCTCGAGTTTCCGGTCTCCTACTACGGCGTCCTCCGCGCCGGCGGCGTCGTGGTGCCGATGAACGTGCTGCTGAAGCGCCGGGAGATCGCCTTCTACCTCGAAGACTCGGGCGCAGAGCTGCTGCTCGCCTGGCACGGCTTCGCCGCCGAGGCGCGGGACGGAGCCGCCGACGCCGGTGCCGAGCTGATCGAGGTCGAGCCCGAAGCCTTCGCCGAGCTGCTCGGCGACCGCGCGCCGGACGCCGACCTCGCCGATACCGGCGAAGAGGACACCGCGGTCATCCTCTACACCTCCGGCACGACCGGCAAGCCGAAGGGCGCGGAGCTGACCCACTTCAACCTCTCGCGCAACTCCGACATCTCCGCCCGCACCACTTCCAACGTCGAGGCCGGCGACGTGGTCCTCGGCGCGCTCCCCCTCTTCCACTCCTTCGGCCAGACCGTGAGCATGAACGCCTCGCTGCGGGTCGGGGCGACGCTGACGCTGCTGCCCAAATTCGACCCTGGGGAGGCGCTGGAGATCATGCAGCGCGACCGGGTCACCCACTTCTACGGCGTGCCGACGATGTACGGGGCGCTCCTCCACCATCCCGAGCGGGAGCGCTACGACACCTCGGCGCTGCGGATCTGCATCACCGGCGGCGCCTCGATGCCGGTCGAGGTGCTGCGCGGCTTCGAGCAGGCGTTCGGCTGCGAAGTGCTGGAGGGCTACGGCCTCTCCGAGACCTCGCCGGTCGCCTGCACCAACCACCCGGGCCGGCCGCGCAAGGCCGGCTCGATCGGGACCCCGCTGGAAGAAGTCGAGATGAAGGTGGTCGACGAGGACGACGCGGAGGTAGCGCAGGGAGAGGTCGGCGAGATCGTGATCCGCGGCCACAACGTGATGAAGGGATACTGGCAGCGCCCCGAGGCGACGGAGGAGGCGATGCGCGGCGGCTGGTTCCACAGCGGCGACATGGCCCGGGTCGACGAGGACGGCTACTTCTTCATCGTCGATCGCAAGAAGGACCTGATCATCCGCGGCGGCTACAACGTCTACCCGCGCGAGGTCGAGGAGGTCCTCTACGAGCACCCGAAGATCCGCGAAGCCGCTGTGGTCGGCGTGCCGCACGACGATTGGGGTGAGGAGATCGGCGCCGCGGTCGTCCTCCACGAGGGTGAGGAGCTCGCGCCGCAGGAGGTGAGCGAGTACGTCAAGGAGCGGATCGCCGCTTACAAGTACCCGCGGATCGTCTGGTTCCTCGAGGAGCTGCCGAAAGGGCCGACCGGGAAGATCCTCAAGCGCGAGATCGAGGTTCCGGCTCCGGCTGACAGCGCCGGTCACCCCCAGGTTTGAGAAAACCAAGCGTTTCCTCATATACTCAGCAGCGCTAAAGCAGTGCGCTAGGGAGGCGCCTGCTCCTACAGATAGGAGAAACCATGAAGAAGTTCATGGCATTCGTCGCCGCGATGGCGCTTTGCGTCGCCGCCGCGGCGCCGGCCAGCGCATCCGCGCAGGACCCGATCCTCTTCGTCCACGGCTGGTCCGAGAGCGCTTCGCTCTGGAACACGATGATCGGCCGCTTCGAAAAAGACGGCTACAAAAAATCCGAATTAAGCGCCTACAGCTACAACACCTCGCAGTCGAACAAGATCGACGCGGAAAAAGAAGTCAAGTCCCACGTCGAATCGCTGCTGAAAAACACCGGCGCGACGAAGGTGGACATCATCTCCCATTCGATGGGGAGCCTGAACACCCGCTGGTACATCAAGTTCGACGACGGCGAATCGAAGGTCGACGACTGGGTCTCCCTCGGCGGTCCCAACCACGGCACCGAAACCGCGAACGCCTGCTCCTTCCAGGTCTCCTGCCAAGAGATGCGGATCGGCTCGACCTTCCTCTCGGAACTCAACGCCGGCGATGAGACGCCCGGCGAAGTCAACTACGGCACCTGGTGGTCGCCGTGCGACGAAATCATCAACCCGGACGAAAGCGTCATCCTCAGCGGCGCCAGCAACCACAAAACCGCGTGCCTCACGCACGTCGGCCTGACGACGGACGAAACGGTCTACAAAGAAGTCCGCGAATTCATCAAATAGCCGTATTTCCAGCGCGATCCTGGCTACCTGGCCAGGATCGCGCTAGTCTCCGGGTCCCCTTATGCGACACCAAAAGGAGACAAGATGAGCGTCGCCTCCCAGCGCCTGATGGACAACATCACCTACGAGGACCTCTACCACCGCTGGGAGCAGGGGAACTGGAGCGCCTACGACATCGACATGTCCAAGGACCGCGAAGGCTGGGAGAGCCTGAGCGAGGTGCAGCGGCGCTCGGCGATGTGGATCTACTCGATGTTCTATTACGGCGAGGACCGGGTCGCCGACACCCTCGCCCCCTATGTCACCGCCGCTCCGACCGAGGAGCAGTCCTACTTCCTGGCGACCCAGCAGGTCGACGAGGTGCGGCACTCGGTCTTCTTCCATCGCTTCTTCAGGGAGGTGATCCAGGTCGGCGGCAACTCGGTGCAGCAGACGCTCTCCTCCACCCTGCCGCAGCTGAACTGGGGCTACCGCGGCGTCTTCGACCGCCTCGACCGCATGGCCGAGGAACTGCGCAAGGACCGTTCGGTGGCGAAGTTCGCCCAGGCGATCACGCTCTACCACCTGATCGTCGAGGGCAGCCTCGCCCAGCCCGGCCAGCACTTCATCGAGGACTTCTTCGCCTCGGAGGAGACGATGCCCGGCTTCAGCGAGGGGATGGCGAACGTCTCGCGCGACGAGCAGCGCCACATCGGCTTCGGCGTCAAGGTCCTCTCCGAGCTGCTCGAGGAAGGAGCGCCCGGATGGGAGGAGAACCGCGCCGCGGTCGTCGAGCTGCTGAAGGAAGTCATGCCCTACATGCCCGGCGTGTTCTCGCCGCCCGGCCTCGACCGCGCCTACACGGAGTGCTACGGCTTCTCGATCGAGGACATCATCGCCTTCGGGTTCAAGCTGGTCCGCCAGCGCTGGCGGACGATCGGCTTTCCGACCGAGGAGATGCCGCCGGGGGTGTTCCCCTTCGACCCGGACAAATCCGAGGAGGAGATCGCCGCCGAGCAGGTGACGATGCTGATGGCCGGCGTCGTCGGCAACCCGGGTGCGAAGACGCCCGAAGCCTCGCCCGAGCTGCAGCGCCTCCACTTCGACGTGATCCGCCGCGTCGCCGACCCGACCGCCGCGAACGGCTCCCCGTTCGTCCTGCAGTGGCGGTTCACCGATGCCGAACCGTGGCACCTGGTCCTCGACAACGGCTCGACCCGCTCCGAGGCGGGTGAAGCGCCCGACCCGAACGTCGTCATCGAGGCCAGCTGGGCCGACTGGATCGCCTCGGGCAAGCCGGACGCCGACCGCTTCAAGATGATCGTTCAGCGGCGCATCCGCCCGCGTGGCAAGGTCCGCGACCTCGCCCGCCTGCGCAAGGTTTTCGGCTAGCGCTGCGCAACCTCCGCCCCGCTGCCGCGTTGCAGCGGGTGAGATGGCGGTCCGGCGGGGAAAGAGTGGTTTTGAGAGGGGCTGGTGGGCGGCGATCGCCCTGACGATCGCGCTCTGGTGCCTGACCGGCAACGCCGCCGCAGCCACGGTCGAAGCGCGCGAAGAAACCTCGGCAAGTGCGGTCAACCGCGTCTCGATCGAGTTCAAGGCGGCCTCTGGCGAGGCCGATGACGTCACCGTCTCGGCCACCCAGCCGCAGGCCGGGGGGCCCCTCGACGTCCAGATCGCCGACGCGGGCGCCCCGCTCGAGGCGATGGGCGGCTGCAGCGGCGGCGGGGCGCCGGCGACGCCGGTGCATTGCCTCGTCCACGCCCCGAAGTGGACCGAATACGAAATCTGCGGTCGCATCTGCGCCCTGCCCAAGCCCGGAACCGAATGGCGGCTCACGCTGAGGGCGGAGCTGGGCGATGAACCGAACTCCTTCGATGCCGCGGCGCTGCCGAACCTCGACGCCCCGCCGATCGACGTCACCGTCGTCGGCGGCCCGCAGGCGGACGAGATCACCACCGGCCCCGGAAACGATCGCATCGACCCAGGGCCCGGCGACGACGTCGTCCACGCCGGCGGCGGCTGGGACACGGTCACGGCCGGTGCCGGCGCTGACGGAAACGACACCTACGACCTGGGGCCGTCCTCGGCCGGCGCAGTTGACTACTCGCAGCGGAGCGAACCGCTGCGCTTCGAAGGCGGGGTCGGCGGCGGCGGCGGCGAGCAGGACCACGTCGACGCCATGCTCCTCGTCGGCGGGTCGGGCGACGACGTCCTCGTCGGCGGGGGAGGACTCGACAGCTTCGAAGGGCGCGGCGGCAACGACGTCCTCGTCGGCGACGGAGACCGCAACCTGCTCTACGGCGGCGCCGGGAACGACACCCTCGTCGGCGGCGAAGGCGACGACCGCCTCGTCGGCGGCTCCGGCGACGACACCCTCGAAGGGGGACCGGGCGCAGACGCCCTGGTCGAATTCGCCGAGGACACCGCCTTCGCCCCCGAATCCGATTCGACCCCGGACGAAGAACCCGGCGGCGCCGACCTCGCCAGGGGTGGCCCGGGCGACGACTGGATGAGCCTCGGCGACGGCGCCGACACCGCCTACGGCGAAGAAGGCGAAGACCGGATCGTCACCGGGGCCGGGACCGACAAGATCGAAGGCGGCGACGGAAACGACGTCCTCGCCGGCGGAACCGAGTTCGACGAAATCCATGGCGGCGCCGGCGACGACCGGATCTTCGCCGGGCCGCAGCTGCCGCAGAAAGAACCCGGCCTCGGCTTCGCCGCGGCTGACGTCCCCGGCCCCGGCCACGACGCGGTCGAATGCGGCGCCGGCAGGGATTTCGTCGCGATCGATCCAGCCGACTGGGTCAAGGGTTGCGAGCGGGTGGCGCTGGAAGATGCGATCGAGATCGGCAGGCCGATCCGCGACCGCAGCCACGGAACGGCGCTGCTGCCGGTGCACGTCGGCGAACCCGGCCGGATCGCCGTCTACGGGCCGCGGATCGGGAAAGTCGAACGGGGTGCCCGGCAGGTTCCCGCGGGCGATGCGGTGGCGATGGTGCCGGTGCGCCCGCGCGGAGCAGCCCGGGCAGCCCTCCGCCGCTCCGGCCGCTGCCGGGTGCAGGTGAGGGTCCGCTACCGGCGGCGCAACGGCGGCACCTTCACCGCGAAGCGGAAGCTGACCCTCCTGCTGGCACGGTCCTAGGAGATCGGCGGGCGGTGATCCGCCCAGGGCCGCTCGGCCTCGATCTGGGCGGCGAGCGAGAGCAGGGTCGCCTCCTCTCCGGGGCGGCCGACGATCTGCACCGCCAGCGGCAGCCCCGAGGGGCTGAACCCCGCCGGCACCGACATCGCCGGGTTGCCGAGGTGGTTCCAGGGGACGCAGTAGGGATAGAAGCGGCTCATCCCGATCACCGTCCGCAGCGCAGTGCGGCCCTCCCAGCGGCGCACCGGCAGCGCCGTGCCGCCCATCACCGGCATCATCAGGACGTCGACCGAGTCGAAGATCGCGTTGACCCGCGCCTGTTCGGCGGGGCGGCGGGCCATGATCCGCTGGTAGAGGCTCTCGGAGAGCAGCTTGCCGAGGGAGCCGAACTGGCGGGTCCGTCTTTCCAGCCGCTCGGGGTGGGGCACTTCCTCCACCGTCTCGCCGACGCCCTTGAGGAAGCGGGTCGTGATCGCGTCGCCGATGCCGCCCCAGTCGGGGTCCCTGGGCGCGACCTCGTGCCCGAGCGAGCGCAGGAGCTCGGCCGAGTCCGCCACCGCCTGCTTGGCCTCGTCGGAGACGGTCGGCGGCGCGACGGCGCGGGGGGCGAGGGTGGTGACGCCGACCCTGAGCTTCCCGGGCATCGTCCGCGCCGCCTCGACGAACGGGCGCTCGGGCGGCGGCGGCGCTTCGGCCTCGGCCGAGCCACCGGAGACGACGTCGAGCCAGAGCGCCGTGTCGAGGACGCTGCGGCTGAGGCAGCCGAGCACGGCCATCCCCCGCCAGCCTTCGCTCAGCGGCGCCAGCGAGACCCGGCCCCGGGAGGGCTTCAGGCCGAGCAGGCCGCAGGAGGCGGCGGGGATGCGGATCGATCCGGCGCCGTCGCCGGCGGCGGCGATCGGGACCAGCCCCGCCGCCACCGCGGCCCCCGAACCGCCGCTGGAGCCGCCGGGCGTGTGCTGCGGGTTCCAGGGGTTGCGGGTGACGCCGTAGGTCGCCGACTCGGTGAAGCCGCAGATCGCCAGCTCCGGCAGCAGCGTCAGGCCGACGATGATCGCCCCCGCCTCGCGCAGCCGCCGCACCATCTCCGAGTCGGTTTTCGCGGGTTCGGTGAAGCCGTCGGTCCCGTGGGTGTTCACCTGGCCGGCGACGTCGACTTCGTCCTTGATCGCGATCGGCACGCCGAGCAGCGGTCGCTCCTCCCCGGCCCGGACCCGCGCCTCGGCCTGCTCGGCTTCCAGCATCGCCTGCTCCTCGAGCACGACCCGGAACGAGTTCAGCTGCGGATCGAGCCGCCGGATCCGGTCCAGGTACAGCCCCACCAGCTCGGTCGCAGAGACCTCGCCCTTCCGCACCATCTCCGCCTGCCGCGCAGCGCCGGCAAAAGCAAGCTCATCTCCACCCAAAGCCACCCGCGCATCCTATGGGGCGCTTCAGGAGAGGGGCCCGGTCGTCCTCCGCCGGACTTTGTCGCGCCCCTTCGGGGCTCAGCAGCTCCGGGGTTCCTTTGTCCACCTATACAAACGATGGTGGCTTCACTGCCTCCGAGATCGTGGGGGCTATAGCCCCCACGATCTCGGAGCTGGCCCTCCGCGACAAAGGAACCGCGGAACTCTCGACTGACAGCTGAGGAACCCTCGGCGTCGGCCGGAGCTCTGTCGCCGGGGGGAGCCGGTGGGGGTCTCTGGGCACTCAACTTCGAGCAAGTCCGGAAGCCCCTGAGGCGACAGCCGCTAGAGGCCGCTGGGCGTAAGCGAGAAGTGCCCAGAGACCCCCACCGGCTCCCCTCTCTCCACTAAGCGCTGCTACGCCTTAGCCGGCTCCGGCTCGCCGTCGCCCCCCTCGAAGCTGAGGTCGGGCAGCGCCCGGTCGAGCCAGGCGGGCATCCACCAGTTCCAGTCGCCCATCAGCTTCATCGCCGCCGGGACGAGGATGAGGCGGACGAGCGTGGCATCGAGTGCGATCGCCACGGCGCAGCCGAGGCCGAGCTCCTTGATCGAGGGGACGCCGGTGAGGACGAAGACGGCGAACACCGCGGTCATGATCAGCGCCGCCGAGGAGATCGTGCGGGCGCTCGTAAAGAGACCCTCGGCGACCGCGCGCTCGTTGTCGCCGTGCGCCATGTAGCGCTCGCGGATCCGCGACATCAAGAACACCTCGTAGTCCATCGAGAGGCCGAAGACGACGGCGAAGATCAGCGGCACGTTGATCGTGTTCAGCGCCCCCTGGCTTTCGAAGCCGAGGAAGCCGTCCAGCCACCCCCACTGGAAAATCGCCACCAGCACCCCGAACGCAGCGCCGATCGAGAGCAGGTTCTTCAGCACCGCCTTCAGCG
Source organism: Solirubrobacterales bacterium (assembly GCA_035708105.1). Taxonomy (GTDB): domain Bacteria; phylum Actinomycetota; class Thermoleophilia; order Solirubrobacterales; family 70-9; genus VAYN01. The sequence continues at coordinate 59,518 of DASSTG010000009.1, read as the reverse complement.
GCAGCAGGAGCGAGCGCAGCATCACCATCAGGACGAGGAAGCTGAGCGCCAGGACGAAGAGGACGATCTTCCACATCGAGCCCCCGATCTGCTCGCGGACGTCGTGGCTGCGGGCGGTCTCGCCGCCGACGTTCACTTCCGCCTGCTGCGCCAGCGCCGAGCCCGGCACGACCGTTTCGCGCAGCCGCTCGACCAGCGCCGTCGCCGCATCGGACTCGCTGCCGGCCCTCGGCGTCGCCTGGATCAGGGCGCTGTCGCCGGCGAAGGTCGGCGGCGCCACCGCGGCGACGCCGCGCGTGACTTCGAGTTCGCGCACGAAGCCCGCCACCGCCGCCCTGCCTGCGGCGCCGGGGCTGCCTTCGAAGCCGGCAACGATCTGGACCGGGTCGGTGCCGCCGCCGAGCTGGGCGGAGGCGATTTCGCTGCCGACCCGGACGTCGCTGCCCTTCGGGAACTGCGCCAGCGCTTCCGTCCCCGTCTGCATCGAGAGCAGCGGGCTGGCCAGGAGCAGGAGCACGGCGGCGACGCCGACGATCGCCGTCCACGGCCGCGCCATCACTCGCGCCGTCCAGGCGCGCCAGAAGCGGTTGTGCTCAGCCGCCATCTGCTCGGCAGTCCGGCGCCGGTAGAAGCGACGGCGGAAGAAGCTCGCGGCTTTGCCGACGACGCCACCCGGCAGCACCCGGTCGCCGAGCATCGCGATCAGCGCCGGCAGCAGGGTCGTCGCGGTGAGGATCGAGACCGCGACCACGGTCATCGCCCCCAGCGCCATCGAGCGCAGCGCCTGGTTGTCGACCATCCACAGCCCCGCCAGGGAGATGATCACCGCCGTCCCCGAGAAGGCGACGGCGAGGCCCGAGGTGGAAAGCGCCTGCGCCCGCGCCTGCGCCTTGTCGCGCCCGGCTTCGCGCTCCTCCCGGTAGCGGGCGAGGATGAAGAGCGAGTAGTCGACGGCGACGCCGATCCCGATCATCGAGGCCATGTTGGTGACGAAGACCGAGGTCGTCATCTGCAGCGAGATGAAGTAGATCAGCGCGCCGGTGACGAGGACGCTGACGAAGCCGAGCGCCAGCGGCAGCACCGCCGCCGCCAAAGAGCCGAAGACGACGAGGAGGATGAGCGCGACGATCGGGAAGCCGCTCGACTCGGCGCTTTTCAGGTCTTCCTTGGAGATTTCCTGCATCCCCGCCCAGATCGTCGGCTGCCCGACGAGGTACGGCGTCACGGCGCCGGCGGCATCGCCCGGGTTGAGGTCTTCGCGCAGCGTCGCCGCCGGGTCGATCAGCTCGTCCGAGGAGAGGTCGCTGCGCAGCGGCACCACGACCACGTCTTCGTGCCGCAGCGCCCGGCGCGCCCCCGCGGCGACGCTCGCCGGCAGCGTGACTTCGTCGAGCTTCGCCACCTCGCTCCGCACCCGTTCGACCGCGGCGTCACGCTGCGCCGCGCCGGCCCCCGGCGCCGCCTTCAGCACCACCGCGATCCCGTCGGCCTGCGAGCCGAAGTCTTCCTGCAGCGCTTCGCTCGCCTTCATCGACTGGCTGCCGGGGACGTCGAAGCCGCCGCCGGTCAGGTGGTCGGTCTGTTCGGCGGCGAACGGCAGCGCCAGCACGACGATCAGGACCCAGGCGGCGAGGACCCAGCGGCGGCGCCTACCGAGGAACTGCGCAAGTCGGTTCATCGCGTCTCTCATGCCGGCCTCCTGGTCAGGTGCGGATCGCTCCCGAGCACCATCCCGCCCCGCCGACCAGGTGGTCTGTGAGGGCCGTCACTTCGTGCGGGCCATCACTCGTGCCCGCCATACTTCCCGGCGTGATCGTCGATTGCGCGGCCTATGCAGACGGCAGGCGCCAGGAGGGAAAGCTCTCGCTGGAGCGCGCCGGCGATACCGCCGAGGAGGACGGGAAGTTCGTCTGGCTGGGCGTCCTCGATCCCGAGGAGGAGGAGTTCGGGGCGGTCGCGGCCGAGTTCGGGTTGCACGAGCTGGCGGCCGAGGACGCCGTCCGCGCCCACCAGCGGCCCAAGGTCGAGGAGTACGACGATACCCTCCTCGTCGTCGTCAAAACCGCCCGCTACGTCGATCCCGAGGAGGTGATCGAGCTCGGTGAGCTTTCGGTCTTCGTCGACCCCGACTTCGTCATCACCGCCCGCCACGGCGACGGCGACCTGGTCCCGGTCCGCAAGCGCCTGGAGGAGCGGCCCGACCTCCTCGCGCACGGTTCCGGCGCGGTCCTCTACGCGATCCTCGACCACGTCGTCGACCGCTACATCGAAGCCGCCCACGGCTTCGACAACGACGTCCGCGAAGTCGAGCTGCAGGTCTTCTCCGGCCGCAACCCGACCGAGCGCATCTACCGGCTCGAGCGCGAGGTGCTGGAGTTCCAGTCGGCGACGGCGCCGCTGGGCGAAGCCCTGGAAGAGCTCTGCGCCGGAGACCACGCGGCGATCCCGGCCGAGCTGCACGAGTACTTCCGCGACGTCGAAGACCACCTGCGGCGCGTCAGCACCCGGATCGAAGGCTTCCGCCAGCTGCTCGACCGCGCCCTCGAAGCCAACCTCACCCAGGTCTCGGTGCGCCAGAACGAGGACATGCGAAAGATCTCCGCCTGGGTTGCGATCGCCGCCGTGCCGACGATGATCGCCGGCATCTATGGGATGAACTTCAAACACATGCCGGAGCTCCGCTGGGGGTTCGGCTACCCCCTCGTGATCGGGGCGATGCTGGCGATCTGCGCCTACCTCTACTGGCGCTTCAAGCGCGCCGGCTGGCTCTGAGCGCGCCGCGGCGAGAGCTGGAGGCTCTTAGTCGGAGGCGAGCAGGTAGCGGGCCGAGGCGACGCCGACGGCGAAGGCGCCGCTGCTGTCGCGCGAGGGATCGGAGAGGGCCTGCAGCGCGAACCCGTCCCCCAGCGCGAACAGGTAGGAGACGACGTCCTCGGCGCCGAAGCGCAGGCTCAGCACCCCCTCCTCTTCCTTGGTGCGGAGCACGTCGGCGACGTGGGAGCGGGTCTTCTCGAACAGCTGGCCGACCTCCTTCTGGATGTCGGGGTTGCGGCGACCGGCGCTGAACAGCTCGAAGAGGAGGAGGAAGAAGCTCGGTTCGTTGTCGATTATGTCGGTGAGGCTGGCGACGAGCGCGTCGAGCACGTCGTCGACTGATTTCGCCGGCGCCAGACGCTCGTCGAGCCGTTCGGTCCGCAGCTCGGTGTCGCGCCGCACCACCTCGACCAGGAGCCTCTCCTTGGTCCCGAAGTAATAGTGGAGGAGGCCGCGGCTGACCCCCGCCTCGCGGGCGACGTGCTCGAAAGTGGAGCCGGCGGCGCCGCGGCTCGCCACGGAGTCGCGCATCGCGTTGACGATGCGCTGCGCCTTGTCGCCGCTGAGCTCCCGCTCTTTGGTCGCCGCCTCCATCCAGTCCTAGCTTATGCCCGGCTCAGGATCCGTTAATCGAGGTGGTCGAGGTGTACTCGAACTCCTCTTCGGCGCCGAAGAGCGCGTCGAGCACCGCCTTCCGCGCCCCCTCGCTGACCGCAAGCGCGATCACCGCGCCGACGATGGCGATCAGCAGCAGCCGGCCGATCCCGCCCTTGCGCTTCTTCGACTCGCGCAGGCGCTCGGAGGCTTCCTGCAGGTTCTCGGCGGCCTTCCGCAGTTCCTTCTGAACCTTCTTGTCGCTGGTCACGGCCTTGACCGTGCCCTTGCCGTTGCCGGTCGCGCGGCCGTAGGCGCGCTTCGAGGCCTCGAAGGCGTCCCTGAGGCTCTCGCGCAGGTCTTCGTCCTCGATCAGCCGCTGCACGTAGGGGTTTCCACGAGCCGTCTCGTAAATGTCCCCTGCACGCTCAGTCTTCGTCTTGCTCATACCTCTCTCCTCATGGGTTCCGTGGCAAACAGCAGGATAACTCTCCTTCCCATACCCGCGGCTAGCCCGGCCCAACACCGTCCAGGAGCACCCCGTTGTTGCGCCAGTGCAGCCGCGCTTCGCGCAGCCCCCGCAGCCGCAGCGGCGCCAAGCCGGGAGCGGCGAGCCGGTAGCGGCGGATCGAAAGCCGGCCGGTGTCTTCGTCGGCGACTTCGCGGAAGCCGGGGCCGAGCAGGCGGCGCGCCGGGGGCGGCGCCGGGCCGTCGGAGACGAAGGCGATTTCGCGCACCAGCCAGTCGTAGCCTTCGGACGGCTTGAGCTGGATCGCGGCGCTCGGGAGGTAGTAGCGCAGGGGCGCCTCCCCGAGCACCCAGAGCACGGTCGCCCGCGGCGCTTCCGGTTCGCCGAGACGGTCGGCGACGGCGCTCCAGTCGGGCCGTTGCAGCTCTTCGTTGAAGCTGACCCAGACGCAGAAGGCGAGCGAGTAGGCGATCAGGACGGCGGCGATCGCGGTGCCGAGCCGGCGCGCCCGCTCCGCTGTCAGGCCGATCGCGACGACGAGGAGGAACGGGACCAGCGCCGGCAGCAGGTTGCGGGCGAGGACGAAATCCTTGCTGGTCGAGGCGATCGCCAGCAGCAGCGGGATGCCGACGGTCGTCGCCCCGACCGCCAGCGGCAGCGCAGCGCCGCGCTTCTCCTCCCGCCCGCCGCGCCAGGCGAGCAGGGCGAAGGAGGCGAGGACGAGCACCAGCGGCAGGAAGGCCAGCAGTGGCCGCTCCGGGCCGCCGATGATTTCGCCGGTCTCGCCGCTGACGAAGGTCGCCGCCGTTTCCCAGAGCCGGTGGCCGAGGCTGAACTTGCCGATCCACTCGGCGTGGCCGTAAGACATCTGGTGGATCACCAGCGGCGCCAGCAGCAGCGCCGTCAGGCCGATGATCCAGAGCCCCCGCCAGGTGGCGCGACCGCGGCGGCGCAGCAGCAGGGCGACCTCGGCGGCGAGCGGGAAGACGGCGAAGTAGTGGGTCGCCAGGGCGAGGCCGGAGAAGACGCCCCAGAGGACCAGGTCCCGTCTCCCGCCGGCTCGCCCGTCGTCGCGCAGCGCCCGCGCGCAGTAGTAGAGCGAGAGCGCGCAGAAGAGCGAGAGGAGCGCGTAGGCCCTTGCCTCCTGCGAGTACCAGAGCAGCATCGGGTTGACCGCCACCAGCGCCGCCGCGAGGACGCCGGTGCGGCGGCCGCGCAGTTCGCGCCCGATCAGGTAGGCGACGGGGATCGTGAGGACGCCGGCCAGCGCCGAGAGCGAGCGCAGGCCCCAGGGGCCGGTCCCGGTGATCTGGGTCCAGACCCAGGCCAGCGCGTAGTAGAGCGGCGGCGCCGACTCGCTGAAGCCGACCGCGTCCATCGCGTGGCCGAAGCCGACCCGCAGGACCCGGCTGGCGGTGACCACCTCGTCGTGGTGGTAGCTCTGCAGGCCGAGGGTGGCGAAGCGGATCACCGCTCCGAGCGCGGTCAGCCCGGCGACGAGCCAGAAGGTGCGCGACCGCGCCCGCACCGCCGCGGCCAGGAAGCCGAGGATCGACCGCCCGCCCCGCCGCGGGAGACTCGCCGCCTCCATCTAGGATCTGAGGGCGGCGTCGAGGGCCTGGGAGACCTCCTCGACGTAGACGAACTCGAGGTTGCCGAGCTCGTGCGCGGGGATCTCGGCGACGTCGGCCTCGTTGCGCGAGGGCACGATCACCTTTTTGATCCCCGCCCGCTGCGCCGCCAGCGACTTCTCCTTGAGGCCGCCGATCGGCAGCACCTGCCCGGTCAGCGTCACCTCGCCGGTCATCGCCACGTCGTTGCGGACGGGGCGGCCGCTAATCAGCGAGGAGAGGGCGACGGTCATCGCCACCCCGGCCGAGGGGCCGTCCTTGGGCACGGCGCCGGCCGGCACGTGGATGTGGAGGTCGTGCTCGGCGAACCAGTCGTCCGCCAGCTTCGGCGCGATCTCCCGGTAGTGGCCGCGGACGTAGGAGAGCGCCGCCTGCGCCGACTCCTTCATCACCTCCCCGAGCTGGCCGGTGATCGTCAGCTTCCCCGCACCGGGCATCGAGGTCGCCTCGATGAAGAGGACGTCGCCCCCGGTCGGCGTCCAGGCGAGGCCGGTGGCCACGCCGGGGTCCTTGGTGCGGCGGCGCTGCTCGGCGAAGACGCGGCGCCGGCCCAGCAGCTCGCGGGCTTTCTTGCCGGAGATCCGGACCTTGCCCTTGGCCTTCCCCTCGGCGACCTGGCGGGCGACTTTGCGGCAGACGGTGCCGATCTGGCGCTCGAGGTTCCGCACCCCGGCCTCGCGCGTGTACTCCTCGATGATCGCGGTCAGCGCCGCGTCGGCGAAATCGATCTGCGAAGGCTTGAGGCCGTTGGCCTCGATCTGGCGGCCGACCAGATAGCGGCGGGCGATGTGGCGCTTCTCCTCCAGCGTGTAGCCGGCCAGCTCGATCGTCTCCATGCGGTCGAGCAGCGGCCTGGGGATCGTGTCGAGGAGGTTCGCGGTGGCGATGAAGACGACGTCGGAGAGGTCGAACTCGAGGTCCAGGTAGTGATCGCGGAAGCTGTCGTTCTGGGCGGGGTCGAGCACCTCGAGCATCGCCGAGGCGGGGTCGCCGCGGAAGTCGGCGCCCATCTTGTCGATCTCGTCGATCATGAAGACGGGGTTGCGGGAGCCGGCGTCCCGCAGGGCGCGGACGATCGTCCCGGGCATCGCGCCGATGTAGGTGCGGCGGTGGCCGCGGATCTCGGCCTCGTCGCGGACGCCGCCGACCGAGATGCGCTCGAACTCGCGCCCGAGCGCCTTGGCAATCGATTTGCCGAGGCTGGTCTTGCCGACGCCGGGCGGCCCGACGAAGCAGAGGATTGGGCCCGGCGATTCGGGATTGAGCTTGCGCACCGCCAGGTACTCGAGGATCCGCTCCTTGACTTTCTCCAGGTCGTAGTGGTCGGCGTCGAGGACCTTCCGCGCGTGGCGCATGTCGAGGTCGTCCTCGGTCTCGACCGACCATGGAAGCTCGACCAGCCACTCGAGGTAGGTGCGGATGACGCCGTGCTCGGCGGCGGCCGGCGGCAGTTTCTCCAACCGCGCGAGCTCGCGCTCGGCGGCCTTGAGCGCGTGCTCGGGCAGCTCGGCGGCCTCGATTTTCTCCCGCAGTTCGGCGGCTTCGGCCTGCTGCTCGTCGCCTTCACCGAGCTCGTCCTGGATCGCTTTCATCTGCTGGCGGAGGACGAACTCGCGCTGGCCTTTGTCGATCTCCGACTGCACCTGCGACTGGATCTGGGTGCCGAGCTGGACCACCTCGAGCTCGCGGGCGAGGATCCGCGAGAGGTGGCGGAGCCGCTTGCCGACGTCCACTTCCTCCAGAAGCCGCTGCTTCTCCTCGGTGCCGATCCGCAACGCCCCGGCGATCAGGTAGCTGAGGGTCGAGGGGTCGTCGATGTTGGCGACCGCCATCTGCAGCTCCTCGGGCAGGTAGGGAATCTGCTCGACGATTTCCATGAAGGTGCGCTGGACGTTGCGGCTCAGCGCCTCGAGCTCGGCGCTCGGCTCGACCACGTCGGGCATCTCGCCGATGCGCGCCACCAGGTAGGGCTGCTCGGCGACGAAGGCGCCGACCTCCACCCGCTGCATCCCCTGGACAAGGATGCGCAGGGTCCCGTCGGGGACCTTCATCATTCGGGCGACGGCGCCGACGACGCCGACGCCGTAGAGGTCCCCGGGGCCGGGCACCTCGTTCTCGGGATCGGTGGCGGTGACCATCACCAGCATCCGGTTGGCGCCAAGGACGTCGTTGACGAGGTGGATCGAGCGTTCCTGGCCGACCGCCAGCGGCGCCAGGGTCTCCGGAAAGGCGACGGTGTCGCGGAGCGGCAGCACCGGCAGCGCCTCCGGCAGCGGTGCGTTGGCCAGGATCGCGTCCTCCGCCTCGAGCGGGGCGTCGACCACCTCCAGGACGGGGGCCCCCTCCATCAACTGCGGTCGATCGGAACGCGTCGGGTGGTTTCGTTGGGATCGCGCAGCGGCAGCTCGATCCGCAGGATGCCCTCCTCGTAGGTGGCGCTGGCGCGGTCGGCATCGACCTCGACCTGCAGCTCGACGACGCGGCGGAACTGACCGGAGGGGATCTCGATCTGCTGGTAGACGCGGCCCTCGCTCTCCTGCACGTGGCGCTCGCCGGTGATCGCCAGGTGGCGGCCGCTGACCTCGATGCCGACCTGGCTCAGCTCGACGCCGGCGAGGTCGACCTTGACGATCGCCCGCTGCGGGTCGCCGCAGTAGTAGACGTCGACGTTCGGCGAGAAGCCGCTGGAGCGGCGGCTGACGTAACGGGTGCGGCTCCAGGTGTCGCCCATCACCTGGTCCATCTCACGGCGCATGCGGGCGAAGTCTGCGAACAGGTCGCGCTGGGGCATCGGGGGAAAAATACCCCGCTAGGCGGGAGGTTGATCAGGCGGGCCGCGATTGCCAGCGCGGGGCGCGCATGAGGAGGACTGGCTGACGGGGCGGAACCAAACCCTCTGGTCGGTTCGGTCGGAAGGTGGCGCAGGCCTCGTTCAGCTCCAGGGCGCAGAGGAGGTTTTTGCGGAAATAGCAGTCCTCACAGGTGGGGGGCTTCGGCTTGCGCGGCACGGCGGGCATGTTTGCACCGCCGCCGGGTAGGCGGGAGGGCCGTTTCCGCAAATCGCCACGACTTTGAAACAGCTTCGTCACGGCTTCTGCGCGCTTTGCGGGAGCACCGGCTGCCGTCGCTAACATGGGTTCGGATGGAGGGTCATTCCCGCACGGAGAAGCTCTCCGCTTCTCCCCCACTTTTCAAAAGCGAATTCCTCAACTTCTTCTCCCGCGTCCACCCGGCGATCCCGGCCGTGATCTTCATTCCGGTGATCGTGGCGATGGAGTGGATCGGGGTCGATCGCGGCTACGCCTGGTGGCAGCTGGCGCTGCTGACCCTGGCCGGCGTCGGCGTCTGGACCCTGACCGAGTACTGGCTGCACCGGCTCGTCTTCCACTGGGAGCCCGACAATGCCTTCGGCCGGCGCATGCACTTCATCATCCACGGCGTCCACCACGACCATCCCAACGACAAGATGCGGCTGGTGATGCCGCCATCGGTCTCGATCCCGCTCGCGGCCCTCTTCTTCCTCGGCTTCTGGGCGATCCTCGGCGACGCCGCCTTCCCCGTCTTCGCCGGCTTCATCCTCGGCTACCTCGGCTACGACTACACCCACTACTACGTCCACCACTTCGTCCCCAGGACGAGCTTCGGCAAGCGGCTGCGCGAGCACCACATGCGCCATCACTTCCAGGACCATCGCTACGGCTACGGCGTCTCCTCCCCGATCTGGGACCACGCCTTCCGCACGTATCCCAAGAAGCGCAGCAGGTACCGCGGCTGAGTCGGGCCGAAGGAGGGCGGGGACCCCTCCGCCAGAGACCGTATGTCTCTCGAGGGACGAAGGTCTGCATCAGCTTGACCCAAAGCCTCTGTCGGAGGGGTCCCCGCCCTCCTTCCAACGCGCGCCTTGTGGAGAGAACATCCTTGCCTGTCACAAGGCGCCATGCTTTCTCGTCTAGAAGGCATGAACTCTTCACGGAAAGCGATAGTCATCGGCGGCGGGCCGGCTGGGCTCGTCGCCGCGATCCGGCTGGCTGAAGGCGGCGCCGAGACGACGCTGCTCGAGGCCGGCCCGAACCTGGGCGGTCGGGCGGCGTCGGAGCGGCGCGGCGGGTTCGTCCTCAACCAGGGGCCCCACGCCCTCTACGCCGGCGGCCCCGCGACGCGGGAGCTGCGCGCGATGGACATCGAGCTCAAGTGGTGGAACCCGGCCTCGCCGAACTCGGTGTTCGTCCGCGAAGGCGAGCCGAAGCGCTCCCCCGGCGGCCTGCTCGGGCTTACCCGCCTCCTCGGCCCGGTCCTGCGCCGCCGGCCGGAGGAGCTGCGCGGGCTCTCGGCGACCGAGTGGATCGAGCGGACCGTGTCTTCGGGGAGCGCTCGCGCCGCCGCGGCGGCATTGGTGCGAGTGACGACCTTCGTCGCCGACCAGAGCGCGCTCAGCGCCGACGTCGCCGTCACCCAGCTCCGCCTCGGCCTCTCCCCTGGCGTCCGCTACCTGGAGGGCGGCTGGCAGTCCCTGGTCGACTCGCTTGCCGCCAAGGCCGAGGAGGCGGGGGTATCTCTGCGGACCCGGGCGGCGGTGCGGATGCTCCACCCCGAGGCCGGCGGCTGGACTGCGGCCCTCGACCAGGAGACGCTGCATGCCGACCTTCTCGTCGTGGCCGCCGGCGACCCCGAGGCAACCGCCAAGCTGCTCGGGGAGAAGTCCCCCACCGCGCCCGGCCCCGCCGCCGAGCTCAGCGTGCTCGACCTCGGCCTGCGACGCCTGCCGCGGCGGACCCGCAGGTTCGCGCTCGGGATCGACGGACCCACCTACCTCTCCCGGCACTCGCCGCCCGACCAGCGCGAGGGCGTTCTCCTCAGCCTCGCCAGCTACGCGCGCGAACCACGCCCGGCCCTCGAGGCGCTGGCGGACGCCGTGCAGCCGGGATGGCGCGAGCAGGTGACGTTCGAACGCTTCCTCCCGCGGATGGTTGCGGTCACCGCGATCGCCACGGCAGCGGCCGGCGGCCTGGCCGGGCGGCCCGCGGTCGACCGGGGCGACGGGCTCTACCTTGCCGGCGACTGGATCGGCCCCAAGGGCTGGCTGGTCGACGCGGCGATCTCCAGCGGCGCCGCGGCCGCGGCCGCGGCGCTGCGGCGACCGGTTCCCGCGCTCGCCTGATGGAAGACGCCTTCGCCGCCTGTCGCCCGCGCCTGCTCGGCATCGCCTACGGGCTGCTGGGCGAGCTAACCGAGGCCGAGGACGTCGTCCAGGACGCCTGGCTGCGCTGGCACAGCGCCGACCGCGACGCGATCCGCAACGCCGAATCCTTCCTGATCACGGTCGCCACCCGGCTCGCCCTCGACCGCCTGCGCTCGGCCCGCGCCCGCCGGGAGGTCTACGTCGGCCCCTGGCTGCCCGAGCCGCTGGTCACCGATCCGGAGACCCCCGAGACCAAGGCGATCGAGGCCGAGCGCCTGAGCCTAGCGCTGCTCGGCGCGCTGGAGCGGCTGAACCCGGTCGAACGCGCGGTCCTCGTCCTGCGGGACGTCTTCGACCTCGAGTACGCGGAGATCGCCGACGTCGTCGAGAAGACGCCGAGCAACGTCCGCCAGATCGCCGCCCGGGCCCGCGAGCACGCCGGCGATCAGACCCGGCGCCGCGAGGTCAGCGAGGAGGAGCGCCAGCGGCTCGCCCTCGCCTTCCTCGCCGCCGCAACCTCCGGCGACATGGACGGGTTGCGCGAGCTGCTGGCCGGCGACGCGATCATGTACACCGACGGCGGCGGTGTAGTCACCGCCGCCCGCAAGCCGATCTACGGCGCCGAGAAGATCGCCCGCTTCATGGTCCGGGTGCAGAACAAGTCCCATTTCCCGACCGACCCGGCCTTCACCCCCGTCCTCGTCAACGGCGATCCGGGCGTGCTGATGGAGGACGGAAGGGAGGGCTTCCTCAGCATCGTTGCGATCGAGGTGGCAGACGGCGCCGTGCAGGCGGTGCGCTTCTTCAACAACCCGGAGCGCTTCCCAGTCGAGTTTCCCGGTAGCCCCGAGAGCCAGCCGGCCCGCATGCGTACCCACCATTTCTTTCACGACTAGAAAGGGGTATGCGGCTGACCCTAGCCGATCGTCTGAAAGATGTACTTGCATCGCGGCCGCCGAGTGTCACAGTGTGTATGACTGTGACAGACTCCCGCAAACGGTTCTCTGCACTTTGGATGGAAAGGAACTAGATGCCCCCCAGCACGAACGTACTTGACGAGGCGCGACAGCTCGTGGAGCGGCGCCTTGCCGACCTCGAGGAGGAGCGCAAGCGGCTCGAGCGCGCCCTGGCCGAGCTCGGCGGCAAAGCTACGCGCCGCGGCCCCGGGCGCCCCAAAGGCTCCGGTCGCAAAGCCGCTCGCGGCACCGGCACCACCAGCACCGCCGGCGCCCCCCGTCGCCGCCGTAAACGCCGCGGCGGCACCCGTGCCGACCAGGCGGTGAAACTGATCGAGTCGCAGCCCGGCATCAGCGCCTCGGACGTCGCCAAGACGATGAAAATCAAGCCGAACTACCTCTACCGCGTCCTCGGCGATCTCGAGAAAGAGGGCCGGGTGAAAAAGGACGGGCGTCAGTACTACCCAGCCGGCTGACCCACCCCGCCAGCTTCGAAAGAAAGCTGACCGGGCAGAACCCCTCAGGTATAAGGGGCCCCGGGTGGGGTCCTCCAGACACTCAGCCCGAAGGGCGTCTGGAGGACCCCACCCGGGGCCCCTCTTCACACAACCTCAGACCAGCCCGAGCCCGCTGACCGCATCCCGCTCCTCCTGCAGCTCCATCACGCTGCGGTCGATCCGCTCGCGCGAAAAGTCCGGGATGTCGAGTCCCTGGACGATGCTCCACTCGCCGCCGCTGCAGGTGCAGGGCATGCCGCAGACGATTCCCTCGCCGATCCCGTAGGAACCGTCGGCGGGAACCGCCATCGAGACCCAGTCCCCGTCGGGCGTGCCAAGCACCCAATCGTGAACGTGGTCGATGGCGGCGTTGGCCGCCGACGCCGCACTGGAGGCGCCGCGGGCGTCGATGATCTCGGCACCGCGCTTCGCCACCCGCGGGATGTACTCGTCGCTGATCCACGCTTCGTCGTCGACCGCGTCCCAGGCGCTGTCACCGTCGATCCGGGCATTGACCAGATCGGGGTACTGAGTGGCGGAGTGGTTGCCCCAGCTGGTCATGTTGGTGACCGAGCTGACGGGCTTGTCGAGCTTGTTCGCCAGCTGTGAGATCGCCCGGTTGTGGTCGAGCCGCATCATCGCCGTGAACCGCTCGCGCGGTACGTCGGGCGCGTTCGACATCGCGATCAGGCAGTTGGTGTTGGCGGGGTTGCCGACCACCAGCACCTTGACGTCGTCGGCGGCGCCGGCGTTGATCGCTTCGCCCTGCGGCTTGAAGATGCCGCCGTTGGCCTCCAGCAGGTCGGACCGTTCCATGCCCGGTCCGCGCGGGCGGGCGCCGACCAGGAGGCCGATGTTGCAGCCCTCGAAAGCCTGCTTGGGGTCGTCGGTGATGTCGATCCGGCTCAGCAGCGGGAAGGCGCAGTCGTCGAGCTCCATCGCCGTGCCCTCGGCGGCTTCGATCGCCTGGGGGATCTCCAGCAGGCTCAGCTCGACCGGCGTGTCGGGCCCGAGCATCTGCCCGCTGGCGATGCGGAACAGGAGCGCGTAGCCGATCTGGCCGGCGGCGCCGGTAACGGTGACCTTTACGGGGGTGCTCACTAAATCGTCTCCTCGGAGTCGGGGTTTCGAAGATCGTTCAGGCCATCGCGCGTTGAAGGCCCTCGTCGATCGAGGCGAGGAACTCCTGCGTGGTCTGGTACTCCTGGTCGCCGCCCACCAGCAGCGCCAGGTCTTTCGTCATCTTCCCGCTTTCGACCGTCTCGACGCAGACTCGCTCGAGCGTCGCGGCGAACTGCGAGACCTCGGGCGTGGCGTCCATCCGCCCGCGGGCGCCGAGGCCGCGGGTCCAGGCGAAGATCGAGGCGATCGGGTTGGTGGAGGTCGGCTTGCCCTGTTGGTGCTGGCGGTAGTGACGGGTGACGGTTCCATGCGCGGCCTCGGCCTCGACCGTCTTGCCGTCGGCGCTCATCAGCACGCTCGTCATCAGCCCGAGCGAGCCGAACCCTTGGGCGACGGTGTCTGACTGGACGTCGCCGTCGTAGTTTTTGCAGGCCCATACGTAGCCGCCCTCCCACTTCAGGGCGGCGGCGACCATGTCGTCGATCAGCCGGTGTTCGTAGGTGAGGCCGGCGGCCTCGAATTCGTCCCTGAACTCGTCCTCGTAGACCTCGGCGAAGAGGTCCTTGAAGCGCCCGTCGTAGCGCTTCAGGATCGTGTTCTTGGTCGACATGTAGACCGGGAAGCCGCGGTCGAGGCCGTAGCGCAGCGAGGCGCGGGCGAACTCGCGGATCGACTCGTCGAGGTTGTACATCGCCATCGAGATGCCGCCGCCGGGAAAGTCGTAGACGTCGAGCTCAACCGGCTCGGAGCCGTCCTTGGGTGCGTAGGTGAGGGTCAGCGTCCCCTCCCCGGGGACCACCATGTCGGTCGCCCGGTACTGGTCGCCGAAGGCGTGGCGGCCGATCACGATCGGCTTCGTCCAGCCGGGGACCAGCCGCGGGATGTTGGAGATCACGATCGGCTCGCGGAAGATGACGCCGCCGAGGACGTTGCGAATCGTTCCATTTGGCGAGCGGTACATCTCCTTCAGCCCGAACTCCTCGACCCGCGCCTCGTCCGGCGTGATCGTCGCGCACTTGACGCCGACGCCGTGGCGCTTGATCGCTTCGGCGGCTTCGACCGTGATCCGGTCCTCGCTCGCGTCGCGGCTCTCGATCCCTAGGTCGTAGTACTCGAGCTCGACGTCGAGGTAGGGAAGGATCAGCTGCTCCTTGATGAACGACCAGATGATCCGGGTCATCTCGTCGCCGTCGAGCTCGACGATCGGGTTCTTGACCTTGACCTTGGCCACGGAGACGCGATGCTATCGACGGAGGCCCGCCGACAGGTGGGCAACTGCTCGTCCACAGAAGGAGAGACATGAACACCTACGTGATCCGCCGCGAGGCCGCCTGGCAAAGCCCCGAAGAGCTGGAAGCCGCCGCCGCGCGCTCGAAGGAGGTCGCCGAGAGCGACTTCCCCGACGACATCCGCTGGATTCGCAGCTATGTGATCGCCGAGCCCGGCGGCACCCTGGGGACCGTCTGCATCTACCAGGCAACCGACGCTGAGGCAGTGCGCAGCCACGCCGGGCGGGTGGGGATGCCGGCCGACGAAGTCCTCGAGTGCGTCGACACGGTGATCGTCAGGCCCGATCCCGAGCCGGAGTCCGCCGCCGCCTGAGACAACAGCCGAACTGCATCACTTTTCCTACCTGCCGGGTGGGGAATTTGATGCAGTTCGCAATGGGTCTGCGAGAATCGCCTCGTGGCGACGGTTGAGCAACGCAGTTGGGGACGAACCCACGAGGTCGTCAACCAGGTTCCGCCACTGGTCGACTACAACCTCTACGCGGCCGACCGCGTTCTGGCCGAGGCGGTGAGGCGCGAGGGGGCCGACTGGGCGGAGCAGCGGATCTCCGAGGTGGGCGAGCTCGCCGGCAGCGAGCGGCTGCAGACGCTCGGGGCGCAGGCGAACGAGAACCCGCCGCGACTGAAGACGCACGACCGCTATGGCCACCGCGTCGACACCGTCGACTTCCATCCGGCCTGGCACGAGCTGATGGCGGTCGCTGTCGAGCACGAGCTGCACTGCTCGCCGTGGAAGGACCCGCGGCCGGGCGCCCACGTCGCCCGCGGCGCCGCCTTCATGTGCATGTCGCAGGCCGAGGCGGGGATCGGCTGCCCGATCTCGATGACCTACTCGGTGATCCCGGCCCTGCGCACCCAGCCCGAGCTGGCGGCCGAGTGGGAGCCGCGCTTCCTCTCCGTCGAGTACGACCCGGCCCATGCGCCGGCGCCCCAGAAGGCCGGGGCGCTCGCCGGCATGGGGATGACCGAGAAGCAAGGCGGCACCGACGTCCGCGCCAACACCACCGTCGCCCGTCCGGTCGACGGCGGCGGGCCCGGGGCCGAGTACGAGCTGACCGGCCACAAGTGGTTCATGTCGGCGCCGCAGTGCGACGCCTTCCTCGTCCTCGCCCAGGCCGACGGCGGCATCTCCTGCTTCCTCTTCCCCCGCTGGACGCCGGACGGGGAGCGCAACCGGTTCCGCCTGCAGCGGCTGAAGGACAAGCTCGGCAACCGCTCCAACGCCTCCAGCGAGGTCGAGTTCGACTCCGCCTCGGCCTGGCTGGTCGGCGAGGAGGGCGCGGGCGTGCGGACGATCATCGAGATGGTCAACCACACCCGCCTCGACTGCGTCCTCGGCGGCGCCACCGGGATGCGGGTCGGCGTCGCCCAGGCGATCCACCACGCCTCCCACCGCTCGGTCTTCGGGCGCGAGCTGGTCGAGCAGCCGCTGATGCGCAACGTCCTCGCCGACCTGGCGATCGAGTCGGAGGCGGCGACGATCGGGGCGCTGCGCCTGGCCCGGGCCTACGACGAAGCGATCGCCGGCGACGAGAACGCCCAGAACTTCAGGCGGATCGCCAACGCCGTGCTCAAGTACTGGGTCTGCAAGCGCGCCGTCGTCCATGCGGGCGAGGCGCTCGAGTGCCTCGGCGGCAACGGCTACGTCGAGGAGTCGGGGATGCCGCGCCTCTTCCGCGAGAGCCCGCTCAACTCGATCTGGGAGGGCTCGGGCAACGTCCAGTGCCTCGACGTCCTGCGGGCGATGGTCAAGAGCCCAGCCGCGGTCGAAGCATTCTTCGGCGAGGTGCAGGAGGGCGCCGTCGCCGACCCCCGCCTCGCCGCCTTCGCCGCCGAGCTCCGCGACCAGCTTCCCGGCGACCTCGAGACGATCGAGACCCGCGCCCGACGCCTGGTCGAGAGGATGGCCCTCGCCCTTCAGGCCTCCCTCCTCGTCCGCTACGGCGACGAAGCCGTCGCCGACGCCTTCTGCGCCTCCCGCCTCAGCGGCGACTGGGGCCAGGCCTTCGGCACCCTCCCGGCCTCAACTGATTTCAAGAGGATCATCGACCGCCACCGCCCGTCTTAGGGGTCCGGGGTAGGTCCGAACGGCTTGTACTTTTTTCCTGGCGGGAACCTAGGACTGCCCTAGGCGAACCTGAAAAAAGTTGAGAGAGGACCTACCCCGGACCCCTACCTTGCGGTGGCGTCTCGGAGAGCCCGCCCCACCTGCTCGATCGTGACGACGCCGCTGAGGTGGCCTTCGGCGTCTACGGCCATCAGGGCGCCGAGGCGCCGCAGGTTCTGGTTGGCGAGGAGAGAGTCGAGGGGGGTGTCGTCGCGGACGAAGAGGCCGATGTCGTGGTCGACGAGGTCGGAGACGTGGGAGCCGGCCCGCTCGATCTCGGGCACCTCGTCGGCTTTGTCGCGTTCGACCAGGCCGAGGAAGCGGTGGGCGGCGTCGACGACCGGGAACCAGGGCCAGCGGTAGCGCAGGAAGTACTCGTCGAGCGCCTGTTCGACGCTGAGATCGCCGGGGATCGCGACCGGCTCACGGTCCATCACGTCGGCGACGCGGACGTCGCCGATGCGGCTGCTGATCGTCGTCTGCATCGCGGCGCCGCGGGCTGAGCCGTTGATCACCATCCCGATCAGGGCGAGCCAGATGCCGGTGAAGGCGTAGCCACTGACCGCGAGGACGATGCCGCCGCCGATGAAGAGGTAGCCGAAGAAGCGCCCGAGATTGGCGGCGAAGCGCGTCGCCGAGGTGCGGTCGCCGGAACGCCACCAGGCGATCGCCCGCGCCACCCGGCCGCCGTCCATCGGATAGGCGGGAAGCAGGTTGAAGACGAGGACGAGGCTGTTGATCGCAAACAGCCAGGCGACGAGCGCCATCAGCGCCGAGGCTTCGGAGCGGGTTTCCTGCACCGAGGCCTCGCGAAACTCCGTCCAGCCGACCGTGGCGACGCCGATCGCGGCGAGCACCGCGATGATCGCCAGGGTGACCGCCGGCCCCGCGAGGGCCACCTTCAGCTCGGTTCCCGGCGAGTCGGCTTCGCGGTCCATCCGCGCCATCCCGCCAAAGATCCAGAGCTGGATGCCGGTGATGCCGATCCCGTTGCGCCTCGCCACCACGGCGTGGCCGAACTCGTGCAGGAGGATCGACCCGAAGAAGCCGACGGCGCTGAGGACCCCGTAGACGAACGGCGTCGTCCCCCCTTCCCCGAGCAGCCCTTCGAAGAAATTGGTCATGTAGAGGATGACCAGGAAGAGGACGATGAACCAGGACCAGTCGACGCTGACTCTGATCCCGCGGACGTGAAAGAGGGTGATCGACCCACCGCCGAGCATGGGGCAATGGTAAGCGGCTAGCGTCCTCCGCCGTGTCCACTGAAGCGATCTGGCTGCGGGAGCGGCTGGAGGAACTGGAGCGGATCGAGCGCCCCTCGGCCTCCGAGGGGGAGCGCCGGGCGGCGGAGTGGCTGGTCGCGCAGTTCGCCGGGCTGGGCGCCGAGGCGAGGATCGAGGCCGAGCCCGCCCACGGCACCTTCTGGTGGCCGCTGGGGCTGGGCGCGTTGCTGGGAGCTCTCGCCGCGGCGCTCACCCTGCGCGGCCGCCGCGTCGCCGGCGGGTTGCTCGGCTCGATCGGCGCCGCCGGGATCGCCGACGACTTCCCGCCCAACCGGCGGCGGCTGCGGCGCCTCCTTCCTCGGCGCACCACCTACAACGTCGTCTGCGAGCTCGGCGACCCGACGGCCGAGCGGACGATCGTCCTCATCGCCCACCACGACGCTCCCCACTCCGGCCTCGTCTTCCACCCGAAGCCGGCGCAGATCGCCGACAAGCTCGGCCTGATCGAGCGCACCGATACCAGCCCGCCGCTGATGGCGCCGGTGATCGGCGGGCCGCTGCTGGCGGCGCTCGGCGCGATCACCGGCAGGCGGGCGCTCGCCAAGCTCGGCGCCCTTCTCGGTCTTGGCACGATCGCGGCGATGGCCGACATCGGCCTGCGCCCGGTCGTCCCCGGCGCCAACGACAACGGCGCCGCCTGTATCGTCCTGCTGGCGCTGGCGAAGCGCTTCGCCGCGGAGCCGCCCGAGGGCGTGCGGGTGATCCTGCTCTCGACCGGCTCGGAGGAGTCCTTCAGCGAGGGGATGAAAGCCTGGGGCGAGCGCCACTTCCCTGAGCTGTCGCGCGAGACCACGCTCTTCATCTGCCTCGAGGCGCTCGGCTCCGCTCACCTGCTGGTCCTGCGCGGCGAGGGGTTCCTGAAGATGAACGAGTACTCGCCCCGCGCCCTCGCCTTGATCGACGGCCTCGCCGAGGAGATCGGCATCTGGCTCTTCCCCAACCTCCGCCTCCACAACGGCACCGACGGCCTCGAGCCCCTCGCCGCCGGCTACGAGACCGCCGTCCTGGCCAGCTGCAACGACCTCAAGCAGGCCAGCAACTACCACTGGCCCACGGACACGGCCGCGAACATCAACTTCACCACCGTAGAAACCTCCATCTCCCTCCTCCAAGAGGCCGTCAAGCGCCTGGAACAACGCTGGCTGTAACGGGAGGCACCGGTGTCCCTCTCCGGACACTCAACCGCGAGCCATAAGCGAGCGGTGTCCGGAGTGGGACACCGGTGCCTCCCCCCTTGCAACCCATGTGACGAATTACGACTATGCCGACGGCCTCGCCAGGTATAGGGTTCCGCCCCGTGCCTACCCATGACGTTCTCGTAATCGGGGCCGGTCTCGCCGGCCAGAGGGCGGCTCTCGCGGCCGCCGAGGAGGGCGTATCGGTCGGGATCATCAGCAAGGTCCACCCGGTGCGCTCCCACTCCAACGCCGCCCAGGGCGGCATCAACGCGGCGCTCAATCCCGGCGACTCCTGGGAGTCCCACGCCTTCGACACGATCAAGGGCTCCGACTACCTCGGCGACCAGGACGCGATCGAAATCATGACCCGCGAGGCGCCGGAGGAAATCCTCCACCTCGAGCACCTCGGCGTCACCTTCCACCGCAACGAGGAGGGCAAGCTCGGGACCCGGGCCTTCGGCGGCGCCTCCGCCGCCCGCACCTACTACGTCGCTGACATCACCGGTCAGGCGATCATGCACGTGCTCTACGAGCAGCTGATGAAGTACTCCGAGCAGATCGCTCGCTACGAGGAGTGGTTCTGCAGCTCGCTGGCGATCGACGAGAGCGGCGAGTGCTGCGGCGTCGTCACCCGCAACGTCGCCGACGGCACGATGGAGCTCTTCCAGGCGAAGTCGGTGATCCTCTGCACCGGCGGCAACGGTCAGGTCTGGCGACCGACCACCAACGCCCTGATCTGCACCGGCGACGGCATCGCCATGGCCTACCGGGCGGGGGCGAAGCTGATGGACATGGAGATGATCCAGTACCACCCGACGACGCTGGCGGGCAAGGGCTTCCTGATCACCGAGGGTGCCCGCGGCGAGGGCGCCCACCTGCTCAACGCCAAGGGCGAACGCTTCATGGAGCGCTACGCGCCGAACAAGATGGAGCTCGCCTCGCGCGACGTCGTCTCCCGCGCCGAGCAGACCGAGATCAACGAGGGCCGCGGCTTCCCCGACGGGACCGTCGCCCTCGACATCACCGTCGTGCCGAAGAAGCGCGTGCATGAGGCGCTGCGCGAGATCGTCCTCGTCGGCCGCGACTTCGCCGGCGTCGACATCACCCGCGAACCGATCCACATCAAGCCGGGCAACCACTACACGATGGGCGGAGTCAAGACCGACGTCGACGGCCGCACCGACATCCCCGGCCTCTACTCGGCGGGCGAGACCGCCTGCGTCTCGGTCCACGGCGGCAACCGCCTCGGCGCCAACTCGCTGCTCGACACGCTGATCTTCGGCAAGCGCAGCGGCCGCGACGCCGCCGCCCGCGCCAAGCGCAACGACTGGACGCGCCCCTCGAAGAAGGTGCTGGAGGACGAGGAGGCGCTGATCGCCGACCTCCTCGGCCGCGAGAAGGGCTCGGGCCGCCGCATCTCCGAGATCAAGCTCGAGCTGGGCCAGACGATGGACTCCAAGGTCGCCGTCTTCCGCGACGAGGCCGGGATCACCGAAGCGCTGGAAACCGTCCGCCGCCTCAAGGAGGAGGCGAAGACCGCCTACGTCGACGACCACGGCAGCGTCTTCAACCAGGATCTGATTGCCGCGATCGAGCTTGGGTACATGCTCGACAACGCCGAGTGCACCTGCGTCGCGGCGCTGGAGCGCAAGGAGAGCCGGGGCGCCCAGTACCGGACCGACTATCCGGAGCGCAACGACGAGGAGTGGCTCAAACATATCGACCTCGAGCGGACCGACGACGGCCCCGAGCTCTCGTACTCAGAGGTGACCATCACCCAGTGGGAACCGGAAGAGAGGAAGTACTAAATGGCCGAGTACACGATCAAAGTCCGCCGCTTCCAGCCTGAGAGCGGCGAGGGGCTCTACTGGGAGGAGTTCAACGTCGATCTCGACCCCTCGCTCTCGGTCCTCGACGGCCTCCTGCAGGCCAAAGACCGCGAGGACGGGTCGCTCGCCGTCCGCTGTTCCTGCCGGGCGGCGATCTGCGGCTCCTGCGGGATGAAGATCAACGGCCAGTCCGGCCTCGGCTGCAAGACCCAGATCGGCGAGGCCCAGGAGCAGGCCGACAAGATGGCCGGCGTCGCCAGCACTGAGAGCCCGGTACTCGCCGAAGGCGAGACCGGCTCGAAAGAGAACCCGATCGTGATCGAGCCGATGGGGAACATGCCCGTCGTCAAGGACCTGATCACCGACATGGAGTCGACGCACTGGACCAAGATCCGCCGCGTCACCCCTTGGCTGCTGCCGCACGGCGAGGCGCCCGAGCGCGAGTACGTCGTCGAGCCGGAATCGATGATCGACATCACCCAGTCGATGGCCTGCATCCAGTGCGGCGCCTGCGTCTCCTCCTGCCTCTCGATGGAAGCCGACCCGGAGTTCATCGGCCCGGCGGCGCTGGCCAAGGCCTACCGCTTCGTCGGCGACCCGCGCGACGCCGAGACCGTCGAGCGCCTCAGCGACCTCGCCGAGGACCCGCACGGGATCTACGACTGCACCCACTGCTTCAGCTGCATCGACGCCTGCCCGAAGGGCGTGGCGCCGATGGACCAGATCATGCGCCTGCGCCGCAAGGCCGGCGAAGAGGGAATCGAAGACCCCAACGCCGGCCACTCCCACGAGGTCGCTTTCGTCAAGGTGATCGAGAAGAAGGGGCTCTTGGACGAGGCGCTGCTGGTCCAGGAGTCCTACGCGCCCGGGATCAAAGGCAAGCTGAAACCGAGCAAGCGGGGACTGACCGAAACGATCAAATCGCTGCCGACGATCCTGCGCCCGCTGCGCAAACGCAAGGTCAAGCTCCGGCAGGCGATCCCCGGCCTTCACCACGGCCTGCCCAAGGACTCGATGAACGACGTCAGGTCGATCTACGCGCACGCCGAGGAGCACAGCGAGGAACTGAACCTGTACATCCGGGGCGAGGAGGGCGATGACGCCCAGCCCGACGGTACCGCCGCCGAGGAGGTCACCAATGGCTGAGAAGATCAAAGTCGCCTACTGGCCGGGCTGCGTCTCGCGCGGCTTCACGCCCGAGCTGCACGGCTCGATGGCGCTGGTCGCCCAGAAGCTGGGCATCGAGCTGGTCGAACTCGACCGCGCCAACTGCTGCGGAGCCGGCGTCATCGCCGAGCACAACCAGGAGCTCGCCGACACGCTCAACGCCCGCACCTTTGCGCTGGCCCAGCAGACCGGGCTGGCGATGATGAACATCTGCTCGACCTGCCAGGGCGCGCAGTCGGAGTGCCAGCAGCGCCTCGACGCGGACTCCGCCTACCGCGCCCACATCAACGAAACCCTCTCCGGGCAGGGACTTAGTTATGAGAAGGGGGTGGACGGGTTCACCAACAAAAACTTCCTCTGGCTGCTGGTCGAGGACTACGGTCTCGACCGCCTCAAGGAGCAGGTCGTGCGCCCGCTCGACGGCCTCAGGGTCGGCCCCTTCTACGGCTGCTACATCGTCCGCCCGAAGGAACGGCTCGGCTACGCCGACTACCCCGACCGCGACATCTACCTGGAGAAGGTGATCGAGGCGCTGGGCGGCGAAGTGGTCGAGTATGACGGCGCCCGCAAGTGCTGCGGCTTCCCGGTTGTGACGATGAACCGCGACACCTCGCTGCGCCAGGCCGGCACCCACGTCGGCGACGCGATCGATGCCGGCGCCGACTGCCTGGTCACTCCCTGCCCGCTCTGCCACCTCAACCTGGACATGCAGCAGCCGGAGGCGGCCAAGGTCGTCAACCGCGACCTCGGCCTCGCCGTCCTCCACCTGCCGCAGCTGGTCGGCCTCGCCCTCGGCGCCGAGCCGAAGGAGCTCGGCCTGAACCGCCACGTCGCCTCCACGGCCTGGGTCCAGGACCGTCTAACCGCTGTTTCGGCCTGACGCCCTGAGGGGTGTCAGGGCAAGGACGCAGGAAGCCCGAATAGCAGCGCTATTCGGGCGACCGAGGACACAGCCATGACGCCCCTCAGGGCGTCAGGCGGCGGGCCAGCCACTGGGCGCCGACGGTGTCGGTCAGGCCGTGGGCGACGATCGAGGCGATGATCGTGATCGCGGCGGTATCGAAGATCAGCTCGCCGTTGCCGACGTCGGACTTGAGGACGAAGAGGGCGAATAGCATCGAGGCGACGCCCTTGGGCCCGAACCAGGCCATGAAGAGCTTTTCCGACTGCGGGATGCCGGTGCGCAGGAAGGAGAGCAGCACCGCCGCCGGCCGGGCGAGAAAAAGCGCGAGGAGCACGAAGGCGACCAGCGGCGGCACGCTGTGGTGGAAGCCCGTGGCGTAGATCAGGCCGCCGAAGACGAAGAAGGTCAGCACCTGGAGGATCGCGCTGCTGTTCTCGGCGAACTCGACGAACCCGTCGGGCACCTTGCGCTCGCTCGCCGCCATCGTGATCCCGCAGACGAAGGCGGCGATCAGACCGTTGCCGATCGTCACTTCGGCGAGGCCGAAGGCGGCGACGCCGAAGCCGACGGCATAGATCCCCTCGTAGCGGGGGGTGATGCCGCCGCCCGGGAGGCGGTGATGCAGGCGCCCCGCCGCAAGCCCGAGAGTTGCGCCGATCGCCGCCCCCACCGCCGCTTCGCCGAGCAGCTTCGCCGCTTCGGTGCCGGCATTGCCGCCCGGCGTCGCCAGCACGAGGAAGAAGAGGACGAAGGGCAGCGCCAGGCCGTCGTTGAGGCCGGACTCGAGGTTGAGCGTGTGCCGGACCTGGCTCGGGACGAGCCGCGAGGTGACGACTGCCGAGGTGACGACGGGGTCGGTCGGGGCGAGCACCGCCGCCAGCAGGAACGCCTCGGCCCAGGTCAGATCCGGGAAGAGGCCCTTCGCCGCCAGGCCCAGGATCGCCATCGTGATCGGCATCGCGATCACCAGCGCCCGCGCCACCGGCCCCCAGTGCCTGCGCAGCAGCTCGCGCTCGACGAACATCCCGTCGCTGAACAGGGTCAGGATCAGCGCCAGCTCGACCAGCTCGACGATCGCCTGGTCTCCCGCATCGACGTGAACCACCCCGGCGACGGCGAGGACGAAGCCGAGCGCCACCGACAGCACCGAAGCCGAGAGGACCGTTCCCTTCATCACCCCCGAGAGGGCGGCGACCACGGCCAGCAGGCCGCCGAACAGCAGCAGAGCGCCGCCGAAGCTGATGTCCACCGACTAGACCCGGGTGCCGACCAGGCCGCGCTCGACCAGGAGCTCGGCCAGCTGGACGGCGTTGGTGGCGGCGCCCTTGCGAAGGTTATCGGCGACGACCCAGAGGTCGAGGGCGCGGTCGTTGCCGGCGTCGCGGCGGATGCGGCCGACGAAGACGTCGTCCTTGCCGGCGGCCTCGACCGCCATCGGGTAGCGGCCGGAGGCGGGATCGTCGACCACGGTCACCCCCGGCGCCGCTTCCAGCAGCTCACGTGCCCGCGCCGGCTCGAGCGGCTCGCGGGTTTCGACGTTGATCGCCTCCGAATGCCCGATCACCACCGGCACCCGGATGCAGGTGGCGCTGACCTTGATCCCGGGGTCGCCGAGGATCTTGCGGGTCTCGTTGATCAGCTTGCGCTCCTCGTCGGTGTGGTCGTCGCCTTCCTTGAAGCTGCCGGCCTGGGCGAGGACGTTGAAGGCGATCTGGTGCGGGTAGACCTGGGGCTCGGGCAGCTCGTAGCCGCCGACCAGCGCCCGCGCCTGCGAGCGCAGCTCGTCGATCGCCGCCTTGCCGGTGCCTGAGACCGCCTGGTAGGTGGAGATCACCAGCCGCTCGATTCCCGCCGCGTCGTAGAGAGGCTTCAGGGCGACGACCATCTGCATCGTCGAGCAGTTGGGGTTGGCGATGATGCCCCGGTGGCCGGCAAGGGCGTCAGGGTTGACCTCGGAGACGACCAGCGGCACCTCGTCGTGCATGCGCCAGTAGCTGGTGTTGTCAACGACGGTCGCCCCCGCCTCGACCAGCTTCGGCGTCCACTCGGCGCTGACCGAGCCGCCGGCGGAGGAGAGGACGAGGTCGAGGCCCTGGATCGAGCCGTCGCCGACCTCCTGCACGGTCAGCGCTTCGCCCCGCCACTCGACCGTCTTGCCCGCCGAGCGCTCGGAGGCGAGCAGCCTCAGCTCGGCGACCGGGAACTCGCGGTCGGCCAGCAACTCGAGGATCGTCGTGCCCACGAGCCCCGTCGCGCCCAGAACCCCAACTCTGTAACCGTCGCCGTTCATCGCCCCGAGTATGACTGACGAGCTAGCCGGCGACCGTCGGCCGGTGACCGCGGCCGGTGGGGTCCTCGGGCTGGATCGCCTCGGCGCCCAGCTCGAACGCCTCGTGCAGGACGTTGACCGCGTCCTTGACCCGATCGGCGGCGATGACGCACGAGATCTTGATCGGGGAGGTGGAGATCATCTCGATGTTGATGCCCTCCTCGCCGAGCAGGCGGAAGACTTTGGCGGCGACGCCGGGATGGGAGCGCATACCGGCGCCGACGATCGAGACCTTGCCGATCTGCTCGTCGGTGAGCACCTCGAGCGAGACGTCGCCGAGGGCGGCGATCGTGTCCTTCGCCGTCGGCAGGTCGGAGCGGTCGACGGTGAAGGAGAGGTCGGCGAGCTTGTCGTCGCCCACCGGCTCGTTCTGGATGATCACGTCGACGTTGACGTTGGCCTCGGCGAGGGCGCCGAAGACGCGACCGGCGACCCCCGGCTCGTCGCGGAGGCCGGTCAGGGTCACGCGCGCCTCGGCGTCGGAATGGGTGACTGCGGTTACGAACGGGTTCTCCATCGTCTCCTCCTCTGCGACGACGAGGGTACCGGGACCGTCCTCGAAGCTGCTGCGGCAGTGGATGCGCACCCCGTGGTTGCGGGCGTACTCGACCGAGCGCAGCTGCAGGACGCGGGCGCCCGAGGCCGCCATCTCCAGCATCTCCTCGAAGGAGACGACGGACAGCTTGCGGGCGCTGGGGACGATCCGCGGATCGGCGCTGTAGACGCCGGAGACGTCGGTGTAGATCTCGCAGACGCTGGCGCGCAGGGCGGCGGCGAGGGCGACGGCGGTGGTGTCGGAGCCGCCGCGGCCGAGGGTGGTGACGTCGCGGCTGTCGGTGGAGACGCCCTGGAAGCCGGCGACGAGGACGATCCGGTCCTCTTCGAGCGCGGCGCTGATGCGGTCGGCGCGGACGTCGATGATCCGCGCCTTGGTGTGGGAGGAGTCGGTGACGATCCCCGCCTGCGAGCCGGTCAGCGAGATCGCCTCGTGGCCCATGTCGTGGATCGCCATCGCTGCCAGCGCACAGGAGATCCTCTCGCCGGTGGAGAGCAGCATGTCCATCTCGCGGGCGACCGGCCGGGCCGAGATCTCGTGCGCCTGCTCGACCAGTTCGTCGGTCGTCTTGCCGCGGGCCGAGAGGACCGCGACGACGCGGTTGCCGGCCTCGCGGGCGGCGACGATCCGCCCGGCGGCGCGCTTGATCTGCTCGGCACCGGCGACCGAGGTGCCGCCGAACTTCATCACGACGATGTCTGATCCGTCCCCGCTCATCGAGCCCTGAGGATAGTTGGCGCTCATGGGCCGGACAGTCGAATCACAGCTGTCGACGGGCCGAAAAGTCCCACCAGGAAGGACAGATAGGCCCGTCGGCCGAGAAGGGTGGACATTTCGGCCCGTCGAGGCGCGGCTACTCGGCAGTTCCGCCGAGGTTGCCGAGCATCGCCTGTTCGGCCATCCGGATCAGGCCGAGGCCGCTGTGCGGGCGCATGTCGCTGCTGCGTACCCGGACGTGGGAGCCGTGGGGGCCGACCACCTCGACGATCGTGCAGACGTCGCCGATCTCGCAGTCGTCGCCGTAGTCGTTCTCGATCGCCTCCATCTGTTCGGCCACCACCCGGCCGACCTTGCTCTGGTCCAGCGACATCTGCAGCTCCTTCCTCCGGCTCGCTCTCTTTTCCGAAGCGCTGACCCTAAGCCAATCTGCAACCGGACCTGTAGATATATCGATCTGATATATATTACCGATACATGGAACTCAGCCCGACCGCCTATGTGATCCTCGGCATGGTTCGCAAAGAACCGCGCTCCGGCTACGAGATCAAAGCCCTGGTCGACAACTCGACCCGGTTCTTCTGGGCGGCCAGCTACGGCCAGATCTATCCCGAGCTGAAACGGCTGGCCGAGGCCGAGCTGGTCGTCGGCTCGGATTCCCCCACCGGCGGCCGCCGCCGCACCGTCTACGAGATCACCGCCGACGGCGAGGAGGAGCTGCGGGCCTGGCTGCGTCAGCCGCCGCAGACCTTCGAGATGCGCGACGAAGGTCTGCTGAAACTGTTCTTCGCCGACGCCCTCCCCCGCGGTGAGGCGCTGGCGATCGTCCGCGAGATGCGCGAGCGGCGGCTCGAGGTCCACCGGCGCCTGCGCGCGCTCCAGGAGCTGAAAGCCGGCCTCGACGACCCGTTCCCGATGATCGTCCTGCGGGGCGGGCTCGAGTTCACCGAATGGTTCGCCGACTGGTGCGAGCGGATGGAGAAGGAGATCCTCGCCGCGCCCGATGAAAGGAGCAGCTGATGTTCGACTCCCTGGCCCGGTTCGCTAACGGCAACGCCCGCCGGATCGGCCTCCTCGCGATCGGCTTCTTCCTGCTCGCCGGAGCGATCGGCGGCGGCGTCGCCGGCAGGCTCGACCCCTACGGCGCCGAAGACCCGGCGACCGAGACGGTGAAGGCGATGGACCGGCTCGAGGCGGCGGGGCTGCGGGTGCCCGCCGTCGTCGCGGTGGTCGAGGACGCGCCGGTCGCTTCGCCGGCGACCCGGCGCCGGGTCGAGGCCCTGGAGCGGGAACTGCGCGAACACCCCGAGGTCGCCTCGGTCAGCGGCTACTACGACACCCACTCGGCCGCCTTCGTCGCCCGCAACGGCGACGCCACCTACTTCGCCGTCGCCCTGAAGACGACCGAGGACAAGCAGGCCCAGGAAGACGGCGCCGCCATCGCCGACCAGCTCTCGGCGCACCGCGGCGTCGTGGTCGGTGGCCCGGCGGTCGCCCAGGAGCAGGTCAACAAGCAGGTCGAGGAAGACCTGCGCAAGGCGGAGATGCTCGCCTTCCCGCTGCTGTTCCTGCTCTCGCTGCTGTTCTTCCGCAGCCTCGTCGCCTCGCTGCTGCCGCTGATGATCGGCGGCCTGGCGATCGTCGGCACCTTCCTGATCCTGCGCATCGCCAGCGAATTCGCCTCGATCTCGATCTTCGCGCTGAACCTGACCACCGCGCTCGGGCTCGGGCTGGCGATCGACTACAGCCTCTTCATCGTCTCCCGTTACCGCGAGGAGATCGCCAAGGACGGGCCGGGCCTGGCGGCGATGCGCCGCGTGCTGGGGACCTCGGGTCGGACCGTCTTCTTCTCTTCGCTGACGGTGGCCGCGGCGCTCGCCTCGCTGCTGGTCTTCCCGCAGCGCTTCCTCTACTCGATGGGGCTCGGCGGCTCGCTGGTGGCGCTGTTCGCGGCGACGATCTCGCTGACCGTGCTGCCGGCGGTGCTGACGCTGCTGGGGACGCGGGTCAACGCCGGCGCGCCGAAGTTCCTCCAGCGGCGCGCCGCGGCCGACGCCCGGCCCGCGCAGGCGGGCTTCTGGTACCGGCTCTCGCGCTTCGTGATGCGGCGGCCGATCCCGATCGCCACCGCCTCGGCGCTTCTCCTGATCGTCCTCGGACTCCCCTTCCTGAACATCAAGTTCAACACCGTCGATCCGACTGTGCTGCCGAGCTCGGCCAGCGCCCGGCAGGCCTACGACACGGTCAGCGAGGAGTTCCCGCCCTACCGCGAAACGCCGATCTGGATCGACCTCGAAGGCGGCGGCCCGAAGGCGGCCGCTCAGTTCGCGGCCGAGGTGCGCCGGGTCCCGGGGGTGACCGAAGTGCTGCCGCCCCGGCGGCTCTCCCCCGGCGTCACCGCCCTGCAGGCGGTCTCCGCCCACCCGTTCGCCTCCGGGGCGAGCGAAGCGACGGTGCGGGCGATCCGCGACCTGCCGGAGCCGGCTGGCGCGACCGCGCTGGTCAGCGGCGCCACCGCCGATTTCGTCGACTTCCAGGGCAGCCTCGGCCGCCACCTCCCCTACGCGCTGGCGATCGTGATCGCCGCGACCCTGATCATCCTCTTCCTGATGACCGGCTCGGTGGTGCTGCCGGTCAAGTCGCTGATCATGAACTTCCTCAACCTCAGCGCCGTCTTCGGCCTGCTGGTGCTGATCTTCCAGGACGGCAGGCTGGAGGGATTCCTCGACTACACCAGCCCGGGGGCGATCGAGCAGACGATGCCGATCCTGCTCTTCGCCGTCGCCTTCGGCCTCTCCACCGATTACGCGGTCTTCCTGCTCTCGCGGATCAAGGAGGCGCGCGACGGCGGCGCCTCGGACTCGGAGTCGGTGGCGATGGGCCTGGAGCGGACGGGGCGGATCGTCACCGCCGCGGCGCTGCTCTTCGCGGTTGCGATGGGCGCCTTCGCCACCTCGAAGATCATCTTCATCAAGGAGAACGGGGTCGGGACGGCGCTGGCGGTGCTGATCGACGCCAGCATCATCCGGGCGCTGCTGGTCCCCGCGCTGATGGAGCTGCTCGGCAGGTGGAACTGGTGGGCGCCGGCGCCGCTGCGGCGCCTGCACGAGCGCTGGGGAATCAGCGAGGGCGAGCCGGCGACCCAGCCCAACTGAGCGAACTGAATCAAGTTTCACGCCTGCCAGGTCGGAAATCTGATGCAGTTCGGGTGTGAGCGAGAAGGAGCCGCTCAGGCCCGATCCCGATCCGGCGCAGCTGGTCGATGCCAGCCGCCGCACCTACCTGGCCGGCGAGCGGACGCAGCTCGCCTGGTGGCGGACGGGGCTGACGGCGCTGGCGGTGGCGCTCGGCGTCGGCCGGGTGGTGCCGGAGCTGAGCCCGCATTCGGCGAGATGGCCATACGTGATCGCCGGCGTCGGTTTCGCGATCTGGGGCATCCTCGCCCTCGGCTACGGAACCGCCAACCGCAACGCGATGGAAAAGGCGCTCCGCGAGGGGCGCTTCCACGAGGCCACGGCCTGGCCCCTCGTCGCCCTGACCGTCAGCGGAGTGGGCCTCGGCCTACTGACGGCACTGCTGATCCTCCTCGACTGACCCACCTGAGACAGCCTGACCAAGCAGATCAAGGACGCAGGGAGGGAAGTGTGCTCTGCACACGACCGACCGAGGACGCAGATATGCGCCGGTCAGGCTGTCTCAGGCGAAGGCTTGGGCGGCGCGGCGGCGCAGATCCGAGTTCAGCATCCCGGTGACTTCGCTGGGGAGGCTGCCGGCCGCGGGAACCGCGGCGCCGATCAGGCCGTCGGCGCGGAAGCCGTAAAGCGGAGCGACGAAACCGAGCTCGCGGATCTTGCGGACCAGGCGGACGGCGCTCTGGGTATCGGCGCCGGGGCCGCAGAGGACGATCGCCGTCGGGTCGAGCGCGCCCAGGGCGCGGTCGAGCCGCTCATCGCCGAGCTCGTTGCTGAGGACGAGGACGCGGAAGCCGGCGCGGCGGAGGGCAAGGTCGAGAGCCTGGGTGTGGACCTCCTCGGCGCTCTGGCCGTGGCTCGAGTCGAGCAGCAGGATGCCGGCCGGCCGGGAGGCGGCGGAGGCGAGGCGGCGGGCCCCGTGCAGCCAGCCGGTCGCCCAGCGGGAGGCGAACTCGAGCTCGGCCTCGCGTTCGGGATCGGCGGCGAGCTTGTCGATCGCGGGCAGCAGCATCTCCTCGACGGTCCGCTCCAGCGAGCGCAGCGCCAGGCTTTCCTCGATCGCGCGATCGGCTGCGGCCTCGTCGAAGCTCTCGAAGGCGGCGAAGAGGTTGCCGTCGTTGGCGGGCGCCGACTGCCGCTGGCGCGCCAGCTCGATCGCCGAGGAGATGTTGCCGGTCTCGGCGAGGGCGTCGCGCAGCGCCTGCAGCTCCACCAGCTCGTAGTTACGGTGGTTGCCGACGGTCCGCTTCGGCTTCGGGTAGCCGTAGCGACGCTCCCAGCTGCGGAGGGTGTTGGGGCTTACGCCCAGGACTTCGGCGGCGGCGTTGGTGCGGATTCCTGGCATCGGATTGAGAAGTTGAACGGGTTGTCCAGCGGTCTGTTCGACGGCGGAGGGCGATTCTCCCACCCGAATCCCGGGTTTACACCGGTTATCGGCAGATTTCGCGGAATCTGTTAGCGATCTTGCAAGGCGCCGACGCCGACAGGCTGGCCAACCGCCCTCGCCCGCCACATCGCCGCGTCGGCCTTGTGCAGAAGTTCGTCGGCGTCTGCGCCGTGGTCGGGACAGGCGACGACGCCGGCGGAGATGCTGATCCGCAGCCCGCCGGCCCGCTCGAGCTCGTCCAGCTTCCCCAGCAGCCGCTCGCACATCTGCACCCCTTCGACCGTCCCCGTGTTCGGGGCGAGCACGCAGAGGGCCTGCTCCTCCAGCCGGAAGGCTTCGTCGACGAGGCGGATGCTGTCCCGCAGCGCCGCACCGACGATCGAGAGCACAGTCTCCTGCCCACCCGCGACGTCGCCGCGCCGGGTGCCAGGACCCGAGGCATCGAAAACGGCCAATCCGAACGGATGCCCATACCGCTTGTTCGTCTCCAGCAGCTGGTCCAGCCGGCGGCGCATGTGCCCCGGCCGGTACAAGCTAGGAAGTTCTTCCGGCTGGTCTGGGGCCAAAGCCGTGCTCCCGTCGACGGGCGCCCTGAGCCGCATCGACCACAGCCGCCGTTAGCGAGCCGAACTCACCCGCGAGCCTCTGCGCCGCCTCCGCGAAACGCTCTCCATTGGTCCCAATCTCCTCGTGCAAGCTGCTGAGGAGATCGGCGTGCAGGGACGAGACCTTGAGGGCGATCCGCGCCGCCGGCGAATCGCCGTTCAGCCCGCCCTCGGCTTTCGACTGGTCCGGCACAGGCGGACCTTGGCGCAAGCGGCGGACGTCGGAGGTCCAAAATGCCGCTAATTGCGAACTGACGGTCGTCCAGGACGGATGTCCGGTCCGCGCTTATTCCAGGCTTCTGCGTCCGGCCAGGGCCTTGCCGAGCGTCACCTCGTCGGCGTGCTCGAGGTCGGCCCCGACGGGGAGGCCGCTGGCCAGCCGCGTCACCGTGACCTGGCCGCGCAGCAGGTCGGCGATGTGGAGCGCGGTCGCCTCGCCGGTCGTGGTCGGGTTGGTCGCCAGCACCACCTCGCTCACCCCGCCCCGTTCGACCCGCCGCCGCAGCTCACCGATCTTCAGGTCCTCGGCGTCGACGCCGTCGATCGGAGACAGCGCGCCGCCGAGCACGTGGTAGAGGCCGCGGTATTCGTGCGTGCGCTCGATCGGGATCACGTCGCCCGGCTCCTCGACGACGCAGATCGTGCCGCGGTCGCGGTTCTGGTCGGCGCAGATGCGGCAGAGCGGGCCCTCCGCGAGGTTGAAGCACTCCTCGCAGAGGCCGACCTTCTCCTTGACCTCGCGGATCGCATCGCCGAGCGCAAAGGCCTCTTCGTCCGGCGCCCGCAGCAGGTGGAAGGCGAGGCGCTCGGCCGTGCGCCGGCCGATCCCCGGCAGGCGCGAGAGCTCGGTGACCAGCCGCGCGAGTGGTGCAGGGCCCTCGCTCAACCGCCCAGCATCCCGCCGAGGCCGCCGCCGAGATCGCCCGTGATCCCGCCCATCTTCGAGCCGGCCAGCTCCTGGGCGGCGCGCAGGCCCTCGTTGACGGCGGCCTGGACCATCTCCTGCAGCAGCTCCGCGTCCTCGGGATCGATCGCCTCGGGATCGATGACGATCTCGCGCAGGGTCATGTCGCCGCCGACCTTGACCTTGACCATGCCGCCGCCGGCGCTCGCCTCGACGACCTCGTCTTTCAGCTTCTCCTGCGCCTCCATCATCTCGGCCTGCATCTGCTGCGCCTGTTTCATCAGGGCATTGATGTCGAAGCCTCCCGGTCCGCCTCCTCGCGCCACTAACTGACCTCCTCCGCGTCGAACTCGCTCTTGAACCGCTCCAGCAGCTCTTCCTCGTCGATCTCCCCGCTCCCCGGCGCCGGCGTGTCCGGCGGCGCCTCGCCGTCGAGCATGGCGTAGGTCGGCCGCAGGCCGACGCCGGTGACAGCCGCGAAGGCCGCCGCCAGGGTGTCCCGCCGCTCGGGGCTGTCGGCCTTCTTCTTGTTGAAGGTCATCTCGGGGGGAAATCCCACCTGAAGGCCGCCCTCGTCATAGCTGACGGGGCGGGCGCCGTCGAAGGTGGCGGCGAGCGCCGGCGCGGTCTCTGCCAGCTTTTGCAGGACCGCGGGCCAGACCCGCTGGATCTCCTCTAGGGACAACGGCTGCTGGCCGGCGGGTCCTGTCTCCGATATCGGGCTCTCCCTACCGGGAGAGTCCTCGATATCGTCGCCACCCGCCGGAGGAGCCGCCCCAGCAGACTTCGCAGCCTCAGCCGTGGGAGCAGCCTCAGCCTCTTCCTCTTCCGCGACCGGGGGATCAGCGTCCTCACCCGGGGCCTCTCCCGCGGGTGGCACGGTAGGGGGGACCCCCCCTGAGGAAGCTTTAGCTACCGGAAGGGGGGGTGGGTCCCCTGCCGTGACAGGACCCGCGGGCCGGAGCGCCCCCGTCCCTTGCGTCTCAAGCCGCTCGATGCGCCGCAGCAGCCCCGCGGTGTCGGGGTCGAGGTCGGGACGGGCGGCCTTCAGGAGGGCTATCTCCACAGCTAGACGCGCGTCGTCGCCCTCTCGCACTGCGGTCAGGGCCTCCGCCAGCTCGTTGATCGTTCGCAGCAGATTGGCCGGCTTGATCGCGGCCGCCTGGGCCTGCATCCGCGCCGTGTCGGTGGCGGTAACGACGAAGGTGGCCGGCACTTCTCCGGTCGTCTGGGCGATCAGCAGGTGGCGCAGATGGGCGAGCAGGTCGCGGGCGAACTGGGAGGCGTCGCGTCCGGAGCGGGCCATCTTCTCGACTCCGAGCAGGACCCCCTTCGGGTCCTCGGCGACCACCGCGTCGACGGCCTCGAAGAGGAGGTCGGCGTCGGCCGCCCCCAGCATCTCCAGCACGTCCTTCAGCTCGACCTGGTCGCCGCCGAAGGCGACCAGTTGGTCGAGCGTCCCCAGCGCGTCGCGGAAGCTGCCCTGGGCGGAGCGGGCGATCATCGCCCCCGCCCCATCGTCCAGCTCGATCGACTCGGCTGCGGCGACCCGGTTCAAGACCTCGG
Source organism: Solirubrobacterales bacterium (assembly GCA_035708105.1). Taxonomy (GTDB): domain Bacteria; phylum Actinomycetota; class Thermoleophilia; order Solirubrobacterales; family 70-9; genus VAYN01. The sequence goes on along the minus strand of DASSTG010000009.1, from coordinate 25,244 downwards.
AGATCTGCTCCAGCGAGGGGCGCTGGAAATCGAAGCGCTGGCAGCGGTCGGCGATCGTCGCCATCACCTTGTGCGACTCGGTGGTGGCGAGGACGAAGACGGTGTTCGGCGGCGGCTCCTCGAGCGTCTTCAGGAAGGCGTTCCAGGCCTCCTTGGTCAGCATGTGCGCCTCGTCGAGGATGTAGACCTTCCAGTGGCCGCCGGCCGGCGCGTAGGCGACCCGCTCGCGCAGGTCGCGGACGTCGTCGACCGAGCGGTTCGAGGCGGCGTCCATCTCGATCACGTCGACCGAGGTGCCGGCGGCGATCGTCAGGCAGGACTCGCATTCGCCGCAGGGATGGATGGTCGGCCCGCCGCGCTCGCAGTTCAGCGAGCGGGCGAGGATCTTCGCCATCGAGGTCTTGCCGGTCCCGCGCGAGCCGACGAAGAGGTAGGCGTGGTGGACCTTCCCCTGCTCGACCGCGTTGCGCAGGGTGCGGACGACATGCGTCTGCCCGACGACCTCGTCGAAGGACCCGGGACGGTGGCGGCGGTAGAGGGAAGTCGACTCGCTCATCGGCTCTCGGGCCAGTGTATCCACGCCCCACCTGCGTCCCACCCAGGCGTGTCTGACACGCCCTCCGATACGGTGCCGCGCGTGCCGAAGGGGGCCCGCAACTGGCTGACGCCCGCCGCCTGGGTCGCCGGGATCACGGCGCTGCTGCTGCTCGTCTTCCCGCTTGGGTTCCCCAACTACGACACGATCTACGCGCTGGTCTGGGGGCGCGAACTGGCCCACGGCGCCAGCCCCGACTACGGCGCGGCGCTGCCGCCGACGCCCCACCCGCTGGCCGACCTGCTGGGGCTGGTGGCGACGCCGATCGGCGACGGCGCGATCACGGTGACGATGATCGTCGCCTACGTCTCGCTGGCGCTCTGCGGCTACCTCGTCTACCGGCTCGGCACCCTCTGGTTCGACCGCTGGATCGGGATCGCCGCCGCCGCAATCGTCCTCACCCGCGCCCCCTTCCTCTCCAACGGCCTGCGCGCCTACGTCGACCTTCCCTACATCGCCCTCTGCCTCGGCGCCCTGACGATCGAGGCCAAGCGGCCCCGCGCCGGCTGGCCCGTCCTCGCCCTCCTAGCCCTGGCCGGCCTGCTGCGTCCCGAGGCCTGGGGCTTCTCGATCGCCTATTGGCTCTGGCTGGCATTGGACTACGACGGCGGAGTGCGGTGGCGCCGGGAGCGCTCGCGCCGCGAGCTGACCTGGCTCGCGGCGCTGGCGCTGGCGGCGCCGATCCTCTGGATCGCCTTCGACGCGGTCACCACCGGCGAACCGCTCTACTCGCTGATCGGTACGCAATCGACGGTCGAAACGCTGGAACGGAAGACCGGACCGGTCGACCTCGTCCTCTACGGCCCGCGCGCGCTCGGCGAAGTGCTGCAGTGGCCGGGGATGGTCGGGGCGCTCGGCGGCGTCGTCTTCGGGTTCGCCTTCCTGCGCCACCGCTCGGCCCTCGGCATCGCCGGCGCCCTCCTCGCCCTCCTCGCCTTCGCCTTCCTCGGCGCCGCCGGGCTGGCGATCATCGCCCGCTACACGATGCTGGCGGCGGCGATCCTCTCGATCTTCGTCGCCGTGGCGCTGCTCGGCTGGCGCCTGCTCGAACCGGGCCACCCGTGGCGGCGGCGCTGGCAGCTCTTCGCCGCCGTCGTCCTCCTCATGTTCGTCATCTGGCTGCCGAACCAGTGGGACCTCGACTCGCGGGTCGATACGGACCTCACCAACCAGGCGCGGATCGAGGGCGACCTCACCGACCTCGTCGACGCCGGCGCCTTCGACCCACTCTGCGGCAAGGTCGCCGTCCCCAACCACCGCGCCGTCCCCCGCCTCGCCTTCGGCCTCGAAATCAAGCCGACCGAGATCGTCAGCGCCAGCGAGGAAGGCGTCCCCAGGCGGGGCTACTTCGTCGCCCCCACCAGCCCCTTCGTGATCCACAACTTCATCCTCGATCCCAACGACAAGACGAAGTTCTCACTCGCGGTCCCGGCCGGATTCGAAGAAGTGGCCCGCAACGAGAGCTGGCGCGTCTTCCGCCGCTGTTGACGTCGTAGTCGTTGCCGCTATCCGGCGCTAACTGCGACCGCGCTCGACCAGCTCGACGGCGGCGTGGGTCTGGGCCGCCAGGCTCGGGTCGGCAAGGTCGATCTCGGGCGGCAGCTCGACGTGGAGGTCGTTCGAGGGGTCGAGCCGGGCGCGGAGGCCGCGCGAGCGAGAGTCGAGGACGTGGCCGCCGCGGCCGCGGTCGGCGCTGATGAAGTGGAGGTGGTACCCGGCGACCTCGATCCCCTCGACGTAGGTCGGGAAGCGGAAGCCGAGCATCGTCCCCTCGACGTCGTGCAGCTCGAAGACGTGCTGGTCGGCGACGACCTCGGTCAGCGGCCGGTACGGCGGTTCCTGCCGCGGGACCGAACGTGCGCGGACGAGGGCAAAACGGCCGTCGAAGCGGATCGCGCAGGTGGTGGCGCCGGCGGGGGCGAGGCGGTCGAGCCGCTCCAGCAGCTCCTCGTGGCCGAGCTCCTCGTCGCCCAGCCGCTCATCCACCGTCGGCTCGAACGAGGTGACGACGGCAAACGGCGTCCGTTCCTGCGATCCGACCGGGGTCACGTTGCCCGCGACATCGGCGCGGAAGAACTCGCCGTCGAGCGCGATCATCTCGCCGTCGAGGTGGTTCAACGTCCCCAGGCCGAGGTCGCCGTGCCCGGCCAGCTCGGCGAAGCTGAGGTCGCCCTCGAAGGCGCCCTCGAGCAGGGCGCCGATCGTCGAAGCCTGGAAGAGGACGTGCGGCTCGCGCTCCTCGTGCAGGTCGGCGAGCCGCATCGACTCCACGTGCAGCGACCTGATCCAGCGCTCGTCCAGCATCGCGGCAGTCTCACAGAAGAAAAGGTTCGAGCGTGACACCATCGGAAGGGATGGCGGCGATCGAGCTCACCGACGTGGTCAAGACCTTCGGGCCGATCACGGCTGTCGACGGCCTCGACCTCGAGGTGCCGGAGGGCATCTGCCTCGGCCTGCTCGGGCCCAACGGGGCCGGCAAGTCGACGACGATGCGCCTCCTGACCGGGCAGGCGATCGCCGACTCCGGCGAGCTGCGCGTGCTCGGTCATGAGCTGCCGGGCGAAGCGAAGACCGCCCGCGGCAAGATGGGGGTCGTCCCGCAGCTCGACAACCTCGACGTCGACGTCACCGTCGAGGACAACCTGGCGATCTTCGCCCGCCTCTACCGGGTCCCGGACGTCGGCGCCGCGGTCGAGAAAGCGCTGGGGATCGCCCGTCTCAGGGACCGGCGGCGGGACGCCGTCGACCAGCTCTCCGGCGGCATGCGCCGGCGGCTGCTGCTCGCCCGTGGCCTGGTGCACGAGCCGCGGCTGGTCCTCCTCGACGAGCCGACGGTCGGCCTCGACCCCCAGATCCGGACCGAGCTGTGGACGCTGATCGGCGAGCTGAAAGCGCGCGGGACGACGATCCTGATGTCGACCCACTACATCGAGGAGGCGGAGCGGCTCGCCGACGAGGTGGCGGTGATGCACCAGGGCAAGGTGATCAGCCGCGGCCGGCCGGTGCAGCTGATCAGCGAGCACGCGGGGCGGCAGACGGCCGAGGTCTACGGGCCGCCGGACCGGCTGGCCCAGACCCGCGCCGAGGCGGAATCCCGGGGTCTCGCAGTCCGCCCGGCAGGTCCGGCGATCGCGATCGTCGGCTCCGAGCGCGGTGACGGGGTGCTCCCCGACGACGCCGTCGTCCGCGCCGCCTCGCTCGAGGACGTGTTCGTGCTCTTAACGGGCGAGGAGGCTGAGTAGTTGTTCCTTTTGCCTGTACAGCACGCAAAAGGAACAGGCGAATGACCGTCGCTGCCGAGACGCGCCGGATGCGGCGGCTGGAACCGACTGCGATCGCCGGGGTGATGAGCCGCGAGGTCGCCAACTTCCGCACCTACTGGAAGGGCACGACCTTCTCCAGCGTGATGGAACCGCTCGTCTACCTGGTCGCCTTCGGGCTCGGCCTCAGCGCCACCCTGGTCGACGAAGTCAACGGCGTCCCCTACGTCCAGTTCGTCGGCACCGGGATGGTGGCGACGGCGGTGATCTTCTCCAGCGCGATCCCCGCGATGTTCGGAACCTTCGTCAAGCACCGCTTCCAGAACACCTACGACGCGATCTTGGCGGCGCCGGTCGACGTCGAGGAGCTGGTCAGCGCCGAGATGCTCTGGATCGGCCTGCGCTCGGGCACCTACGGCTGCGTCCCGCTGCTGGTCACGATCGCCTTCGGGCTGCCCCCGGCACCCGGGATGCTGCTGGTGCCGATCTTCTGCTTCGTCACCGCCCTCGGCTTCGCCGGCTTCGGCGTGGCGATGGCGGCGACCGTCGCCAAGATCGACCAGTTCAACTACGTCACCGCCCTCTTCGTCACCCCTCTCTTCCTCGTCGCCGGCACCTTCTTCCCGATCGACGGCCTGCCCGAGGGGTTCCAGGTCGCGGCCCAGCTGAACCCCCTGCACCAGCTGGTCGAACTGGTCCGCGGAGGCGCTTTCGGCTTCGAATCGGCCGACCTCCTCCGCTTCGCCTTCCTCGTCGGCTTCGCCCTGCTGACCTGGCGCGTCGCCATCCACCAGATGCGCAAGCGGCTGATCGACTGAGCGCCGCGGTCGTACCTGCCTCCGCCCAGCGGCAAGGAATACGACGTCGATATGGACCGTGCACCCGCCTTCGAAGCGAGGTCACCGGGCGTGTCCGTCGCTTCAGGCTCGAGCCGGGCTCTCCTGCGGCACCCGCGGCATCCGCTTAAGGCTGCTTCCTTCCGGACCTGACCTGATTCGCGTGCCCACGTCGCGCAGGACCCGGCCGTCAACGCCGCCACGACGCACTGACCCCGACGGCCAGCCCCTCGGAACGGTAGTCGGCCCCGCTAAGCGGATTTCGGGTTACAGGGCACCGCTGATTCCCCGCCTAGCACGGTCCAGCGGTGATCGTAGACGATCCGCAGCCGGCGCTCTTACGATTGCGTTTGCCGTGCTCCCGCTCGCCCACATCCAGGTGGACACCGGCTCCTTCTTCGCGGTGGTGATGGTGGCGGCGATCGCGGCGATCGTCGTCGCGGTCCTGCCCAGACGGCTCGCGCCCCCGGTCGTCGTGCTCGAGCTGCTGCTGGGGATCGTCATCGGGCCCCACGTCCTCCACCTCGCCCACATCGACGACTTCGTCGAATTCTTCTCCAACCTCGGGCTCGGGATGCTCTTCTACTTCGCCGGCTACGAGATCGACTTCCAGCGGATCGAGGGGCGGCCGCTGGAGCTCGGCGCCTGGGCCTGGCTGCTCTCGGTCGCCCTCGCCTTCGGGATCGGGATAGCCCTGGTCGGGCTCGGGATCATCGTCTCCGCCCTCTACGTGGGAGCGGCGATGGCGACGACCGCGATCGGCACCCTGATCCCGATCCTCCGCGACAACGGCGAGCTGAAGACCGGCTTCGGCACCTACCTGCTGGCCGCCGGTGGCGCCGGCGAGTTCGGGCCGATCCTGCTGGTGACGATCTTCTTCTCGACCCAGAGCGCCCTGCACGAGTCGCTGATCCTGATCGCCTTCGTGCTGCTGGCGCTCGCGGTGGCGCTGCTCTCGGTGCGGCTCGCCTGGAAGGGCTGGCCGGCGCTGGAAAAGACCTTCGAGGCGAGCAGTCAGCTGGCGGTGCGGGTGACCGTGGTCCTGGTCTTCGGCCTGGTGCTGCTCGCCAGCAACCTCGGCCTCGACGTCCTCCTCGGCGGCTTCGTCGCCGGGCTGATCACGCGGATGGCGCTGAAGGGCCACGAGCTGACGATCTTCGAGTCGAAGCTGACCGCGGTGGGCTTCGGCTTCTTCGTCCCCTTCTTCTTCATCACCAGCGGCATCGGGTTCGACCTCGCCGCGCTCGGCTCAGTTGCCGCGATGGGCAAGCTGGCCCTGTTCTTCGTCCTCTTCCTCGTCGTCCGCGGCGTCCCGGCGCTGCTGCTCTACCGCAACCAGTTCGAGCTCCGCGACCGTGCCGCCCTCGCCTTCTACTGCGCCACCGAGCTGCCCCTGGTGGTGGCGATCACGACGATCGCCATCGACGCCGGCAAGATGCGCACCTCGACCGCCGCCGGCCTCGTCGGCGCCGCGATGCTCTCGACCCTGGTCTACCCCTTCGTCGCCATGGCCCTCCGCAAGGACGCGCTCGAGCGGGAGTCCGAACGCCCCGAGCCCACCGGCCCCTTCCCCGAGGGCGAGGGCCCCCTCCCCCAGCCCGGCCTGGTCGGCTAGCACCCGACCCGCCACCGCCTCGTATCATCAGCCGCCGAGGGCGCGTAGCTCAGTGGGAGAGCGCTCGCTTCACACGCGAGAGGTCGCTGGTTCGAAACCAGCCGCGCCCATGGAAGGGGTCTACGGCTGCTGCAGGACCGAGAGGATGTTTCCCGAGGGGTCGGTGAACCAGGCGATCTGCGGGCCGGGCTCGCGGACGATGCCCTTGTCGTCGTGGTCGAAGCCCTCGTAGCGCTCGAAGCCGACGCCGCGCCCGGCCAGCTCGTCGACCGCGGCGTCGATGTCGTCGACTTCGAAGTTGAGCATCGTGTAGCTGGCGGGGGTCATGTCGGCGCTCAGGTACATGAGGACGTCGTAGCCGTCGGCCAGCCGCAGGCGCGCCAACCCGTGTTCCTGGTCGAGGACCTCGACGCTCAGCCCCAGCGTCCCCTGGTAGAACTCCCGGGCCGCGGTCATGTCTTTGACGGCGAACCCACTGGTCGCTTTGTTCCCACCGAGCATCCCCACTGCTCCTTTCTCTGTCGCTCTCGACTTCTCCTATTAGAACGGGTTCGAATCGCCGTGTCAGCCCTATTCATCGAGCGGCGGGCGGCGGCGGGTGCGCTTGCGCTCGCCGACCCGGCGCTTCTGCTCCAGCCGCCGCTGCCTGGCGGCGCGGGTCGGCCGCGTCGGCCGCCGCCCGCGCCGCACCCGCAGGGCGCCGGCGATCCTCTCGGCCAGCCGCCCCAGCGCCAGCTCGCGGTTGCGCGCCTGCCCGCGTGCGTCCTGCGCGACCGCGACCACCGTCGGACCGAATCGCTCCAGCAGGCGCGCCCGCTGCGCCTCGTCGAGTGCCCTCGAGCGCTCGACGTCGAACACTGCTTCGACCCGCGAGGCGGTGACGTTGGCGTGCTGGCCGCCAGGCCCGGAGGAGCGGCTGGTGCGCAGCTCGACCTCCGCCAGCGGCAGCGCCAGCCGGTCGTTGATCCGCAGCTCCTCGGCCATGCTCAGGCCAGCTCGGGGATGTGCTGCTCGAGGTGATGGGCAATCGTCTGCCGCACCCACCGCTGCGTCTCGGCATCGGCCATCCGGTAGCGGCCGAGCAGCATCTTCTGGTCCTCGATGGGCAGCCCGGCGATCTCCCAGCGCACCGCCAGGCGCTCGAAAAGGAGCTCGGAGCGGCGGCGCCAGGAGTCGTCCTGCGAGGCCGCCGCGCTCGCCAGCCGCTCCCCCACCTTGGCGATCGTCCCCGCGCTCAGCGTCTGCCGCAGGGTGAGGACGTTGCCCTCCGGGTCGGTGTAGTCGACGGTCGCCGGCTTCTCGCGCGGGCGCCGCTGCTTCTTCCGCTTCGCCACGGCGGCTCTAGCCCAGAGCGTCGATCTTCTCGGCCAGCTCGAAATCCGAAGCGGTGAGGCCGCCCTCGGAGTGGGTCGAGAGCGTCACCGTCACGGTGTCCCAGGAGATCGAGAGGTCCGGGTGGTGATTCATCGCCTCAGCCGGCTCGACGAGGCTGGAGACGAACTTGACGGAGCCGACGAAGTCGCCGCGCTCGAAGCGCTTCTCGATCGCCGCGCCGGAACGCTCCCAGCCCGAGAGCCCGGCGAGCCTCTCCTCGATCTCCGCATCGCTCAACAGCGCCACGGGCTTATGCTGGCAGGCCGACGATGAGCGTGCAATCGAAGCCGGTGCTCTGGCAGATCGACATCTCGCACTACAGCGAGAAGGTCCGCTGGGCGCTCGAGCACAAGGAAGTCCCGCACGTGCGCCGCACGCCGCTGCCGGGTACGCACATCCCGATCGCGCTCTTCCTCACCCGCGGCGCCCAGCCGACCTTCCCGGTGCTGCAGATGGACGGCCGTACGATCGGCGACTCGACCGCGATCATCGCCGCCCTCGAGGCGAAGCATCTCGACCAGCCGCTCTACCCCTCGAAGCCCGAAGAGCGCCTGCGGGCGCTGGAGCTGGAGGACTGGTTCGACGAGAACCTCGGGCCCTACGCGCGCCTCCTCGCCTTTCACGAGCTGATCCGGGAGCCCGAGATCTTCGCCACGGTCGCCGCCGAAAGCGTGCCCGGTCCGCTGGGGAAGGCGAAGCCGGTGGTCGGCGCCTACGCGCGCGCCCTCACCAGCCTGCGCTGGGGAGCGAACAGCGGCGAGGCCGCCGAAGAGGCCCGGGAGAAGATCGTCGCCGCGCTCGACAAGCTCGAGGCCGAGCTGAGCCGCGGCGACGGCGAGTTCCTCGTCGGCGGCCGGCTCAGCGTCGCCGACGTCACCGCCGCCGCGCTCTTCTACCCCCTAGTCGTCCCGCCGGAGGGCCCGCTCTCACCGGGCCTGCCGCGCCCACCCGCCTTCGACGAGTTCCGCGCCGGCCTCAGCGACCGCCCCGGCTACCGCTGGGTCGAAGAGACCTTCCGCAAACACCGTCACCGCTGAAGTCTCGCTTTCGGCACAGAAGATCTCCAGAAGAATTTCTTTCTGCGACAAAACGTTGCAAAACTCCCGCTATGGTGCGAGCATGGAGCTGATGACCTGGAACGACGGGAAGCTCGAAGAGCGCCTCGAGCGAATCGATGAACGATTCAAACATGTCGATCAGCACTTCGATGAGGTCAACCGACGCATCACCGAGGGACGGATTGAAACCGGGGAGCGCTTCGACCGCGTCGAAGGCGATATCGCCGAACTTCGAACGAAGCTGGACCGGATCATGATCGGGCTCCTACTCGGTTTCCCGACCGTGATCGGCACGATCCTCGTCAAAGGCGGCTGAGTCAGCCCCCGATCGGGGCTCTGGGGTTGGCGCCCCAGAAGACCACGGTCCCCAGCATGCCGAGGATGTGGACGGCGACGATGTTGAAGACCATCGACTTGGCGGTGGCGGTGCCGACGCCGACCGGCCCGCCGGAGGCGGTATAGCCGTAGTAGCAGCCGACCAGCACGATCACGGTCGCCATCGCCATCCCCTTGATCAGGCTGAAGACGAGATCGCCGGGATTCTGGAACATCCAGAAGATCAGCAGATAGCCGCCCGAGGAAACGTCGCCGATCTGCTTCACGACCGATATGTAGCTGGCCATGTAGGTGATCCCGATCCCGACCAGGTAGATGAAGGGGAAGGCGATCCAGGCGCCCAGCAGCCGCGTCCCGGCGAGGAAGGTGACGGGCGGAATCCCCATCACCTCGAGGGCGTCGATCTCGTCGGAGATTCGCATCGCGCCGATCTCGGCGACGATGCCGGTCCCGACCTTGGCCGAGAGGATGTAGCCGAAGGCATATGGCAGGGCCTCGCGCAGGTCGCACCAGGCCGAAAAGAGGCCGGCGTAGGCGGGCGCCCCTTGGGCGCGGAGGAGGTACGCGCCGAGCAGGCCGCACTGCAGGCCGAGGATGAAGACGAAGGCCCAGATCACCAGGGCCGAGCCGAGGATCAGGATCCCGGCCTGACGCAGGCCCTCACCGAAGAAGCGGAAGGTTCGACCGGAGTAGACGAGGCCGGCGACCCGGCTGCCGAAGCGAGCGACCTCGCCGAAGGAGTCCAGCCAGCCGCGGGGGATGTCGAGCCAGCCGATCATCGCAGCGACTGCAGTTCGGGGTGGGTTGCCAGCAGGACCGAGGTGAAGACGAAGAGGAAGGCGAAAACGCTGACCATCGAGATCACCACCGCCTGGTTGACGGCGCGGCCGACTCCAGCGGCGCCACCCGATGCGGACATCCCCTTGTAGGAGTGGACGACGGCGATGATCGCGCCGAAGATCGTGCACATCAGGACCGACCCCCAGACGTCGGTGGTCGAGGCGTTGGAGAAGAGCGTGGCGAAGAAACCGCCGAGCGGCTGGTGGAAGAGGAGCTCGGTGATGATCCCGCCGGCGAGGCCGAAGACGATCGCGAAGAGGTCGAGCAGGCCCGTGATCAACATCAGCGCCAGGAAACGCGGCACGACCAGGTTCTTGACGGGGTCGACGCCCAAAACCTGAAGGGCATCGAGCTCCTCCCGGATTTTGCGCGCACCGAGGTCCGCGGTGATCGCCGTCCCCGCGACGCCGGCGACCACGACCGCGGTGACGATCGGGGCGATCTGGCGAACCGCCGCGAGGACGAAGAAACCGCCGAGGCGGTCCATGGCGCCGAAGAGGGTGAGGGCGTTGGCGGCCTGCAGCCCGGGGGCGCCCAGGCAGAGGGCGAAAGTCGAGACCAGCATCGGAAACCAGCAGAGGCGCAATGCGAACGAGAACTGGTCGACGAGCTCCTCCCCGTAGGGATACGGCGGCCGCACGGCGGAGATCACCGTCCGCGCCGTCAGGATCATCATGTTCCCGACTTCGGTGAAGAGATTTCCGAAGGCCCCCGCTCCCCTGCTCAGCGCTCCCGACTGTGCCATGGGCGCACAGTAGTAAGAACGAGTGTGTGAGTCAACTAGAACAGCAGGGTCAGGGCGTGAGGACGATCTTCAGCGCTTCGCGGTTGTCGTAGACCTGGTAGGCCTCGGCGGCCTGGTCGAGGGGCATGTGGTGGGTGACCAGCGGGCTCGGGTCGAGCCTGCCCGCCTCGATCAGGGCGAGGACCCGGTCGACGTGGGCGATCACGTTGGCGAGGCCGAGCCGCAACTGCAGGCCCTTGAGCCAGGCGAGCCCGAGCGGGACCTCGCCCTTGCCGGCGTAAGCCCCGATCCCGGAGACGGTGCCGGCGTCGCGCGCGAGGCTCACCGCCAGCGCCAGCGGCCCGGGGTCCCCCACCGCATCGACGACGACGTCGACGCCGAGCCCCTCGGTTGCCGCGCGCACCGCCTGCTTCGGGTCGTCCTCGCTCAGGTGCAGCGGCGCCGCTCCGAAGCGCTCGGCCATCCGCAGCCGTTCGGAGACCGTGTCGATCGCAAAGACCTTGGCCGCGCCGCCGGCCAGCGCCGCCTGCACCGCGCACAGTCCGACCGGCCCGAGGCCGAGGACGGCGACGGTGTCGCCGGCGCGCATCCCGGCGTGGGCGACGGCGTGGTAGCCGGTCCCCATCACGTCGCCGGCGAAGAGGGCGACGTCTGCCGACATCCCCTCCGGGACCCGCCGCAGGGTCAGGTTCGCGCGCGGGACCAGCAGCAGCTCGGCCTGGGCGCCCTGCAGGTTGCCGAGGTTGGCGCCATGGCCGAAGGTCTGGCCGTTGCGGCAGCGGTGGTAGTCGCCGCGCAGGCAGGAGGAGCAGGTCGCGCAGGCGGTGTGGAAGGTGCCGAGCACGCGGTCGCCGACCGCGACCCGCTCGACGTCCTCACCCGCCGCGATCACCGTTCCGACGAACTCGTGCCCGATCGTGAAGCCCGGCTCGACCGGCACCCGGCCGTGGTAGATGTGGAGGTCGGAGCCGCAGATGCCGCTCGCCTCGACGCGGACGAGGGCGTCGTCAGCCGCGCCGAGCTCGGGGTCGGGCTTCTCCTCGATCCGCACCTGCTCGGGGGCCTGGAAGGTGACGGCGCGCATGCGGGCAACGCTACCGGTAGGGGCCGGTGGAGGGCCGGCGGGCGGTCAGCTGCTGACGCCGGCGACCTGGAAGCGGCTTTTTTCGCCGCCGGGGCTGGCGGTCTCTTCGATCCGCGCCTCCAGCGCCAGCTCCTTCTCGAAGTCGGCGGCCTCGCCGTGCTGGAAGGAGACGTCTTTCCCCTCGAGCAGCTCGATGAAGATCTCGACGAAGCGGGCGTCGAGCTGTTTGCCGGCGACCCGCCGCAGCTCGACGATCGCGTCGTAGCTGGACATCGGGGTCCGGTAGGAGTCGCGCGCGGTCATCACGTCGTAGGTGTCGGCGACGGAGATGATCCGCGCCAGCTCGGGGATTTCGTCGCCGGCCAAGCCGCGGGGATAGCCCTTGCCGTCGATCCGCTCGTGATGGGCGAGGATGATCTCCGCCACCGGGCCGTAGCCGTCGAGCGAGGAGACCACGCGCGCGCCCTGCTGCGGGTGGCGCTTGATCAGCATCCAGTCCTCGTCGGTCAGCGGCACGTTGGCCTTGAGGATGCGGTCGGGGAGGATGAACTTGCCGATGTCGTGCAGGAGCGCGGCGATGTGGACCAGCTCCTCCTCGCGGCGCGAGTAGCCGGCGCGCTGGGCGATCGCCCTCGAGTAGCGCGCCACGGCGGCGCTGTGGCGGGCGGTCATCTGGTCGCGCAGGTCGAGCGTGCGCAGCATTGCGCTCAACATCCCGACCTGGAAGCTGGCCAGCTGCTTCGAGCGCAGCTCCAGCTCCTCCGCCCGCTGCTGAGAGACGAGCAGGGCGCCGAGCAGGTACTGGAAGGTGACGAGGACGACGCCGAAGAGCGCGACCCCGGCGAGGCCGACCTGGACGTAGAGGTAGGCGACGCCGACCGCCATCAGCGCCGCCGCCAGCTCCGAAGGCAACAGCGGGAACAGCGCCGTGCGGACCTTGTTGAAGAAGGAGCTGCGGTCCAGGTAGCACGAGTAGGAGGCGATCATCGTAAAGTTGATCGCCAGCGCGACGAGGAAGACGCCGAAGATCAGCGCGTAGAAGGAGGCGTCGTTCTGGGTGACCTGGCCGTTGTCGACGATCTCGTGGAAGAGGATCCCGCTGCAAAGGGGGAAGGTGGCGTAGGTGAGCAGGTTGTTGAGCAGGTAGTGGCCCTCGTCGCGCCAGCGCAACCAGCCGGCGAGGATCGTCAGCACGCCAATCACCGCCGCCGGGGTACCGCCGAGGAAGACCATCGCCAGGACGAGGGCGAGGAAGCTGCCCGAGATCTTCACCTTCGAGGTGGTGCTGATCGCGGTCAGGTCGCTGAAGACCGAGAAGCCGAGCAGGATGCAGAACAGCGGCAGGTTCCAGTTGGCGCTCCCGGCGCGCCAAACTCCCGCCGCCGTGACCAGCGCAAGGCTAGCGACCATGGTCGCTACCGCGGTCCTGGTGGGACGGGTCTGAGCCATCTTGTTTTGAATCGGCCTAATCGGGACTGCTCATTAGGGACCGCCTATCAATTCACGGGCGGCGGCTTTTTCCCTGCGCGGAGCCACCGGCCGGCGGTTCCGCTATTTGGAAACTCCTAAGTTAGACCGGTGATCGGGGATCGGCAAGAAGATTCGGCTGCATGGCCAAATTCGCCCAAAATCCGGGTTGCGTCCCGATCGGGCCAGGTGCGCGCCGCGCAGGGGGCGGCCCCTCGGCCCCGAAAACGGCGAAGGGCGCCCCATCCGAGACGCCCTTCGCACGAAGTCTGGTTGCAGACCGGTCGATCAACCTGGCCTGCTGAGAAAGCTTAGTGACGGTAGCCCATGTTCCTTGCCCCTTCCGTAGTCGTTGAAGCCCGCAACGTTGTGCGCTGCATCGTGGAAACGTTCAATATCTGGGCACTTTGTAGCACAGGTTGGCGGAAAGTTGTGCATCTGCAGGAAAAGTTGTGCAGAAATGCAGTAAGACGCTCGGCCAGGTATGCCTGAGCCACGGTTGACCGACCCGCTCCGCAGGCCGCTCTTTCGGCGGCTTGCCGCCTCCTATGCGATCAACGAGCTGGGGGACTGGATGGGGATAATCGCCCTCTCGGTGCTGGTCTTCGACCGCACGGAGAGCGCCCTGGCGATCGCCGCGCTCTTCCTCGGGACGCGTTTCCTGCCCGCGCTGTTCGCCCCGATCCTGGTCACGAAAGCCGAGCAGCCGCCGCCCCGTTTCGCGCTGCCGGTCATCTATTGCGGCGAGGCGGCGGCCTTCGGGGGCCTGGCCCTGCTCGCCGGTCACTTCTCCCTGGCGCCGGTCGTGGTCCTGGCCGCGATCGACGGCGCGCTCGCCCTGGCCGGCCGGGCCCTGACGCGGGCCGTCGTCGCCACCGCGCTCGAGCCCACGGGGGAACTGCGCGCCGGCAACGCGGTCCTCAACGTCGCCTTCACCGGCGGCGCCGCGATCGGGCCGGCGCTGGCGGGGCTTGCCGTCGCCGGCTTCGGCGTCCAGTCCGCCCTGCTTCTGGACGCGGTGTCCTTCTACGCGGTCGCCTGGATCCTCTTCACCGCCGGCTCGATGCCGCAGGCGGAACCGGAACCGGGCCGGATGCGGGACCGGGTCCGCGCCGGCATCGCCTACATCCGTGAGCAGACGGCGCTGCGGCGGATCCTCAGCGCGCAGGGGGCAGCCTTCGTCTTCTTCGCCGCAGTGCTCCCGGTCGAGGTCGTCTACGCAAAGGAATCGCTGGGCACCGACGACACCGGCTACGGCGTGATGCTTGCCAGCTGGGGGGTGGGGATGGTGCTCGGCAGCCTGATCTTCGCCCGCATCCGCGAGACCTCGCTCGGCTACCAGCTCCTCTTCAGCACCCTGGCGATCGGCGCCGGCTACCTCGGCCTCGCCGCCGCCCCCACGCTCGCCTTCGCCTGCGCCGCCTCGGTGCTCGGCGGCGCCGGCAACGGAATCCAGTGGGTGGCCGCGATCAGCGCCGTCCAGGAGCTGACGGCTGAAGCGATGCAGGCCCGGGTGATGAGCGTGCTGGAGTCGATCGGCGCGGCGATGCCGGGGATCGGCTTCGCCGTCGGCGGCGCGATCGCCGCTCTGGTCTCCCCCCGGACGACGTTTTTAGTGGCCGGGTGCGGGGTATTTGTCATTGTTGCGGTAGTAGCGCCGCTGCTCGGATCGAGCTGGTTGGAGGGCAGTGAAGGGTCCGGGTCCGCTCTTGACGGCCAAGACGACATTGTGGTGGAGTTGCTGCCGGGAAGAGTCCTGGGCAGCCCGTATACGGAGGAGAGATCTTGAAGAAACTTGGGGGCATCGTCGCGGTCCTGGCAGTTGCAGCGGTCGTGGCCGTTGGACTGGTCTCATGCGGTGGCGGCAGCAATAGCTCTTCCGGCGGAGGTGGAGGAGAAGGCGGAAAGAAAGGCGGCACCCTCAACGCGACCTACGCGTCCTTCCCCGACTACCTGGACCCGCAGCTCTCCTACACGCAGGAAGGATGGACCGCGATGGCGGACACCTATATCCCGCTGCTGACCTACAAGCACGCCGAAGGCACGGAAGGCAGCCAGGTCATTCCCGGCCTGGCGAAGGAAATGCCGAAGATCAGCAACGGCGGCAAGACCTACACGCTCTTCCTCCGCCCCGGCCTCAAATATTCGAATGGCGATCCGGTCAAGGCGTCTGACTTCCCCTACGCCGTCGAACGCTGCATCGAGCTCAACTCCGGTGGCTCGGTCTTCTACACGAGCATCAAAGGCGCTCAGAAGTTCGCCGAAACCAAGAGCGGCGGCATCCCCGGGATCACGACCGACGACAAGACCGGGGAAATCAAGATCGAACTTGAAAAACCGCGGGGCACGTTCATGAACGAGCTGGGGCTGATGTTCGTCGCCCCGGTGCCGAAGGGGACGCCGATGGAAGACCTCTCGGCCCACCCGCCTCCCGCCACCGGCCCCTACGTGATCACGAAATCGCAGCCGGGGCGCGGCTGGGAATACAAGCGCAATCCGTACTGGGCGAAAGCCAACTCGAAACTGATGCCGGAATACCCCAGCGGCAGCGTCGACGCGGCGAAGGTCACGATCGTCCGCAACCCCGACACGCAGGTGAACGACATCGAACAGGGGAAGTACGACTGGATGGAGAACCCGCCGCCGGCGAGCCGCTATGCCCAGGTCAAGGAACAGTTCGAAGGCACCCAGTTCAAGGTCGTCCCGACGATCAGCACCTACTACTTCTGGATGAACACGACGAAGCCGCCGTTCAACGACGTCAAGGTCCGACAGGCGGTCAACTACGCGATCGACCCGGCGGCGCTGGAACGGATCTACGCCGGCCAAATCAAAGCCAGCCACCAGATCCTGCCCGACGGCATGCCCGGGCACGAAGCGATCGACCTGTACCCGCACAGCATGGCCAAAGCCAAGGAAATGCTGAAAGCGGCCAATCCCTCGGACATGAACATCACGGTTTGGACTGACACCGAAAGCCCGAACAAGGAAGCGGGGGAATACTACGAAGGGGTACTCAAGGAACTCGGCTTCAACGCGAAGCTGAAGGAGATCAACGCCGACAACTACTTCACGGTGATCGGCAACCTCTCGACCCCCGATCTCGACACCGGCTGGTCGGACTGGTTCCAGGACTACCCGCACCCGAACGACTTCTTCCAGCCGCTGCTCGCCGGCGAAAGCATCCTCAAGACCAACAACGGCAACTTCGCCCAGATCGACGAACCGAGCCTGAACGCCGAAATCGCCAAGCTCGGCGAAGAACAGCTCGGGCCCGAACAGGAAAAGAAGTACGGCGAACTTGACAAGAAATACATGGAACTGGCTCCGTGGGCCCCCTACGGGCAGCGCACGCTGAGCACCTTCGTCTCCAGCGCCATCAACCTCGAAGGCGTCATCTTCAACCCGACCTTCGGTCACTACCTGACCAGCTTCGAATTCAACGAATAGGGCTCGGGAGCTGGGACGAGCAGACGTGGCGATCGACCCCCAGCCCGAGGCAGCGGGGCCGGCTGGGGGCGCTTCCGCCGCTGTCCCGGAGGCGCCTGAAGGCGGCTCCGGCGGCTACGGGCCCTGGCGGCTGGCGCTGCGGCGCTTCCTGCGCAACCGCGTCGCGGTGGCGTTCCTCGCCCTCTTCTTCCTGATCGTCGTCTTCGTGCTGGCGGCGCCGCTGTGGGCGAACCACGTCGCCCAGACCGGCCCCAACGAAACCCACACGTTGCAGAAACTGCACGTCAACGGCGAAGTCCGCGAAGTGGTCACCCCCGAAGGGAGGCCGATCGGGCCCCAGTGGTTCGAAGCCGGCGGCAAGTTCTTCCTCGGCGCCGACAGCCGGCTCGGGCGGGACGAGATGGTGCGCCTCATGTACGGTGGCAGGACCTCGCTGCTGATCGGGGTGCTGTCGGGGCTGATCACGACCCTCCTCGCCGTCGTCCTCGGCCTCCTCTCCGGCTACTACAAGGGCTGGGTCGACGCGGTGATCGCCAGAACCCTCGACGTCCTCTGGTCCCTGCCGGTGCTGCTGTTCGGGATCGCAATCGGAACCTCGCTGGCTCTGGGCGGCGTGAGCATCGGCCCGATCCACATCGAAGGCGGGTCGATCTGGGTGCCGATCCTGATCATCTCGATCTTCTACACGCCCTACGTCGCCCGCCCGATCCGCGGGGAAGTCCTCTCCCTCGGCGAAAAAGAGTTCGTCGAGGCGGCGATCGCCCAGGGGGCGGGGCCGCTGCGGGTGATGTTCGGCGAGCTGCTGCCCAACCTCGCCTCGACGATCGTCGTCTTCTTCGCCCTCAACATCGCCAACAACATGCTCTTCGAGGCGGCACTCTCGTTCCTCGGCGCCGGCGTGCAGCCGCCCAACTCCTCCTGGGGGACGATGATCACCGTGGGTGAGGAGCTGCTGACCACCCAGCCGCTGCTGGCGATCATCCCCGGGGTGATGATCATGCTGACGGTGCTCTCGCTGAACATCGTCGGCGACGGGCTCCGCGACGCGCTCGACCCGCGCTCGAAAGTGCGGCTCGAGGCGCACGCGGGGATCACCGAGCCGCAGGGAACCTCGATCTGATGATCCGCTTCGTCGTCAGGCGCCTGGTCGGGATGGTGCTCGTGCTCTTCGTCGTCTCGATCCTCGTCTTCCTGATCTTCAACGTGATCCCGAACTCGCCGCCGGCCCAGCGGCTGGCGGGAAAGAACGCGACGCCCACCCTGGTCAAGAGCATCGAAGAAGAATGGGGCTTCGACGAACCGCTGCCGACGCAGTACGTGACGATGGTGAAGAAGGTCTTCAACGGCGAATTGATCCAGTACTCGCCGCGGATCCCGGTTGACAACAGGATCAAGGAAGGCATTCCGGCGACGCTCTCCCTCAGCATCGGCGCCGGGATCATCTGGCTCGCCTTCGGGCTCCTGCTCGGCTACCTCTCGGCGATCAGGGCCGGTGGTTGGCTCGACCGCATCCTCACCGGGGTGGCGGTGGCGGGCATCTCGATCCCGGTCTTCCTGCTGGCGCCGGTCCTCATCTACTTCCTCACCTACAAGCTCGAAATCTTCCCCAACGGCGGCTACGTGAAGCTGACCGAAGACCCCTGGGAATGGTTCACCCACCTGATCCTGCCCTGGTTCACCCTCGCCGTCCTCTCGATCGGCTTCTACAGCCGCGTCCTGCGCTCCAACATGCTCGACGTGATGAACGAGGACTACGTCCGCACCGCCCGCGCGAAGGGATTGAGCGAGCGCAAGGTGATGACCCGCCACGTCCTGCGCAACTCGCTGATCCCGATCACGACGCTCTTCGGGCTCGACTTCGGCGCCACCATCGCCGGCACCGCGATCATCACCGAAGTGCTCTTCAACATCGAAGGGATCGGCAGCTACGCGGCGGAATCGATCGGCAAACTGGAACTGCCGCCGATCATGGGGATCACCCTCTACGGCGCCTTCTTCGTCGTCTTCGTCAACGCCCTGGTTGACATCGCCTACGCCTACCTCGACCCCCGCGTGCGGCTGGGGAGCAGCGCCCGGTGAACGGGTCCCCCCTCCTCGCGGTCCGCGACCTGCGGGTGGGCTTCGCCACCGAAGGAGGCATGCTGCAGGCGGTCGACGGGGTCAGCTTCGACCTGCGGCCGGGCGAAGTCCTGGCGATCGTCGGCGAGTCCGGCTCGGGCAAGAGCGTCACCGCGCAGACCCTGATCGGCCTCACCCGCTCGAAAAACGCGCGGATCGAAGGGTCGGTCGAGCTGGAGGGAGAGCAGCTGCTCGAGGCCAGCGATTCGAGCATGCGCCGGCTGCGGGGGGAGCGGATCGCAATGGTCTTCCAGGACCCGATGACCTCGTTCAACCCGGTCTACCGGATCGGCAACCAGATCGTCGAGGCGATCCGGGCCCACCAGGGCGAGGTCGGCAAGGACGAGGCGCGGCGGCGGGTGGTCGAGCTCTTCGACTCGGTCGGCATCCCCGACGCCGAGCGGCGGGTCGACGACTATCCCCACGAGTTCTCGGGCGGGATGCGGCAGCGGGCGATGATCGCGATGGCGCTCGCGCTCGAGCCGAAGGTGCTGATCGCCGACGAGCCGACGACCGCGCTCGACGTGACGATCCAGGCCCAGATCCTGCGCCTGCTGGAGCAGCTCAACCGGGAACGCGGGCTGGCGACGATCCTGATCACCCACGACCTCGGCGTCGTCGCCGAGGTGGCCGACCGGGTGCTGGTGATGTATGCGGGGCGGGTGGTGGAGGCGGGGACGCTCGACGAGATCTTCTACGACCCCCAGCATCCCTACACCTGGGGCCTGATGGGGTCGCTGACCCGGCTCGACCGGCCGCGGCCGCACCGGCTGCCGCAGATCGCGGGCTCGCCGCCCTCGCTGCTCGAGCTCCCGCAGGGCTGTCCTTTCCGGCCCCGCTGCCCGCACGAGTTCTCGAAATGCACGCAGTACCCGGAGCTGGAGGCGCGGCTGCCGGATGCCCCCGACCACCGCGACCGCTGCTGGCTGACGCCGGCGCAGAAGCGTGAGAAGCGGCAGGTCGAGGGCCAGATCGGGCTGGAGGCGCCGAGCCGATGACCGGCGAGACCCTGCTCGAGGTGACCGACCTCGTCAAGCACTTCCCGATCAAGCGCGGCGTCCTGATCGACCGCGAGGTGGACCAGGTGCGCGCGGTCGACGGCATCAGCTTCAGCGTCAACCGCGGCCAGACGCTCGGTCTCGTCGGCGAGTCGGGCAGCGGCAAGTCGACCGCCTGCCGGGCGCTCCTGCAGCTGATCAAGCCGACCTCGGGCTCGGTCAGGTTCGAGGGGCGGGAGATCGCCGGCCTCGGCCGCCGTCAGATGCGGCCGCTGCGCCGAGAGATGCAGATGATCTTCCAGGACCCCTACGCCTCGCTGAACCCGCGCAAACGGATCGGCCAGATCGTCGGCGACCCACTGCGGCGCCAGGGCATCGCCAAGGGCTCGAGCCTCCGGCGGGAGGTGCAGGAGCTGCTGGAGCGGGTCGGCCTCGCCGGCGAGCACTACAACCGCTTCCCGCACGAGTTCTCCGGCGGCCAGCGACAGCGGATCGGGATCGCCCGGGCGCTGGCGCTGAAACCGAAGCTGGTGATCTGCGACGAGCCGGTCTCGGCGCTGGACGTCTCGATCCAGGCGCAGATCGTCAACCTGCTCGACGACCTCCAGGACGAGCTCGGCCTCGCCTACCTCTTCGTCGCCCACGACATCGGCGTCGTCCGCCACATCTCCGACCGGATCGCGGTGATGAACGAAGGCAAGATCGTCGAGCAGGGCAGCGCCGATCAGGTCTGCGAGCACCCGCAGGACGACTACACGAAGAAACTGCTTGCGGCCGTGCCGGTCCCGGATCCGAAAGAGAGCAGGGAACGGCGCGAACGCAGTAGCGTCAGCTGAGTGACGCTCCCGCTCTCGCCGCCGATCAAACCGCAGCTGGCCCTTACCCGCAAAGAGCTGCCGGTGGGGGAGGAGTGGGCTTATGAGCCGAAGCTGGACGGGTTCCGGGCGATCGTCTTCGTCGACGGGGACGAGGCCTACATCCAGTCGCGCGGGGGCAAACCCTTCAACCGCTACTTCCCCGAGCTGAGCTTCGCGCCGGGCCGCTGGGTCCTCGACGGAGAGCTGGTGATCCGCGACGGCGACGGCAACCTCGAATTCGACGCCCTGCAGGAACGAATCCATCCGGCGCAGTCGCGGATCGAGCTGCTCTCGAAGGCGATCCCCGCCGGCTACATCGTCTTCGACCTGCTCGCCGAGGGGGACGAGGTGCTCTGCGAGCGGCCGCTGCGCGAGCGGCGCGAGCGGCTCGAGGCGATCGCCGCCCAGGCGGGGCTGGAGCTGACGCCGCTGACTCCCGACGCCGCGCAGGCCGACCGGTGGCTGGGCAGCATCGAGGGGGTGATGGCGAAGGACCTCTCCGCCCCCTACGTCCAGGGAAAGCGCAAGGGGATGGCGAAGGTCAAGCGCGAGCGGACGATCGACTGCGTGGTGATGGGCTGGCGGCCCGGCAAAGAGGAGGGCACGGTCGGCTCCCTGATCCTCGGCCTCTACGACGGCGGCGAGCTGCGGACTGTCGGCCACATCTCCGGCTTCTCCAAGGCGGCGAAACAGAGCATGCGGGCGATGCTGGCGCCGCTGGAGACGGGCAAGAGCGGCACCGCCGAGCCGAGCCGTTGGACCGGCGGGCGCGACCTGGAGTGGGTCGAGCTGCGGCCCGAGCTGGTGATCGAGGTCGGCTACGACCATGCGGCTTCGGGGCGGATCCGGCACGGGGCGCGGTTCCATCGCTTCCGGGACGACAAAGCGCCGGAGGAGTGCCGGTTCGGGCAGCTCGATGAAGGGGGCTAGAAGAGGGAGCTCTGGCGGGCGGGTCCTGTCTCCGATCGGGGGCTCTGCCTACCGGCAGAGTCCTCCCGATCGTCGCCACCCGCCCGAGGTGCCGCGTCGCCAGACGATTGCTGCGCGGACCCATCGGAAACGGTGCGCCGCACCCTGCTTCGCCCCCACCCTTGCAAGGCCCGAGTCGCATGACGCCGCTGTTGAGGTTGCAGATAGGCGCGGCCTTTGTAGAGCTGTTCGTATTTCGGCAGGAGGTCGGGGCGCTTTTCCTGCAGCCAGGCGAAGAAGACGTCCTTGACCTCGCCGCGGAGGTGGAGGGCGACGCCGCCGAGGAAGCTGGCGCCGGCCTCCTTGGCGCGCTCGACGATCGGCTGCACCTGCTCGGGCTCGTCGTTGATGCCGGGCATCAGCGGGGCGACCAGGACGCCCGACTCGATCCCCCGCGCCCGCAGCTCCGCGACCGCGTCGAGCCGCGCCGCCGGGCTCGGCGTATGCGGCTCGGTGGCCCGCCAGGCCTCCTCGTCGAGCGTCGGCACCGAGAGGTTGACCGAGACCGGCAGCTTCTTCGCCATCCGCTCGAAGATCTCGACGTCCCGCAACACCAGCGGCGACTTCGTCAGCACCGAGACAGGCGTCTCCGCCGCCTCCAGCGCCGCCAAGATCTCGGGCATCATCCGGTAGCGGCTCTCCACCCACTGATAGGGGTCGGTGTTGGTCCCCAAGGCGACCAGCTCGCGCCGCCAGCTCGGCCGCGCCAGCTCCGCCCGCAGCAGCTCCGGCACGTTGACCTTGACGACGATCTCCCGCTCGAAGTCCTCGCCGGGACCGAGGTCGAGGTAGTTGTGGGTCCGCCGGGCGAAGCAAAATTTGCAGGCATGGGTACAGCCCCTGAAGGGGTTGACCGTCCAGCTGAAGCCGTAGCGGCTGCCGGGCACGTGGTTGAGAGCCGAGCGGGCGCGGACCTCATGGAAGTTGATCCCCATCGCCTCCGGCGCGTCGAAGGTGCGAATCATCGTTCCGTCGCCGACTCCCGGTAACCGGAGGTCGTTCTCGACTCGCTGCTCGTCCCAACGCATACGAACACATGTTCGCACATCGTTCAGATGTTCCTTTTAGTTGCTATGCCGGGAAAAGGAACAGCCGAGGCTACGGCAGCTCGCCACGGATCACGTAGCGGAGGATGGCGACCACCTGCTCGGCCGTGCGGGCGGTGGCTTGGGCGGCGCGGTCGACCTCCTTCAGGGCATGGTCGAGTTCGCCGTCGTGGAGGGTGACGATCGGCTTGCCGAGGGCGGCGGCGAAGCCGGCGTCGAAGGCCGCGTTCCACTGGCGGTATCTGTCGCCGAAGCGGACGACGACGAGGTCAGCGTCTCGGATCAGCGTCTGGGTGCGAATCGCGTTGACGCCCGCGCCTTTGTGGTCGCGCCAGAACGGCTCCGCCTCCTCGCCAAGCGTGTGGGCGCCGGCGTCGTCGGAGGCGGCGTGGTCGGTGATCGGGGCTGAGAAGACGGCCGGCAGGCCCGCCTCACGCGCACCCGCCTCGATCCGCTCGCGCCAGTTGCTGTGGATCTCGCCCGAGAGGTAGACGCTCCAAGTCCGCTCGCCCATGGAGACGATCCTACGAGTTCACCGAATCTGTCTCAGGTGCCCCTTTGGGACCGCTGAGACAGACTCGGTGCTAATCTATTTGACGTGAACGTAAAGAAGAGGTTTTCGGGCCGGGCTGGGGTCGACGCTTCGCACGAGCACTACAAGTGGTGGGCGCTCTCCTGCACCAGCCTCGGGATGCTGTTGGTGGCTACCAACTCGGGGACGCTGATCATCGCCCTGCCGGATCTGGAGCGGGCGCTCGGGACCAGCCTGCTGGAACTGGTCTGGGTGATCCTCGCCTACATGATCTCCTCGACCGTGCTGGTCCTCACCGCGGGCCGGCTGTCCGACCTCTTCGGCCGCAAGAACGCCTTCGTCGGCGCCTTCGTGATCTTCGCCGCCGCCTCGCTCGGCGCCGGTTTCGCCGCCGACGGAACCCAGCTGATCCTCTGGCGGATCGTCCAGGGCATCGGCGGCGCCTTCATCTTCGCCAACGGCCCGGCCCTCGTCACCGACGCCTTCCCCCGCGACCAGCTCGGCCTGGCGATGGGGACCAACACGATGGTCGCCGCGATCGGCCTCGTGATCGGCCCGGTCCTCGGCGGCGCCCTGGTCTCGATCTCCTGGCACTGGGTCTTCTGGTTCAACGTGCCGCTGGCGCTCGCCGGCGGGCTCTGGGGCGCCTTCATCCTCCGCGAGCTCGCCAGCCGCGACACCGTCCGCGGCCTCGACCTCGCCGGCACGCTCACCTTCGTCGTCGGCCTCACCGGCCTCGTCTACGGGATCTCGCGCGGCGGCATCTCCGGCTGGAACGACCCGCTGGTGATCGGCGGCCTCGTCCTCGCGGTGCTCCTCCTCCCGCTCTTCGTCTGGATCGAGCACCGCGGCTCGGCGCCGATGCTCGACCTGGCGATCTTCCGCAACCGCCTCTTCGCCGCCGCGACCGGCGCCGCCTTCATCAACGGCCTCTCGCGCTTCGCGCTGATGTTCATCTTCGTCTTTTATTTCCAGGGCGCCCAGGGCGACGATCCGATCACCGCCGGGATCAAACTGGCGCCGATGGCGATCGGGATGCTGATCTCCTCCCCCCTGGCGGGCATCTGGGCCGACCGCCACGGCTCGCGCACCCTCGCCGCCGCGGGGATGCTCGTCACCGCGCTCGGCCTCGGCCTGATGACGACGCTCGAGGCGAGCTCCCCCTACTGGGAGAGCGGCGTCTGGCTCGGCCTCGTAGGGATCGGCTCGGGGATGTTCAACTCGCCCAACACCGCGGCGATGATGGGAACGGTCCCGGTCGAGCGGCGCGGGATCGCCGCCGGGGCCCGGACGATGCTACAGAACACCGGGGCCGTGATCTCGATCGCCTTCGTGCTGGCGATCGTCACCAACTCGATCCCGAAAGAGGTCCTCTTCGCGATCTTCTCCGGCCTTGCGTCCGGCCTCTCCAGCGCCCAGCTCGATCCCTTCATCCACAACATGCACACGGCGCTCTGGGTGCTGGCGGCGACCTCCGTGGCCGGCGCCGGAGTCTCGCTGCTGCGGCCGAGGGACGAGTCCGCCGAAGCTCCCTGCGAGCCGAGCGCCGCGATCGAGGAGGCGATCGCCGAGGAGGTGCGGGCGATCCCATGAAGGACGAGCTTCGGATCGGTGAGGTCGCCAGGCTCGCCGGCACCACGCCGCGGACGATCCGCTACTACGAGGAGATCGGCCTCCTCCCTCCGGGCGGCCGCCGGCCCGGCGCCCACCGCACCTACGCCGAAGCCGACGTCGAGCGCCTGACCGAGCTGCTGCGGCTGAAGGACCTGCTGGGGCTCTCGCTGGAGGAGCTGAAGGAGCTGGTCGAGGCCGAGGGCGCTCGCGCCGAGCTGCGTGCCGAGTGGCACGGCGGCGTCGAGGACCCGGTCCGCCGCCGCCAGATCCTCGAGGAATCGCTGACCTATACCGCTCGCCAGCTGGAGCTCGTGCGCCGCCGCCGCGACGAGATCGCCAAGTTGGAAAAGGAGTTGGTGGCGAGGCGACGCCGAGTCAGGCAACTTTTGGGTGGGACGGAGACCGACGGCGGGAAGGGAGAGGCGGTGACCCCCCTCAAAACACTCAAGC
>DASSTG010000008.1:0-2567 GCA_035708105.1 Solirubrobacterales bacterium | reverse complement strand
CGCGCCGCACCACCCGCTCCAGCAGCGACGCCGTCGCCGGGTCGTCGGCGACGGTCGCCTCCAGGCGGCGGCGCATCCGCGAGGTGGCGATCCCCAGCACCTCGCTGCGCAGGTTGCGGGCGCGGCGCTCGGCCAGCGTCCCCGCCGCCTCGATGTGGGCGCGGTGCTCGGCGATCGCCTCAGCCAGCTTGTCGGCGCCCTCGCCGCGGGAGGCCTCGGTGCGGATGATCGGCACCTTCCAGCCACCCGGATCGTGGGAGAGGACGAGCACGCCGCGCACCTCGCGGACCATCGTGTCGGTCATCGGGTGGTCGGCCTTGTTGACGACGATGATGTCGGGAATCTCCATCACCCCCGCCTTCAGCGCCTGGATCGAGTCGCCGGAGCCGGGCATCAGCGCCAGCACGATCGTGTCGGCGTGGTCGACGATGTCGATCTCCGCCTGGCCGACGCCGACGGTCTCGATCAGGACGTCGTCTTTCCCCGCCGCATCCATGATCAGCGCCACCTGCAGCGCCGCCTCGGAGAGGCCGCCGAGGGCGCCGCGCGAGGCCATCGAGCGGATGAAGACGCCGGGGTCGAGGAAGTGCTCGCTGAGGCGGATGCGGTCGCCGAGCAGGGCGCCGCGGGTGAACGGGCTCGAGGGGTCGATCGAGAGCACCGCCACCTCGCGCTCGGCCTTGCGCAGCTCCGCCGTCAGCGCCCCGATCAGCGTGCTCTTGCCGACGCCGGGGGGGCCGGTGAAGCCGACGATCCGGGCCTCGCCGGTGCGCGGATAGACCTCGCGCACGAGCTCCCAGCCGGCGGGGTCGTCGGACTCGATCAGGGTGATCGCCCGCGCCAGCGCCCGCTTTTCGCCGCTGAGGAGGCGCTCTGCCAGAGGAGCGGTTTTGGCGGCGTCGGGCAAGGGCGGTCCAGTCTAGAGTTGCCCCGCCGTGCTGCGCTTTTTGGCCCGCAACCGGATGTTGACGCCGCGCTACGCGCGTCTCCTCTGGCGCTACCTCTGGCGCCGGCTGCTGACTCCCGCCGGCCGGCGCTGGCGCTCCGACGGGCCCTTCTTCCTCGGCAGGGGGCTCGAACTGCACGTCGAGCGGCGCGGCGAGGTCCGCTTCGGCCGCTTCGTCTGGATCGGCGACGGGACCAAGATCCGCTGCCACGAGGGCCTGGTCGAGATCGGCGAGAAGACCGTGATGGGGCAGGAATGCACGATCTCCGCCTACCAGCACGTCCGCATCGGCGAGCAGTGCGTGATCGCCGACCGGGCGATGTTCATCGATTTCGACCACGGCGTCGTCGAGGTCGAGCGGCCGATCCGCCTGCAGGGCATCTACAAGCGCGACGTCGAGGTCGGCAGCAACGTCTGGATCGGCTACGGCGCCTGCATCCTGCGCGGCGTCAGCGTCGGCGACAACTCGGTGATCGGCACCAACGCCGTGGTGACCAAGGACGTGCCGGCAAACGCCGTCGTCGGCGGCATCCCCGCCCGCATCATCCGCATGCGCGAGGCGCCCCGGCAGCTGCGCTGGGACCGCCCGGTCGAACCCGATCCCGGCGCCTGGACGACCCTGCAGCCGCCGGAGCCGGTCTCCTAGCGGTTCTTTGTCTGCAAAGTTTCTGTCAGCTCTGACTTGTACCGTCAGGCAGACAATGACCCTCTGCGGAAACACTGCCCGCATGTCGCGCGACGGGAGAATCCGATCCGAGGAGGTGGCGGTGAAGTTCGGCCGCAACCTCTGGCGCTGCCGGCGCCGCGCTTCGATGTCCCAGGAAGAGCTGGGTGCCCGGGCCGGGCTGCACCGGACCGAGATCGGGATGCTGGAGCATGGGACGCGGCTGGCGCGGGTGGATACGCTGATGAAGCTCGCCGGCGCGCTTTCCGTCTCGCCGACGGAGCTGCTCGAGGGCATCCACTGGACCCCCGGCACCAGCTCCGACGGCGGCTTCGCGATCAGCGAGCGGACCCTGCCCCGCGGTCGCCGGCGCGACGACTGCGGCTAGGCCACGGCTAAGGCAGCTTGGCGCCGGCCAGCTCGGCGTAGAGCGCCGCCGTCTGCTCGGCGACGTCGCCCCAGTCGAAACGGCGGAGGTGCTCGTAGGCTTCGGCGACGAGGCGGCGGCCGAGCTCGTCATCGGAGAGGACCCGGATCGCCACCTCGGCCAGGGCTTCGGGGTCGTGGGCGCGGAAGCGCAGGCCCGCCTCCTCGTGCGGAACCACCTCGCGCAGGCCGCCGGTGTCGGCGACGATGCAGGGACAGCCCGAAGCCATCGCCTCCAGCGCGACCAGCCCGAACGGCTCGTAGATCGAGGGCACCAGGCACAGGTCGGCGATCCGGTAGAGCGAGTGCAGGACGTCGTCGCCGGTCCAGCCGACGAACGTGCCGTGCTCCATCAGCCCGAGCCGCTGCGCCTGCTCGCGCAGCTCGTCCTCGGCCGTGCCCGAGCCGGCCACGAGGAACCGCACCCGCCCCACCCGGCGGATCAGGCCCGGCAGGGCGTCCAGCGCGAGGTGGAAGCCCTTCTCCCAGACCAGCCGGCCGACGAGCAGGACGAGCATCTCGTCCGGCGCG
>DASSTG010000007.1:0-97432 GCA_035708105.1 Solirubrobacterales bacterium | reverse complement strand
GGCACCTCGATGTCGGCTCGTCGCATCCTGGGGCTGGAGTAGGTCCCAAGGGTTGGGCTGTTCGCCCATTAAAGCGGTACGCGAGCTGGGTTCAGAACGTCGTGAGACAGTTCGGTCCCTATCTGCTGTGGGCGTTGGAGAATTGAGAGGAGTCATCCCTAGTACGAGAGGACCGGGATGAACATGCCTCTGGTGTATCTGTTGTCCTGCCAAGGGCACCGCAGGTTAGCTACGCATGGAACGGATAACCGCTGAAAGCATCTAAGCGGGAAGCCGTCCTCGAGATAAGTTCTCCCATCCCCTTGAGGGAGTAAGACCCCTGGTAGACCACCAGGTTGATAGGCCGGCGGTGCAAGCGCAGCAATGTGCTCAGCCGACCGGTACTAATGGGTCGAGGGCTTGACGGATATTTATCTAATCACCCCTACGAGGTCTTGTGCGGTTTTCAAGCTCCACCGGGCGCAGCGTCTCGCAAAATTTCCGGTGGCGCATAGCGAGAGGGAAACACCTCTTCCCATTCCGAACAGAGCAGTTAAGCCTCTCAGCGCCGATGGTACTTGGAGGGCAACCTCCTGGGAGAGTAGGTCGCCGCCGGTTCTTTCTTAGCGGTCCGCGCCGACATTTGGCGCGGGCTGCGGCCCGCCAGTAGCGGCGCGCTACGCCACCGTCAGCCGACTTGCGTAGCGCTGCTACGCGGCGACGTCTGCCGATGGCGGATCGCTTGCTTCTGTCGTGCCTCGCTACCGCGCCAAATGTCGGCGCGGACCGCGGAAGCCGGCTTCTTGAAGCAAATTGCACTGGCCTTCCAAGTTGCACGGCACGTCGCGGCGGACTGCCGTGCGCCGGAGTGCTCGCTGGGGCGCGGGGGAAGGGTCTGCGCAACCCTGGCGAGTTCTCCCAACGGGCTCCAGCCCGTACTCGCCGAGGGTTGCGAAGTCGATCAGCAGGTCGACGGCGTCCGTCAGGCGTCCGCTTAGTGTTTTCGTTGAATCGAACATGAGTTCGTACAAGGTAAAGGCGCCCTCGGACGCCACCGGGGTTCTGCAATCTCGGTTGCAGAGTTACCCCGAAAGCGCTGGAAACAACCAGTTTCCGGGCATGTCGCGGAGCTACTGTCGGCAGTAGCTCCGCAAACCCCAGAAGCGCTAGTGGGCGACATCTCTGTGAGAGCTTTGCCGTGGCCGGTGGCCACGCTCCGGCCGGTGGCCACGCTCCGTGACGTCGCGCACAGAAGAGGCTACCTGTTTTTCGGGCTGATTTGCAAACTGGAGAACGAGCTGCGCGGTCTCGCGCGGCTTCTCGACGTTCGGCGAGTGGCCGGCCCCCTGGATCAGGTGCGTCTCGGCGCTCGGCACCGCCCGCTTGTACTGGGCCAGCGCTCGCCGCGGGTCGTTGACGATCTGCTCTTCGGCCCCCATCAGGACCATCAGCGGCTTGCCGGTCTGCTTCATCCGCCGATCCAGCGGTTCTTCGGCCAGGTAGTCGTCGACGCCGCCGGGCGAGTCGTCATAGGCGGTGTAGGTCAGCCGTCGCACGTCCTCGACGAAGGCGTCCGGCACCTCGTAGCCTGGTGCGAAGGCCACGCCGAGTCCGTCCCGGATCGAGAAGTCGGGCTTGATCCGCCATAGCGCCTCTCCCAGCACCGGTTGGAAAGCGAGTCCGGCGATGAAGCCGAGATCGCCGTAGGAGTTGTCGGGCGGCATGTCGATGATGGCGACGCGGTCCACGAGTCGCGGGTCTTCCTGGGCGAGCGCGACGGCGACGCTGCCGCCGAGGGAGTGGCCGACCACCTCGGCGGCTTCCACCTGCAGCCGTTCCAGGGCCTCGGACACGACCAGCGCCTGGTTCGGCGGCGTGTAACCGGAGCCCGGCTTTTCCGAGCCGCCATGGCCGAGCAGATCGACGGCGATCACCCGGTGTCTGCGTTCCAGCATCGGCAGCATCCCATCCCACCAGTCGATCGCGCAGCTGAAGCAGTGGATGAGGACGATCGGAGAGCCGTTGCGGGGGCCGCGTTCGAGCACCTGCAGTTCGCCGTCGGGTAGATCGAGGATGCGGCCGCCGGGCACGGTCACGTGAGCGCTCCCGGTTTCGCCGTCAACCAGGAGGGCGTTGATCACGAGCAGGACGAGGAGCACCAATACGACGCCCAGCGCGATCGTCCACCGCCTCCTCATGGCCGGTCGTTACCCTAGCCCGGTGAAGTCTGAGCGGGCAAGCTGATGGAGAAGTTCGTGATCCAGGGCGGGGTCCCCCTCTCGGGGGAGGTCGCCGTCGCCGGCAACAAGAATGCGGCGCTGCCGATCCTCGCCGCCTGCCTGCTGACCGAGGAAGAGGTGCTGCTGCACCGGGTGCCCCGGATCCGCGACACCGAAGCCCAGATCGCCCTACTCGAGCAGCTCGGCGTCGAGGTGGAGTGGGTCGCCGACAACAGCGTCAGGCTCTGCGCGCGAAACGTGGTCGGCGACGTCGACGAGGAGCTCTCGGGCAAGATCCGGGCCTCCTTCCTGCTCGCCGGGCCGCTGCTGGCGCGCTTCGGCGAGGCGAAGATGCCGCCGCCGGGCGGCGACTTCATCGGCCGGCGGCGCCTCGACGCCCACCTCGACGCCTTCAAGGATCTCGGCGCCAGGATTGACGGCAGCCGCTGGATCGAGCTCAGCGCTCCCGAAGGTCTCTGCGCCTGCGAGATCTTCATGGACGAGCCCTCTGTGATGGGGACCGAGAACGCGCTGATGGCCGCCGCCCTCACCCCCGGCGCGACCCAGATCTCCAACGCCGCCTCCGAGCCCCACGTGCAGGACCTCGCACACCTGCTGAGCGCGATGGGCGCCCGCGTCGACGGGATCGGCTCCAACGTGATGACGGTCAACGGCGCCGAGAGCCTCGGCGGCGCCGAGTACTCGATCTCCTGCGACCACATCGAGGTGGGCAGCTTCATGGCGCTCGCCGCCGCCACCGGCGGCGAAGTGCTGATCCGCGACGTCAACCCCAAGGACCTGACCAACGTCCGCCGCCAGTTCAAGCGGCTCGGCCTGCGGTCGGAGATCGAGGGCGAAGACGTGCGGGTTCCGGCCGGCCAGAGCCTCGAGGTCGAATCGGACGTGGGCGACGCGATCCCGAAGATCGAGGACGGTCCGTGGCCGGCCTTCCCGGCCGACCTCACCTCGATTGCGCTGGCGCTCGCCACGCAGGCGAGCGGCGAGGTCCTGATCTTCGAGAAGATGTTCGAGAACCGGTTGTTCTTCGTCGACAAGCTGGTTGCGATGGGCGCTCGGATCACGCTGTGCGACCCCCACAGGGCGATCGTCAGCGGTCCGAGCCGGCTTCACGGCGAGCGCGTCTCCAGCCCCGACATCCGCGCCGGGATGGCGATGCTCATCGCCGCCCTGGCGGCCGAGGGGACCTCGGAGATCGGCGAGATCCGCCAGATCGACCGCGGCTACGAGCGGATCGAGGAGCGGTTGGCCGCCCTCGGCGCCCAGATCGAGCGCGTTTCCGCGGAGGTCCCCGCTTAGAACCGGCGCATGCGCCGGTTCTCAGGCACGCGTTAGCAGGGGTTTTTCGCCCGCCCGCGTAAGGTCAGGCCGATGATCCACCCGATTCCCCCCGGAACGCGCGACGTCCTGCCCGACGAGATGCGCCAGCTGCGCGCGCTCGAGGCTGCGCTGATCGATGTCTTCGAAGCGCGCGGGTACGGCGAGGTGGCGACGCCGGCCCTCGAATACGACGAGGTCCTGAGCCGCGGCGGCGGCCGCGCCCACAACGCCGCCTACCGCTTCTTCGACGAGAGCGGCGAGCTGCTGGCGCTGCGTTCGGAAATGACCGTGCCGATCGCCCGCCTGGTGGCGACCCGCTATGACGGCGTCGAGCCTCCGCACCGCTTCTGTTACGTCGCCGGCGCCTACCGGGCAGTCAGCCCGCAGCGCGGCGAGATGCGCGAATTGCTCCAGGCCGGGGTGGAGCTGATCGGCGCGCCCGCCGCCGACGGGACCGTCGAGGTGATCGAGGTGCTGGAAGCGGCGCTCGACGCCGCCGGGCTCGGCAGCGCCGTGATCGGCCTCGGCGACGCCGACCTCTACCGCGACTTGCTGGAGGAGTACGGCCTGGTGGAGGAGGCGCGCGAGGCGGCCCTCGCCCGCCTCGCCGCCCACGACCTCGTCGGCCTCGAGGCCGAGCTGATCGGGGCCGGGGCCGGCGAGGAGCAGGTGGCGACCTGCGTCGCCCTCTCGCAGCTGCGGGGCGGGGCCGAGGTGCTGGAGCGCGCGCGCGAGCATGACGCCGTCGCGGTCGCCCGCGCCGCCGATCGCCTCGGCGACGTCGGCGCCACCCTCGGCTCGCGCACAGGCGGCCACCGGGTCCAGTTCGACTTCGGCCTGATGCGCGACCTCAGCTACTACAACGGGGCGATTCTCGAGGTCTACGATCCGGCGCTCGGCCACGTCCTCGGCGGCGGCGGCCGCTACGACCGGCTGCTGGAGCGCTTCGGCCTCGAACGCTCGGCCGCCGGCTTCGCCCTCTACCTGGAGCGGGTCCACCTCGCCCAGATCGAGGAGCGGCGGCGTGGGGAGGGCTCCGGATGAGCGCCGGCGCCGTAGGACCGCTGAAGCTGGCGGTGCCGCGCGGGGCGCTCTTCGGGGAAACCCTCGACGTGCTCGACGCGGCCGGGATCGATACCTCCGAGCTGCGCGGGGACTCGCGCTCGCTGATCTTCGAGACCAGCGGGATGATCCTGGTGACGATGCGCCCCTCCGACGTGCCGACCTACGTCGAGGCCGGCGCCGCCGACGTCGGCATCACCGGCAAGGACGTCCTGCTCGAGCAGAGCGACCGGCCGGTCTACGAGCTGCTCGACCTCGGCTACGGCCGCTGCCGCATGGTCCTCGCCGGGCGCACCGGCTCGGACCGGCTGGGCGAGTCGCAGAGGTCGCTGGGGATGATGCGGATCGCAACCAAGTACCCGCGGATCGCCGAGCGCCACTTCGAGTCGACCGGGCGGCAGATCGAACTCATCGAGGTCAAGGGCTCGGTCGAGCTTGCGCCCCTGGTCGGCCTCGGCGACGGCATCGTCGACCTCGTCGCCACCGGGCGGACGCTGGAGGAGAACGAACTCGAGGTGCGCGAGGAGATCGTCGAGTGCAGCGCCCGCTTCGTCGCCAACCGGGTCGCCCACAAGCTGCGGGCGGCCGAGATCGACGAGCTGACCGCGAAGCTCCGCGAGGCGCGCGCGGGATGAGGGCGCGGCGCTTCGAGTGGGACGGAGCCGCGGAAACCGCCGCGGCGATGCGGGCGTGGGCGGCCGCGGCGGCCGCGGCGGTCGACGTCTCCCCGATCGAGGAAGAAGTCTGGGACGAAGGCGACGAGGCGGTGCTGCGGCTGACGGCGAAGTTCGACGCCCCGGGGGTGACGCCGGAGTCGCTGCGGGTCGATCCCGCCGACGCGGAGGCGGAGCTGGCGGTGATCGAACCGCGGCTGCGGGCAGCTCTGGAGGTCGCCGCGGCGAACATCCGCCGGGTGGCCGAGGCATTTGTCGGCGTCGAGCGGGAGGTCGCTCTGCCGGCCGGTCAGAAGGTCCTCTCACGCGAGTTCCCGGTCGCCGCCGCCGGCATCTACGCGCCCGGCGGACGCGCCGCCTACCCATCGAGCGTCCTGATGTGCGCGATCCCCGCCCAGGTCGCCGGCGTGGAGCGGATAGCCCTGGCCTCGCCGCCGGGGGCGGACGGGCGGGTCCACCCGCTCGTGCTCGCGGCGGCGGCTTTCTGCGGCGTCGAGGAGATCTACGCGATGGGCGGCGCTCAGGCGATCTTCGCCCTTGCCTACGGGACCGGCACGATCCCGGCCGTCGACGTGATCGCCGGCCCGGGCAACGCCTGGGTCCGGGAGGCGAAGCGGGCGGTCTACGGCACGGTCGGGATCGACTCGCTGGCCGGCCCCTCGGAGCTGATGCTGATCGTCGGTCACGACACCGATCCGGAGTGGGCCGCGCTCGATCTCTGCGCGCAGGCAGAGCACGGACCGGACAGCCCCCTCGTGGTCGCGGCGGTCGAGGAGCAGGTGCTCGATGAGGTCGCCGAGGCGGCCGAACGTGCTGCTGCGTCGCGGTCCAGCGTCGCCGACGCCCCTCTGGCCCTGGTCCAGGTACGCGACATCGAGGCGGCGATCGAGCTGGCCAACGCCTATGCGCCCGAGCATCTGGAGCTGCTGGAGACCGATGCGGCGCTGATGGCCGGGCGGGTGACGACGGCCGGCTGCGTCTTCGTCGGGCGCTATGGCGCCACCGCCTTCGGCGATTACGTCTCCGGCTCCAACCACGTCCTCCCGACCGGGGGCGCCGGCCGCTATGCCGGCCCCCTGGACCCCGGCGTCTTCCGCCGGCGCATCTCCAGCGTCGAGATCGGCGAGGAGGCGGCGGCCGAGCTGGCGCCGCACGTCGACGCCCTGGCCCGCGCGGAGGGCTTCCCCGTTCACGGCGAGTCGGCGATGATTAGGCGATGAGCAGAACCGCAGCCAGAGAACGTCAGACGGGGGAGACCCGGGTCAAGCTCTCGCTCGACCTCGACGGGGGGGAGGCGAGCGCCGAGACCGGCGTCGGCTTCCTCGACCACATGCTCGACCTGCTGGCCCGGCACGGCCGGCTCGGGCTGAAGATCGAGGCGGAGGGGGACCTGGAGACCGGCGCCCACCACACGGTCGAGGACGTCGGCATCGTCTTCGGACAGGCGCTCGACGAGGCGCTCGGCGACCGGGCCGGCATCCGCCGCTACGGCTCGGCCCTGGTGCCGATGGACGAGTCGCTGGCCGAGTGCGCGATCGACATCTCCGGCCGCCCGTACTGCGACTTCGCGGCCGAGCTGCCGGTGGTCTCGATCGCCGGCTTCGACAGCGAGCTGGCCGAGGAGTTCTTCCGCGCCCTCGCCAACAGCGCCAAGCTGACCCTGCACATCTGGGTTCGCTCGGGCACGAACGCCCACCACATGATCGAGGCCTCGTTCAAGGCCTTCGCGCGGGCGCTGCGGGTCGCGGTCTCGATCGATCCCGACGAGAGCGGCGTGCCGTCGACGAAGGGCACGCTGAACCGATGAGCGTCCGGATCGCGGTCCTCGACTACGGGATGGGGAACCTGCGCTCGGTCGAGAAGGCGCTGGAGCACGTCGGCGTCACCGCGACGATCACCAGCGACGCCGGCGAGGTGCGGGCGGCCGACGGGCTGGTCCTGCCCGGGGTGGGTGCCTTCCCGCGGGCGATGGAGCGAATCCGCGAGCTCGGCCTCGACGATCTGATCGCCGAGCGGCGCGGGGAGGGGGTGCCGATCCTCGGCATCTGCCTCGGCCTGCAGCTGCTCTTCGAGGCGAGCACCGAGCAGGGCGGATCCGACGGCCTCGGCCTGCTCGACGGCCCGGTCGGTGAGCTCGAGGCGGAGGGCCTCAAGGTCCCGCACATCGGCTGGGAGCGGGTGCGGTGGGAGCGCGAGTCGCGCCTCACCGACGGCATTCCCTCGGAGACCCCGTTCTACTTCGTCCACTCCTTCGCGCCGCGGCCGAGCGGCGGCGAGCTGCTCGGCACCGCCGTCTACGGCAAGCGCTTCGCCTGCGCCGCCGAGCGCGACGACGTCTTCGGCGTCCAGTTCCACCCGGAGAAGTCGAGCAGTGCCGGCCTCCGTCTGCTCTCCAACTTCGCCGGGGTCTGCGCGAAGTCCCCCGCGCCGGCGTGATCCTCTATCCGGCAATCGACATCCGCGGCGGCAAGGCGGTGCGGCTGCTGCAGGGCGACTACGAGCGCGAGACCGCCTACGACTCCGACCCGGTCGACGCGGCGCGGCGCTGGGCCGAGGAAGGAGCGGAGTTCCTCCACGTCGTCGACCTCGACGGGGCCAAGGCGGGGGAGCCGCGGAACCTCGAGCACGTCCGCCGGATCGCCGAGGCGGTCGACTGCCCGATCCAGGTGGGGGGCGGGTTGCGCGACGGCGGCGCCGTCGCCGCCGTCCTCGACGCCGGCGCCGAGCGAGTGGTGATCGGAACCGCGGCACTGCGCGACCCGGAGTTCCTCGACGGGGCCCTCGCCGCCCACGGCGGGCGCGTGGTCGTCTCGGTCGACACCCGCGGCGGCAAGGTCTCCCTCTCCGGCTGGACCGAGACCAGCGACGTCGAGGCGCCCGCGGCGGTGGCGAGGCTCAGCGACCGCAAGGTCGAGCGCTTCCTCTGCACCGCGATCG
This sequence comes from Solirubrobacterales bacterium, assembly GCA_035708105.1. Taxonomy (GTDB): domain Bacteria; phylum Actinomycetota; class Thermoleophilia; order Solirubrobacterales; family 70-9; genus VAYN01. Next base: position 89,223 of record DASSTG010000007.1, on the reverse strand, counting down.
AGGTCGACGGGACGATGGAGGGCCCCGACATCGGCCAGCTGAACGAGATCGCCGCCGCCACCGGCGCCCAGGTCCTCGCCTCCGGCGGCATCGGCGAGCTCGAACATCTCGAGCGCCTTGCCGCCGAGGCGGCGCCCAACATCGAAGGCGTGATCGTCGGCCGCGCCCTCTACGAGCGCAAGTTCACGGTGGCCGAGGGGATCGCAGTGCTGAGGGACTGACCGTTTGCCTTTATGGAGGGACGGGTGCCCCTCCGCTGGAGACCGTACGTCCCAGCAGGGACCAACGAGCGCCAGCAGCTTGGCCCAAAGCCCCATCGGAGGGGCACCCGTCCCTCCAGCCACATAGCTCCGGCAGACGCCGAGGGTTCGGCAGCTGTCAGCGGACAACAAGCTGAGCAACGCATCCGACTCTCACCACACCCGGCTGTGGCGAAACTCGGATGCGGCTGGTGACCGGACCCCTCCAGCGCCTACCCTGTTCTCCATGGCACTGAAACGAGTGATCCCCTGCTTGGACGTCGATGCCGGGCGGGTCGTCAAGGGGACGAACTTCGTCGGCCTGCGCGATGCCGGCGACCCGGTCGAGCTGGCCGAACGCTACGACGCCGAGGGCGCCGACGAGCTGGTCTTCCTCGACATCACCGCCTCGCACGAACAGCGGGAGACGATCGTCGAGCTGGCCCGGCGGACCGCCGACAACGTCTTCATCCCCTTCACGATCGGCGGCGGCATCCGCTCGGTGGAGGACGCCCAGGCGGTGCTGGACGCGGGTGCGGACAAGGTCTCGGTCAACTCGGCGGCCCTGGGCCGGCCGCAGCTGCTGGAAGAGCTGGCGGCGCAGTTCGGCGCCCAGTGCGTGGTGATCGCCATCGACGCCCGGCGCGAGGAGGAGCCGGCCACCGCCTCGCCGACCTGCGCGGCGCCGGCCGGCTGGTACGGCGGCGGCTGGGGCGTCTACGTCAACGGCGGCCGCAGGCGGGTCGAGGGGCGCGACGCGGTCTCATGGGCCGAAGAGGCGGTCGAGCGCGGGGCGGGGGAGGTGCTGCTGACCAGCATGGATCGGGACGGCACCAACGACGGCTACGACCTCGAGCTGACCCACGCCGTCGCCGAGGCGGTGCCGGTGCCGGTGATCGCCTCCGGCGGCGCCGGCGAGCTGGCGCATCTCAGCGAGGCGATCGCGCAGGGCAACGCCGACGCCGTCCTCTGCGCCTCGATCTTCCACTACGGCCGCTACCGCGTCCGCGAGGCGAAGGAGCGGCTGGCGGCAGACGGCATCCCGGTCCGGATCTGACTCAGGCGCCGGCCGCTTCGGCGTCGGCGCGCATGGTTTCCGCCAGCGTGCCCACCGTCCAGCTGCCGAGGACCTCGATCCGCGCCAGTTCGTATGGGTGATCCCTGGTGGCGAAGCCGGGAATCTCGGTCGTCGCCGCGACATAGCCGGCGGCTTCGACCGCGGCGACCACGGTTGCGTCGAAGCGGCCGGCCGGGTAGCAGAAGTCCTTCACTGGGACGCCGTATTCGCGCTGGAGCATCCGGCGCGAGCCGGCGACTTCTCCTTCCAGCGCCGTCCCTTCCAGGGTCGTCAGGTCAGAGTGGTTGATCGTGTGCGCGGCAAGCTCCCAGCCTGCGGCGAGCATCGCCTTGACGTTGCTTTCATAGAGGTCCGAGCCTTCGGCCTTGAGGTTCAGGACCCCCGGCCAGCCGTGCCTGCGCAGGGTGGGCAGCGCGAAGGTGTACTGCGGCCGGTAGCCGTCGTCGAAGGAGAGCACGATCGGTTTCGGCGGCAGGGTGCCGCCGTGGTACCAGGCTTGCTCGACCTGTTCCAGCGTCACCGCTTCGTAGCCCTGCCGGTCGAGCCAGTCCATCTGCTTGCGGAAGCTGGCCCGCGGCACGTAGAGATCGGGGTAGGGGACTTCGGTCTGGGGGCGGCCGAGCACGTGGTACTCGAGAATCGGGACAGGACCGGTATAGGGCTTCCAGCCGGGTTGCGGGGTCGCGTTCCGAACCTTGGCTTCGCCGTTTCCGTTCCGCTTCGACTCGGGGCCGCTCTTCCCGGGCGAGGAGGAGCTTCCCGTCGCCGTGCTGCCGCCACCGCCGCCGGAGGCGAGGATCGCGGCGCCGACGGCAACCGGGACGAGCACGATCGCCGCCGCCGCCAGCAGGCGCTGCCTGCGCAGCCGCCGCCGCCGCTGGACGCGGCGCCGGCCCCGCTCCGCGGCCGCCGTCTCGCTCCCGCCTCGATCTCTGTAATCGCCCGGCATCCGCGGAAACGGTCATCGTAGGGCGTCCATGGACGATCTGGCGCTGGAGCTGGCGAGCTCACATCCCGAGCTGGGCGCCGTGCGCGCGGCCGCGCGGGAGCCGGTCTACCTCGTCGGCGGCGCTGTCCGCGACCTCCTGCTGGGCCGCCCGCGGGCCGACGTCGATCTCGTGGTCGAAGGGGATGCGGCGGCGCTAGCGGAGCGGCTCGGCGGCGCCCACGCCGCACACGAGCGGTTCGGGACCGTGAAGGTCGACGTGGAAGGGCACGAGGTCGACATCGCCGCGGCCCGCACCGAGACCTATCCCGAGCCGGGGAACCTGCCGGTGGTCGCACCGGCCGCAGACATCGAGCAGGACCTTGCCCGGCGCGATTTCACGGTCAACGCGATGGCGGTCCCGCTCGAGGATCCCACGCGACTGGTCGATCCCCACGGCGGCAGGGCCGATCTCGAAGCGGGCCTCCTCCGCGTCCTCCATGACCGCTCCTTCCTCGACGACCCGACTCGGGCGATCCGCGCCGCCCGCTACGCCTCGCGCTTCGGCTTCGCGCTCGAGCCGGGGACGGAGGAACTGCTGCGGCGGACCGACCTCACCACCGTCTCCGCCGATCGCCGCCGTGCCGAGCTGGAGCGGCTGGCGGCCGAAGAGCGCGCCCGCGAGGGGTTCGAGCTGCTCGCCGGGTGGGGGGTGATCGACCTGCGTCCGGACGGCCTGCGGCTGATGGGCGCTGTCGAAGACCTGCTCGGGGCGCCCCACTGGGCCGAGGCAGTGCCACGCGAGCGGGCCCTGGTCGCCGCGGCGCTGGGCCCGCCCGGCGCCGAGGAGGTGCTGGCTTCGATGTGGATGCCGAAACCGGGGGAGGGGGTCGAGCTGGCCGAGCGGCGCGACCCGGTCGAGCTGATCCTCGCCCGGGCGATGGGCGCCGACTGGCTCGACCACTACCTGACCGCCTGGCGCCGGATCGAGCTGGAGATCGACGGCGACGATCTGCTCGCGGCCGGGATCGAGCAGGGGCCGGCGATCGGCCGCGGCCTCCGCGCCGCCCGTCATAAGAAGCTCGAAGGGGAGATCTCCGGCCGCGAGGAGGAGCTGAAGACGGCCCTGGCGGCGGCCCTGCGGGACTAGAAGCGGTCGGCGTCTGCTTTCGTTTCGGCGATGGATTGGCGCGAGCGCGACGGCGTACGGTGGCTGCAAGCCGACCTCGGCGGTGCCCGGGCGGCCTTCTCGACCCGGCTCGGCGGTGGCAGCGAGCCCCCCTTCGGCTCCCTCAACCTCGGCATCCTCACCGGCGACGACCCCGAAGCCGTGCAGGAGAACCGCCGGCGCCTGGCGAGTGCACTGGGGCACGAGCCCGAGCAGGTCGCCTTCGCCCTCCAGGTGCACGGCACCCGCTTGATCGACCACGACGAAGGCCCAGACGAGTTCCGTGGTTCCTTCGGCACCAAATACGTGCAAAAGGAACCACGGAACTCGCTGCCGGAGGCTGACGGGCACCTGGTGCGGCAGCCGGGGCTGGCGCCCCTTGTTTTCGTGGCCGACTGCCTGCCGGTCGCGTTGCATGGGCCGAAGGGCGTGGCGATGGTGCACGCCGGCTGGCGGCCGCTCGCCGGCGGCATCCTCGGCGCCGCCGCGAAGGCGGTGGAAGCGACGAGGGCGGCAATCGGCCCGGGAATCGGCCCCTGCTGCTACGAAGTGGGCGAGGAGGTCCTCGAGGCGTTCGCGGAACTGGGGGACGGGGTCGCCTCGGGCCGGATGCTCGACCTGCCCGAGGTGGCCCGGCGGCAGCTGGCGAGCGCGGGCGTCGAGGAAGTGCAGTCGGCCGGGCTCTGCACCAGCTGCGAGAAGGAGCTCTTCTTCTCCCACCGCCGCGACCGGGGGCGCACCGGCCGCCAGGCGGGAATCGCCTGGCTCGAGGACTGATGGCGGAGCTGATCCACGACATCGACGCCGTCCGGGTGGCGGCGAAGCTGGAGGAGGTGCGAGCGGTCACGGGAGATCGGGTCGAGCTGCTGGTCGCCACCAAGTACGTGCCGCTGGAGGAGATGGGCAAGCTGGCCGAGGCGGGGGTTCGCCTGGTCGGGGAGAACCGCCTGCAGGACCTCGCTGCCAAGCACGAGCGCTGGGGCGATGCCTTCGAGTGGGACTTCATCGGCAACTTGCAGAGCCGCAAGGTGAAACAGGTGCTGCCGCTGGTCCGCCTGGTCCACTCGGTCGCCACCGACTCCGTCCTCGCCCAGCTGGAGAAGCACGGCACCCCGGAAACCGAGGTCCTGGTCGAGGTCAACGTCTCCGGCGAGGAGGGAAAGGGCGGGGTCGAGGCGGCCGAGCTGCCTGCCTTCGTCGAGCGCTGCCCCGTTCGCGTCTCCGGCCTGATGACGATGCCCCCGTTCAGCGAGGACCCGGAGCGCTCGCGGCCCTATTTCGCCCGCCTCGCCGAGCTGGCTGCCGCCAACGGACTCGCGCAGCTCTCGATCGGCACCTCGCAGGACTGGCGGGTCGCGGTCGAGGAGGGGGCGACGATCATCCGCCTGGGTCACGGCCTCTTCGCGTGATTTCGCGCGAAATCTGGGAATAATCTGTAAAGGAGTCGGCCACCGGAGGCCGAAACACCCGAGACAGATGGCCCTGAGGGACACTTGGCATAGAGCGCTGGTCTATTTTGGACTGGCCGAGGACCACGACTACGGTCCCGAATACGAGGAAGACTTCGAGCCCGAGACCGGGACCGAGGAAGTCTTCGAGGGCCGCCGCGAACGCGGCGAAGGCGGCTCCTCGGTGCGCCGCCTGCCGACCTCGCGCCGCTCCCGCCGCGACGAGATCGACGACATCTTCGGCGACGACGAACCGATCGGCGGCGGCCGCACCCGCACGCTGCGCCCGGTCGACAACGGCGGCAGCGACATCCAGGTCCACCTGGTGATCCCGCGCAACTTCAACGACGCCCAGCAGGTCGCCGACCAGTTCAAACGCTCGGTCCCGGTGATCCTCAACCTGCAGACCGCCGACCACGAGCTCTCGAAGCGGATGATCGACTTCTGCTCCGGGCTCACCTACGCCCTGGACGGGGGCATGCAGCGGATCGCCGAGAAGATGTTCCTGCTGACGCCGCGCAACGTCGAGGTCTCTGCCGAGGAAAAGGCGAGGCTGATCGACAAGGGGTTTTTTAACCAGTCTTAGGTGGCTCTGGCGCGCTCACCTGCCACACGCGGTTAGATTCCTGGCAATGATCGTTGGGTTCGTCGGGTCCGGGAATATGGCCGCCGCAATTGCGCGGGGGTGGCGCGGGGAGTTCGAGGGGATGCTTTTCTCCGATGGCGGGTCGGGGAGGGCGAAGGCGCTTGCTGAAGAGCTGGGGGGTGAGGTCGCTTCGAACGAGGAGATTGCGCGGCGGGCGGACCTGGTCGTCCTCGCGGTGAAGCCGGGGGTGCTGGATGACGTCGCCGCTCAGCTCGCCGAGGCGAAACAGGTCTTTTCGGTCCTTGCCGTGGTCTCGCTGGAGCGGCTGGAGGCGGCGCTCCCAGGCGCCGACCATGTCCTCCGGGTAATGCCGAACGTCGGCGCCGAGGTCCGCCGGGGAGTCTTCTGCGTCGCCGGCTCTGCCGGCCCCGAGGCGCGGGAGAAGCTGGGCCTGCTCGGCCATGTGGTCGAGATTCCCGACGAGGACTTCGACGCTGCGACGGCGATCATGGGGTGCGCGCCGGCCTACCTGGCGCTGGCGGTCGAGGCGCTCGCCGACGCGGGCGCTGAGGCCGGTCTCGACCCGGAGCTGGCCCGCGAGCTGGTCGTCGAGACCGCCGCCGGCACCGCCGAGCTGCTGCAGCGCCGCGATCCCGCCGAGGTCCGCGAGGCGGTCACCTCGCCCGGCGGCAGCACCGAAGCCGGGCTGGAGGCGCTCGAGCGTGAAGGTGCGCGGCGGGCGTTCGCGGCAGCCGTCGGGGCCTCGCTGGAGCGGATGCGGCGATGATCCCGCTGGCGATCAACCGAGGCGACGTCGCCGACTACGTCCAGGCCCTCTTCGTCGTCTACTTCATCCTCATCTTCGCCAACATCGTCCTCTCCTTCGTGCCGCGAATGCCCTATCGGCCCTGGCTGAAGGCTGTCGTCGACTTCGTCCACGAAACCACCGATCCCTACCTGAACATCTTCCGCCGGATCATGCGCCCGATCGGGGGCGGCCAGCTGAGCATCGACCTCAGCCCGATGCTGGCGATCATCGTCCTCTTCCTCATCGACGGGATCATCGTTCGGGCCCTGCTCGAATGAGCGCCAAGGCGCGCGCCTGGGGCCTCGCCGCCGGGCTCTGCGGACTGGTCCTGGCGGCCGACCAGGTCGCCAAGGCGGTGGTGGAAGACCACCTGGTCCCCGGCGAGTTCGTCGAGGTCCTGGGCCCGCTGGAACTGACGCTCTCCCACAACAGCGGCGTCGCCTTCGGCCTCGCCGGCGGCGCCGGGGTCAAGCTGGTCCTGGTGACGGTCGCCGCCCTCGGCGTGATCGGCTACCTCTTCGCCCGCAACCCGCTGCGGCCCGGGATGTGGGTCGCGGTCGGGCTCGTCGCCGGCGGCGCGCTCGGCAACCTCGCCGACCGGGTCCGCGCCGACGCCGTCACCGACTTCATCGCCGTCGGTTCCTGGCCGCCCTTCAACCTCGCCGATACGGCGATCACGCTCGGCGTGCTCCTGCTCGTCTTCATCTACCTGCGCGAGGCCGAGCGCGAGGAGGGGAGCAAGCGGGCGGGCGCCGCCACGGCGAAGGACTCCGATGCCTGAGCCGCAGCTGCGGATCGTCCACCGCGACGACTCACTGGCCGTGATCGACAAGCCGGCGGGGCTGGTCGTCCACCCGGCGCCATCGCACAGCGGTCCGACCCTGGTCGAGGAGCTGGCGGAGATCCTCGGCGGCGGGGAGGACCCGGAGCGGCCCGGCATCGTCCACCGCCTCGACAAGGGGACCAGCGGCCTGCTCGTCGTCGCCCGCGACGACGAGACCCACGCGGCGCTGCAGGAGGCCGTGCGCCGCCGCGAGGTCGAGCGGGTCTACCTGGCGCTGGCCGGGGGGCGGCTGCGCTCGCGCACCGGCACGATCGACGCCCCGATCGGCCGCGCGGCGCGCAACCGGCAGCGGATGGCCGTCTCCGGCGCCGCCTCGCGGGAGGCGCGGACCCACTTCGAGGTGCTGGAGCTGCTGTCGCGCGAGACCTACCTGGAGGCGCGCCTGGAGACCGGCCGTACGCACCAGATCCGAGCCCACTTCGCCGCGATCGGCCACCCGCTGACCGGCGACACCACCTACGGCGGCGCCGAGCGCTACGGCCTCACGCGGCAGTTTCTCCACGCCCACCGCCTCGCTTTCCGCCACCCCCGCACGGGGGAGCCGCTGGAGTTCGCCTCGCGTCTCCCGCCGGACCTCGTGGCGGCGCTGGAGGCGGCGCACGCCGAGTAGCGCTCCCGCTCTACAATCGGGCCTTCGGAAATCGACCCCCGCCGACAGCGGACCGGATCCTGCCTGGCCATGGCCAGGTCCCGGCGAGCGGAGCGGGGCGCTTCATCAACCTAAGGAGAATCAGATGGCACAGGCAGAACTCAGAGATCTGCTCGAGGCCGGGGTCCACTTCGGCCACCAGACGCGTCGCTGGAACCCGAACATGCGCCGGTTCATCTTCGGCGAGATGGACGGGATCCACATCATCGACCTGCTGCAGACCGAGGCGCTGCTGGAGAACGCCCGCAAATTCGCCGGTGAGCTGGCGACCGGCGGCGGCACCGTGCTCTTCGTCGGCACCAAGAAGCAGGCCCGCGACACGATCCAGGAATGGGCCGACCGCTGCAAGATGCCCTACGTCAACAAGCGCTGGCTGGGCGGGCTGCTGACCAACTTCGACACGATGTCGGGCCGGATCGCCCGCCTCCACGAGCTCAACGGCTGGAAAGAGGAGGGGAAACTCGACCTCCTGCCGACCAAGGAGCGGATGGGGATGGAGGCCGAACTCGCCAAGCTCGAGTTCAACCTCGGCGGGGTCCGCGACATGGACCGACTGCCCGACGCCGTCTTCGTCGCCGACCTGAAAACCGAGGAGATCGCGGTCAACGAGGCGGCACGGCTGCGGATCCCGATCATCGGCCTGGTCGACACCAACTGCGACCCGACGCCGGTCGACTACGTGATCCCCGGCAACGACGACGCGATCCGCTCCTGCGAGCTGGTGATCGGCACGATCGGCGCCGCGATCGAGGAGGGCGCCTCCTCCTGGCGCGTCCAGGAGGAGAAACGGATCGCCGAAGAGATGGAGCGGCGCAAACGGGAGGAAGAAGAGCGGCGCAAACGGGAGGAAGAGGAGAAAGCGCGGGTCGAAGCGGAGGAGGCCAAACAGGCCGCCGAAGCGGCTGCGAAACAGAAAGCGGCGGCCGAGGCGCAGAAAGCTCAGGCCGCACAGGCACAGGCACAGGCGCCGCGGCCCGCGGGTCCTGTCTCCGATAAAGGACAGGCCACCGCAGCCGCGGGTCCTGTCTCCGATTCCGGGCTCTCCCTACCGGGAGAGTCCTCGGAATCGTCGCCACCCGCGGCAGACGCCGCTGCGGCAGACGAGGGGCCGTCCGAGGAGGCCGCCGAGAGTGCAGCGGCTCCGGCCGCTGAGGAGAAAGCTCCGGCGGCCGAGGCGCCGGCTGAGGAGCAAGCTGAGAGTGGGGAGGAGGCTCAATGAGCGTTACTGCTGCTGACGTGAAAGCGCTCCGGGACCGGACCGGGGCGGCGATGATGGACGCCAAATCGGCGCTGGTCGAGGCCGACGGCGACGTCGAGCGGGCGGTCGAGCTGCTGCGGGTGAAGGGGCAGGCCTCCGCCGCCAAGCGCGAAGGCCGCGGCACCGACGAGGGCGTCGTCGCCTCCTACATCCACGCCAACGACAAGGTCGGGGCGATGGTCGAAGTCCAGTGCGAGACCGACTTCGTCGCCCGCAACGAGGAGTTCCGTGTCTTCGCCTACCAGGTTGCCCTGCACGCGGCGGCGACGGCGCCGCAGTACGTGACCACCGAGGAAATCCCGGCCGAGGAGCGCGAGGCCGAAAAGAAGGTCTTCGAAGAGAAGGCGCGGGAAGAAGGCAAGCCCGACAACGTGGTCGAGAAGATCGTCGAGGGGCAGCTGAGCAAGTGGGCGAGCGAAGTCGCGCTGCTCGACCAGACCCACGTCAACACCGAGAAGCACGAGGGCAAGACGATCGAGGAGCTGCGGCAGGAGCTGGCGGCGAAAACCGGCGAGAACGTCCAGATCGCCCGCTTCGCCTACTTCCGCGTCGGGGAATAAGCTCCCGCGCAGTGACCGACTCCGCCGAGCCGCGCTTCGGGCGCGTCCTGCTGAAGCTCTCCGGCGAGGCCCTGATGGGCAGCCAGAGCTTCGGCACCGACGCCGCCGAGGTCGACCGGATCGCCAAGCAGGTGGCGGCGGTCCGCGAGCGCGGGGTCGAGATCGCGATCGTCGTCGGCGCCGGCAACATCTACCGCGGCCTCGACGGCGCGGCGAGCGGGATGGACCGCGCCACCGGCGACTACATGGGGATGCTGGCGACGGTCCTCAACGCGCTCACCCTTCAGGACGCGCTCGAGCGCCACGACCAGCACACCCGCGTGATGTCGGCGATCGACGTCCAGGAGGTGGCCGAGCCCTACATCCGCCGCCGTGCCATGCGCCACCTCGAGAAGGACCGGGTGGTGATCTTCGCCGCCGGCACCGGCAACCCGTTCTTCACCACCGACACCGCGGCGGCGCTGCGGGCGCTGGAGATCCACGCAGAGGCGATCCTGATGGCGAAGAACGGGGTCGAAGGCGTCTTCGACTCCGACCCGGCGACCAATCCCGAAGCCGAGTTCATCCCCGCGATCAGCCACAGGGAGGCGATCGAGCGGGGGCTGCGGGTGATGGACTCGACCGCCCTCTCCCTCTGCATGGACAACGATCTGCCGATCTACGTCTTCAACATGGGCGACGAGCGCAACATAGATAGGATCGTTTCCGGCGAAAAGGTGGGGACGCTGGTCTCCAGCGAACCCGCCGCTTAGGAGGACGGGACACCGGTGGAGCTGATCGACGAACTGCTGGCCGACGCCAAGGAGCGGATGACCAAATCGGTCGAGTCGAGCCGTGGCGAGCTGGCCACCGTGCGCACCGGCCGGGCATCGCCGCACCTGCTGGACCGGATCACGGTCGAGTACTACGGCAACCCGACGCCGCTGAAGCAGCTCGCCAACGTCGCCGCCGGCGACGCCCGGCTGCTGACCGTGACGCCGTTCGACAAGAGCGCCCTCGGGGCGATCGAGAAGGCGATCCAGGAGTCCGACATCGGCCTGACGCCGAGCAACGACGGCAACCTGATCCGGCTGCAGATTCCGGAGATGACCGAGGAGCGGCGCCGCGAGATGGTCAAGGTGGTGCACGGGGTCGCCGAGGAGGGCCGGGTGGCGATCCGCAACGTCCGCCGCGACATCATGAGCGACCTGCGCGACCTGAAGAAGGAAGGCGAAGCCGGCGAGGACGACGAGCGGCGGGCCGAGGCGACGCTGCAGAAGCAGACGGATGACGCGATCGCCGAGATCGACGCTCTTCTCAAAGGCAAGGAAGCCGAGATCCTCGAGGTCTGAGGCGGCCACCCGAGAGTGACCGCTCCCAAATACGTAGCGATCATCACCGACGGCAACGGCCGCTGGGCAAACCAGCGGGACCTGCCGGTGGTCGAGGGGCACCGGGCGGGAGCCGACACGCTGAAGGCGCGGCTGCGGGACGCCGCCGAGCTCGGGATCGAGGAGCTGACGGTCTATTCCTTCTCGACCGAGAACTGGAGCCGCCCGGCGGAGGAGGTCCGCGGGTTGATGGCGATGATGGGCGAACGGATCGGCTCGGAAACCCCGGAGCTGAAGGAGGAAGGCGTGCGAATGCGCTACATCGGCCGGCGGGAGGGGCTCGACCCGGCGCTGGTGGAACGGATGGAGTGGTCTGAAGGGGAGACCGCCGTGAACGAGCGCATCACCCTCTTCGTCGCCTTCAACTACGGCGGCAGGGCGGAGATCCTCGACGCGGCGCGAAGCTTCCGGGGAGACTCCGAAGATGAGTTCCGCCGCCACCTCTATGCGCCCGAGATGCACGATCCCGACCTCCTGATCCGCACCAGCGGCGAGCAGAGGCTCTCCAACTACCTGCTCTGGCAGTGCGCCTATTCCGAGCTGGTCTTCCGCGACGAGCTCTGGCCCGACTTCGATCGCGCCGCGCTGGAAGCCTGCCTGCGCGAGTATGAGACGCGCCAGCGGCGCTTCGGGAGCCGGGCGTGAGCGAGGAGGGGCGCGAGGAGCGGGTGCGGGCCGACCTCTTCGACGCGGAGATGTTCGACGAGGCGCCGCAGTCGCGGCGGAGTCAACCCCGCCGGTCGCGTCCCAGGAAACGCGGCGGCGGGCGCGGGGAGACCGCCAAGCGGATCCTCGTGGCGCTGCCCTGGATTGCCTTTGCGATCGCGATCACCGTGGCCGGGGGGATCGTCTTCGCGCTGGCGATGGTGGCGATCGGGATAGTCGCCATGCGCGAGTTCGGCGCGATCGCCGACCGTTACCGGCCGCTGATCCTGCCCGCCTATCTCACCGTGGCGGCCTTGGTCCTCGCCGCCCACTTCGGCACCGCCTTCAACATCCTCTATGTTCTCGCCGCCTCGTTCCCGCTGATCTTCGCCTTCGTCGCCAGGCCCCAGCACCAGAACGGGGCCACGGTCTCGATGGGAGTGACGCTGCTGGCGGTCCTCTGGATCGGCGTCCCGCTCGCCCACGCGGTGCTGCTCCGCGACCTGCCCGCGCATGGGGCGGCGCTCCTGATCGACGTCCTCGTCGGCACCTTCGTCGCCGACACCGCCGCCTACGCCACCGGCCGCATGTTCGGCAGTCACCGGATCACCCCCAACCTCTCGCCGAACAAGACGCTCGAGGGGCTGATCGGCGGTTTCCTGATCGGCACCATGGGCTTCTGGTTCGCCGGCCTCTACCAGGACTGGCTCTCGGGGATCGACGCGCTCGCGATCGGCGCCGCGGTTGCCGCCGCCGCCCCGGTCGGCGACCTCTTCGAGTCGATGCTGAAGCGCGACCTCGGCACCAAGGACACCGGCACGATCTTCGGCCCCCACGGCGGCCTCCTCGACCGCCTCGACGCCGTCTTCTTCACCGTCGTCGTCGGCTACTACCTCGCCGTGGCGCTGGTCTACTGAGGCTCCGTATCCTTTGAGCAGGCATGAAGAAGGTCCTGATACTCGGGTCGACCGGGTCGATCGGCACCCAGGCGCTGGAGGTGATCGGGCGCTCGGATCAGCTGCAGGTGGTCGGGCTGGCGGCCGGCGGCAGCTGGGAGACGGCGGTCGCGCAGGCGCGCGAGCACGGGGTGCCCGCGATTGCGCTCTCCGACGAGCAATCGGCTGAGAAGGCGCGGGGGAGCTGGAGCGGGCGCCTCCTCTCGGGAGAGGAGGGCGTGCGCGAGCTGATCGCCGCCTCGGATCCGGACCTCGTGCTCAACTCGATCGTCGGGGCCGCCGGCCTGGGATCGACGATCGTCGCCCTCAGCGAGGGGATCGACGTCGCCCTTGCCAACAAGGAGAGCCTGGTGCTTGGCGGCGAGCTGGTGATGGCGCTGGCCGAGGCAACCGGGGCGCGGCTGCTGCCGGTCGATTCCGAGCACTCGGCGCTGTACCAGCTGATCGGCGCCGAGGCACCGGGGACGGTCGAGCGGCTGGTGCTGACGGCTTCCGGCGGGCCGTTCCGCGGCCGGGAAGACCTCGCCGAGGTCAGCGTCGCCGACGCCCTCGCCCATCCCACCTGGCGGATGGGGGGGAGGATCACGATCGATTCGGCGACGCTGATGAACAAGGGCTTCGAGGTGATCGAGGCCCACCACCTCTTCGGGGTCTCCTACGAGCGGATCGAGGTCGTCGTCCACCCGCAGTCGCTGGTCCACGCGCTGATCCACCTCAACGACGGCTCCTCGCTCGCGCACCTCGGCTACCCCGACATGCGGGTGCCGATCTCCTATGCCCTGCACTACCCGGAGCGCCACGACGTCGAGGTGCCGCAGCTCGACCTCGCCGCCGCCGGCTCGCTGACCTTCGAGGAGCCGGATCTCGAGACCTTCGCCTGCCTGCGCCTGGCCCTGGAGGCCGGCCGCGCCGGCGGCACCGCTCCGACCGTGCTGAATGCCGCCGACGAGATCGCCGTCGCCGCCTTCCTCGAGGAGCGGATCCCGTTCACGGCGATCCCCGCGGTGATCGAGCGGGTTATGGAGGAGATGCCCGCCTGTCCCGTCAGCCACTTCGACGACCTCTTCGGCGCCGACGCGGAGGCCCGCGAACGCAGCCAGGAGCAGGTCAGGGAGCTGGCGCCGGCATGAGCTGGTTCGCGGTCTTCCTCGGCTTCTGCTTCCTGATCGTCGTCCACGAGGCCGGCCACTTCGCCGCCGCCAAGGCGGTCGGCATGCGGGTCGAGCGCTTCTTCCTCTTCTTCGGGCCGACGATCTGGTCGTTCAAGCGAGGCGAGACCGAGTACGGGGTGAAAGCGATCCCGCTCGGCGGCTACGTGAAGATCACCGGCATGAACCCGGAGGAGGACGTCCCTCCGGAGCACGAAGAGAACGCCTATTTCCGCAAGCCGATCTGGAAGCGGATCGTCGTCGTCGCGGCCGGCCCGGCGGTGAACCTCGTGCTGGCGTTCGTGATCCTTGTCGGCGTCTTCGGCATCGGCGGGCTCGAAAAGACCAATCAGTCGGTGGGCGCGATCAAATCCGGGAGCCCGGCCTCGAGGGTGCTGAAGGAAGGCGACCGGATCGTCGCCGTCGACGGCAAGCGGTTCCCGGATCTGGCGCTCGAACAGCGCCTGAAGGCTTTCGGGAACGTGGTCAAGGCGCACAGGTGCGCCGGGCGCCAGGTGAACGACTGCCGGGCCGCCACTCCGGTGAAGCTGACGATCAGTCGGGACGGCGCTCTGAAGACGATCTCGGTGTACCCGCGTTACGACAAGGAAGAAGGCCGGGCACTGATCGGCTTCTCATACGGCGGCCATTTCGTGCCGATCAGCTTTGGCCACGCCGTCAGCAAGTCCCTCGACTCGGTCTGGCTCGTGACCAGCAAGACCGCCACGATCTTCGCCCGGATCTTCGAATCCGAACAGCGCAAGCAGATCTCGGGGATCGTCGGGACCAGCGACGTCGGTCACGCAGCGGTGGAGCAGGGTTGGCGCCAGGCCCTGCTCCTCCTCGCCCTCGTCAGCCTCTCGCTCGGCCTGATCAACCTGCTGCCGATCCTGCCGCTCGACGGCGGCCACATCCTCTGGGCCGTGGTCGAGAAACTGCGCGGCGAACCGGTCTCGCTGCGGGTGATCGAGCGGGCGACGGTGGTCGGCTTCGCGCTCGTGCTGATGCTGATGTTCATCGGCCTCTCCAACGACATCGGCCGCATCACCGGCGAAGGCTTCGAAGTCCGCTGACGCTACTTCTTCTTGGCGAGCACCTTGAAGCTGCAAGCGGCCGGCGTCGGGTCGGTCAAACCGCCTGCCACGGCTGCGACCCGAATCCTGTGGCGGCCCGGCTTCAGGGCGGGCGTGGTGTAGGGCGACCGGCATCGCTTGAAGGGCCCGCGGTCGATGCTGCAGCGGAAGCCCGCGCCGGGAACCGTCGCCGCGAACTTGACGGTCGGCGTGCGGTCCCTGGTCTTGGCGGGCGGCCTCAGGGTGATCTTGGTATCGGGAGGCGTGGCGGGAGCGGTGGCCGGGGGAGCCGTCGAGCCTGAAGCCGTGGGCGCCAGGGCCGGCGGCTCAACGGGTGGTACGGCGGCGGTGGTGAAGGTTTGGTCACCGCCGGGCGCGGTGCCCGATTCGTTTTCGGCGACGAGCTGGAAGTGGTAGGTGGTATCCGGCGAGAGGCCCGTCAGCAGGGCAGATACGGGGACGGCGACGGTTCCGCTGCCGGCCGAGGCTTCAGCCGTTTCCTGTCCGTAGGCGGTCGTCGTCCCGTATTCGAAGAAGTAGGTGGTCTGCAAGCCGTGCGGGGTGACCGATCCGGTGAGCGTCGCTTCGACGTCGCCTACGGCCGCCGCCGCCTTGGTCGTCGCACTGGGCGGCCCGGGGGTGGCGAAGGTGCGATCCAGCCCGAAGCTCGTCCCCGTGGGATTCTTTGCGACCAGCCGGAAGTGGTAGGTCGCGGCGGCCGACAAGCCGCTCACCGTCGCCGATTTCGAAACGGGCAAGGCGCCGCTGCCGGCCGGTTCCTCGATGGTTTTCTGCCCGTAGGCCGCCGTCGGCCCGTATTCGAAGAAATAGGTGGTTTCCTGTTCGGAGGGGTTGACGGTTCCGTTCAGCGTCGCTTCGGATTCGCTCACGCCGCTCGCCGATCCGGTGGTGACGACGGGGGCGCTGGGGCCGGTGACGGTGACGCTTCCCCTCATCACGCTCGGATGGACCGGACAGTGGAACAAGTAGGTCCCCCCCTGCCCGAAGGTGCAGGAGCCGCTCCAGTTCGCCTGTCCCACGCTGGGGGTCCCGGTGCAGCTGGGGGTTTCCGGGCTGCCTTCCCAGACCAGGCCGTGAAGACCCGCCGTCGGGTTCTTGAAGGCGACCGATCCGCCGCTTTCCACTTCCGCGGTCGAAGGAGTCCAGGCGTAGGTGGCGAGGGAGCTGCCGGTGGCTTCGATCGTCGGTTCGGCGGCGAGGCCGCTGACCGCGAATGCTCCGAGCAGCGCCGAGATCATGAGGACGGCCGCCGGCACCCGGACCGCCAGCCACCGTTTGGCGGCTGCCTGTAAGCGAGGCCTACTCATGGAGCTCCACCCTTCTCGTCATCTTCACGACCGGGGCGTTCGGCGGCGAAACGACGATCGTCACGTTGACGGACAGACGCCCGCGCCGTTGCAGCGCCTTCCGGGCTGGGGCCTTCAGCATCACTGCGAAGGGTTGGCGCCCTGCCTCTGCCAGGGCCCGGGCGAGCCCGCCGACCCGCACCATTCCCTTGGCCCGGCCCCCTAGGGCGGCGGCCTTCGCCTCGAGCTCGATCGTCAGGCCTCCGCCCACGGCCGCCGAGGAGGTCGCGACCGAGCCGCGGACAGCCCTGCCCCGCTGGCTCCTCGCCAGCTGCAGCGCCTCGACGATCTGTCCTTCAGGCGCCGCGGGTGCCCCGGGCCCCGGCGAAGGCGCCGGCGCCGCTTCGTCGGAGACGACGGTGATCGTCCCCTTCATTTCTTCCGGATGGACGGTGCAGACGAAGCTGTAGGTGCCGGCTTGCGCGAACGTGCAGGCCCCGCTCCAGCTGGTGCCCGAGCTGTCGACCGGGACGCCGCTGCAAGCGGGCTTTTCCGGTCCCCCCGTCCAGTGGACCCCGTGGGGGACGACGTAGCCCGGGTTGCGGAAGGCGACGCTTCCTCCCGGCGCGGAGGTCACGGCGGCGGGCTTCCAGGCGTAACCGCTCGCCGTTTCGGTCGGTTCGACGGTGGTTTCGGCCGCCAGGCCGATGGTGGACCATTGAAGTGCGCCGAGACCCGCGAGCGCAAGCAGGAGCAGCCACCGGCCATGCCATCGCCTCCCCTCTCCACGCCTGGGCGGTCCCATTCATCTCCCGATACGGACGGGTTCGCCGTGAGGTTCAACCAGGAGGCGATCTCCGCTCGATACGCTCTTTCCATGGCTTCCAAGCGGCAGATCTGGGTCGGCGACGTGCCGATCGGCGGCGGCGCGCCGGTTGCCGTGCAGACGATGACCAAGACCGAGACCGCCAACCTGGCGGCGACGATGGAGCAGATCCGCAAGGTCGCCGACGCGGGAGCGGACCTGGTCCGCTGCGCGGTCCCGCGCGAGCAGGACGCGGAGGCGCTGAAGACGATCGTGCGGGAGTCGCCGATCCCGGTGATCGCCGACATCCATTTCAACCACACCCTGGCGCTGAAGGCGATCGACGCGGGTGCCCACTGCATCCGCCTCAACCCGGGCAACATCGGCGGCCGCGACAAGGTCGCCGAGGTGGCCCGGAAGGCGACCGCCGCCGGGGTGCCGATGCGGATCGGCGTCAACTCCGGTTCGCTGCCCAAGCACCTGCACGAGCTCGAGCGCGAGAACCCGGTCGAGGCCCTGGTCGCCGCCGCCGTCGAGTTCGTCGAACTGATGGAGGGCCTCGACTTCGAGGACTTCAAGGTCTCGATCAAGTCGACCAACGTGCCGAACACGATCGCCGCCAACCGGCTGCTCTCAGAGAAGATCCCCTACCCGCTGCACCTCGGCGTCACCGAGGCGGGGACCAAGTGGGGCGGCTCGCTGAAATCGGCGGTCGGCCTGGGGACGCTGCTCGCCGACGGGATCGGCGACACGATCCGGATCAGCCTCTCGACCTTCCACGCCGAGGAGGAGGTCAAGGTTGCCTGGGAGATCCTGAAGGCGCTGCAGCTGCGTGAGCGCGGCCCGGTGCTGATCGCCTGCCCGACCTGCGGCCGCCTCCAGTTCGACATGGACTCCGTGGTGGCGGAAATCGAGCAGCGGCTGGAAGGCTACGAGGAGCCGGTCGAGGTCGCCGTGCTCGGCTGCGCGGTGAACGGGATCGGCGAGGCCAGCCACGCCGACTTCGGCATCGCCGGCGCCAAGAACGAGGGCCTGATCTTCGCCGGCGGCAAGCCGCTGCGGAAGGTCCCGCAGGCGAAGCTGGTCGACACCCTCTTCGAGGAGATCGACAAGTCCCTCGACCGCGGCGGCGTGGTCGAGTTCGACGAGGCCGAGTCCCGCGAGGGGGCCGAGTGGGTCGCCGACATCGAGCGCGAAAACGCCGGCGATCTCACCCCCGAGAAGATTGCCGCGATGGAGGCCGAAGCGGTCGAGCGGGGCGAGTCCGACCGGGTACTCCTCGACGAGGAGGCCTCGCCGACGGCGGGCCGTCGGTTCACCCGGGCCTGAGCGGATAGGTTTCGCGGCGTGAGCCGCCTCTCCCGGACCTTCCTGCCGACCCTGAAGGACGCGCCCGCGGATGCGGAGGCGGTCTCCCACAAGCTGATGGTGCGGGCGGGCCTGATCCGGCAGCTGGGGGCCGGGCTGTGGACGTATCTGCCCGCCGGCTGGCGCACGGAGCGGAAGGTCGAGGGGATCATCCGCGAGGAGATGGAGGCGATCGGCTGCCAGGAGATGTTGATGCCGCTGCTGATGCCGGCCGAGCCCTGGAAGAAGACCGGGCGCTATGCGATCGAGGAGCTGTTCAAGCTCGAGGACCGCAAGGGCTCGCCGCTGGTGCTGGCGATGACGCACGAGGAGGCTGTCACCACCCACGTTGCGCGGGATGTGCGGTCCTACCGCGACCTGCCGCTGATGCTCTTCCACATACAGACGAAGGAGCGCGACGAGCCGCGGCCGCGGGCTGGGGTGCTGCGCACGCGCGAGTTCACGATGAAGGACGCCTACTCGTTCGACCGCGATCAGGAGGGGCTGGCGCGTTCCTACGAGCTGCAGGCCGGCGCCTACGGGAAGATCCTCGATCGCTGCGGGCTGCGCTGGTACCGGGTCGAGTCCGACGTCGGGATGATGGGGGGCACCGACGCCGACGAGTTCATGGCGCCCTGCCCGGCGGGCGAGGACGAAGTTGCGCTGGCGCCCGGCTACGCGGCCAACGTCGACATCGCCGTGGCCGAGCCGCAGCCCGTCGAGCTGCCGCCGCGGCTGGAGGCGCCGGAGGAAGTCGACACGCCGGGCCTGACCAAGGTCGATGAGGTGGCGGCGCACCTGGGCCTGCCACCCGGCGCCTTCATCAAGACGCTGCCGATCGTCGTCGAGGGGCGGGGGATGGTCCTGGTCCTGCTTCGCGGCGACCACCGGCTGAACGAGGTGAAGCTGCGGAACGGGATGAAAACCGACTTCCGCCAGGCGCGACCGGAGGAGATCGAGGAGCAGCTCGGGCCGGTCGGCTACCTCGGGCCGGTCGGCGGCGGCCTGCCGATCATCAAGGACGCGGCGCTGACCGGCGACTCCTACGCCACCGGAGCCAACAAGCCGAACACCCACCTGCGGGGGGTCGATCCTGCCCGCGATTTCGAGTCCTACGCGATGGACGTGCGCACGGTCGAGGCCGGCGATACCGCCCCGGGCGGCGGCGCGATCGAGATCGAGCCCGCGATCGAGGTCGGCAACATCTTCAAGCTCGGCAGCCGCTACTCGGAGCCGCTCGGCGCCACCTACCTCGACGAGGACGGCGTCGAACACCCGGTCGTCATGGGCTGCTACGGGATCGGACCGGCGCGGATCGTCGCCGCGGCTATCGAGCAGCGCGCGGACGAGAGGGGGATCGTCTGGCCGCGGGCGATCGCGCCCTGGCAGATCCACCTGGTCTCCCTGGCGAAGGCGGGCGAGCCCGAGCGCGAGGCCGCCGACCGGCTCTACGACGAGCTGCGGGCAGCGGGCGTCGAGGTCCTCTACGACGACCGCGACGCCGGGCCCGGGGAGAAGCTGACCGACGCCGAGCTGCTGGGCTGCCCGCTGCGGATCGTCGCCGGCCGCCGCGGCCTCGCCGACGGGGTGGTGGAGGCGACGGAGCGCGGCTCGGGCGCCGAGCACAGGCTGCCCCTGGAGGACGCCGCCGCAGTGGCGCTGGAGCTGCTCGGCCCCCTCGAGCGCTCCGATGGCTAGCCGCGACCCCTTCGGCCGCGGCCGCATGCGCCGCCTCTTCGGACTCGACCGCAGCGGCCCGAAACCGCGCCAGACCCGCAAGGGGGAGCCGCTGCATCCATGGACGATCCCCAACCTGGTCGGCTACCTGCGTCTCGCCGCGCTCCCGGTCTTCCTCGTCCTCGCCTACAACACCGACGACGGCACCTCCCTCGCCTCGGCGATGGTCTTCTGGGCGATCGCCGCCGGCGATTACCTCGACGGCATCCTCGCCCGCCTCACCGGCCAGTACAGCCGCATGGGCGCACTGCTCGACCCGCTGGTCGACCGCCTGACGATCCTCTCCGGCGCCATCGTCTGCTGGAGCTTCGAGCTGCTGCCGCGCTGGGCCCTGGCGCTGCTGGCGCTGCGCGAGCTGACGATGCTGGCGATCGCCTCCTACGGCCTCCGCCACGGCGTCGACGTCGAAGTCAACTGGCCGGGCCGGATCTCGGTCTTCCCGATCATGGGCGGGATCTTCCTGGCGCTGCTGGCGCCCGGCTGGGTGGCGACCGCGCTGCTGATCTGGGGCCTGGCGATGGCGATCCTCGCCACCGCCCTCTACGCGCGCGCGGGCCTGCGCGCGGTGCACGGCAGCCCTGCAAGCTGAGCTTCAACCGCAACTAAACCCTTAACCTGCGGTTGAACCTTTTGCAGGCGGGGAGCTATCATCGGCTCCCCCGAAACGGAGGCCCGGCCTCTTCGAGTTAGGAGCACGATGGAGGACACCTTTCCCGATCTTGGTTCCCTCAGCGACAAGGAGCTGAAGGACATGATCGACAACCTGACGGCGGAGGAGAACGAAATCTCCTACAAGCGGCGCGTCCTGCACGGGAAGATCGACATCCTGCGCGCCGAGCTGGTCAACCGCCTGCGCCACAAACGCGAGGCGGGCGACTCGCTGATCTCCGGCGACGACGTCGAGCAGCTGACCCAGATCCTGGCCGGCAAGACCCAGTCGCTGCCGGAGGACGAGCCCGCCGCCTGAGCGGGAAGCACCATGGCCGTCCACTGTCCCGAGTGCGGTTTCGCCAACCCCGAGGGCGCCAACTATTGCCAGAAGTGCGGCGCCTACCTCGGCGGGCCGAAAGAGGCGGGCGAGGAACCGACGACGATGACCTACCGGGTCGACGAGACCGGCGAGATGAAGCCGGTCGACATCGACGAGGTGGTCGAGGAGGCCGGCGCGGCGCTGGTGATCCGCAGCGGCGGCGGCCGGGCGGGGGAGAGCTTCAGCATCGACGGCGAGCGGGTCAGCATCGGCCGCAGCCCCGACGCCGGCGTCTTCCTCGACGACGTCACCGTCTCCCGCAACCACGCGCTGCTGGTGCGGCGCCGCGACGGGCTCTACATCGACGACCTCGGATCTCTCAACGGCACCTACGTGAACCGGCGGCGGATCGAGTCGCACCGGCTCGCCGACGGCGACGAGATCCAGGTCGGCAAGTACAAGCTGAGCTACCTGGAGCGGTAGGGATGACCGTCTCCGAACAGACGGGGCGCGGCGCCGACTCGCCGAGCCGGCCGCGGAAGGCGCTGACGATCGGCGCCGTCTGCAAGATCCTCCAGAACGAGTTCGACGACGTCTCGATCTCGAAGATCCGCTACCTCGAGGACCAGAAGCTCCTGAGCCCGCGCCGGACCTCGGGCGGCTACCGCCTCTACAGCCAGTCCGACGTCGAACGGCTGCGGACGATCCTGCGCCTGCAACGGGACGAGTTCCTGCCGCTGCGGGTGATCCGCCAGGAGCTGGCGGCCGGCGGTGACGTGGTGCTGGGCGGCGATGGCGAGCGCAAGCCGGCTACCGGGGCGGTGCGGCGGGCGATCCTGGTCGACACCTCGCGCGCCTACCTCACCCTGGAGGAGATCGTCGAGGAGACCGGCGCCCGGGAGGAGCTGATCCGCGAGCTCGAGAACTACGGGATCGTCCAGCCGGAGAAGCGCGAGGGCAGGACCGTCTACGACGAGACCGACCGCGAGATCGTCCGCGCCGCCGGCGAGCTCTCCCGGGTCGGCGTCGGCGCCCGCAACCTGCGCGTCTTCCGCTCCTCGGCCGACCGCGAGGCGAACCTGCTGGAAGCGCTGCTGGGGCCCTCGCTGCGCTCGCGCAACCCGGAGCGCCGCAAGGAGGCGCTGCAGAGCCTGGAAAGCCTGGCGGCGACCGTCTCCCACCTCAAGCACCTGCTCCTGGTCCGGGACCTGCGCCGGCTCGCCGGCGACTGAGCACCCTCCGTGGCCCGCGTCACCCGCACGCGCACCGTCGACGCGTCCCCGGGCGACGTCTGGAAGCTCGTCTCCGACCCCTACAGCTTGCCGCGCTGGTGGCCGCGGACGGCGCGGGTCGAGAACGTCGACCTGAAGCCCGGCGGCAAGCGGACGCAGTGGACGAAGGTGCTGCAGACGGCGGAGGGGCGCGGAGTGCGGGCCGACTTTCGCTGCGTCAGCTCAGCCGAGCGCGAGCGCTACGTCTGGGAGCAGGAGCTGGAGGGGACCCCGTTCGAGCGCCACCTGAAAGCGCTGCGGGTCGAGATCGGTCTGCGCGAACGCGACGGCGGCACCGCCGTCAGCTTGACCGAGGAGCAGGCGCTGAAAGGGATGTCGAAGCTCGGCTCTCCCCTGATGCGCCACGCCCGCCGCGAGATCCTCGACGAAGCTCTGGACGGCATCGAAAGAGCCCTGACGTGACGAATCGCCAGTTCCCGCGGAGGGATGCGAAGTGGTGGGGGTGGGGGGACCCGTCGGTTGGGCCGGCGCTCGACGGCGAGGCGCTGCGGGTGTTGCGGGAGCGAATCGGGGAGCTGAAGCCATGGCCGCTGGCGCGGGAGCTCGAGGAGTTCGAAGTGCCGGCGGCGGAGGCGCTGCCGCGAGCGCTGGTCGATGCGGTGGGAGGGGAGAACGTCTTCACGGATGACGAGAACCGCTTGCGCCACTCGACCGGACGCGGATATGTCGATCTGGCTCGATTGCGAAACGGGGCGCTGGAGGCAGCTCCAGACGCTGTTGTGATGCCGCCTGACGCCGAAGTGCTGCGGCGCGTAATCGATGTCTGCCGCGCGGAGGGCATCGCCATCGTCCCCTTCGGAGGCGGCACCAGCGTCGTCGGCGGCGTCGAGCCGTTGCGGGGCTCGCACGGCCGCCTGATCAGCCTCGACCTCGCCGCCCTGGGCGGCGTCGAGGTGGATGAGCGCTCGCTGACCGTGCGGCTGGGCGCCGGGCTGCGGGGTCCCGAGGCGGAGGCGGCGCTTGGGCGCCACGGCCTCACCCTCGGCCACTTCCCGCAGTCCTTCGAGTACGCGACGATCGGCGGCTTCGCCGCGACCCGCTCCGCCGGGCAGGCCTCGAGCGGCTACGGCCGCTTCGACGCGCTGGTCGCCTCCGTGCGCCTGCTTGCCCCCGCAGGCGAGCTGAAGACCCTGGAAACCCCGCACACGGCCGCCGGCCCGGCGCTGCGCGAGCTGGTGATCGGCTCCGAGGGAGTGCTCGGCGTGATCCCGGACGTGACGGTGCGGGTGCGGCCGGCGCCGGCGGTCAAGCGCTACGAGGCCTGGATGGCCGAGAGCTTCGAGGCCGGTTCCGAGATCGTGCGGGCGCTGGCGCAGGGGCCGGGCCTGCCGGAGATCATCCGCGTCTCCGACGAGGAGGAGACCGAGGGGACGCTGGCGCTCTCCGGTCCGCGCGGCCTCGGCGGCCGTCTCTTCGACCGCTACCTCGGCCTGCGCGGCCGCCGCGGCTGCGCCCTCGTCATCGCCGGCTTCGAGGGCGACGAGGAGTCGGTCGCGCGTCGGCGGGCGCTGACGGTCCGCGGCCTCCGTGCGGGCAGCGCCGCCTACCTCGGACAGAGCGCAGGGCGCGCCTGGGAGCGCGGCCGCTTTCAGGGCCCTTACCTCCGCGACACCCTGATGGCGATGGGAGCGATGGTGGAGACGCTGGAGACCTCCCACACCTGGAGCCGCTTCGGCGAGTTGCACCGGGCGGTCGGTGCCGCGATCCGCGGCGCGCTCGGCGAGCAGGGCACTCCCGGCCTCGTCTTCTGCCATCTCTCCCATGCCTACGCCGACGGCGCCTCGCTCTACTTCACCTTCGTCTCCCGCGCCCGCCGCGGCGCCGAGCTCGAGCAGTGGGCGGCGGTCAAGCGCGCCGCCTCGGAGGCGATCGTCGCCCAGGGCGGCACGATCACCCACCACCACGCGATCGGCCGCGATCACGCCCCCTACATGGAGGCCGAGGTGGGGAAGACGGGGATCGAGGTGCTGCGCGCGGCCAAGCAGCAGTTCGATCCCACGGGGATCATGAACCCCGGCAAGCTCCTGCCCGGGTAGCTACTTGCCTTCTTTTTCGCGGGAGGCGGCGCCGACGATCGGGCCGGTGACAGCGCCGCGCAGGACAGCGGTGCCGGTGTAGACGGGCGCCTTCTTTTCCCTGGTCGCCTTCGCCAGCGAGGCTTCCAGCTGCGAATCGTCCGTCCTGGTGATCGTGATCTGGTTGAAGGTTTCGTTGGCGAGGTAGGCCAGCACTTCGACCGGGACTTCGACCTGGGCGCTGATCTTGCCGTCCTTTCCGACCGGGGTCGAGGCGAGCGGCAGCATTTTCGCTTCCGAGGCGGCGAGCCAGATCGTGTAGGCGTCGCTCTTGCCGGTGGCTTCGAGGCCCTGGGCGAAGACCTGGAGGGCCAGCTTCTTCTTCACCCGCCCGAACACGGCGAGACCAGAGGATTCGCCGCCGTCGACCGGGTTGAGGACCGCTTTGGTGACTTCTTTGCCCTGTTTCGCGGCCGCTTCTTCGAGCGCCTGGTTGGCTTCCTTGTCAGCGGTGGTAGTCGTGGTGCCGCTCGAGCCCGAGCCGCCGCCACCGCCGCTGACCAGCAGGATCACCACGAACAAGACCACGATCGCAACCCCCGCCAGGACCGCCCACAACCCCCTCTTCTCCAGCAGCTTCGCCTCCCGCACGATCTCTTTGGGACTGCGTCCCCGCTCGTGACGAGGAATCGGCTCGACCGGCTCGGGTTTGCTTGGTCGAGCGGGCGCCTTCGGCGTATCGGGGGGCGATGCCCCAGGCGCCGGAATAGAAGGAGCCGGAATCCCTTCGGCTTCGAGCTCGGCGGCAGCCTTCTGGGCCCGCGAGTGGACCTCCGCGACGGAGATGCCCATCAGGGCCGCGAGATCGTCATACCCCTGCTCACCGCGCTGCGCGAGCAGTCGCAGGATCGCCTTCTGGTCGTCGGAGAGCGCCACCGGACCGGAAGCCTATTAGGGTGCGGAGCGTGAACGACGATGCTGAGGTTAAGGCTCTCCATTTCGACGAGCTGGTCGGGACCGAGTGGCTCAGCGACGACCCCGACGACGCCCGGGTGCGGCTGCAGGTCCGCGACGAGCTGCGCCAGCCCTTCGGCCTCATGCACGGCGGCGTGATGTCCACCCTGGTCGAGAGCGTCTGCTCGCGGGCGACCGCGGGCGCCGTCTACGAGGAGGGCCTGGCGGCGATGGGCCAGTCGATCGACATCAGCTTCATCCGCCCGGTGACCGATGGGGCGGTGGAGGTCCGCGCCAAAGTCCGCCACCGCGGGCGCACCACCTGGATCTGGGAGGCGGAGGTGCTGAACGACGAGGGCAAGCTCTGCGCCCTCGCCCGCATGACTGTTGCGGTCAGGCCCAGGCCGCGATAACCGACCGGGCTACCCGCCGAACCTGTTCGTGATCGGCAGGCGGCGGTCCTTGCCGAACGCCCTCGGCGTGATCCGAATCCCCGGCGCCGCCTGCCGGCGCTTGTACTCGGCGCGGTCGACCAGGCGGATCACCTCGTCGACGGTCTCGGCCGGCATGCCGGCGGCGATCATCTCCTCGCGGCCCTCGTCGCGCTCGACGTAGCTCTCGAGGATGCGGTCGAGCAGCTCATACGGCGGCAGCGAATCCTCGTCGCGCTGGTCGGGGCGCAGCTCCGCCGAGGGCGCCCGGTCGAGCACGCTCGCCGGGACCAGCTCGCGCCCGGCCCGCTCGTTGCGCCGCCGCACCAGCTCATAGACCAGCTGCTTCGGCACGTCCTTGATCACCGCGAAGCCGCCGGCCATGTCGCCGTAGAGGGTCGCGTAGCCGACCGACATCTCGCTCTTGTTGCCGGTCGTCAGCACCAGCCAGCCGTGGCGGTTGGAGAGCGCCATCATCAGGTTGCCGCGGATCCGCGCCTGGATGTTCTCCGCGGCGAGATCCGGTTCGGAGGGGCGCGCCGGGTCGCGCGGCGGCTCGTCCTCGCCCTGCGAGGGCTCTTCCTCGGGTCGCATCAGCCCGTCGAGCGCCTGCTCGTACCCGGCCATCATCGGCTCGATCGCGATCTCGATCAGCTCGCAGCCGAGGTTGGCGGCGATGTCGCGGGCGTCCTGCTGGGTCTCGCCGCTGGAGTGGGGGGAGGGCATGACGACGCAGGAGAGCGCCTCGGGCCCGACGGCGTCGGCGGCGAGCATCGCCACCAGCGCCGAGTCGATCCCGCCCGAGAGGGCGACGCCGACGTGCCGGAAGCCGTTCTTGCGGACGTAGTCGCCGAGGCCGAGCGCGAGCGCGCCGTAGACCTCGTCGAGGTCGGCGAGCGGCCCGGCGAGGCCGCAGGGAGAGGGAGGCGGGATCTCGCAGACCAGCAGCTCCTCCTCGAACTGCGCCGCCCGGGCGATCACCGAGCCGTCGGGGGCGGTGAGGAGGCTCTGGCCGTCGAAGACGAGCTCGTCCTGGCCGCCGACCAGGTTGCAGAAGGCGAAATAGGCGCCGTAGGCGCGCGAGCGCTCGCAGAACATCTCTTCGCGCTCGCGGCCCTTGCCGCGGTGGTAGGGGGAGCCGGAGGGGTTGGCGATCAGCCGCGCGCCGGCTTCGGCCTCGGCCTGCGCCGGACCGCCGGGGAACCAGACGTCCTCGCAGATCGTCAGGCCCACGCTCTCCTCGCCGACCTCGATCGTCAGCGGCTCGGCGGCGGTGAGGAAGTAGCGCTGCTCGTCGAAGACGGCGTAGTTGGGGAGTCGGTTCTTGCGATAGACCGCCTGCACCACCCCGTCGCCCAGCACCGCGACCGAGTTGTGGGCGCGGCGGGCGTCGTCGTCCTCGGCCGCGGGCTCGGCGAATCCGACCAGGGCGGTGATCCCGCTCGTCTCCTTTGCCAGCTCCTCGACCGCGCGTCGGTTGGCGGCGAGGAAGTGCCGCTTCAGGTACAGGTCCTCGGCCGGGTAGCCGGGGATGCAGAGCTCGGGGAAGATCACCAGCTCGGCTCCCTCTGCGCGGGCGCGGCCGATCCATTCCGCGACCTTGGCGGCGTTGGCGTCGATCGCGCCGACGGTGGGGTTGATCTGGGCGAGGGCGAGGCGCATCGCGGCGCTCATACCCGAAGTATCCCGTCTGCATCCCCGGAGGTACTTTCGGCCGCCGGTAGGGTTGATGATGCATGCGGAACCGCCGCCACCTGGCCGGTACCACGTCGGCGGTGCTGCTCCTGGCCCTCGCCGCGTCCCCTGCTGCCCAGGCGGCCCGGAAGCCGTTCATCATGCCGCAGGCGCGGCCGACCGAAGAGAGGTCGCGGCCGACCGACGACCCGGACCCCAATCGCAACGCCTACTCGGTGCCGGAGGCGAAGAACTCGCCCGCCTGCTCGCGCCACTTCTGCGTCCACTGGGTGGATCAGGGGCTCGACGCTCCCAATCTCAGCGACAAAGACGGCGGCGGCATCCCCGACTTCGTCGAGCGGGTGCTGAAGGTGGCCGAACACGTCCACGAAATCGAGAACGAAAAGCTCGGCTGGAGGGAGCCGCGGAGCGACGGCCGGATGGGCGGCCGCAACGGCAAGACCGACGTCTACCTCTCGGAGATCGGCGGCGAACTGTTCGGCTACGCGGCACCCGACCGCGGTCAGGCGAACAGGCAGCACCGGATCCCGCGGCGCCTGCACGGCTACCTGGTCCTCGACAACGACTACAGCGCCTTCGAGTTCCCGCACACGAAGCCGATCAACGACCTCGAGGTCACCTTCGCCCACGAGTACAACCACATCCTCCAGTTCGGCTACGACGCCTACCAGGACCCGTGGTTCGCCGAGTCCACCGCGGTCTGGATGGAGGATCAGGTCTACAACGGGATCGACGACTACCTGCGCTACGTCCGCCGCTGGGTGAAGCTGTGGGAAACCCCGCTGACGACGAGCTCGATCAAGATGTACGGCAGCGCCGTCTGGAATCAGTGGCTGGCGCGCCGCTACGGCGAGGCGATCATCCGCAAGGCCTGGGCGGGCGCGATCCACGCCAAGCCCGGCGGCTTCGCCGTCGCCAGTTACGAACGGGCGATCCGCGCGGCCGGCCCCTCCGACTTCAGCCACGACTTCACCCGTTTCGCCGCCGCCCTGCCGGAGTGGCGGACCGGCAGGGGGTTCCGCGAGAGCTACCTCTACCCCGATGTCCAGCGCCAGGGACATCTTCCGCTGAGCGGCCATCCCCTGACCCGGGTCCTCAACCACACCACCTTCCAGCTGCTGCGGGTGCACGCGGACCGCGGCAGAGCGGTCGTCGTCCACCTGGCCGCACCGCGCGGCACCGCCGCCGGGCTGGCGCTGGTCGGCCGGATCGGCAGCGAGCGCCACGGGCGGCCGGTCACCCGTATCGCCTACCGGGGCGGGGGAGGGCGGCTGACGGTGCGCCTCCCGCGGCCGCGGCGGTTCAAGCGGATCACGGCGGTCGTGGTCAACGCCGACGGGCGGGCGAGGGGCTTCAGCGCCCGGCGCCTCGACTGGCTCTACCTGACCGACGAACTGCCGTTCGAAATCAGCGGGCGGATCGTCCGCTGAGGGAGGGAACCGCCTACCGCTGCTAGGAGCGGGACTCGGCGGCGACCGGGGCCGAGCCGTTGCGCGAACCTGCGGCGGCCTTTGCCTTTGCCCCTGCCTTCTTCGCCTTCTTCTTCGGCGCGGTGGCGATCGCCTCCGCGGTTGCCGCCTCGAGGTCGAGGGCGAAGCTGTCGAGGTCGGCCATCGCGTCGTAGTCGCCGACGAGGCCGAAGTTGACCTGGCCGTTGTAGGACATGATCCCGACGCAGAGGGCCTGGCGCCGGGCCAGCGGCACCATCGGGAAGATCGACTCCATCTTGCGGCCGAGCACGTAGAGCGGGAACTGCGGCCCCGGCACGTTGGTGACGACGAGGTTGAAGAAGCGCTGGGCGGGCTGCAGGCGGGCCGCCTGCGAGGCGATCGTCGAGGGGGCGAAGTCGGTCAGCTTGGTCAGGATCTCGGCGCCGACCGCCTGGCCCGAGGCCTTCAGGTCGCCCATCTCGCGGGTCATCAGCTGCAGCCGCTCGACCGGGTCCTCGCACCAGACGGGCAGCGGCGCCATCATCGCCGTGATCCGGTTGCCGAGGGCCCCGTGCTCCTCGTCGGCGCGGACGCTGACCGGAACCATCGCCCGCAGCTCCAGCCCTTCGGTGTCGTGGCCGCGGGCGCGCAGGTACTTGCCGATGGCGCCGGCGACGATCGAGAGGATCACGTCGTTCACCGTGCCGCCATGGGCGTCCTTGACCCGCTTCAGGTCGCCGAGGTCGGCCTGGGTCATCTGGAAGCGCCGGTGGGGCCCGATCTCGACGTTGAAGACGCTGCTCGGCGCCGACATCCCGGCGGTCACCATCTTCGAGGTGGCGCCGACCCCGCGCAGGACCTGGCGCGGGCCGCGCAGCGCGGCTCGGAAACCACGGTAGATCTCCTTCGGGCTGGTCAGCCGCTCCCTCAGCGCTTCGGAGAGCAGCTGCATGTCGGTCGGCTCCGGCGAGGCGAGCCACGGCGGCGGCCTGTCCGGCGTGCCCTGCGGCTCGGCGTCGAGGTCGAAGAGGACGGTGGTGATGTCGACGCCGGAGACGCCGTCGACGAGCGCGTGGTGGCTCTTGCCGACGATTGCGAAGCGGTCATCGGTCAGGCCCTCGACCAGCCACAGCTCCCAGAGCGGCTTCGAGCGGTCGAGCTGCTGGGAGAAGATCCGCGAGGCGAGGTTGCGCAGCTGCTCGTCGGAGCCGGGGGCGGGGAGCGCGGTCTGGCGCACGTGGTAATCGAGGTTGAGGTGGGGGTCGTCGACCCAGACCGGCCGGCCCTGGTCGAGCGGCACGAACCGCAGCTTCTGGCGGAAGCGCGGGACCAGGTGCAGGCGCGAGGCGATGTGCTCGCGGAACTCGCGGTGGGTCGGGGCCTCGCCGGCGAAGATGCTGACCGAGGCGACGTGCATGTGGGCGCCGGAGCGCTCCAGGTGCAGGAAGGAGGTGTCGAGGCCGCTGAGACGTTCCGGTTTGGTCACCGCAGACATGTTCGCACAGGTGTCCAGAACGGGCAGGAGGGCGCCGAAGCGCTTGTGGAGCCGAATCTGGCGGGAATCTTGCAAGCTCCACATGTGTGCGTCCGCTCACATCTGCACTCCTCGGACCGCCCTAGCGTGTTCTGCCTGAGAACGAGCTAAACGACCTGCCGAGTCCCTCGCGCCACGCGCTGGGGAGCGGGGGACCCACTTGCCGCGCCAGGCGCGGCCGGGGCGAATCGGGCGGCGAGCCGCCCGTAGTGAGAGCCGCAGCACACGGCGAACACGAGCCCGTCAGCTAACCCCGTAGGCAGCAGGAAAGCGAGCTGACACATCAATACGTACAGGCGAAAACTCCTGCCCGCGGTGGCGGCTGCCGCCGCACTGTCGATCGGCCTGGCGCCGGCGGCGGCGCAGACCGCCAAGCACCATCACCAGGAGCGGCTGCGCTCCCACGTCACCCTCCATCTTTCGGCGCACTCCCTGCTGAAAGGGAGAGGACTGGCGTTGCAGGGGAAGGTACGGCCGAGCGGCGGGCACCGGGTCAAGATCGTCTTTCACGGCGCCGAGAAGAGCGTCCGCGGGGTCAGGACCAGGGCCGACGGGACCTTCGCCCTGCACTGGGTCCCCCGGCGCACCGGCAGCTACTCGGTGCGCGCGTTCGACCTGCATGACCGGCGCACGAGCGGGTCCAGCAGCCCGGCGCGCAAGCTGACCAGCTACCGACTCGCCGGAGCGTCCTACTACGGCCCGGGCCTCTGGGGGAACGGCGTCGCCTGCGGCGGCACTCTGATGCCGGGGACGCTGGGCGTGGCGAACAAGACGCTCCCTTGCGGGACGAAGGTGAAGCTGCGCTACGAGGGCCGCACGGTGACGGTCCCGGTGATCGACCGCGGCCCCTACGTCGCCGGGCGCGACTACGACCTGACCGAGGCCGTCAAGCGGAAGCTGGGCTTTCCCGGCGTCGGCACGGTGCTGGCGACCCGCTAGGGGTCTACCTGTTCCTTTTGCCTGTTATGCAGGCCTAAGGAAGAGCCAAGCCGAGCCGGAGCTGGCCGTCGGTCGGCTCCGGCTCGGCGGCTTCGGCCTTCCCGCCGGCGTCGAAGGAGGCGACGCGGACCCCGAGCAGGCGCACCGGGCGCTGCGGGTCGTAGGCGCGGAGCAGGTCGAGGGCGACCGGACCGACGATCGCGGGGTCGCTGGTCGGATTCTCGAGCGTGTGCGAGCGGGTGACGTTGGTCCAGTCGTCGAGGCGGACCTTGATCCCGATCGTACGTCCCTCGAGCCCGCCTCTGCGCAGGCGCCGGCAGAGCTCCGCGGAGAGCTCGCCGAGGTGGCGCTCGAGCTCCGCGCGTCGGGTGACGTCGACGTCGAAGGTGATCTCGGTCGACTGCGACTTGACCTCGTGCTCCGGTGTGACCGGGGTGGAGTCGAGCAGGTTGCCGCGAGCATGAAGCCAGGCGCCCGAGCGCGGGCCGAACTTCGATTCGAGCTCCTGGCGGTCCTGCTGGCGCAGGTCGGCGAGCGTGCCGACCCCCATCGCTTCCAGCCGCGAGACCGTTTTCGGGCCGATCCCGGGAATCAGGCCGGGGGAGTGGGCGGCGAACCGCTCCAGCGCGTCGCGGCGGGAGAGGACGACCAGCCCCGCCGGCTTGCCGAGCTCGCTGGTGATCTTGGCCAGCATCCGTGACTCCGAGATCCCGACCGAGCAGGTGAGCCGCGTCTCCGTCCGGATCTCGTTGGCGATCCGCCGCATCGTCGCCTTCGGCGAGAAGAGCCCGGTGAGGTCGAGATAGGCCTCGTCCAGTCCCACCACCTCGACGATCTCCGAATTCCCCCGGAGGATGTCCATCACCTGTCCTGAGGCCTCCCGATAGGCCGGGAAGTCGGGCCGCAGGTAGACGGCGTCGGGCAGCCGCCGCCGCGCCACCGCCGCCGGCATCGCCGAATGGATCCCGGCCAGCTTCCGCGCCTCATAGCTGGCCGTGGTCACCACCGCCCGGGGACCCGAGCCGCAGACCACCACCGGCCTACCCTTCAGCTCCGGCCGCCGCCGCAGCTCGACGGAGGCGTAGAAGGCGTCCATGTCGAGGTGGGCGATCGTGCGGACGGATCCGGGCGACACACCCTTAAGTTAGTGATCGCGGCGGCGGTGCGAACGCGCGTTCGCCTCGGCGCTAAGCGGCTTCAGGTGCGCTCGCCGCAGGGCTGGCGTAGAGCGCGTGGCCGAGGTGTTCGAAACCGGGGATCGGGACCCGGATCTCGAGCACGAGGAGGGTGATCGAGATGGCGAAGACGCCGTCGGAAAAAGCCTCCATCCGGTTCGGGTTCATGGTGGAGGGTTTCGCCGGCAGGCTCTAGGCTCCTGGCATGGCCTCCGCCGAGGCGAAGAACCTCGAGGCGATCTCCAAGGCGATCGACCAGCACAACGCGAACTGCCCGTTTCCGGCGGCGGAGGTGCGGATGAACCCCTTCGAGGTCGAGCGGCTGGGGTGGGAGACGATCCGCGGCCTGCCGGTGGTACCCGACGGGGCGATCGGCACCGGCCGCTTCCGCATCGTCTGCTCCCGCGACCTCGAGGACGACGGCCTGGAGATCACCGAGGCCGTCGGCAAAGAGCTCGAGACCGTCGCGCCGATTCAGAACTGAACGCGAGTCTGTGAAATTCCTTGTCCTACAAGGAATTTGACGGACTCGCGGATCAGATCT
This sequence comes from Solirubrobacterales bacterium, assembly GCA_035708105.1. Taxonomy (GTDB): domain Bacteria; phylum Actinomycetota; class Thermoleophilia; order Solirubrobacterales; family 70-9; genus VAYN01. Next base: position 56,293 of record DASSTG010000007.1, on the reverse strand, counting down.
GGTTCCAGAAGTCCACGCCGGCCGATTCGAGCCAGTTCTGGGCTTCGATGTTGAGCTGGAACAGCTCGCCGGTCCAGATCAGGACTCCCATGGCGATCAGGATCACGCCGCCGGCGGCGACGATCGCCTGGTAATGGCGCTTGACGACGGCGAAGGCGGTGGTCATCCGCGAGAAGGCGAGGGCGGTGAGGACGAAGGGGATCGCCAGGCCCGCCGAGTAGACGGCGAGCAGGAAGGCGCCGCGGGCGGCGGAGTCGGAGACCGAGGCGGCGGTGAGGATCGCGCCGAGGGTCGGGCCGATGCAGGGGGTCCAGGCGATCGCGAAGGCGGCGCCCGCCACGATCGGACCGCCCTTGCCGGCGCGCTCGAGCAGCGCATCGACGTGCCACTCGCGGTTCAGCCGGGTGATGAAGAGCGAGCCGACGAAGAGCAGGCCCATGACGATGATCAGCGCCCCTGAGACTTTGGTCAGCAGCTGCTTGTGGTGCTGGAGGAGCGAGCCGAGCCCGGTCGCGGTCAGCCCGAGGAGGATGAAGATCGCCGAGAAGCTGGCGACGAAGAGGAGGCTGGGGCCGAGCACCCGCCGCCAGTCGGCTTCGTCGAGCTCGGTCGCCGAGACGCCCGTCACCGCCGAGAGGTAGCCCGGCACCAGCGGCAGCACGCAGGGGGAGAGGAAGGAGACGATGCCGGCGGCGAGGGCGGCGAAAATCCCCACGCCCGAGGCCGGATCGGTGCTGATGGCGGCCTGGATCACGACCCCTCAGGTTACCCTCAGGGCAATGCCGGACCGGGTGCCGTTCCTCGTTCCGCGGTAGATTTGGCCAGTCAGCCAAAACGGGAGGAGCGAGGAGTTGAGCAACAAGACGTACGTGATCGGGGTCGGGATGACCAAGTTCGAGAAGCCCGGCACCAAGGAGGGGGATTACCCGGATTGGGCCAAGGAGGCGGGGGAGAAGGCGCTTGCCGACGCCGCGATCCCGTATGAGGACGTGGAGCAGGCCTACGCCGGCTACTGCTACGGCGACTCGACCTACGGCCAGCGGGCGCTCTACCAGCTCGGCCTGACCGGGATCCCCGTCGTCAACGTCAACAACAACTGCTCGACCGGCTCCTCGGCGCTGTTCCTGGCCCGCCAGGCGGTCAAGGGCGGGATCGCCGACTGCGCGCTGGCCCTCGGCTTCGAGAAGATGGAGCCGGGGTCGCTGGGCGTCAAGTACACCGACCGCACCAACGCGCTCGACAAGCACGCGATGCGGATGTTCGAGATCCGCGACCCCGAGGCCTCGCCGCCGGCGCCGCAGATGTTCGGCAACGCTGGCCGCGACCACATGCAGAAGTACGGCTCCGAACCCGACCACTACGCCTGGATCGGCTGGAAGAACCACAAGCACTCGGTCAACAACCCCTACGCCCAGTTCCAGGACGAGTACTCACTCGAGGACATCAAGGCGGCGAAGATGATCCACGACCCGCTGACCAAGCTGCAGTGCTCGCCGACCTCCGACGGCTCGGCCTGCGCGATCGTCGCCTCCGAGCGCTACGTGGACGAGCACGGCCTCTGGGGCCAGGCGATCGAGATCGCCGGGCAGGCGATGGTCACCGACCTCAGCTCGACCTTCGACGAGAACGCCGACTGCATGACGATCGTCGGCTCCGACATGTCGAAGACCGCCGCCGACGCGGCCTACGAGGAGGCCGGCGTCGCCGCCGAGGAAGTCGACGTCTGCGAGCTGCACGACTGCTTCAGCGCCAACGAGCTGATCACCTACGAAGCGCTCGGCTTTGCAGCCGAGGGCGAGGCGCACAAGCTGGTCGAGGCCGAAGCGACCACCTACGGCGGCGACGGACCTGTGGTCAATCCCTCGGGCGGTCTGATCTCGAAGGGGCACCCGCTGGGGGCGACCGGCCTGGCGCAGTGCTCGGAACTGACCTGGCAGCTGCGCGGCGAAGCCGACAAGCGCCAGGTGGAGGGTGCGAAGACCGCTCTCCAGCACAACATCGGCCTCGGCGGCGCCGCCGTGGTCACCGTCTACAAACCGGCGGCCTAGGGAAGGTCGCCGCAACAGAGGAGGAGCACGATGGCAAAGGAGCGGCGGCAACTGGGCGGAAAGGTCGTGGCGATCACCGGCGGCGCCCGGGGGATCGGAAAGGCGACGGCCAGGGCGCTGGTGGCCAAGGGCTGCCGCGTCGCCATCGGCGACCTCGAGCTGGAGCTGGCGGAGAAGACCGCGGCCGAGCTCGGCGGCGGCACCGTGGCGCTGCCGCTCGACGTCACCGACCGCGCCTCCTTCGAACGCTTCCTCGACGAGGCCGAGCGTCAGCTCGGGCCGCTCGACGCGGTGGTCAACAACGCCGGGATCATGCCGGTCGCCCCGTTCGCCGAGGAGGACGAGGACTCGATCCGCCGCCAGATCGAGATCAACTTCATCGGCGTCGCCACCGGCACCCAGCTGGCGATCCGCCGCCTGCGGCCGCGCGGCAGCGGCTACATCGTCAACATCGCCTCGCAGGCGGGCAAGGCGGGGATCCCGGGGATCGCCACCTACTCGGGCACCAAGCACGCCGTCGTCGGCCTCAGCGAGGCGGTGCGGGCGGAGCTGCGCGGCAGCGGCGTCGAGGTCCTCTGCGTGATGCCGACCGGGGTCAACACCGAGCTGACCAGCGGCGTCGGCCAGAAATGGGTGAAGCCGGTCGAGGCCTCCGACGTAGCCGACGAGATCGTCAGCGCGATGGAGGTGCCGCGCTTCGACGTCTTCGTGCCGCGCGCCAACGGCGTCCTCTACCGGGTTCTCAGCCTGCTGCCGCGCGGCTGGCGCGAGGCGCTCGGCCGGGCGATGGGCGTCGACAAGCTGATGGTCGAAGTCGACCACGGCGCCCGCCGCGCCTACGAGGAGCGGGCGGCGGCGAGCAAGGGAGCGGGGGAGGGGTCCGCCCCCGAGTCCGAGCCGGCGCCGCAGCGCGACGCCGCTTAGGTGAACGAGGGTCCGCCCCGGGCCGTACGCCACTCCACAATCAGCGAAGGAGGACCAGTCATGGGACGGATCTACGACGCGACCTGGGGGCGGATGTTCTCGGCCCTCTACGACCGTGCTTTCGAGGCCAGCGAAGAGGCCGGCCTACGGGAGATGCGCTGCGAGCTGCTGAAGGGGGCGCGGGGCAGGGTGCTCGAGCTTGGAGCGGGCACCGGCCTCAACCTGGAGCTCTACCCACACGAGGGCCTTGAAAGCCTGACTGTCACCGAGCCCGATCCGCATATGTTCAAACAACTGCGTCGGCGCGCGCAGCAGGTCTGCGCCGGAGCCGATCTGGTTCAGGCCGGGGCCGAAGACCTGCCCTTCGCGGATGACAGCTTCGACACCGTCGTGGTAACGCTCGTCCTCTGCACGGTCCCCGACCAGCCCGCCGCCTTGAAAGAGATTGCTCGTGTCCTCGCACCCGCCGGCCAGCTGCTCTTCATCGAGCACGTCCGCTCTCAGGAGCCGGAGCTCGCCAAGTGGCAGGACCGCCTCCACGGCCCCTGGCGCTTCCTCGGCGACGGCTGCCACTGCAACCGCGACACCGCGGGGGTGATCGAAGCTTCGCCGCTCGAAATGAGTGAGGTCCAGAGTGACTCCCTGCCGAAGGCGCCCCCGATCGTCCGGCCGCTGATCCGCGGCCGCGCCGTCCTCACCGGATAGGAGCTCCGCTCTCAAGGAGCAGGCCCGGATGCCGATTGATGAGCGGCATGGGATCAGAACTCGATTTTCCCTCGGGACCGGTCGCCGATCGGCTGACGCTGTGGCCGGTGGACGACGGCAGGTACGGCCTCGACGCCGTCTTCCAGGGCGCTTCCGGCTATGAACGCTGCGAAGAGCATGAGCGAGCGCTGAAAGCCGCCGGGGTCAAATGCAAGCTGCTGCAGAACATGGACAGCTCCTGGTCGCTGCGCTTCGGCCCGCTTACGGCGATGGAGGTGGGCCGGGCCGTCTCAGCCTTCGTCCGGTAGGCCCTTTCCAGGCCCAACGCACGATAATGGTGGTTATGTCAACTTAGGCCGGGATCGGCCACGCTGAGGCTCAGCTCGCGCCTTCGATCGCTTCTTCCAGCGCCCCCACCGACTGTGGCGTGCTGAGGGTTTCCAGCCCGTCGGTCTTAGGGCCCCTGACGGCGAACGACGGCGTGCCGTTGAAGCCGAGGCGCTGGGCCTCAGCGGTCGTCCGTTCGACCGCGGGAACCTGCCGCCGGCGGTCCTGCCGCCACTTGGCGAGGTCGTCGACGCCGGCTCCCTTGGCGATCGCTTCGAGGAAGGCGTCGTCGGCGTAGCCGGAGTCCTCTTCGCCCTGGTTGCGGTAGAAGAGCTCGACGTAGTTCCAGCCCCGGCCCTGTTCGCCGGCGGCGAGCGCGGCGGCGCCGGCGGGCGTCGATTGCTCGCCGATGATCGTGAAGTTGCGGAAGTCGATCTTGACCTCGCCGTTCCTCACCGGGCCTTCGATGATCGGCGGCAGGATTTCTTCCGAATAGGCCCTGCAGAAGGGGCACTGGAGGTCGCCGAACTCGACCAGCTCGACCGGGGCCTTGGGCTCGCCCAGGACCATCCCCCGCTGGGGAATTCCCGCCAGCAGCCGGCTCACCTCGGCCGTTTCCTCGAGGTTCTCATCGCCGCCGCTGCCCCCGCTCGACGAGCTGATGACGATCAGGGCGGCGACGGCGACGATCGCCAGGAAGACCACGCCCGCGCCCAGCTGGAGCAGCCGTGCGCGGCGATCCGCGTCAGGTTTCATCGACCGCGAGGCTGCCGCCGTCGGCGCCCGCGAAGCCGATCAGCCGCGTCGCGCTCAGCAGGAAGAGGATCGTCATCAGCAGGGCACTGGCGACGCACCACTGGCAGACCGCTTCGATCTTGAAGAGCTCGATGTAGGTCAGGTAGACGCTGAAGCCGAAGCCGACGAGACCGACGAGGAAGCCGCCGAAGCGGGCGGCGTCGTTGACGAGGAACGCGCTCGCCAGCAGCAGCGCGTAGGCGACGATCCCGAGGACGGCGACGTTGATCCCGGCCAGGTGCGAATAGGAGCTGTCGGCGACCGTCTGGCAGCCGCTGCCGCCGGCCAGGCAGGCGGGAGCGCCGCCGCCCGCGTCGGCTATGGCGATGTAGGTTGCGACGCCGAGGCCGAGGGCGGCGACGAAGGCGATCAGGCGCTGCAGGATCGGCTCGGCCGGGATTCTCATCGGCTCGAAGATACGGCTTTGCGGTAAAAGGCCGCTAATGCGCGCGAGAGCTTGCCGCCCTGCCAGGCCAGCGGCGACTCCCCCAAGGCCTCGCTGACCAGCTCCCCCTGCGGCAGCGCCTCGACGTAGGCGGCGGCGGCCGCGTACGGGTGCCCCGGGTCGGCATCGTCGTTGCTCGCCACGACAAGCGCCGGGACCTCGAGCGTCCGCAGCTCCTCGAGCGAGCCGAACGGGCGCGAACGCGGCACCTCCCGCAGCGCCTTCGCCAGCCCCTGCAGGTGCCGCTGGCGCTGCATCCGCTCGCGGGTGAAGCGGAGCACCGGCTCGCGCCAGCGCGATTCGATCCCCTGCTCCTCGCCGATGTAGGCGACGAAGCCGTCGACGCCCCCCGATTCCAGGGCGGCGGCCAGGCCGTCCCAGTAGACCAGGGACTGCGGCCTGATTTGGCCCAGGTACGTCGGTCCGATCAGCGCCAGCCCCGCCAGGCGCTGCGGATGACGCAGCGCATACGCCGCCGCGGTGTGGGCGCCCATCGAGTGGCCGCCGAGGAAGAAGCGCGCGTCCCCGACCTGGTTCGCCACCACCCGTTCGAGATCGGCGAGGAGCTCCGGGTATCCATAACCCCCGTCCCCCGGGGCGGGATCGGACTCGCCGTGCCCCCGCGCGTCGTAGACGATCACCCGGTATCCGGCGCGCGCCAGTGCCCGCGAGCCGTGGAGGACGTAGCGGCGAGTGGCGGTGATGCCGTGGCAGAGCACGACCGCTGGCCCCTCCCCTTCCGCCTCCCCCCGCAGCATCGGCGCCGGAGCGACCGCGAAGGCCGCTGCCTCGAGCGGCATCAGGCGATCACGGCGACCGCTCGCTCGAGGTCCTCGACCGACTCGTAGCTGCTGCCGGTCCGGGAGACGGCCTTGTGCCGGACGATCCCCTCGCCGTCGATCAGGAAGATCGCCCGCTGGACGTAGCGCCCCCCGGGCGCGTCGGGCAGGCCGGCGATCCGCGCCAGCGGGCCGATCCAGCCGGTCACGCCGTAGCGCCTCGCAACGGCCAGGTCCTCGTCGGCGAGCAGCGGAACGTTCAGTTCCTGCTCTTTGACCCAGTGCTCGTGCGAGTCGACCGACTGGGGCGAGATCCCCAGCACCTCGGCGTCGAGGGCCTCGAGTTGGTCGCCGTTGTCGCGGTAGGAGCAGAACTGCTTGGTGCACACGGTGGTGGCATCGCCCGGGTAAAAGGCGAGGATCAGGTTGCGGCCGCGGTAGTCGGCGAGGCGGTAGGTCCTGCCCTCCGTGCCGGGCAGCTCGAAATCCGGGGCTTTGTCGCCGACCTCTACCTTGGCCACCCGGCCAGATTAGCGGCAGCGCCGCGACCGGGGCTACCCGCGTTCGACCGTGACTTCTTCGATCAGGACGGTCTGTTTCGGTTTTTCTTCCGGCGTGCCGAGCTTTTCGATCCTCGCCACGGTGGCGTAGCCCTTGCTGACCTTGCCGAGCAAGGCGTATTCCGGCGGCAGGCCGGCGTCGGCGGCGGTGACGACGAAGAACTGGCTGCCCGAGCGGCCGGGCGGGTCGGCGGAGCTCTTCGCCATCGCCACCGTGCCTTTGGTGTAGGCGAGGTTCGCCGGCGGCTTCTCGGTGACCGTGTAGCCGGGACCGCCGGTGCCATCGCCTTTCGGGTCGCCGCCCTGGATCACGAAGCCGGGCGCGACCCGGTGGAAGGTGAGTTCGTCGTAGAAGCCTTCTTCGGCGAGGAAGGCGAACGAGTTGGCGGTCTTCGGCGCCCGCTTGGTGTCGAGGGCGATGTCGAAGGTGCCGCAGCTGGTCTTGACCACCGCGGTCGCTTCTTCGCCTGACTTCAGGACCTGCTTCGGCGCCTTGAAGCTGACGTTCTTCGGCGCGGGCGCTTCGACCTTTCTACAACCGCCGGCCCCGGCTTCGGTTGCCGAGGCCGAGCTCGATTCGTCGGAGCCGCCCCTGCGCGAGATCAGCACCGCGGCGACGACGCCGACAGCGATCACCGCGAAAACGGCGAGCACGATCCAGCGGCGGTCCGGTCCCTGCTGCTCCACGACGCGGAACCCTATTGGACCTAGGATCGAGACGTGCCCTCCGCCCCGCTTCTGACCCCGCTCGCCGCCGCCGTCCTGCACGTCGGCGACCCGGAGCGGATCCTGCAGATCGACTGCGGCGAGGGCGACGGGGTGCTGTTCCTCGCCCGTGAGTTCCCCAGCGCCCGGATCAGGGGGATCGACCGCTCCGGGGAGGCGGTCCACGCCGCCGCTGCCCGGGTCGGCCTCGACCCCGAGGGTCGGGTCGCCTTCAAGCAGGGCAGCCCGCGCTCCCTCCCCTTCCCGGACGACCAGTTCGACCTGCTGGCGGCGCTCGACGCCCGGCCCCGGCCGAAGGAGGCGGCCCGGGTCCTGCGCCCGGGGGGCTTCGTGGCCCTTGCCTCGACCCGCTCGGAAGAAGTTCTCTCCGGCTTCCGCGGAGCGCTGCTGAGCCGCCGCCTGGCGCGCTTCGGCTTCGAGCCGATCTGGTCGGAACCGGCTGGAGACGGCAGCTTCTTCGTCGCCCGGCTGCGGGGCGGCGGCCCTCCGCGCCCCGCCCTCTAGGCTGGGCGCGATGGAGCTCGCCGGGACGCCGCTGACCCTGCTCGTCAACCCCTCCTCGGCCGGGGGCAGGAGCCTGAGGCTGCTGCCGCGGATCGAGGCGGCCCTGGACGCCCGCCGTGCCGTCTTCCGGGTCGAGAGGACGCGCAGCCTCGACCATGGGGCCGAGCTGGCGCTGCACGCGGTCGAGCTGGGCGAGGTGCCCGTCGTCGTCAGCGGCGACGGCCTGCTCGGGGTGGTCGGGGGCGCCATGGCAGGCGCCGAGGCGCCCCTGGGGCTGATCCCGGCCGGCCGCGGCAACGACCTGGCTCGGGCTCTGGGCATCCCGACCGAACCAGAGGCGGCGGTGGAAGCCATCCTCGCCGGCCGCAGCCGCCTGATCGACGTCGGCGAGGCCAACGGCAAGCGCTTCCTCGGCATCGCCAGCGTCGGCTTCGACTCCGAATGCAACCGGCTCGCCAACGAAACGCACTGGCTGCGCGGCAACTCCGTCTACGCCTACTCGATGATCCGCACCCTGATCGGCTGGCGCTCGGCCCGGTTCACGATCGCAACCGGCGAGCAGCGCAGGCGCCTCAGCGGCTACTTCGTCGCGGTCGCCAACAACAGCGTCTACGGCGGCGGCATGTGGATCGCCCCCGACGCCGAGATCGACGATGGCCAGTTCGACGTCGTCTCGATCGCCGACGTCGGCAAGCTGCGCTTCCTCCGCGGCCTCCGCGACGTCCTCAGGGGAACCCACCTCGGCAAGGAGGAGGTCGACGTCTTCCGGGCGCCGCGGCTCGAGCTCGACGCCAGCCGCCCCTTCCCCGTCTACGCCGACGGCGACCACCTCACCGACCTGCCGGTCTCGCTGCGGGTGCTGCCGCGCTGCCTCTCGATCATCGTGCCGGCGGATGCCGAGGGCCGGACCCGGTGAGCGCCGGCGCTCGCTCCCGGGGCTCGCTCTTCGGCGCCAAGCTCGCGCTTGCGCGGGCGATCGGCGCCGCCAGCCGCCGCAGCGGCCGCGGCGGTGGCACGACGCTGCCGGGGCGGGTGCTGCTGCGGCTGGCGCCGGAGGCGATCGCCGAGCTGGGGAAGCGGCTCGGGCGCGGCACGACGATCGTCAGCGCCACCAACGGGAAGACGACGACGGCCGGGATGATCGCCGCGATCCTCGCCGCCGACGGCCGCCGCCCCGTCCACAATCGCGCCGGCTCGAACATGACCTGGGGGGTGGCGACGGCGCTGCTCGAGCAGCGGGGCGAGGAGGGCCTGTTCGAGGTCGACGAGGCCTGGCTGCCGCGGGTCGCCGAGCAGCTCGACCCCTCGCTGATCGTGCTCGGCAACCTCTTCCGCGACCAGCTCGACCGCTACGGCGAGATGGAGGCCCTGGCCGAGGACTGGGCGCAGACGGTCGCCGGGCGGGTCGGGCGCAGCGGCTTCGTCCTCAACGCCGACGACCCACTGATCGCCGATCTCGGCCGCGACAACGAGGGTGAGCGCCGTGAGGGGGTCCTCTACTTCGGGATCGAGGACGGCGCGCAGGCACTGCCCGAGCTGCAGCATGCCTTCGACGCCAAGCACTGCCGCCGTTGCGGCCATCCCTACGCCTACGAGCGCGCCTTCGTCGGCCACCTCGGGCACTACGCCTGCCCCAACTGCGGGGCGCGGCGACCGCAGCCCGAGGTGGCGGCGACTGCGATCGAGCTGCGCGGGATGAACGGCTCCCGGGTGACGGTGCGGACTCCGGACGGCGAGCTGGCGCTGGAGCTGCCCCTCCCCGGCCTCTACAACGTCTATAACGCCCTCGCCGCGGTAGCCGCGGGGCTGCGGCTCGGCGTCGCGCCGGAGCGGATCGCCGCGGCCCTGGGCGAGATGCGCGCCGCCTTCGGCCGGGTCGAGACGATCGAGGTCGGCGGGGTCCTGGTCTCGATCCTGCTGATCAAGAACCCGGCAGGGGCCAACGAGGTGCTGCGGACGTTGCGGCTCGAGGGCCGCGGTGGTGAGGACGGAATCGACCTCTGGATCGCTCTCAACGACCGGATCGCCGACGGCCGCGACGTCTCCTGGATCTGGGACGCCGACTTCGAGCTGCTCGCCGGGGGCGTGCGGCGCGTCGTCTGCGCGGGGACCCGGGCGCCGGAGATGGCGCTGCGGCTTAAGTACGCCGGCTGGCCCGAGGAGAGGATCGAAATTGTGCCTGACGTCGGCGCCTCGCTCGACGCGGCGGTCGCCGCAGCACAGGATGTCCTCTTCGCCCTCCCCACCTACACCGCCCTGCTCGAGCTACGCAAGCTGCTCGCCGACCGGGGGCTGGCGAAGGAGTTCTGGCGATGAGCGCGAGCGCGGCGACGATCTGGCACGACGTCGAGTGCGGCAGCTACGCCGCGGACCTGCCGCTCTGGGAGGAGCTGGCCGAGCACTGCGGCGGCCCGGTCCTCGAGCTCGGCTGCGGCACCGGCCGGGTCGTGCTGCACCTGGCCCGGCGCGGCCACGAGGTGGTCGGCCTCGACCGCGACGCCGAACTGCTCGGCACGCTCGAATCCCGCTCAGACGGACTGCCGGCGCAGGTCCTGCACGCGGACGCGCGGGCGTTCGAGCTGACCGGCGAGGTCGGCCTGGTCCTCGCCCCCACCCATCTGCTGCAGCTCCTGCCTGGACCGGCGGAGCGGGCAGAGTGCCTGCGCTGCATCGCCGCCACCCTCCGGCCCGGCGGGCTGCTCGCCGCCGCGATCCTCGAGGAGATGCCACCGGCCGACGACGCCCCCCCTCCCCTCCCCGACGTGCGCGAGGTCGACGGCTGGGTCTACTCGAGCCTCGCGGTCGAGGCGGCGGTCGGCCCGGGCGAAGTCATCGTCCGTCGCCTGCGCCAAACGGTCTCGCCGGAGGGGGCGCTGAGGGAGGAACCGAACGAGGTGCGAATCCTCACCTTCGCCGCCGCCGCGCTGGAGTCCGAGGCTGCCGCGGCCGGGCTGACGCCCGCGGGTCGGCGCGAGATCGCCCCGACCGAGCTGCACGTGGGGTCGACCGCCGTCCTCCTGGAAAGGACCGCCTGATGGAGCTGCGCGTCCTCAGCCTCTATCCCGAGCAGATGAACATCTACGCGGACCGCGGCAACATCATCTTCCTGCGGCGCCGCTGCGAGTGGAGGGGGATCGGGTTCCGCCACAGCGGGGTGGGCCCGGGCGAAGGGTTCGATCCAAGCGCCCACGACCTCCTCTACGTCGGCGGCGGCCAGGACCGCGACCAGAAGGCGGTCGCCGCCGACATGGTGGCGACGAAGCGGGCGGCGATCGCCGCCGCAGCCGACGACGGCGCCGTGCTGCTGGCGGTCTGCGGCGGCTACCAGCTGCTCGGCCACAGCTACCAGCTCGGCGAGGAGACGCTGCCCGGGCTGGGGATCGCCGACCTCGAGACGGTGCGCGAGCCGGGCCCGCGGCTGATCGGCAACGTCGCCATCGAGGCCGATCTCGGCAGCGGGCCGCGGCTGATCGCCGGCTTCGAGAACCACGGCGGCCGCACCTACCTCGGCGCCGGCGCCACCCCGCTCGGCAGGGTCGTCTCTGGTCGCGGCAACAACGACCGCGACGGCTACGAGGGGGTCAGGCGCGACAACGTGATCGGCACCTACCTCCACGGCCCGCTGCTGCCGAAGAACGCCTGGCTCGCCGACCACCTGATCGCCCTCGCCCTCGAGCGCCGCTACGGCACCCGCCCCGAGCTCGAGCCGCTGCCCGACGGGCTCGAGGCCGCCGCCCACGAGTCGGCCCGCAAGGCCGCCGCCTCCTGAGCCCCGTTCGAGTCAGGGTGCCGCCGGGACTACGGCGATCGGACCCCTGTCCTGTGGCAGCTCTGCCGTCTCGAAGGACGTCTCCGAGAGGCGCAGCGGCTCCCCCATCGCGGCGAGGAACTCGTCGGCGCTCTCGAGGAAGCCGATCCGCTCGGTCCGGTAGTGCATCGGCACGACCCAGCCGGGCTCGAGCTCGCGGACGATCGCCGTCGCCGCCTCGGCGCCGATCGTCGGACCGCCGCCGACCGGCAGGAAGAGCAGGTCGGCCTCGCCGAGCGCCTGGCGCTGCTCGGGCCGCAGCCCGGCCTGGCCGAAATCGCCGAAGTGGGCGACCCGGAGGCCGCCGAGGGTGAAGGCGAAGATCGTGTTCGGCCCGCGCTCCGTCCCGGCCGCCTGGTCGTGCTCGGAGGCGATGCCGACCACCTCGCCCAGGGGCGAGTCGTGCCGCCCCGCCTGCGAACGCAGGACCGCCGGCTCTCCGCCCACCGCCTCGACGCCATTGTGGTCGAGGTGCTCGTGGGTGACGAGGACGAGGTCGGCCGAAGGGGCATCGATCGGCGGGTAGTCCCACCGGATCCCCCGCTCGCGCAGCGCCGAGACGTCGCCGAAGGGGTCGATCACCACCGTCCCCTCCTCGCCCTGCAAGGTGAAGGCCGACTGACCATGCCACTCAACGCGCATGCTGTCCCTCCAGCTGCGGGATCTGCGCCGGAGCGCGCTGCGGCTGCAGCTCGGCGTCCTCGGCGTGGTAGCGGCCGCCGCGGAGGAACGAGGCTCCCGCCGCGACCAGGCAGGCGACGATCGCGAAGGCGAAGGCGGTGTCGAGGCCGTCGCTGAACGGCTGCGAGATCAGCTGCGGGAAGAAGGCGTGCCCGGTCAGCGCCGCCTGGGCGTGCGCCGGCAGCGAGTGCAGAACCTCGGGCCCGACCAGGTGCTGGATCGGGTTGTAGCCGAGGAAGGCGGCGAAGAGGACCGAGATCGGCGGCGTCCGCCCGGCTCTCTGCGCCGCCGCCGCGCCGACTCCATGGGCTTCGAGGCCGTGGGCGAGGGTCGCCGGCAGCGTCGAAGCGAGCCCGATCACCAGCAGGGTGAAGAAGATCCCAACCGACATCACCTGGGCCGAGTTCTGGAAGGTCTGGTTCATGCCGCCGCCGGCGCCGCGGTCGCCGCGCGGCAGGCTGTTCATCACCGCCGCCCGGTTCGGCGAGGCGAACATGCCCATCGAGATCCCGTTGAAGAGCAGGACCGCGGCAAAGACCGGGTAGCTGAAATCGATCGGCAGCAGGGTGAGGAAGACGAAGCTCGCCGCCGCGGCGATCATCCCGCCGGTGGCGAAGGGCCGGGCGCCGTGATGGTCGGAGAGATAGCCCGACAGCGGCCCGGCGAAGAGCATCCCGGCGGTGAGCGGCAGCATGTAGATGCCGGCCCAGAGCGGCGCCTCGGTGTAGTCGTAGCCGTGCAGGGGCAGCCAGATTCCCTGCAGCCAGATGATCAGCATGAACATCAGCCCGCCGCGGGCGACGGCGGCGAGGAAGGTGGAGAGCGTGCCGAAGGTGAAGGCGCGGATCCGGAACAGCGGCAGCCGGAACATCGGCTCGGCGACCCGGCGCTCGATCAGCCCGAAGGCGATCAGGGAGGCGACCGAGCCGGCGATGAGGATCAGCACCCGCGGGCTCCCCCACCCCGTCGCCGCGCTGCCGTAGGGGCGGATGCCGTAGGTGACGGCGACCATCGCCAGGACCAGCCCGAGGGCGAAGGTGATGTTTCCCCACCAGTCGATTCGGGCCGCCTTCGGCTCGCTGCGCTCCTCCAGCTTCAGGTAGGCCCAGACGGTTCCGAGCAGCCCGACCGGGACCGAGACCAGGAAGACGAGCCGCCAGTCGATCGGCGCCAGCAGGCCGCCGAGGACGAGGCCGACGAACATGCCGCTGACGCCGACGATGTTGTTGATCCCGAGCGCCATCCCCCGCTGTTCGGGCGGGAAGGCGTCGGTGATGATCGCCGCCGCATTGGCGAGCAGGCAGGCGCCGCCGATCCCCTGGACGATGCGGAAGACGACCAGGTAGAGGGCGCCGTCCTGGCCGGTCATCCAGTCGACCGCGAGCAGCAGCGAGGCGACGGTGTAGATGACGAAGCCGAGGTTGTAGATCCGCACCCGTCCGTAGATGTCGCCGAGGCGGCCGAGGCTGACGATGAGGACGCTGGAGACGACCAGGTAGCCGAGGATCATCCACAGCAGGTAGGAGCTGTTTCCGGGTACCAGGGGGTCGAGGTGGACGCCGCGGAAGATGTCCGGCATCGCAATCAGCGTGATCGATGCATCCAGCGTCGCCAGGAGGATCGCCAGCGTCGTGTTGGAGAGCGCGATCCACTTGTAGCGGTCTTCCATCGTCAGCGATAATACACAGGCAACCTGTTCAGTTTGCCTGTGTTTCGCTGTATCATCGGCGGATGCAGGCGACCAGTGCCGACGCTGCACCGCTGGCCGGGGAGCTCCGTGTGGTGCTCGGTCGCCTGATGCGGCGCCTGCGGGCCGAGCACGGCTTCTCCCTCGCCCAGGGGGCGGTCCTCGGCCGTCTCGACCGCGAAGGGCCCCAGAGCATCAGCGACCTCGCCGGCAAGGAACGGATGCGGCCGCAGTCAATGGCGCAGACCGTCAGCGACCTCGAAGCCGAGGCCTACGTCGCCCGCAGCCCCGATCCAGCCGATCGCCGCCGCGCCCTGATCTCCCTCACCGACGGCGGGCGCGAGCTGCTGAGGGCCTCGCGGCAGCGCCGCGAGGGCTGGCTGGTGAAGGCGATCGAAGACCTGCCCGACGAGGATCGGGCGACGGTCGAGCGGGCGGTCGTCCTCCTCGCCCGTCTCGCCGACAGCGAGTTCTAGGAGAGCCCGACTAGCGGCCGCTGGAGCCGAAGCCGCCCTCGCCGCGGCTGGACTCGCTCAGCGCCGCCGCCTCGACCGGCTCCGAGGTGACGATCGGCGTCAGCAGCAGCTGGGCGATCCGGTCTCCGGGCTCGATCCGAAAGGTCTCGGCCGGATCGGTGTTGAGCAGCAGCACCCGCAGTTCGCCGCGATAGCCCGAGTCGATCAGCCCCGGCGCATTGACCAGGGCGATGCCGTGGTCGCGCGCCAGGCCCGAACGCGGCAGGACCAGCCCGGCGTGCCCCTCGGGAATCTCCACCCCCACTCCGGTCCCGACGCTCCACCTCTCCCCCGGCCCGACATGCGCCGCCTCGCACGAGTAGAGGTCCAGCCCAGCATCCCCCCCATGCGCACGCGACGGCAGGACTGCATTTTCTTTCAGCTTGAGGACCGGAAGCTGCACCGGCGGCAGCCTATCGGCCCCTCAGGCCCTCAAGCCACAGCCAGGTCGCGGAAGCGGTGCAACTCCGCCGAGGGCACCTTCGCTGTGACCAGCACCCCATCCTCACGATCGGTCCGCTCGAGATCGCCGGCGACCTCGTGCAGCTCGTGCAGCCGCCCGCCCTGCGAGTAGGGAATCAGCAGCTCGACCTCGGTCAGGGTCTCCGCGAAGACGGCCTCGATCCGCCCGCGCAGGTCGTCCAGCCCCTCCCCTTCCTGAGCCGAGATCAGCACCGCCTCGGGATGGTCGAGCTCGCCTTCCCGGCGCCCCTCGCCGCTCAGCAGGTCGACCTTGTTGAAGACCAGCAGGCGGGGCGTACCGCCGGCGCCGATCTCCTCCAGCACCTCGTCGACCGCCCGCATGTCGGCGAGGCGCCGCTCCTCGGGGGCCGAGGCGTCGACCACGTGGAGGACAAGGTCGGCCAGGACGGTCTCCTCGAGCGTCGCCTTGAAGGCCTCGACCAGCTGGTGGGGCAGCTTCTCGATGAAACCGACGGTGTCGGTGAGCAGGTAGTCGCGGCCGGAAAGCTCGAAGGTCCTCGTGGTCGGGTCGAGCGTGTGGAAGAGGCGGTCGCGGACGTCGACCTCGGCGCCGGTGAGCGCGTTCAGCAGCGTCGACTTGCCGGCGTTGGTGTAGCCGGCGAGGGCGACCCGCGGCAGCGAGGAGCGCTCGCGGCGGGCGCGCATGACGCCGCGGTTGCGCTCCAGCCGGGCCAGCCGGCGCCGCAGGGCGGCGATCCTGTCGCGGGCGAGCCGGCGGTCGGTCTCGATCTGGGTCTCGCCCGGGCCCCTGGTGCCGATCCCGCCCCCGAGCCGCTCGAGGTGGGTCCAGAGGCCCCGCATGCGGGCCATGTTGTACTCGAGCTGTGCCAGCTCGACCTGCAGCTTTCCCTCGGCGGAGTGGGCGTGGTCGGCGAAGATGTCGAGGATGACGCTGGTCCGGTCGACCACCGGCACCCCCAGCGCCGCCTCCAGGTTGCGCTCCTGTCGAGGGGCAAGCTCGTCGTCGCAGGCGACCAGATTGGCGCCGGCGGCGGCGATCTCGGATTTCAGCTCCTGCAGGCGGCCGCGGCCGAAGTAGCGGTCGGGGTCGGGCTGCGGGCGCTGCTGGGTCGCCTCGCCGGCGGTGGCGACCCCGGCGGTCCGCAGCAGCTCCTTCAGCTCGGCCAGCGGATCATCGTCGCCGCGCCCGTCTACGATGCCGATCGCCATCGCCCGCTGCCGTGCCCGCGGGTTCGAGACGCCAGCACCGTTGGAGGACGCCGCGTAGCGGGTCTGGGCCGTCCTCCCGTTTCTCGAACCTTGCACTCAGGGCAATTGTAAGCGCCGGCCCCGGCCGGATAGGGTGGTCCTGTGAAGGTCTTCGTCACCGGCGGCACCGGCTTCATCGGGGGCACGGCCGTGCGCCAATTGCGCGACAGGGGCGACGATGTCGTCTGCCTCGTCCGCAATCCCGGCAAGACCGCGAAGCTGGAGCAGCTCGGCTGCGAGCTGGTCAGCGGCGATCTCGGCGACGAGACCGCGATCCGCCAGGGCATGGAGGGCTGCGACGCGGTGATCCACGCCGCCGCGGTCTACGAGGTCGGGATCCCGGAATCAGAGCGGGCGGCGATGCGCGAGGCCAACGTCGGCGGCACCGAACGGGTGCTGGGCGCGGCGCTCGCGGCGAAAATCCCGAAGGTCGTCCACGTTTCCACCGTCGGCGTCTTCGGCAATACCAACGGGCGCATCGTCGACGAGAGCTACGAGCACCCGGCGCAGGAGTTCACCTCGGCCTACGAGGAGACGAAGTGGGAGGCACACCAGGTGGCGAAGCGGTTGATCGGCGAAGGGCTGCCGTGCGTGATCGTCCAGCCGGGCGGCGTCTACGGCCCCGGCGACACCTCCGCGGTCGGCCAGCTGCTCGAGCAGTTCCTCTCCGGGAAGATGCCGCTGATGCCGTTCCCGGAGCTGGGGATCTGCCTCACCCACGTCGAGGACATCGCCGAGGGCATCCTCCTCGCGCTGGACAAGGGCAGGATCGGCGAGGCCTACGTGATCAGCGGACCGGCGACGACGATGCGCGAGGCGATCGGCGTCGTCGCCGACGTCGCCGGCCGCAAGCCGCCGCGCGGCGCGATCCCGACGCCGCTGATGAAGGCGATGATCCCGATCGGGCCGCTGGTCGGGAAAATGATGGGGCAGCCGCCGAACCTGCGCGAGCTGATCCGCTCCGCCGACGGGGTCACCTTCTGGGCCAGTTACGACAAGGCCAAGAACGAGCTCGGGTACGAGCCGCGCGGGCTCGATGAGGGGCTGCGGGCGATGCTTGCGGAGGAAGGACGGATTGCGGCCGCTGGCTGAGGGGAGCCGTAAGCTGGCGGCCGTGCGATTGATCGACGTCATGCACCTGGGGCGGCCGCACGTCATTGGCTGCTGGGAAGTTGACGGGGTTCTGGTGGATCCGGGGCCGGAGTCGTCGCTCGGGACGTTGCTGGAGGCGATCGGGGGCGAGCGGCCGCGGGCGGTGCTGCTGACGCATATCCACCTCGACCACGCGGCGGCGACCGGGGCGATGGTGCGGCGCTGGCCCGACCTCGAGGTCTACGTTCACGAGCGCGGGGCTCCGCACCTGATCAACCCCTCGAAGCTGCTGGCGAGCGCCGAGCGCCTCTACGGCGACAGGCTCAACTACCTCTGGGGCGAGATCCTGCCGGTGCCCGAGGCCAACGTCCGCGTCCTCTCCGGCGGCGAGACCGTGCACGGGATGCGGGTCGCCTACACCCCCGGCCACGCCTCCCACCACGTCTGCTACTTCCACGAGGAGAGCGGCACCGCGTTCTGCGGCGACGTCGCCGCCTGCCGGATCCCGCCTTCGAAACTGGTCGTGCCTCCCACTCCCCCGCCGGACATCGACGTCGAGACCTGGGGACGGTCGCTCGACATAGTCGGCGACTGGCGGCCCCGGCGCCTCGCCCTCACCCACTTCGGCTCGGTCGACGAGGACGTCCCCGGGCACCTCGAGCGGGTGCGGGCGAAACTGCGCGAGGAGGCCGAGGCGGCCCGGCGGATGGCGAAGGAGGAGTACGACGCCGACTACGAGGGCCGGCTGCGGGACGAGCTGGCGGCCGAAGGGATCGGGGGCGACACCGTCGAGGAGCTCCTGCAGGCGGTCCCGACCGCCTACCAGTGGAGCGGCCTCGACCGCTACTGGCGCAAGAAGGCCGAGCGCGAAGCGGCCTGACTAGGCAAGGTGCTCGCGCATCCGCTCGACCGCCTCTTCGATCCGCTCGTCGGGGGCGGTCAGGGAGATGCGGAAGAAGCCCTCGCCGCTGGGCCCGTACATCGAGCCGGGTGAGACGACCACGGCGGCCTCCTCGAGGACCGTCTCGCAGAACGAGGTGGAGGAGTGGCCGTCGGGGACCGGAGCCCACACGTAGATCGTCCCCTTCGGTGCGGTTACCTCGACGCCGATCGCGGTAAGCGCGGCGACGACGAGGTCGCGGCGGCGGGCGTAGGTCTCGTTCATCCGCCGCATCGGCTCCTCGGAGCCCTGCAGGGCGGCGACGCCGGCCATCTGGATCGCCTCGAAAAGGCCCGAGTCGATGTTGGTCTTCAGCCGCCAGTAGGCCTGGACCGCCTCGGCGTTGCCGAGGATCGCGGCGCAGCGCCAGCCGGTCATGTTGTAGCCCTTGGAGAGCGAGAAGACCTCGACGCCGACCTCCTTGGCGCCGGGCGTGGCGAGGAAACTGGGGGCGACGTAGCCGTCGTAGGTCGTCTCCGAGTAGGCGTTGTCGTGCACGACGAGAATCTGGTGCTCCCTGGCGAACGAGACCACCGCCTCGAAGAAGCCCTCGGGGACGACCGCGCCGGTGGGGTTGTTCGGGTAGTTGATGAACATCAGCCGCGCACGGGCGGCGACGTCGGCCGGGATCGCGGTCAGGTCGGGCGCGAAGCCCAGCTCGGGGACGAGGGGCAGCAGCTCGGCCTCGGCACCGGCGAGAAGCGGGCCGCCGGTGTAGACCGGGTAGCCGGGGTCGGAGGCGAGGGCGGCGTCGCCGGGGTCGAGGAAGGCGAAGCAGAGGTTGTAGATGCACTCCTTGGCGCCGATCGCCGGAATCACCTCGTTCTTCGGGTCGATCTCGACCCCGAAGCGGCGGTCGTAGAACTCGGCGAGCCCCCGCCGGAACTCGTCGCGGCCGCGGTTGCTCGGGTACCGGTGGTAGGCGGGATTTGCCACCGCCTCCTGCATCGCCGCGACGATGTGGGGGTAGGTCGGTTGGTCCGGGTCGCCGATCCCGAGGCTGATCACGTCGATTCCGGCGGCGCGCTTCTCGGCGATCTGCTGCTCGAGTTCCTGGAACTTGTACGGAGGGATGGCCTCCAAGCGCTTTGAGGGGTCGGCGATGCCCATGGCGAGGCGGGAATCTATGCGATCGGGATGGTCCGCGCCTCCAGCGACGGCGGACCGCGTTACCCGCCGTCCAGCTCGGCCAGCGCCTGCACCAGCTCCGGCGAGAGCTCTCCGGCGAAGACCGGCTCGGCCCAGCCGTCGAGGCGCACCCGCAGGCCCTCGCCGACCTCGACCCGCAGCTCGCCGCCTTCGAGCTCGACCGTGATCGGGCTTTCGGACCCGCGCAGGAAGGCGGTGACGGCGGCGCCGCTGGCGCCGGTGCCGGAGGAGAGCGTCTCCCCCACCCCGCGCTCGAAGATCCGGGCGCGGACCCGGCTGCCGTCGATTTCGAGGAAGGAGACGTTGGTGCGGTTGGGGAACAGCTCGTGGCCTTCGATGTCGGGGCCGATCGCGCCGAGGTCGAGCTCGTCGAGCTCCTCGCCGACGACGATCGCGCACTGCGGGTTGCCGATCGAGACGTGCTGGAACTCCCAAGTGCGGCCCCCGGCCTCTAGGGCCCCCCGACCGTCCTCCCCCCCAGCGGGGAAGTCCTTCGAGGTGGTCGAAGCCCGGCCCATGTCGACCGAGCAGGTCAGCTCGCCGGTGATCGTCGGCCGGATCGGCCCGGCGACGGTGCCGATCGCGAACTCGTCCTCCTCCGTCCAGCCGTGACGCCGCAGGTAAAGGATCGCCTCGCGGGCGCCGTTGCCCGACAGCTCCGCCTCGGAGCCGTCGGGATTGAAGATCCGCAGGTCGGCGACCAGCTCCGGGCTCTCGCTCTTCGAGAGCAGCAGCACCCCGTCGGCGCCGATCCCGAAGTGCTGGTCGCAGAGCCACTCGATCCGCGTTTCCGTCAGCGGCCACGGCAGCTGCTCCTGCTCGAGGATCAGGTAGTCGTTGCCCAGCGCCTGCCACTTCTCGAACCTCACGCGCGGCAGCCTATTGCGATCCGGGCGGCGACCTCGCGGTCGCTGAGGCCGGTGCGGTCGATCCACACGAGGTCGGGGATTTTCCGCATCCAGGTGAGCTGGCGGCGGGCGTAGTTGCGGGAGCGCTTCTTCATCGTCTCCAGGTCGCCCGACATGAGCTCGTCGAAGCCGAGCGCTTTCCTGGCGGTGCGGCCGGGTCCGAGCGCATCGGCGCGGCGGGCCTCCTCGGCGGCGCCGGCGGCGACCATCGCCTCGACCCGGGCATCGATCCGCTCGTAGAGCTGAGCGCGGTCCATCTCGAGGCCGAAGATCGTCGTCGGGTGGCGGGTCACCGACGACCAGAGCTCGGAACTCTCCGATTCCGGCGGAACCTTCCGCAGCGACAGCTCTGCCAGCGCCGCGCGCAAGTAAAGCCCCGTCCCCCCGACCACGATCGGCCGCCGTCCCGCCCCCAGTGCCGCGTCGATCTCCGCGTGCGCAAGCGGCATGTAATCGCCGACGGAGAAGTCCGCGGTGATCGGGACGAACCCCAGCAGCCGGTGCTCCAGCTGCTCCTGCTCCTCCGCCGTAGCCGCCCCCGTAAGCGTCTCCAGCCCCTCGTAAACCTGCAGGGCGTCGCAGTTCACCGCCACCGGGTCCTCCCCTCGCTCGCGCAGCAGCTCGGCCAGGGATATCGCCACCCCCGTCTTGCCGACTCCGGTCGGGCCGAAGACCGCGAGGACCCGCAAAAGCTCAGAGCAGCGGCGTCAGCGGCCGGGCGACGACGCCGCTGAGCGTCTGCGAGGTGGCGCTTTCGATCTCCACCGGGACGAACTCGCCGGCGCCGGCGGACCCTTCGAAGTTGACCGCCTTCCCGTGCCGCGTCCGTCCGCGCAGCTTCGTCTCGTCGGTTCGGCTGGTGCCTTCGACCAGCACGTCCAGCGTCCGCCCGACGAAGCGCCGGGCCCGCTCGGCCGCCCGCCTCTGCACCGCCTCGACCAGGCGTTCCATCCGCTCCACCTTCACCGGGTGCGGCAGCTGGTCGTCCATCGCCGCCGCCTCGGTTTCGCGGCGGGGCGAGAAGACGAAGGTGAAGGCGCCGTCGTAGCCGACCTCCTCCACGACCTCCAGCGTCTCGGCGAAATCCGCCTCGGTCTCCCCCGGGAAGCCGACGATGATGTCGGTGGTGATCGCGCAGTCGGGGACGTGCTCGCGGATCAGCGCAACGCGGTCCATGTAGCGGCGGCGGTCGTAGGTTCGCCGCATACGTTTGAGGACGGCGCTGGAACCCGACTGCAGGGGCAGGTGGATCTGCTCGCATAGCGCCGAGAGCTCGGCGTGGGCACGGATCACGTCCTCCTTCATGTCCTTCGGATGCGGGCTCGTGTAGCGGATCCGCTCGATCCCCTCGACCGCGTCGACCCGGCGCAGGAGGTCCGCGAAACCGATTCGCTTCTCGCGCGGCAGGTCGCGGCCGTAGCTGTTGACGTTCTGGCCCAGCAGCGTCACCTCGACGACCCCGTCAGCGGCGAGAGCCCCGGCCTCGGCGACCAGCTCGTCGGGATCGCGGCTGACCTCCCGCCCCCGGGTTGAGGGGACGATGCAGTAGGAGCAGACGCAGTTGCAACCCTGCGAGACCTGCAGCCAGCCCTGGAATTCGCGCTCGCGGCGGGTCGGCAGGTGACCGGAGAAATCCTCGAACTCGAAGTAGCCCTGGGCGGTCAGCGAGTCGCTGTTGAGGAACTCGGCCAGCTTGTGGATCTGCCCCGGTCCGAAGGCGACGTCGACGAAGGGAAAGCGATCGAAAACCTCCTCCTTGACCGACTGTGCCCAGCAGCCGCCGACTCCCACCACCCGCTCGGAGTCTTCGCCCTTCAGCCGCTTGGCCTGGCCGAGGTGGGCGATGAAACGGCTGTCGGCCGACTCGCGGATCGAGCAGGTGTTGAAGAGGATCAGGTCCGCCTCTTCCCGGCTCGGAACCTCCTCGTAGCCGAGCGAGGCCAGCATCCCCCGCATCCGCTCGGAGTCGTGCACGTTCATCTGGCACCCGAAGGTGGTGACGTGGAACTTCTTCGTCATGCCAGCAGGTTAGCGGCGGATAGACCAAGCAGTTCAAGGACGCAGGGAGCGTGGCGTGCTCCGCACGCGAGCGACCGAGGACGCCGAAATGCGCCGGTCTAGTCGCCGCTACTTGACCGTCAAGGTTCCTTCCATGCCTGCCTCCCGATGGCCGGGCACGGAGCAGAAGAAGGTGTAGGTGCCGGGCTTCAGTTCGGCGGTCTCCGATTCTTCGCCGTTGGCGATCGGTTCGAAGCTCGCCAGTTCCTTGCCGCTGGAGTCTTCGATCACCACGTTGTGGGCGATCGCCGAGGGGTTCTTGAAGTCGATCGTGACGTTGCCGGCTTTCGCGCTCAGCTGGGTCGTGTCATATTCGAGCGCGGTTTCGCTCGCTTCGAGCTGCAGCGTCGTGCCCGCGCCCGCCGCTTCGCCGCCCTTGCCGGATGGTTCTTCCCCGGGTTCGGTTTCGCCGGTGCCTTCTGCGCCTTCGTTTTCGTAGGGGGCCGACGTCTGACCTTTTTCGATTTCTTCGCCGGCTTGCTTCAGCTCGGCGGCCTTGGCCTGTTCCTCATCCTGGGCGTGGAGGACGGCGAAAGTCGTTGCGCCGCCGACGAAGATCGCGAACCAGAGGACCACCAGCGGCAGCAGCTTGCCGGGGAAGTCCTTGAATTTGAGGCCGACGATGCTGACCGTGACCGCCGAGACGGCGAGGACGCATCCGCAGATGTAGAAAAGCGTTTCGTTGCTCATCAGGCGGCCGGAACCCTATCGACTACGGACGCAGAACCGGCCGCCGGCCGCTCAGGCGGCCTGAGCCTCCGGGGCGACGACCTCGTCCTTGGAAGCCGGCGGAGCCTCGCCGTCGATCCCCAGCGCTGCCCGCACCTTGGTTTCGATCTCCAGCGCCAGCTCCGGGTTGTCGAGCAGGAACTGTTTGGCGTTGTTGCGGCCCTGGCCCAGCCTGGTCTCGCCGTAGGAGAAGAAGGAGCCCGATTTCTGCACCAGGTCCTGCTCCATCCCGAAGTCGAGCAGGCCGCCCTCGCGGGATATCCCGACTCCGTACTCGATGTCGAATTCAGCCTGGCGGAAGGGAGCCGCGACCTTGTTCTTGACGACTTTGACCCGGACCCGGTTGCCCACCGCCTCGGCCCCCTCCTTCAGGGTCTCGATCCGGCGGATGTCGAGCCGCTGCGAGGCGTAGAACTTGAGGGCCCGGCCACCGGGCTGGGTCTCCGGGGAGCCGAACTGGACGCCGACCTTTTCACGGATCTGGTTGGTGAAGAGGCAGACGGTGTTCGTCCGGTTCAGGTTGCCCGCCAATTTGCGCATCGCCTGCGACATCAGCCGCGCCTGCAGGCCTACGGTGGTGTCACCGATCTGGCCGTCCAGCTCGGCCTTCGGGGTCAGGGCGGCGACCGAGTCGATCGCCACCACGTCGACCGCACCGGAGGCGATCAACCGATCGGCGATCTGCAACGCCTGCTCGCCGTAGTCGGGCTGGGAGACGAGCAGCTCGTCGGTGTCGACCCCGATCGCCCGCGAGTAAACCGGGTCGATCGCGTGCTCGGTATCGATGAACGCGCAGACGCCGCCCATCGACTGCGCCTGGGCGATGATGTGGTTGACGAGGGTCGTCTTGCCGGACGACTCCGGGCCGAAGATCTCGACGATGCGGCCGCGGGGGACGCCACCGATGCCCAGCGCCAAATCCAGGGCCAGCGAGCCGGTCGGGATCGCCTCCACCTTGACCGTGCCCTTGTCGCCCAAGCGCATCAGGGCTCCCTCGCCGAACTCTTTCCTGATGCCGCTGACGGTGTTCTGCAGGGCGGCGTCCTTTGCCTTTGCCTCCTTTGCGGAGACGTCGTTCAAGCTCACTTTTCTATCTGGCATCTCGATTCACCTCACTGCCACCCGCCTCCGGGCAGCTGGACTTGGGCCAACGGAACGTATTGCGCACCAGTCGGCTGAAGGACAGAACGGTAGAGCGTCATCCGGACGGCAATCCGGGGCTCCGTGAGCTCCTCGGGGACCGGCCCCGGGAGCTCCGAGACGACCGCCGGCCGCCTCGATCCCCGCGCCTCGGGACGGACCCGAGCCACGGTCACGTGCGGCCAAAACGGCCGCTTCTCGGGCTTGTAGAAGCCCCCCTCGGCAAGTCTCTGCTCGAGCCCGGCCTGCAGCGCCTCGGCTCCCGGCGAGATCGTCGGCAGGGCGTACAGGCGGGCCCTCCCCCGCGGCGGGCGCTGCTCGGGGTCCCGCAGCTCGACCCACGGCGCCGGCGCGGCACTCTCCCTCACCACCGCGGCGATCGCCTCGATCTCCTTCTCCGGCCGGTACCCGAGGAAGGCGAGGGTGATGTGCAGCGACTCGGGCGCGACGGGGCGCAGGGCCGGGTCCGACAGCGCCTCCCTCCCCCACGCCACGATTCCCTCGCGGACCTCGTCCGGCAGCTCAAGCGCGACGAACAGGCGTGCGCGCGGGCTTTTCAGTCGCTCCTTTGCCACGCCGGCCACGCTACGGGGCCTGGGCGCACGGAACAACGCGCTAATGAAAAATTTCGCCTACGACTTCTCGCCGTCTTCGCCACTGAGGAGCTGGCGCAGCAGGTGCATGCCGACCAGGGCCGAGCGCTCGCGGATGTCCGGCCGGCCGCCGGGAATGACCGGGTCGCGGGCGATCCGGGTCCCGTCGGCGAGGCGGGCGTTGAAGCAGACGTACCCGACCGGCTTCTCCTCGCTGCCGCCGCCGGGGCCGGCGATCCCGGTGATCGAGACCGCGACGTCGGCGCCGAAGCGCTCCAGGGCGCCGATCGCCATCGCCTCCGCCACCGCCGGCGAAACCGCGCCTCTGGCCGCGATCAGCTCCTCGTCAACTCCCAGCATCTCGTTCTTAGCCTCGTTCGAGTAGGCGACGACGCCCCCGGCGAAGTACTCGGAGGCGCCGGCGAGGTCGGTGATCCGCGCCGCCAGCAGCCCGCCGCTGCACGACTCCGCCAGCGCCACCCGGTGCCCCAGCAGCAGGGTCGCCACCTGGGCGTCGATCGTCTCGCCGTCGACGCTGAAGGTCTCTCCGGGGTGGCGGCGGACCAGCCCTTCCCGTAGCTCCTCGGCAACAGCCGTCGCCTCGTCGCGGTAGCGGACGTCGATCTCGATCTCGCCTTTGCGCAGGCAGGTGGTGATCTCGACCGAGTCCAGCTCCAGGCCTCCGGACTCCATCTCCCGCAGGCTCTTGGCGATTTCCGACTCGGGGACGCCGAACATCCGCATCGTGTAGGAGCGCTGCGGCGTCGCCCGGGCCAGGACCCGCTGCACCTGGGGCGCCTTGACGGCGTCCTCCCACATCGGCTGCAGCTCCCGCGGCGGTCCCGGCAGGACCACCACCACCCGCTCCCCCGCCGGCACCACCAGGCCCGGAGCCGTACCCATGGGGTCCAGAGGCGTCGCCCCTTCGGGCACCATCGCCTGCTTGCGGTTCGCCTCCAGCATCGCCTCCTGGTCGAGCCGGAAGCGTTTTGCGAAGCCCTCGAGGATCTTGGCGATCTTCCGCTCCATCTCCTCGTCGAGGGCCATCGGGCGACCGGCGAAGCGGGCGACGATCTCCGCCGTGAGATCGTCTGCAGTCGGCCCCAGACCGCCGCTGGTGACGATCAGGTCCATCCCCTCGCCGGCCATGAAGCGCAGCGCCGCTTCGAGGTCCTCCGGGCGATCGCCGACGACGAGGATGTGGGCCACCTCGACCCCGTGCTCGGCCAGCCGTTCGGAGATCCAGGGGCCGTTGGCGTCGGCGATCCGCCCGGTGAGCACCTCGGTCCCGGTGACGACGATGCCGGCGCGGATCACGTGCAGGTCGGCCGTTCGCCTTCGGGCAGTTCGTGAACCGAGCCGTCGGGCTTGACCGCGAACCCGATCGGGCTCGACGGTTCCGGAAGCCTCTGCTGATTGCCGTCAACGGTCATGGTCACGGCGCCGTTACCCAGCGCAAGGGTGAAGCTACCGGACCTGAAGGGCCCTTCGGATTCGCCTGCAGCGAGGATGGCGCCGTTGACGAGGGGATTTCCCTTGCCGTTCAGCAGGCAGACCCATACTTCTGCCTTGGCGGCGAGGAGCAGCGAATGTCCGGCCGGTGCAGCGTGCCGCCGCTGGGCATTCCCGTGCCCGGTTCCCGTCTTGTCGGTCCGGCGGGATTCCGGTGCGGCCCCGCCGTTGCCGGATCCGCCCGTCGAGAGGCCAACGACGAGCAGCGCCACGACCACCAGCGCCGTGACGACGCCTGCCACCAGCTTCGGCGAGAGCGTCAGGCGACTTCCGGGCTGGCGTCGCCTCACCGGCCGCGGCCGCGGATCCACCCGCGGCAGGCGCTCTGCGGGCCGGGTGGCGCCGCTGTGCTGCCGCTGTTCCTCCGCCAGCCGGTCGCCATCGAGACCGAGGAAACCGCCGTAGGTACGGATGAAGGCGCGGGTGTAGGTGTCGCCGGGAAGCTGCTCCCAGTCGTCGTTCTCGATCGCCTGCAGGTAGCGACCGCGGATCTTCGTCGCCGCTTCGATCTCGGCGAGGCTGAGCTTGCGGCGGGTGCGCGCCTCCCGCAGCTTGTCGCCTACAGAGCCATCCACCCCTTCATTTTGCGTCCCCGGGCCCAAAGACGCAAAGTGCGGGCTTTACACGTCGGTATCGGAATCGACCGCAACCGGGGCGGGATCGCCCTCGCCGGCGCCGAGGACGCGCGGCAGGTCGGCCTGCGCGATCAGCACCTGGCGCGGTTTCGAGCCCTCGTAGCCGGAGATCACCCCGCGCCGCTCGAGCATGTCGATCAGGCGCCCGGCGCGGGTGTAGCCGACCCGCAGCCGCCGCTGGATCATCGAGACCGAGGCGGTTTCGGTCTGGACCACGAGCCGGATCGCCTCGTCGAGCAGCTCGTCGCTGTCGGGGTCGAAGTCGTCGTCGCGCCCCTCGCCCTCTGCCTCCCGCGGGGTCTCCAGCAGCTCGTCCTCGAATTCGGGTTCACCCTGCTTCGCCCAGTGCCTGGTGATCCGCGCGATCTCCTCCTCGGTGACGAAGGCGCCCTGGACCCGGGCCAGTTTCGAGGTGCCGGCGCCGCGGAAGAGCATGTCCCCCTGCCCCAGCAGCGTCTCCGCGCCGCCCTGGTCGAGAATCACCCGCGAGTCGGTCTGGGAGGAGACCGCGAAGGCGATCCGTGAGGGGATGTTGACCTTGATCGTGCCGGTGATGATGTCGGTCGAGGGGCGCTGCGTCGCCAGCACCAGGTGGATGCCGGTCGCCCTCGACTTCTGGGCGAGGCGGATGATCGAGTCCTCGACTTCGGCTGGGGCGACCATCATCAGGTCCGCGAGCTCGTCGATCACGCAGAGGATGTGCGGCAGCGGCGCCTCCCCTTGCTTGCGGCGGGCCCGGTTGAGCTCCACCAGGTTGCGGGCGCGGGCCTGGCTCATGATCCCGTAGCGGCTCTCCATCTCGCCAATCAGGTTGGAGAGGACGTTGGCGGCGAGGCGGGGCGAGGTGACCACCGGCGTCAGCAGGTGCGGGACGTGCTCGTAGTGGTTGAGCTCGACCTGCTTGGGGTCGACGAGGACCAGGCGGACCTCGTTCGGCGAGGCCTGCATCAGGATCGAGGAGAGGATCGCGTTGACGCAGCCGCTCTTGCCCGATCCGGTCGTGCCGGCGACGAGGACGTGCGGCATCTTGGCGATGTCGGTCCAGACCGGGTTCCCGTCGATCCCCTTGCCGAGCCAGGCGACCAGCGGCGAGGTCTTCTCGGGACGGCCCGCGTAGATGTCGCCGAGGCGGACCATGCGGCGGCGGCTGTTGGGAACCTCGACCCCCACCGCCTGCTTGCCGGGGATCGGCGCCAGGATGCGGATGTCGGTCGAGGCCAGGGCGTAGGCGATGTCGTTGGCGAGCTCGGTGACTTTCTTGACTTTGGTCCCGGGCGCCAGGCGCAGCTCGAAGCGGGAGACGTGCGGCCCGCTGACGATGCCGACGATCTTCGCCTCGACCCCGAAGTGGCCGAGGGTCTCGACCAGCTTGCGGCCGACCGCTTCATGATCGCGCGGGTCCGGGCCCTTGTCGCCTTTCCCCCGCTCGAGCAGCTTCTGCGAGGGCGGCCGGTAGTCGATCTCCTCCGACATCGTCACCCCTCGCTTGGAGCCCATCGGCGTCAGGCCGGCGTGGGCCCGGTCCCCCGGGTCGACCACCGCGACCGCGTCCTCGGAGTCGTAGTTCTTCAGCTCCTCCTGGCGGGCCGGCTCCTCGTCGGCGTCGGCGGCCGGGAGGTCGTGCGCCTCGGTCTGGGCGTCCTCCTCCGCGCCGAAGATCTGAGGCTCGAAGTCATCCTCCTCGGCCAAGGCGACGGTCGGTTCGAAGTCCTCGTCATTCTCCGGGTAGGAGCTCATCACGTCGGTCGGACCGGCGAGCGTAGCCGCCTCGGCCCGGGCCTCCCGGTGCTCACGCCAGTCGGCGTGGGTCTTGGCGACGGTGCGCGCCGCCGCGTCGCCGCCGGCGAAGACTCCGCGGAAGATCGCCCTCAGGCCGCGGCCGATCGCGCGCGCCAGGACCGAGACCGAGGTTCCGGTGAGGAGCATGCCACCGAGGACCAGCAGCAGCACCGTGAAGATCCGGGCGCCGATCCGGCCGAACAGGTAGTCCAGCGCGGTTTCCACGCCGTAGCCGACCTTGCCTCCTTCCCACCCGAAGAAGAGAACGAAGACCAGGTAGACGCCGAAGGCGACGAGGAAGAGGGCGATCAGGTCGAGGTGGCGCTGCTCGAGCCCGGCCGGGAGGCGGAGCCCCGGTCCCCGGCTCGGTTTGCGCTTGGACGCAGCTTTCCCTCGCCGGGCGGAGCCGGCACGTTTCTTGCGCACGAACATGGGACCCCGTTCGACGCCGGGCGCCGCACCCCTGCGAGCTAAATTCGCACTAAAACTCGCGCAGAGCGGCTATTTCCACAGTTACCATCGTCTTGTGCTCTCCGAAGTCGATCCGGTCGGTGGTCGCGTTCTCGTCGTCGAGGACGACGACGACATCGCCGACGTCCTTCGTCGCTCACTCCGCAACGAGGGTTACGAAGTGCGCACTTCCGCCGACGGGATCGAGGCGCTCGACGTAGCCGCCGGCTTCATCCCCGACCTCGTCGTGCTCGACCTCGGGCTGCCGGGGCTGGACGGGGTCGAGGTCTGCAGGCGGCTGCGCAGCGACGGCGACGTGCCGATCCTGATGCTGACGGCGCGAGCCGAGACCGAGGACCGGGTCACCGGCCTCGACAGCGGCGCCGACGACTACCTGGTGAAGCCTTTCGAGCGCAAGGAGCTGCTGGCCCGGATCAGGGCGCTTTTGCGCCGTCGCCCCCCGCGAGGCGCGGCCTCGCTCGAGGTCGGCGACCTCGTCCTCAACCCGGACACGCGTGAGGTCCGCCGGGGCGAGCGCGAGATCGAGCTGACCAACCGCGAGTTCGAGCTGCTCGAGTTCCTGATGCGCAACGAGCGCCTCGTCGTCTCCCGCGAGCGGCTGCTCGACGAGGTCTGGGGCTACGACCCGATGGCGGCGACGAACACGATCGACGTCTTCATCTCCAACCTCCGGCGCAAGCTCGAGGCCGGCGGCGAGTCGCGCCTGCTGCACACCAAACGGGGTGCCGGCTACGTGTTGAAGGCGTAGGGATGAGGCGCGTCGGGCACGGCCTCAGCCGGTTCGGCCGGCGCCTCCTGCACCCCCGCTCCTGGCCGGTCCGCTGGCGGCTGGCGACGGTTTCGGCCGGGCTGACCCTGGTGATCCTGATGCTGTTCGGCGGCGCCATCGGCCAGATCGCCACCTCGCGGATCCGCGACGACTTCAACGGCGAGGTCAACAGTGCCGTGCAGATCCTCGCCGGCGAAATCGAAGTCGTCTATCCCCCCTTCGGCACGCCGGAAGCCCGCCAGGGCCCCCAGCTGGACGCCTTCACCCTCCCCGATGACGCCTCGGCCCGGGTCTATGACGCCGAAGGGCACTTCATCACCTCAAATCGGGGTGCCGCAGACCTGGGCCCGCTGAAGAAGGGCCTCTCGGATTACCACGGGATGCGGGTCGCGACCGAGCCGATCCTCAACGAAGAACGGACGATCACCGGCTTCGTCCAGTACGGGCGCAGCCTCGCCCACGTCGACGCGACCATCGACCGGGTCTGGCTGCTGATCGCAGCCGGCATCCTCGGCGGCACCCTCCTTGCGGTCTTTGCCGGAGTCGCAATCGCCGGCCGAGCGATGCGGCCGATCGCCTCCCTCACCGCGACCGCGCGCGAGATCGCCACCACCCGCGACCCCTCGCAGCGGATGCCCGAGCCGAGCAACGACGACGAGGTCGGCGAGCTCGCCCGTACCCTCGAGGAGATGCTGCGCTCGCTCGACGCGGCTCGGGCGGAACGCGAGGGCTTGATGCAGCAGCAGCGCGAGTTCGTCGCCGACGCCTCGCACGAGCTGCGGACCCCGCTGACCAGCGTGCTCGCAAATCTGGAGCTGCTGCAGGCGTCCCTCCACAGCGACGAACAGGCCGAGGACAGGGAGATCGTCGATTCGGCCCTGCGCTCCTCGCGCCGCATGGGCCGTCTGGTCAGCGACCTGCTGCTGCTCGCCCGTGCCGACGCCGGTCGCCTGGAGGCGCCGCGACGGGTCGACATCGCCGAAATCGCCGGCGACGCCGCCGCCGAGGCGGCGCCGCTGATGGGCAATCGGGAGTTGACCGTCGACAACGACCGGCCGCTGCGGGTCGAAGGCAGCCGCGACGAGCTGCACCGGATGGTCCTCAACCTGCTCGACAACGCGATCCGGCACACCCAGCGGGACGCCCGTATCGAGCTGAGATTGCGGGAAGACGGCTCCGACGCGGTGGTCGAAGTCGGCGACGACGGACCGGGGATCCCGGAGCCGATGCGGCGGCAGATCTTCAACCGCTTCGTCCGCGGCACCGGGCCGGCAGACACCGCCCGCGGCACCGGCACCGGGCTCGGGCTGGCGATCGTCAGTGCCGTCGTCGAGTCCCACGGCGGCAGCGTCGAGGCAGCGGAATCGCAATCCGGCGGCGCTCTCTTCGTCGCCCGCATCCCCCTCGCCGAAGCAGGGAAAAGAGCTGCAAAACCTTTAGAGGCGCTTTAGGCCCTCGCCCTAGATTTCCGGGTGGACGAGACACACTGGCCCGCCGAGGTTCTCCCCAGACACTGCCTCGGCGGGCTTTTTGACACAGGGCGTCCGCCATTTTCCGACGGGCGCCGGATACGGCCTCTGTGCGGTTATTGCATTTCGCGCAGCGCTGCGGCTACTCCTAGATAGGTAGTCCCTTCGAGAACGGCGGTATTGGTTCCAGCCGGCGACGGAACACCGATGATTGAGTCGACAAACGGGTCTACGGCCCAAGAGAAAAGAATGCCTCCGCAGCCATTCGCTCCGGGTGCGGAGAAGGAGTTGTCGACTAAGCGGTTGTTTTTCAGAAACAGGATCTTTTCTTCAAAGTTGCCCCCTTCGCCTGAGCTGCCGGAGATCGGCTGATTGGGCGGAGGCGGCGAGGTAGTACCAGTGGTCAGATTCAACTGAATCGGATTCGAATTCGAGCCGATGTAGCAGTTGCTTCCAAGGAACGGGTTGCTCAACTTGACCTTGGCCGGGAAACCGAAAACCGTTCCGGACTGGAGGAGACCATTGAGAAAATTCGCTTTGACCGACGAAACGGGCCCGGCTAATTCGACGGTTGCCGTGACCCCCGTAAACCCATTGTTGATCGTTTCGTTGAAGAGTTCCCTCAGAATTTGTGGCCACCAGCTGGGGGCCTGTACTCCAAGGAGACCGCCTGGAACGGGCTGAGGAGTCTTCGACAGCACATTCCCGTCCGTCGGAGCAACGACGGTCAGAGGTCCCGCTATGCCGTTAGGCCCGAAAGCGCCACCCTTCAGCGCGACCGGATTTACTATCGGCACGGTCTTTTGCCCAACAGTGAAGAATCCACCTGAACTTTCTGCATAGAGGCAAACTTCGACCGATGGATTGCTCAGGGGACACGTTGAAAATCGTGCGTATTCGCCGGTTAAAGCCGCGGAGGCCGGGCTTGCTGGCATCAGCATAACAGCAGCCAATACGGCAGCCAGTAGGAGCTTCTTCATTGACTGGTCCTTTCGAAAAAGAATTGCTACTAGACACACAGCCTAGTAGTGGAACTCCCTGTTCCCACAAGTGAGAGTGCTTTTACCAAACAGAAACCTCTACGACGCCGAGCGGGTCACCCGTTCCCTTCGTCCATAGGCGGCAGAGGCGCTTTCTCGCAGAGCGCTCGATCTCCGCGTGCGCAGTTTCGCGCCGCTGGGCACGAACAGCGAATCAGACCTCGATGACCACCGGGAGGATCATCGGGCGGCGGCGGAGGCGCTGCCAGACGAACTTGCCGATCGCCTCGTGGAGGTCCTCCTCGATCAGGTGGGCCTCGCGGTTGCCATGGCCGGCGGCACCGTCGAGCACGTCTTCGACCAGGTCCTTGAGGTCCTCGACCAGGGCGTCCGCCTGCTCGAGGAAGGCGACGCCACGGAAGATCACCTCGGGATCGGCGACGATGCCGCCGTCGTCGTCGGAGAGGGTTGCGACGACGATGAAGATGCCGTCGGCGGAGATCTCGCGGCGGTCGCGCAGGGCGGCGTCGTCGGGCTCGCCGATGTTGACGCCGTCGACGTAGATGACGCCGGCGTGGACGTCCTCGCCGAACCCGGCCCCCTCCGAGTCGATCTCCAGCGGCAGGCCGTTGCGTCCCTGAAAGATGCGGTCGGACTCGATTCCGACCGCTTCGGCCAGCTCCGAGTGGAGCCGCAGCCGCTTGTAATCGCCGTGGACCGGCATCACGTAGCGTGGTTTGGTCAGGTTCAGCATCAGCTTCAGCTCCTCCTGCCAGCCGTGGCCGGAGGCGTGGATCGGCGCGTCTTTGGCGGTGATCACGGTGGCGCCGATCTCGTAGATCCGGTCGATCGTCTCGTTCACCGCGCGCTCGTTGCCGGGCACGGGCGTCGCCGAGAAGACGACGGTGTCGCCGGAGTGCAGCTGCACGTCGCGGTGGTCGTTGTTGGCCATCCGCCGCAGCGCCGAGAGCGGCTCGCCCTGGCTGCCGGTCGAGATCACCACGACCTTCTCGTCGGGGAAGTCCTCGATCTCGCGCGGCTGGATGAAGATTCCGTCCGGCGCTTTGGCCAGCCCCAGGTTCGAAGCGATATTGAAGTTCTTGCGCATCGAGCGGCCGACCAGCGCCACTTTGCGGTCGAGCTTTGCCGCCGCGTCGATCACCTGCTGGACGCGGTGGATGTTCGAGGCGAACGAGGTGACGACGATCCGCCCCTTGCAGCGCGAGAACTGCTGCAGCAGCGCCGGCCCGACCGCCGACTCCGAGGGCGCGACCCCGGGGCGGTCGGCGTTGGTCGAGTCGCCGCAGAGCAGGAGCAGCCCTTCCTTGCCGAGCTCGGCGAGGCGTGAGACGTCCGCCGGCCGGCCGTCGACCGGGGTCTGGTCGAACTTGTAGTCGCCGGTCATCAGCACCGAGCCCACCTCGGTCGAGAGCAGCACCGCCCGCATGTCCGGGATCGAATGAGCGAGGTGGATCAGCTCGAGCTCGAAGGGACCGCAGCGGACCTTCTCCCCCGGGGGAAGCTCCTGGAGCGGCGCGCTCTCGCCCAGCTTGTGCTCGTCGAGCTTCGAGCGGACCATGCCGACGGTGAGGAGGCCGCCGTAGATCTTCGGCGGCATTCCGAGCTCTTTGAGGACGTAGGGCAGGGCGCCGACGTGATCCTCGTGACCGTGGGTGAGGACGATCGCCTCGATGTCCTCGGCGCGGTCGCGCAGGTAGGAGAAGTCCGGGAGCACGAGGTCGATCCCGTGCATCTCGGCAGTCGGGAACATCAGCCCGGTATCGACCACGACGATTCGGCCGCCGTACTCGATCACGGTCATGTTCTTGCCGATCTCGCCCAGGCCGCCCAAAGGCAGCACGCGAAGTTTGCTTGGCACTAGTTACTCACTCTCTCTCAGTAGGGAAGTTCTAACTGGCCACCGCAACGCCGGCGGCGTCGAGCCCGGCCTTGATGGCGGCTCGCTGCTCGGCGTCGGCGGATACCAGGGGAAGTCGAAGTCGGTCCGCGCACAGGCCCAGCATCTCCAGGGCCGCCTTCAGCGGGATCGGGTTGGTGGTGACGGAGGTCGCCTCGTAGACGGGGGTGATCTCGGCATCGATCTCGCGCGCCCGCTCGATATCGCCGCCCTGTGCGGCCTCCCACATCTCGCGCATCCGCTCGCCGACGATGTGCGAGGCGACGCAGATGCCGCCCCCGCCGCCGAACTCGAGCACCCGGAGAAAGGTGTTGTCGTTGCCGGCCAGCACGGTCAAGCCCTCGATCGGGCCGAGCTCGGCATCGTTGGCCTGCTTGACGGCGACGATGTTGTCGATCTGGCCCAGTTCGGCCAGCAGCTCGGGGTCGGCGTTGATGATCACCCGCGAGGGGATGTTGTACATCACCAACGGCAGCTCCGGAACGGCCGCCGCGACCGCCTCGAAGTGGGCCCGGACGCCGGCTTCGTTGGGCTTGTTGTAGTAGGGCACGACGACCAGCGAGGCGTCGGCCCCGGCATCGGCGGCCATCTTCGTCAGCTCGCAGGAATGCCGGGTGTCGTTGGTCCCGGTGCCGCAGACCAGCAGCACCTCGTCGCCGACCTCGGCCCGTACCGCCTCCAGAAGCTCGATCTCCTCGCCGTCGGTCAGCGTCGGGCACTCACCGGTGCTGCCGGCGATCACCAGTCCGTGCGAGCCGTGCTCGAGCAGATGTGCGGCCAACCGCCGCGCCGCTTCACGATCGACCGCGCCACTCTCCTTGAACGGAGTGGCCATCGCGGTGAGCACTCCCGTGATCTCCTTCATCGCCTTCAGGGTATCCCGTCCCGCGGCCGCTTGGCAGCTAAAGCAGCTTCTCGAGCCCGACGGTGAAGCGGTCGGGAAGGTCCGCCACCTTGCGGCAGGCGAGGACGACGCCTGGCATGAACGATCGCCGGTCGATTGAGTCGTGGCGGATTGCAAGGGTCTGCCCGACGCCGCCGAAGACCACTTCCTGGTGGGCGACGAGCCCCGGCAGTCGGACCGAATGGATCGGCTGGTGGACGTGCCCACCCGCCGCATCGATCAGCTCCTGCGTCCGCTTCGCCGTTCCCGATGGAGCGTCGAGCTTCTTGTCGTGGTGCAGCTCGACGATCTCGCACTCCGGCATGTGCCTGGCGATCGTCCGCGAGACCTCCATCAGCAGCACCGCGCCGATCGCGAAGTTGGGGGCGACGAAGCAGTTGGCCTGGGAGGCCTCGGCGGCCTGGCGCGCCGCGTCGAGATCGAAGCCGGTGGTGCCGACGACCGCATGGACACCCGCCTCGAGGCAGGCGCGGACATTCGCCAGCGCGGTGCCGGGGATCGTGAAGTCAACGACGACGTCGGCATCCGCCAGCACCTCGACCAGCTCGGTTCCCAGCGCCGGGTCGGCCCTGCCGGTCAGCTCCAGCCCGTCTGCCTCTTCGACCGCCTCGCAGACGGTCGCCCCCATTTTTCCGGCCGCGCCGGCAACCGCTACCCGCGTCATGCAGCGACCAGAGCCTCGCTGACCGGCGCCAGCGCCTGGCGGAAGCGGTCTTCCTCGGCACCGACGCACGCGGCCGAGAGCCGCTCGGAACCGTAGAGCTCGGCCGCCAGCTCGGTCAGGTCGCCGACCTCGATCGCGTCAACCTTGGCAAGCATCTCGTCGAGGCTTTCGATCGGCAACCCGAACAAGGTTGCGCGCGAGATCCGGGTCATCCGCGCCGCGGTCGACTCCGAAGACAGCACCAGCCGCCCCTTGACGCTCTCCTTCGCCCGCACGAGCTCCTCCTCGGAGACCGGCTCGGAGCGGAGGCGCGCCATCTCGGCCCCGATGATCGAGCAGGCCTCTTCGACGTTGTCCTCGCGGGTGCCGACGTAGGTGGCGACGAGGCCCTGGTCGGTGAACTGCTCGTTGTAGGAGCCGACCGAGTAGGCGAGGCCGCGCTTCTCGCGCACCTCACGAAAGAGCCGAGACGACGTCGAGCCGCCGAAGATCGCGTCGAGCACCGCCAGCGGATAGCGCCGCTGGTCGTCGCGCCTCAGCCCCGGCGCGCCGAAGCAGATGTGGTACTGCTCGGTCTCCTTGCTGAGGAAGCAGAGGCGCGAATCGCTCTCGAGCGGCGCCTCGGAAAGCGCCCCCTCCCCCGTCGCCGGCGGCTGTACCAGCCGCTGCGCCAGCTCGACGATGCGCTCGTGGTCGAGGTGGCCGGCGGCACCGACGACGATCTGCGGCGCCGTGTAGTGGGCGCGGCGGTAAGCCTCGATGTCCGGCACTGGCACCGAGGCAATCACTTCTGCCTCGCCCAGGACCCGGCGGCCGAGCGGATGCTCGCCGAATACCGCCTCCGCGAGCACGTCGTGGACGCGATCCTGCGGCTCATCGTCGTACATCGCGATCTCCTCGATCACGACCTGGCGCTCGGAGTCGATGTCCGGATAGGTCGGCGCCAGCAGCATCTCCGCCAGCAGGTCGAAGACCTCCTCGGTGTGCTCGTCGAGGAAGCGGGCGTGCAAGTGCGTCGTCTCCTTGCCGGTCGCGGCGTTGACCGAGGCGCCCAGGCCGTCGAAGCGCTCGGAGATCTCGATCGCCGAGTACCTCGCGGTCCCCTTGAACAGCAGGTGCTCGAGGAAATGCGAGACCCCGGCCTGCGCCGGGGTCTCGTTCCTGGATCCGGTCCGGACCCAGAGCCCGAGCGCCACGGACCGGACCGAGGGTACCTCCTCGGTCACGACCCGGACACCCGAGTCCAGAGTGGTGAGCTCGGCGCCCAACCTAGCCGCGGCGCTCGCGTTCACGCCCGCGGCCGCGGTCCCGATCACGGCCGCGGCCGCCACGGTCGCCGCCGTTGCGGCGACCGCCGTCGCCGGAGCCGACCGCGGCCAGCTCCTGAGGCGATTTGCCCTCGACCGAGGGGTCGTTGGAAAGGCGCAGGCCGATCCGGCCACGCTCCTTGTCGACCTCGACGACGGTGACGTCGATCTGGTCGCCGGCGCTGAGCACGTCGTCGACCGAGTCGACCCGCTCCCCCGGCTTCACGTTGGAGATGTGAAGCAGGCCGTCGGTGCCCTTGACCAACTCGACGAAGGCGCCGAAGGTCGTCGTCTTGACGACTTTGGCTCCCTCGTAGCGGTCTCCCACCTCGGCCTCCTTGGTCATCCCCTCGATCCGGCTGACGGCGCCGTCGACGAGTTCGCCCGTCGGCGCGTAGATCCGCACCGTGCCATCGTCCTCGACATCGATCTCGGCCTCGAACTCCTCGCAGAGGGCGCGGATCGTTTCGCCGCCTTTGCCGATCACCGCCCCGATCTTCTCCGGGTCGATCTTGATCGACTCGATCGCGGGGGCGTGCGCGGAGAGCTTCTCCCGCGGCCCGTCGATCGCCTCGGCCATCTTGCCGAGGATGAACTGGCGGCCCTTGTTGGCCTGGTCCAGCGCGTCGCGGAGGATGTCGAAGGTGACGCCGGTGATCTTGATGTCCATCTGCAGGGCGGTGATGCCCTCGGCGGTGCCGGCGACCTTGAAGTCCATGTCGCCGAGGTGGTCCTCGACGCCGGCGATGTCGGTGAGGACGATGTAGTCGTCGCCCTCCTTGATCAGTCCCATGGCGACGCCGGCGACCGGAGCCGTGACCGGCACACCCGCGGCCTGCAGCGCCATCGAGGAGGCGCAGACCGAGCCCATCGAGGAGGAGCCGTTGGACTCGAGGGTCTCGGAGACCACCCGGATCACGTACGGGAACGACTCTTCGTCGGGGATCGTCGCCAACAGGGCACGCTCGGCGAGGGCCCCGTGGCCGATGTCCCGCCGCTTCGGGCCGCGCATGAAGCCCGCCTCCCCGACCGAGAAGGGCGGGAAGTTGTAGTGGTGCCAGAACCGTTTCGTGGTCTGCAGCCCGAGCGTGTCGATCCGCATGTCCATCCGGGTCGTGCCCAGCGCCACATTGGAGAGGATCTGGGTCTCGCCGCGGGTGAAGAGCGCCGAGCCGTGCACGCGCGGGGAGATGTCGACCTCGGTCTCGATCGGCCGGATCTCGTCCTGGGCGCGGCCGTCGGGCCGTTTCTTTTCGACCGCGATCGCCTTGCGGATCGTGTCCTTCTCGATCGAGTCGATCGCGGCCTTGACCTCGGCGACGCGCTCGTCGTCGACCTCGCCATCGGCGTGGGCGGCGGCGTAGTGACCGACCACCTCGTCCTTGACTTTGTCGATCGCCTCGTAGCGCTCGAGCTTGCCCTCGGTGGCGATCGCGTCCACCAGTGCCTGGCCATGGGAGGACCGGATCTCGGCGAGCAGAGCCTCGTCGATCCGCGGCGGCTCGATCTCCAGCTTCTCCTTGCCGGCCTTCTGCTGCAGTTCCTCCATCGCCGCGCACAGCTTCTTGATCTCAGCGTGGGCGATATCGAGGGCGTCGAGGATCTCCGCCTCGGTGACGCCGCTGGCACCGGCCTCGACCATCAGGATCGCCTCTTCGGTACCGGCAACGATCAGGTCGAGTTCGAGCTCCTCGTGAGCCTCCTCGGGCGGGTTGACGACGAAGTCGCCTTCGTGCTTGCCGATGCGGACGGCGCCGACATGGGCGGCAACGGGGACCGGCGAGATCGCCAGCGCGGCAGAGGCGCCGTTCATGGCGAGGATGTCGTAGGGGTTGACCTGATCGACCGACATCGGGATCGCCACCAGCTGCGTCTCGTAGTGCCAGCCCTTGGGGAAGAGCGGGCGGATCGGGCGGTCGATCATCCGCGCGGTCAGCGTCGCCTTTTCGCCGGAGCGCCCCTCCCGGCGGAAGAACGAGCCCGGGATCTTGCCCGCGGCGTACATTCGCTCCTCGACGTCGACGGTGAGGGGAAGGAAGTCCACGTCACGAAGATTGCCGACGGTGGCGGTGCAGAGGACCATCGTGTCGCCCTGGCGCACGACTACCGCCCCGCTCGCCTGCTTCGCGAGTTTTCCGGTCTCGAAGGAAATCTGGCTGTCGCCGACATCCGCCAAGACGCGGGTAACGTCAAACATGCTCATTTAGTTGTCTACCTCCGGCCGCCCGGTTGGCGACCCATTCGCGTTCAGAACTCTCGTTCTCTAACTGCCTGAAGGGTACAGGCATCGAAAATCGCCGGAGTGCCAGCCACGCCGGCACGGATCCCGGATTCGAAGTCGCGCCTGATTCGGGACTCGACCGGAGAGCTGCGGCGGTCGGCCTCGAAGCGGTCCAGATCCAGCCCCATCCGCTCCACCCGCTCCCACAGATGGGGGTCGTCGACCCGGCCGCGGTCGGCGTAGAGCGAGTCGACCATCTCGAACAAGCGCCCCTGGCGAGCGGCGGCCTCGGCGGCGGCGTGGAGGGCGGGCGAGCGCGGGTGCTTGCTGGCAACCGGGAAGTGGCGGAAGACGAGACGGCCGTGCCGCGCGCGCAGGCGCGGCCAATCGGCAGCGCAGCGCAGGCAGCCGAGGTCGGCGTAGACGATCATGCCCTCTCCCTCGCCACGCACGTGATCGTCCGGCCCGACCGGCGGGATCGAGGCGCTGGTCAGCTTCCCCATCGCCTCAGTCTGCCGGACCACCCTTCGTCTGTTCCTTTTAGGTGCGTGGCAACGAAAGGGAACAGACGAAGGCGCGGCCGGTCAGGAGAGGGCGTCGAAGATGATGTTGGCGCCGGGGAACTCGGCCGGACTGGGCGATTCATGGGTCCAGGCGACCTTCCCGCCCTCGTCGACGAGGACGAGGGTGCGGTTGGCGAAGCCGAGCGGTGCGTCGAGGTAGGAGCCGTAGGCGCGCGCCACCTCGCCCTTCGGCTCGAAGTCGGAGAGGAGGGTGGTGTCGATCCCCAGCTTTTCCTGGAATGCCTTGTGAGCGAAGAAGCTGTCGACGCTGATCCCGACCAGCTCGACTCCCTTCTCGGCGATCTGCGGCTTCACCTCCTGGTAGATCGAGAGCTGGTCGCCGCAGACGGGGCTGAAGTCACCTGGGTAGAAGATCAAAAGGAGCTTGCGGCCCTCGTAGTCCGAGAGCGAGACCTTCTCCCCGTCCTGGTCGCGGAGGGTGAAGTCGGGGGCCCGCTCCCCGACTGCGATCATCGACGCAGGCCGAGCTCTTTGACCAGGGCGCGGTAGCGCTCAAGGTCGGTCCGTTCCAGGTAGCGCAGCATCCGGCGGCGCTTGCCGACGAGCATCAGCAGCCCGCGGCGCGAGTGATGGTCCTTGGCGTGGGTGCGCAGGTGCTCGGTGAGCTCGTTGATCCGCTCGGTCAGCAGCGCAACCTGGACCTCGGCCGAGCCGGTGTCGCCGTCGGCGCGGCCGTACTTGCCGATCAGCTCGCTCTTTTTCTCCTTGGTCAGGCTCATCTCGCAAAAACGCCGCACACAGGGGTGCGACGGCTGCTGGAAGCTAGCACAGAGACCAGCCCGTGGACTACGCCGTGAAGCCGGCGCAGACGCGCTTGGCGTCCTCTACGTCTCGCCGCATCTGCTCGACCAGCTCCTCCACGCGCGGGTAGCTGCGCTCGCCGCGCAGGCGCTCGACGAAGGCGACGCGGAGGGTGCGGCCGTAGAGATCCTCGTCGCGATCGATCAGGTAGGTCTCGATCAGGACTCCCCTCCCGCTCTCGAAGGTCGGCCGGACGCCGACGTTGACCGCAGCCGGGACGCCGTCGGCGAAGGCCGCGTAGACGCCGTGCCCGGGGATGGCGAGGCGGTCGTCGGGGACGATGTTGGCGGTCGGAAAGCCGAGCTCGCGCCCGCGCTGATCGCCGGTGACGACTTCTCCCTCGACCATGAACGGGGCACCCAGGCAACGGCGGGCAGCCTCCATCTCGCCGGCGGCGACGAGGGCCCGAATGCGGGTCGAGGAGACGGTTTCGCCGTCGACTTCGACCAGCGGCACCACCCGGGTCCGAAACTCCGAGCGCGCTTCCAGCATCGCCGGGTCGCCTTTGGCTTTTGCGCCGAAGCGGAAGTTCTCCCCGACCGAGACCTGCTTGGCGTCGAGCTTCTCCAGCAGGACGTGCTCGACGAAGTCCTCGGCGCTGCGGTGGGCGAAGTCCTCGTCGAAGGGGATGACGACGAGCTCCTCGACCCCGAGGCCGTCGATGACGTCGCGCTTGACCCCGAAGGGCATGATCAGCTTCGGCGTCGCCGCCGGGTGCAGCACTTCCAGCGGGTGCGGATCGAAGGTCAGAACGGTGTCCGCTCCCTCGATCACCGCCCTATGCCCCCGATGGACGCCGTCGAAGGTTCCGATCGCAACGTTGCGCGGGCGCTGCTCGGTATCGGGCAGGGGCGTGACCTTGATGCTCACCGCAGCGCCTCCGCAACCCTCGGCACCAAAGCGGCCACCCGCTCAACCGGCAGCTCCTCGCCGGCCCGCTCGATCCGGAAGGGGCCGACCGCGGTGCGCCGCAGCGCCTCGCAGTAGGCGTCCCCGAGCGTCTCGATCAGGGTTCGCACATACGTTCCGGCCGAGCATTCGATCTCGTAGTGGGCCCGCTCGCCATCGCTGGAGATGAGCTCGGCGCGGTGCACCTCGACGTCGCGCTCCGGCGTCTCCACCACCTCGCCGCGATGGGCCTTCTTGTAGAGCCGCTCGCCTCCGACCCGCACGGCCGAGGTCATCGGCACCCGTTGCCGCACGGTGCCGCTCGGCAGCTGCAGCGAATCCGGCAGCCGCCCCGTCTCGGTCAGCGCGCCGTCGGGATCGCCGGTGCTCGAGCGCCAGCCGAGGCGCGCCGTCGCCAGGTAGGTCTTCGGCAACCCGACCAGGAACCGCTGCAGACGGGTGGCCGGGCCGAGCAGGATCAACAGCAGCCCGGTGGCGAAGGGGTCGAGGGTGCCGGCGTGACCCACCTTGCCGCCGCGCTCGCGGCGTACGGCGGCGACGACGTCATGGGAGGTGACGCCGGCCGGCTTGTCGTAGAGCAGCAGCGTCCCGGAGGCGGCCGTCATGCTCAGGCGTCGAGCTGGGCCGAGACCTCGCGGGTCAGGAAGGCGACCAGCTCGTCGAACTCGAGATCGGTCGAGAAGCCGGCGGCGCGCTTGTGCCCGCCTCCCCCGTTCCGCCGGGCGATCGCCGAGACGTCGACGTCGCCGGCGCTGGAGCGCAGGCTGACCTTGCGGGCGGCGCGGCCGCGGTTGCCGAGGTCGCGGATCACGGCCGCCACCTTGACTCCCTCGATCGAGCGCAGGTTGTCGATCAGCCCCTCGGTCATCTCCTCGCCGGCGCCGGTCGCCTCGTAGTCGGCGAGGGTGACGTAGCTGATCGCCAGGGCGCCGCCGCAGAAGCTGGAGATGCCGTCGAGGGCGCGCGAGACGAGCCGCAGCTTCTCCAGCGGGACGTGCTCGTAGAGGCGGCGGTAGGTGTCGTCGACGTCGACCCCCGCTTCGATCAAATCGGCCGCCACCCGGTGGGTGTGGGCGTTGGTGTTCTCGTACATGAACTTGCCGGTGTCGGTGATCAGCCCGACGTAGAGCGCCGAGGCGATGCAGGGGGTGATCTCGGCCCCCAGCAGCAGCGCCAGGTCGTAGACGATCTCCGCCGTGCAGGAGGCGTTGACGTCAACCAGGTTGAGGTCGCCGAAGCAGGTGTTGTCGTGGTGATGGTCGATGTTGATGACGTCGTTGCCGCCGGCGGTCAGCCACTCGACCGGCATCCGGTCGATGTTGCCGCAATCGAGGAAGACGACGGTGCGGTCGGCCATGTCGGCGGGCGCCTCGTGGAAGACCTCCTCCAGCGGCAGGAAGCGGTACTCGATCGGCAGCGGGAACTCCTTCGCCGCCATGAACATCACCGAGTCCTTGCCCAGCCCGGTGAGGACCTTGTGGAGGCCGAGCAGCGAACCGAGGGCGTCGCCGTCGGGGCCCTCGTGGGCGGTGAGCAGGAAGCGGTCGCGCGCGCGCAGCTCGGCGCCGACGCGCTCGAGGTCGGAGGTGGCGATGTCGGGAACCGAGTTCATTCCTCTTGCTCGCTCTCCCCTTCCAACAGTTCGGAGATCCGGACTCCGCGCTCGGCGGTGTCGTCGTAATGAAAGGTCAACGTCGGCGTTCGCTTCATCCGCGTCTCGGCGGCGATCCGCGACTGGATCACCCCGTGCGAGGAGCGCAGGCCCTGGAGGCTCGCCTCTCGCTCGTCGGCGTCGCCGAGCACGCTGACGAACACCTTGGCGGTCCGCAGGTCCGGGCTGGTCTCTACTGAGGTCACGGTCACGAAGCCGATTCGGGGATCGTTCAACTCGCCTGCCACTGCGGCCCCGACCACCTCGCGAAGCACCTCGTTGATGCGCCGCATACGGGGTCCGGCCATGCTACTCCAGGGTCTGCTCGACCTGTTTCGTCTGGAAGAACTCGAGCACGTCGTCCTCCTTGACGTCGGCGTACCCGTCGAGGACGATCCCGCACTCCTGGCCCTCCTCGACCTCCTGGACGTTGTCTTTGAAGCGCCGCAGGGATCCGAGCTCGCCGGTCCAGACCACCGTGCCCTCGCGGATCAGGCGGACGCTTGCGTCGCGCCTCGCTTTGCCCTCGGCGACGATGCAGCCGGCGATGCGACCGACTTTGGAGGCTTTGAAGGTCTGTTTGACCAGCGCCTCGCCGATCGTCTCCTCGACCTCGACCGCCTCCAGCAGGCCCTCCATCGCGTTGCGCAGGTCTTCGGTGATTTTGTAGATGACCGAGTAGGTGCGGACGTCGACTCCCTCGCGCTCGGCGGCGCGTTTGGCGTCGAGCAGCGGCCGCACGTTGAAGCCGATGATGATCGCGTCGGAAGCCGAGGCCAGCATCACGTCGGACTCGTTGATGCCGCCAGTCTGCGAGTGGATGATGTTGATCGCGACCCGCTCCTGCGGCACTTTCGCCAGCTCGTCCTGGAGCGCCTCCAGCGAGCCGGCCACGTC
The DNA here is from genome assembly GCA_035708105.1 of Solirubrobacterales bacterium. GTDB lineage: Bacteria > Actinomycetota > Thermoleophilia > Solirubrobacterales > 70-9 > VAYN01. The sequence goes on along the minus strand of DASSTG010000007.1, from coordinate 12,017 downwards.
GGCCTTGAGGACGATGTCGAGCTCCTTGATCTCGCCTTCCTGGGCGCGGGCGAAGACCTCGTCGAGGCTGACCTTGCGGCCCTGGCGCCGCGCCAGCGCCTCGGTTTTGAGGCGGTGGGCGCGCTCCCCTGCCATCTGGCGGGCCTGGCGGTCGCCCTCGACCGTCTGCACGAACTCGCCGGCATCGGCGACGCCGTCGAAGCCCAGCACCTCGACCGGCATCCCCGGAACGGCCTCGCTGACGGCGGTGCCGGTGAAGTCCTGCATCGCCCGTACCCGGCCCCACTGCGGCCCGGCGACGAGCGAGTCGCCGACACGCAGGGTGCCGCGCTCGACCAGCACGGTGACGACCGGGCCGCGGCCGGGATCGAGCTGGGACTCGATCACGTGACCGGATGCCTCGGCGTTCGGGTTGGCCGAGAGCTCCTCCAGCTCGGTCACCAGGAGGATCATGTCGAGCAGGTTGTCGAGACCCTCCTTGGTCTTGGCCGAGACCTCGCAGAAGACGGTGTCGCCGCCCCAGTCCTCGGGGGCGATCCCCTCCGAGGAGAGCTCGCCTTTGACTTTTTCGGGATTGGCGCCCTCTTTGTCGATCTTGTTGATCGCCACCAGCATCGGCACGTCGGCGGCGCGGGCGTGGTCGATCGCCTCTTTCGTCTGCGGCATGACGCCGTCGTCGGCGGCGACGACCACGACGACGACGTCGGTGACCTTGGCGCCGCGGGCGCGCATCGCCGTGAAGGCGGCGTGGCCAGGGGTGTCGAGGAAGGTGATCGTCTTCTCGTCGTGGTGGACCTGGTAGGCGCCGATGTGCTGGGTGATGCCCCCGGCCTCGCCGGCGGCGACCTCGGTCTCGCGGATCGCGTCCAGGAGAGAGGTCTTGCCGTGATCGACGTGGCCCATGATCGTCACCACCGGCGGCCGCTCGACCAGGTCCTCGTCGGCGTCGGTGAACTCCGGCTCCTCGGGCTCCTCGTCGGCGGCGTGGACGATCTCGATCTTGCGGTCGTACTCGTCGGCGATCGCCTTCACCGAGTCGTCGGTGAGGGTCTGGGTCAGGGTCGCCATCTCGCCCATCATCATCAGTTTTTTGATCACCTCGGCCGGGGCCAGCCCGAGCGACTCGGCGACCTCGCGCACGGTGGCGCCGGAGTTGACTTTGGTCGCCTCTGGCTCGGCCGGCGTCGCTGGACCCAGCGGCGGCTCCTCGAGCAACGGCCTGCGGCGACGGCCCCCGCGGCGGCGCGGCGGCCGCTGCGGCGGCGGGCCGCTCTGCTGCTCGCGGCGCGAGGCCTGGGAGTCGATCACGACCCGGCGTTTTTTCGAGGCAGCGCCCCCACCTCCGCCGCCCCCCTGCTGGGTGCCGGAGGCCCGCACCGGCTTGGTCGAGGTCTGCGCCCCTTTCGGGGCGGGTTTGGCTGCCGGTTTCGACGCGCTGGGAGCGGCTTTCTGGGGGGCAGAAGCCGCAGGTTCCTCCGCCTTCGGCGCCGGCGCTTTTTTCGTCGCTTCGGCGCCGCCATTGCCCTTCGCGGCCGAGATCGCCCTCAGCGCATCGGCCTCCTCGACGCTGGAGGCGGCGGCTTTCGCCTCGACGCCGGCAGCCTTGAGGGCGGCCAGCAGCTCCTTCGAGCTGACGCCCTGCGCTTTGGCGATCTCGTGAACCCGCTTCTTAGCCACTAGGCCTGCTCCGCCTCCTCGACCACTTCGCCATCCTCGCCGAGCGTCTCCCCGTCGACTTCCTCGGCTTCGGTGGCCTCCTGCTGAATGTCCTCTTCGATCGCCTCCTCCGTGGCTACCTCGTCAGCCGACTCCGCCTCTGCCGCGGGTGGCGACGATTCCGAGGACTCTCCCGGTAGGGAGAGCCCGGAATCGGAGACAGGACCCGCGGCCCCGGCGCTCTCGTCCTGATCGGAGACAGGACCCGCCGGCTCGGCGGCCTCAGGCTCAGGCTCCACGAAGTTCGCCTCCGCCCGCGCCACGATCTCCTCGACCTGCCCCTGGTCGGCGTCCGGATCGGCGAGGATCGCCACCTCGGCCTCGGGCAGATCCGAGAGGACCGCAACCTGGCTGGTCTGGAAGCGCGAGAGCGCCTGGTGCTGGGGCAGGCCGCAGTAGGTCGAGCCCGGCAGCGCCGCGTTCGGGCAGCGGCGGCCGGTCGTCATCACCGCCATGCAGCGGCCGTCGAAGGTTTCCTCGCCCTCGATCTCGATCTCCTGTTCTTCGGAGGCGAACTCGGTCTCGGACTTGATGTCGACGCGCCAGCCGGTGAGGCGGGCGGCGAGGCGGGCGTTCTGGCCGTCGCGGCCGATCGCCAGCGAGAGCTGGTCGTCGGGCACGATCACCGTCGCCTGGCGCTCCTCGTCGTCGACGATCACCTCGCGCACCCGCGCCGGAGAGAGCGCTTTGGCGACGAAGCGGGCGGGCTCGTCGTTGTGGGGGATGATGTCGATCTTCTCGCCCCGCAGCTCGGAGACGACCATGCGGACCCGCGAGCCGCGCGGACCGACGCAGGCGCCCACCGGGTCCACCCCGTCGGCGTGGGAGACGACGGCGATCTTCGAGCGGTAGCCGGGCTCGCGGGCGACGCCGACGATTTCGACCAGCTTGTCGGCGATCTCCGGCACCTCGAGCTCGAACAGGCTTTTGATCAGCTCCGGGCTGCGGCGGGAGACGACGATCGCCGGCCCTTTGGTCGAGTCGGAGACGTCGGTGATCACGGCCTTGACCCGCATCCCGTGGTCGTAGCGCTCGTTGTAGACCTGCTCGGACTTCGGCAGCAGCGCCTCGACCCGCTCGCGCAGCTGGACCAGCGTGTAGCGCTTGTCGGACTGCTGGATGATCCCGGTGATCAGCTCGCCGACCCGGTCCTGGTACTCGTCGTACATCATCTGCCGCTCGGCCTCGCGGATCCGCTGCAGGATCACCTGCTTGGCGGTCTGGGCGGCGATCCGGCCGAAGTCGTCGGGGGTGACGTCGCGGGTGGTGATCTGGTCCTCGTAGGGGGCGATCATCTCCGGGTCGAGCTCGGGCTCCTCCGGCTCTTTCATCTCCCCCGTCTCGGGATCGATTTCGGGCTCCTCCTGCTGCTCGGCGGCTTCGGCCAGCAGCTTCTCCTCCAGCTCGGGGGGCAGGATCAGCTCGAAGACGCGGAAGTCGCCGGTTTCGTGGTCGAGGTCGACGCGCGCGTATTTGGCCGCCCCGGGAGTCTTCTTGTAAGCCGAGAGGAGGGCGTCCTCGAGCGCATCCATCAGCCGGTCGGCCGAGATTCCCTTCTCCTGCTCGAGCGCTTTGACTGCGTCGACGATCTCTTTGGTCACTGAAGCGACTCCTTGGTCTCGGAACTGGCAGAGGTGCGGTCTCGGTACTTCGGCCCCGGCGAGGACACCTCCAGCGAATAATCGACCAGCAGGTACTTGAGGTGCTTGGTGACCCGTTCGCAGAGGCCGAGGTCGACGCCGCCGGGATGGTCGATGAAGAGGCGCAGCGAGTCGCCCCTAGGTTTCTCGAGGGCGACGACGTCGAGGTCCGGATCAAGCTCGGACAGCTGCTGCTGGAGGTCTTGCTCGGTGGGGTCGTTCATGCCTGGGGTATCGGGGCCGTTGTGGGGTCTAGGCGTAAAAAAAGTGGGCCAGGCCCACTTCTCGACACGCATAGGGACAGAAAAGCTTGCAGCCAGTATAGCCCGCTCAGCGTGCCGGCTCGCCGGTTTTTCCCCGCAAGCGGTCGACCTCGCCCAGGATCGCCTCGGCGATCGCGTCCTTGGGGGCGATCGGGACCTCCCTCTCCGCTGCGGCGGTGATCAGCGTCACGGCGTTGCGCTCGCTCTCGAAGCCGATCTCCGGATCGGAGACGTCGTTGAGAACGATCAGGTCGGCGCCCTTGCGCTCCAGCTTGCGGCGGGCCCGGGAGACCGCGTCGCCTCCGTGTTCGGCCGCGAAGCCGACGACGGTCTGCCCCTTCACCCGCTTGGAGGTGAGCGAGGCGAGGATGTCCTCGGTCGGCTCCAGGTGCAGATCGAGCCCGCCCTGTCGCCTCAGCTTCGCCTCGGCCGCTGCGGCGGCGCGAAAATCGGCGGGAGCGGCGGCCATCAGCAGGACCTGGGTGTCGGGAAACTCCCGCTCGGCTGCCGCCGTCAGCTCGGCGGCGGTCTCGACGTCGATTCGGCGTACGCCCGGCGGCGCGGGCAGCGCCACGTTGGCGGCGATCAGGGTCACCTCGGCGCCACGGCCGGCGGCGGCCGCGGCCAGGGCGATTCCCATCCGGCCGCTGGAGCGGTTGCCGATGAACCGCACCGGGTCGATCGGCTCGCGGGTGCCGCCGGCGGTTACGAGGACCCGCAGGCCATCCCAGGGGCGGTCGCCGGTCGGAAACGCCGATTCGACCCGCGCCAGCAACAGCTCGGGGTCGGGCAGGCGGCCGCGTCCGTACTCGCCGCGGGAGGCGAGCTTGCCCTCCTCGGGCTCGATCACCTCGACCCCCCGCTCCCGCAGGGTCCTCAGGTTGGCCTGCGTGGCGCCGTCGGCGTACATGCGGTCGTTCATCGCCGGCGCCACCAGGCGGGGCGCCGTGCAGGCGAGGAAGGAGGTGGTCAGCAACGAGTCGGCGGCGCCGGAGGCGAGCTTGGCGATCGTGTTGGCCGAAGCTGGGGCGACCAGGTAGGCGTCGCAGCGGGAGGCCAACTCGAGATGGCCGATCGGTTCGTGGCTCGGCGCCTCCTCGCCCGGGAAGGCGCCGCGCATCGGGTCACGCTCGAACTCCGAGGTGAGGACCGGGGCGCCGACGATCCCCTCGAAGGAGGCGGCGCCGACGAAGCGGCCGGCCGCATCCGTCATCACCACACGGACGCCGTGGCCGGCAAGCGTCGCCAGCCGCGCCAGTTCCAGCGCCTTGTAAGCGGCTATGCCGCCGCTGACGCCGAGAAGCAGTCGGGCCATGACATGGTTTTAAAGCACGGCCGTCCCACCGGCGCCGGTGGCGCTAGGCGCGGTACTCGTATTTCAGCTTGCCCTCGGCGAGCTCTTCGAGCGACATCGAGAGGTAGTTCCGCTCCGTGGTCGTGTCGACCATCGGTGGCGGGTACTCGCCGAAGCCGCCCTCGCCGAGGTTGTGGAAGTAGCTGTTGATCTGCCGAGCCCGCTTGGCCGCGACGACGACGGCGGCGTAATGAGAATCGGCGTGCTCCAGAAGCTTGTCTACGCGAGGTTTGATCATCGGCCGGCGAGTCTAGAGGATCGGGGGCGCGCGCGTAGAGGGGCCCGGTCATCCTCCGCGGGAATTTGTCGCGCCCCTGCGGGGCTTGCTCCCGAACATGCTGCCCGCCTATGGCGGACAGGAGTCAGATTGCATTTCGCCGGCTTCGCCGAACATTCCCGCGGAGGACGACCGGGCCCCTTTATCAGCCGCATCCGACTCTCGCCGCAGCCGCTGGAGGCTTTGGGTCAAGCTGCCGGGGCTCGTCGGTGCCTGCTGGGACGTACGGTCTCCAGCGAAGGGGCACCCGCCCCTCCCTACCCACCAACCCCCGTCCCTCGGCCCTCTAGCCCCAGCTCCGCGCGGACGACTGCGACCAGCTCGTCGGCGGCCCGGTTGACGTCGTCGTTGACGATGCGGTGGTTGAAGTCGCCTTGGGCGGCCAGCTCCTGCTCGGCCACCTTCAGGCGCTCGTCGATTGCCTCGGTTGAATCGGTCCCGCGGCCGCGGAGTCGCTCCCGCAGGACACCCGGGTCGGGCGGGGCGATGAAGATCTGGACGGAGTCCGGTTTGGCGGCCCGCACCTGCTGGGCGCCCTGGACCTCGATCTCCAGGACCACCGAGCGCCCCCCCTCGAGGCAGCGCTCGACCTCGCTCCGCAGGGTTCCGTAGCGGTTGCCGCTGTAGGTGGCCCACTCGAGGAAGTCGTTTTCATCGGCTCGCTGTTCGAATTCTTCCGGCGTGAGGAAGTGGTACTCGCGCCCGTCGACCTCCCCCTCCCGCGGCGCCCGCGTCGTCGCCGAAACGGAGAGCTCGAGGCCGGGCACGCGCTGCAGCAGCTCGCGGATCAGCGTTCCCTTGCCCACCCCGGAAGGGCCGGTGATGACGAAGACTTTGGCCATGCGGCCGCGGATACTTACGGCTGCCGCGGTCGCTACTACCGGCGGAGCTGGCTGATCAGCTCCGCGCGCTGGCGCTCGGAAAGGCCGCCGATCGTCTTCGACGGGGAGATCCGGCACTGGTTGAGGATCCGGTTCGTCTTCACCCGTCCGTACTTGGGGACGGCGAGGAGCATGTCGAAGACCTTCGCGGTGAGCACGTACTCGGGGGGGTCGAGCAGGATCGTCTGGATGCTCGCCCGGTTGGCCTTGAGGTCCTTCTTCAGCTTGGCGCGGGCGGTGCGGATGTCGTTTGCCCGCTTCAATGCCTCCATCCTCTGGTCCAAGGACCTTTCGGGGGCTGCCAGTGAAGATTTGACTGGTGAGGCCGTCATGTGGGCGGCGAGTATAGCCGCGGTCAGGGGGCGTGCAAGCCGCAACCCCCGAAAAGCCCCAAAATTTGTGTGAACCTCTACTGGAGGTCGAGTGTCTACAGGCGTACGGGGGCCTCATACATCGCAGTTTCCAGCTCATTTGCGATCCGCGCACCGGCGCGCGGGTCCCGAAAGCTCTCGGTTCCCACCGCCACCAGGGTCGCGCCGGCGCTGAGGAATTCGGCTGCATCGGCACCGCTGGCGATGCCCCCCATCCCGATCGCCGGGATCTCGGTGACGGCGTTCACCGCGCGCAGTTGCTGAAGGGCGATCGGTCGCACCGCCGGACCGGAGAGCCCGCCGTGCCCCGCCGCCAGCGCCGGCTCGCCCGTCGCCGGATCGATCGCGCTCGCCTTCAGGGTGTTGATCAGCGACACCCCATCCGCCCCGCCCGCCTCGGCGGCCACCGCGACCGCCTCGGGGGCCGCCACGTTCGGCGTCAGCTTGACGATCAGAGGCTTCTCGGTCAGCGGCCGCAGCACCTCCATCAGCGCCTCGGTCTCATTCGGGTTCTCCCCGACGATGAGGCCGGAGTGCACGTTGGGACAGCTGACGTTGAGCTCGATCGCCGCCACCTCATCCCGCGCCGCCACCGCCGAGACCAACCGTGCGAAGTCCTCCTGGTTCGTGGCCATCACCGAGACGATCAGCGGCACCGGCAGCACCGCCAACTGCGGCAGATCCTCCGCCAGAAACCCCTCCAGGCCCTTGTTCGGCAACCCGATCGAGTTGATCATCCCCGCCGGCGTCTCCCAGATACGCTGCGGCTCGTTCCCGGCGCGAGGCTCCGGCGTGATCGTCTTCGAGACGAAGGCCGAAAACGGGAATTCGTCTAACAACTGATCGCCGAACACCTTCCGCGCCGCGATCGCGTCGTAGGTCCCGGAAGCATTGATCACGGGGTGAGAAAGTTCGATGCCGCAGAACTCGACGGCGAGGGACGAGGGGCCTTGGCCTGCGGGTCCTGTCTCCGATATTGGGCTCTCCCTACCGGGAGAGTCCTCAATATCGTCGCCACCCGCCGGAATGGCGCCGGTGATGGGGCCGTCTACGCAGAGGCGCAGATAGCCGCCGCCGGGTTTCGGGACCGCGCAGCCGTAACAGGCGCCGAAGCCGCAGGCCATCGGCGACTCCTCCGCCAGTTGGTAGGAGACGCCGCGGGAATCGCAGAGGGCAGCTACCGCCTCCAGCATCGCCGGGGGGCCGCAGGAGTAGACGACGGCGGTGCCGGCGTCGTCACCGGCCAGCATGGCCGCCAGGAGGTCGGTGACGTAGCCCTGGTGGCCGGTGTGGCCGTCCTCGGTGGCCAGCTTGACGTCGGGACAGAGGTTGCCGCCAGCGCAGAACAGCTCGTTCAGGCCGCCGGAGTGCTCCTGATTGCGGAAGCCGAGCAGGACCCGCAGCGGGACCCCCCGTTCGACCAGGTGGCGGCGCCAGATCGCCAGCGGGGCGATGCCGATGCCGCCGCCGACGAGGATCGCTCCGGCGGCATCGGGGTTGACCTGCATCGGGATCGAGAAAGCGTTGCCGAGCGGGCCGGTGACCCAGACCTCCTCCCCCCCTCCGAGCTTGCAGAGCGCGTCCGTCCCGGGGCCGACGCCCTCGACCAGGAAGTCGAGGCGGACGCCGCCTTTGGCCGGGGCAGCCTCGGCGACGGAGATCGCCCGCGGGAGGAAGGGCCGCCCCCCTCCCTCGCCCCAGCCGCAGGCGGCGGCGAGCATGTAGAACTGACCGGGCTCGGGCGCCGGGCCTTCGCGGTCGAGCAGGGAGAAGATCCGGTAGCCGCCGGTCGCCCTGCTCTCGGTGACCTCGCAGAGGCGGCGACCGAAGGGGGCCGTCATCGTGCCTGCGGCTCTCCCGCGGCGCTGCGGTGGATCTCCTGCAGCGAGCGCACCTCGGCATCGCCCTGCTTGGCGGCGGCGATCGCCCTCGCGGCGGCGGTGGCGCCGGTCATCGTCGTCACGCAGGGAATCCCGTGGCGGACGGCGGCGGTGCGGATCTCGTAGCCGTCGGTGCGGGCACCGGAACCGGTCGGCGTGTTGATCACCAGGTCGCACTGGCGCTTGCGGATCAGGTCGACGACGTGGGGCGAGCCCTCGTGCAGCTTGTTGATCCTCCTCACAGGCACCCCCATCCGCTCGATCGCCTGGGCGGTGCCGCCGGTGGCGATCACCTCGAAGCCGAGGTCGTGGAAACGGGTCGCCAGCTGGGTGGCGGCGGCCTTGTCGGTGTCGGTCACGGTGATGAAAACCGAACCCTCGGTCGGCAGCCGCACCCCGGCTGCCGCTTGCGCCTTGCCGAAGGCGGTCGGGAAGTCGCCGGCGATCCCCATCACCTCGCCGGTGCTCTTCATCTCCGGACCGAGCACCGAGTCGGCGCCGGCAAAGCGGGCGAAGGGCAGCACCGCCTCCTTGACGCTGACGTGCTCGAGCGGGCCCTGCGGCAGCTCCTGGTCGGCCAGCTTCTCGCCCAGCATCAGCCGGCAGGCGAGCTTCGCCAGCGGCACCCCGATCGCCTTGGAGACGAAGGGGACGGTGCGCGAGGCGCGCGGGTTGGCCTCGATCACGTAGAGCCTGCCGGCGGCGACCGCGTACTGGATGTTGATCAGGCCGATCACGCCGAGCTCGAGCGCGATCCGCTCGGTGGTGGCGCGAATCTGGTCGAGCATCGGTTCACCGAGGCTGAGTGGCGGGATCACGCAGGCCGAATCGCCGGAGTGGACGCCCGCCTCCTCGACGTGCTGCATGATCCCGGCGACGTAGACCTCGCTGCCGTCGCCCAGGGCATCGACGTCGACCTCGATCGCGTCCTCGAGGAAGCGGTCGAGCAGCAGTGGGTGCTCCTGGTCGGCCTTGACGTGGGCCTCCAGGTACTTCTTCAGGTCCTCGGTCGAGTAGCAGATCTCCATCGCCCGGCCGCCGAGCACGTAAGAGGGGCGGACCAGCAGCGGGAAGCCGACCTCGGCGGCGATCACCTCGGCCTCTTCGGCCGAGAGGGCGGTGCCGTAGGGCGGGTGCTCGACCCCGAGCCGGCGCAGCAGGGCACCGAAGCGGCCCCGGTCCTCGGCGAGGTCGATCGCATCGACAGGGGTCCCTAGCAGCGGCACCCCGGCTTCTTCGAGGGTGCGGGCCAGCTTCAGCGGCGTCTGGCCGCCGAACTGGACGATCACGCCCTCGGGCCGCTCCTGCTCGCAAACGGCGAGGACGTCTTCAGCCGTCAGCGGCTCGAAATAGAGGCGGTCGGAGGTGTCGTAGTCGGTGGAGACGGTCTCCGGGTTGCAGTTGATCATCACGGCGTCGCGGCCGAGCTCGCGCGCGGTCATCGCCGCATGGACGCAGCAGTAGTCGAACTCGATTCCCTGACCGATGCGGTTCGGGCCGGCGCCGAGGATGACGACCGAGTCGTTCTCGCCGCGGCGGATCTCCCCGGCCGGCGGCGAGCCGTCGTGGCGAGGGCGCTCGTGGCCCGAGTAGTAGTAGGGCGTCGCCGCCTCGAACTCGGCGGCGCAGGTGTCGACCGCCTTGTAGGCGCGGGCGAGGCCGTCGGTGCCGTCGCCCTCCCTCGCCAGCGCCTGCAGCTCCCGCAGGAACCAGCGGTCGACCATGCAGGCCCGGTGCACCGCCTCGACGTCGAGCCCCCGCTCGAAGGCGGCGAGGATCAGGTCGAAGCGCCCGGCGCATGGAACTTCGAGCGCCGCCAGCAGCTCCTCGTCGGAGTCGGGGATCTCGGCCGGCGAGTCGAGCTCGCGCGAGCGCATCGCCTTGGCGAAGGACTCGCGGAAGGTGCGGCCGATCGCCATCGCCTCCCCCACGCTCTGCATGTAGGTCGAGAGCCGGCCCTCGGAGCCGGGGAACTTCTCGAAGGCGAAGCGCGGGATCTTGGTGACGACGTAGTCAATCGTCGGCTCGAAGGAGGCGGGCGTGGCGCGGGTGATGTCGTTGGGTATCTCCTCCAGCGCGTAGCCGACCGCCAGCTTCGCCGCCATCTTGGCGATCGGGAAGCCGGTCGCCTTGGAGGCCAGCGCGGAGGAACGGGAGACGCGCGGGTTCATCTCGATGACGACGATCTCGCCGCTCTCGGGATCGACCGCGAACTGGACGTTGGACCCCCCGGTCTCGACCCCGATCGCCCGGATCACCCTGATCGCCTGGTCGCGCAGGTCCTGGTAGAGCGGGTCGGTCAGCGTCTGCGCCGGCGCGACCGTGACCGAGTCGCCGGTGTGGACGCCCATCGGGTCGACGTTCTCGATCGAGCAGATGATCACGACGTTGTCGTTGCGGTCGCGCATCACCTCGAGCTCGAACTCGCCCCAGCCGATCACCGACTCCTCGACCAGCACCTGGTTGATCGGGCTGGCGGCGAGGCCCTCGGAGACGACTTGGCGCAGCTCGGTATCGCTGCGGCCGATGCCTCCCCCCTGCCCGCCCATCGTGAAGGCGGGCCGGACGATTGCCGGCAGGCTGATGCGGCCGTCGGCGAGCGCCTCGTCGACCTCGGCGAGGCTCTCCACCGTCATCGACCAGGGGATGCGGAGGCCGTGCTCGCTCATCGTGCGGCGGAACTCCTCGCGGTCCTCGGCACGGCGGATCGCCGCCGAGTTGGCGCCGATCAGCTCGACCCCGTAGCGCTCCAGGGTGCCGTCCTCGTGCAGCGCCATCGCCAGGTTGAGGGCGGTCTGGCCGCCCAGGGTCGGCAGCAGCGCGTCGGGACGCTCCTTCTCGATGATCTTCGTCACCGGCCCGGGCAGCAGCGGCTCGATGTAGGTGGCGCTGGCGAACTCGGGGTCGGTCATGATCGTCGCCGGGTTGGAGTTGACGAGGACGACCTCGTAGCCCTCCTCGAGCAGGACCTTGCAGGCCTGGGCCCCTGAGTAGTCGAACTCGGCCGCCTGGCCGATCACGATCGGGCCGGAGCCGACCAGGAGGATCTTCTGGATGTCGTCGCGTCTGGGCAATCGGCTCCGATCAGGTGGCGAGGGACAGGAAGCGCTCGAAGAGGTGGCGGGCGTCGTGCGGGCCGGGACCGGCCTCCGGGTGGTACTGGACGGTGGCGCCGGCGACGTCGCGCAGGACCAGGCCCTCGACGGTGCGGTCGTAGAGGTTCAGCTGCGAGAGCTCGGCGACGCCGAAGTCGGTCTCCCAGCGGACCGGCTCGTCGGCCTCGATGCGGGGCTCGCCGCCGGGGCCCTCGACCGCGAAGCCGTGGTTCTGGGAGGTGATGTCGATCCGCCCCGTCTCCAGGTCCTTGACCGGGTGGTTGGCGCCGCGGTGGCCGAAGGGCAGCTTGTAGGTCTGCAGGCCCACGGCCTGGCAGAGCAGCTGGTGGCCGAGGCAGATGCCGACGACCGGCCGCTCGCCCACGACGCCGCGCACCGTGTTCACGACGTAGTCGAGCGCCGCCGGGTCACCGGGGCCGTTGGCGAGGAAGACCGCGTCTGGGTCCTCGGCGAGGACCTGGTCGGCGCTGTGGTTGCAGGGCAGGAGCGTCACCCGGCAGCCGTGCTCGCGGAGCTGAC
>DASSTG010000006.1:0-66212 GCA_035708105.1 Solirubrobacterales bacterium | reverse complement strand
CGTCGACGCCGGGCTGGTCGAGCGCCGGGCCCACGGCACCTACAGCTACTTCAGCCTGGTGCCGGGCGCCCTCGACGCCGTCAAGGGCGTCTTCCGCACACCCGCCGCCTGCTGCTGAACATGGCTCGACGACCCGCTCCGCACAGACCAATGGAGCAGGTCTGATGGCGAACGTCCTCTTCGTCTGCCTCCACAACGCCGGGCGCTCGCAGATGAGCGAGGCGCTCTTCACCTGGGCGGCCGAGGGGCGCCACCAGGCCCGCTCGGCGGGGACCGAACCGAGTGACCGCATCCAGTACGAGGTGATCCTGGCGATGGGCGAGTTCGCCATGGACCTGCGCGACCGCATCCCCCGCCGGCTGGAGAGGGCCGATGCGGAGTGGGCCGACGTCGTGGTGACGATGGGCTGCGGCGACGAGTGCCCGTACGTGCCGGGCGTCCGCTACGTCGACTGGGACCTGCCCGACCCGAAGGGCCGGCCGATAGGCGAGGTGCGCACGACCCGCGACGAGATCGCCCGCCGGGTCGAGGCGCTGGTCGAAGAACTGGATCACTCCCCCTGACGGCGATGTCCGGCCGCGGCTCAGGCAACCCGGGCGGTCGCCTGCCGCCGAGTCGCGGCGGCGCCGTCGAGTGCACGTCGATATCCGGCCGCGAGCTGGCCCATCGAACGCTCCCAGGAGCGATCCCTGGCCGCCTCTATCGCCGCGGCGCCGAGCTGCTCGCGCAGGTCCGGCGAAGAGGCGAGCTGCAGCAAGGTGCCGGCCAGGTGGTGGGCGTCGGGCCGGCAGAGCAGCCCGGTGTGGCGGTTCTCGATCAAGGCCGCCGGGCCCCCCTCGGCGACGGCGACGATCGCCAGGCCGCTGGCCTGAGCCTCGAGGATCACCTGGCCGTAGGTATCGGTGCTGCTGCAGAACAGGAATGCGTCGGCGCTGGCGTAAGCGCACGGCAGATCCTCCCCGGAGAGCCAGCCGAGAAAAGTCGCCCTCTCCCCCAGCCGCTCCCGCAGCTCCGCTTCCTCGGGCCCGCCGCCGGCGACCAGCAGGTGCAGGCGGGGGTCTGAGGCGTGGGCGCGGAGGAAGCTCTCGGCAAGCAGGTGGACGCCCTTCTCGCGGGTGAGGCGGCCGCTGTAGAGGATCTTGATCTCGCCGGGGAAGGCGTCGCGGTCAGCCTTTCCCGGGTCGAATCGGTCGCTGTCGACGCCGCGCTCCCAGCGACCGAGGGTAGACGCGTCGGCGCCGAGGGCGACCACCGAGCCGTCGGCTGAGGGACTCGGGGAGAGCACTGCGCTCGGCGCAGAGTAGAAGGCGGCGAGAGCGGCTCGGGTCAGCGCTTCCAGACCCTCGCTTCCGCTGCGGATACCGACGTAGGTCGCGAGCTCCGTGTGGTAGCTGGCGATCAGCGGCACCCCGGTGATCCCGCTCATCAGCGTCGCGCCTATCCCGGCCGGACCGGGGGCGGTAACGTGGATCAGGTCGTAGCAGCCATCGGCAAGCGCCTCGACCAGGTCCGGCAGGCCGGGGACGCCGAGGGCCATTCCCTCGTAGAAGGGAACCTCGAGCTCGGCCGCCGCCGGCAGTCGCCGGTCGACGCCGGGGTCGGTGCCGACGATGTCGACCTCGAAGCCGGGGACCCCGCGCTCGCGGATCTGCTCGATCGTGTGGGTGACGCCGTGCATCGAGCCGATCCCGTCGGCGATCACAGCCACCCGCCTGCGCTCACCGCTGCGGTCGCGCAACTTCGCCTTCTCGGCGCCGAGGAAGGAAGCTGCCGGCGCGTAGGGAATGGCCGGGACCAGCGCCCCGAAAATGCCGTTGACGGCGGCTTGGACGTCGCCGCCGGCCACCGCCCTGGCGCCGCCCCCGACTGCCTCCCGCAGGCGACGGTCGTGGATGCGGCGGGCGCGCCGATAGAGGTCGGCGTGGGAGAACGCGCTCGACTGCAGGTAGTCGATCAGCTCACGCCCCCTGAGGTCGAGGCCGATCCCGTCGAGCCAGGCCTCGAGCAACGCCCGGGCGTCCTCCGGCCCGACGTCGGCGGCGATCTTCCCACCGCGGGCAGCCCCCTCGCGGATCACCCGCTCAGCCATCTTCAGGACAACTCCGGGGTCCGGTTGGACGGGCGGGAGCCCGTCCCCGGACGCGAGCGTGCGGCTCGCCAGCGCCATCGCCGCGTGCGCCCACTTGGCGGCGCTGCCCTGCTCCCCCTTTGCCTCGGCATCGCCCCGACGCAGGTGAGAGAGAAACTCTTCCGGCGTCGCGGCCGCGGGCGCCTCGGTGAAGGTGCGGCCGATGTCGACGCCGGCATGGTCGTCGGAGCCGCCGATCCCGGTGCCGCCGCGGGTCTCGATGTAGACCACGGCGGGCATGTTCAGCTCGGCGGCCCGCGAGCCGTTGCGGACCTCCCAGACCGGGAACAGCTCCGCCAGTTGCCGCCGGTGGCGCCTGGTCAGCGGCGCGGCGACGTTGAAGAAGGGGTGCGCCAGAGCGCAGACGATCTCCTGTTCGTGAAGGTAGGCGGCGCAGGCTTCGACGTCGCCGGAGTGCGCCTGCAGCCACTCGTGGTCTCCGGGAGTGATCCCGTAACAGAGGACGTGCACCGCCTGGGGCTCGCCGGCGAAGCGGGCGGTCAGCTCCTCGGAGACGAAGCAGTCGGGACGATCGGCCAGCTCGAGGCAGCCGTCGATCGTGTCGTGGTCGGTGATCGTGACGAAGTCCATCCCCCGACGCCTGGCCAGCTCGTAGACCTCGTGCGGCGGCGTCGCGCACTCCGGCAACCCCAGCGACCGCTGCACCCCCAGCTTCGAAAAATGCGACGCGGTCGAGTGGCAATGCAAATCAACACGGGAAGTCATCGGTGCTCTCCCTGTTCGCGTTCTTCAGTTCTCGCACAGGGTTCGACATCACCATGCGCGAGATGTGAAAAGGCAGAGAAGCAGCGGTACGAAAAGCGGGAGGGGGTGTGACCCTCTCCAGACACTCAACCGCGAGCCATAAGCGAGCGGTGTCTGGAGAGGGGCACACCCCCTCCCGCCTACAACATGCCCCTAGAGCGAGGCGACCGCCTTGAGTCCAGCCTGTTTGACGACCTTCGGCAGCGGCGCGAAGTCCAGCGCGGCGCCGTATTTCTGGCCGATCGTCAGGCAGTAGTTGGCGAACTGCTGCAGGAACCCCTTCTGCTTCGCGTCATGCGGGACGATCGCGTAGGTGAAGGTTGAGATCGGGTAGGCGATCTTGTCCTTCTTCGGGGGGTTGGTGATGCTGATCGTGTTGCTCGAGCCCAGGCTCTTCACGCTCGAGGCGGCGCTCGAGATGTTCGGGATGTTCGGGAGCTCGTAGTTCCCGGCCAGGTTCTGGATCGCGGCGGCATGGACGCCGGCGGCGATCAGGTAGTAGGCCGAGATATAGCCGATGGCGCCCGGGGTTTTCGTCACCGTGGCGGTGACGCCGGAGTTGCCTTTGGCGCCGACGCCGGCCTTGAAACCGACCGTGGTCGCGTAGCCGACTTCGCTCTTCCAGGCAGGGCTGACTTTCGAGAGGTAGTTGGTGAAGGCGTAGGTATCACCGGAGCCGTCGCTGCGGAAGACCGGGGTGATGGTCAGCCCGGGCAGCTTCACACCTTTGTTTATCTGCTTGATCTTCGGGTCGTTCCACTTGGTGATCCTGCCGAAGTAGATGCCGGCGAGCACCTTTCCGGTCAGGTTCAGCTTCTTCACGCCCGGGATGTTGAACCCGACCCCGGTGGCCGAGAGCGCCCACGGGATCTGCACGCAGCCGTTGCAGGCGGCGGCCTGTTCCGGGGTCAGTGGTGCATCGGAAGCGCCGAAGTCGACCGTGCGAGCGGTGATCTGCGCGATGCCGGTGCCGGAGCCGACGGCGGAGTATTTGACCGGGATTCCTTCCTTGATTTCGAAGTTGCTGATCCAGTTGGCCATCAGCGGGGCGACCAGCGTCGAGCCGGCGCCCGTGATCGCGGCAGAGGCGGCGGCCGCCGTCACCGAGGCCATGGCTCCTACCGACGCGAGCACCGCGATCAGCAGTACGAGCAACCTGTTGCGAAGCAATTCGGATTCCTTTCCAGTGGATTGACCGCGCAAGCCTTCCCCGAAAGGTTGATAGAGGTGTGTCAATTTCGTGAACCAGGAGATCGAGATGTAACAGTGTTGTAAATCCCTGCCTGCCCCTTTTACATATTTGTGTCAATCCTGTGAAAAAACACCAGGATTGAGCTTGAACGGGCCGATGCTCCACTACGCTGCCGCCCGATGAGTGCCTCCGCCACCACCGTCCGCGGCACCCGGGTCAGCCCGCTCCGCAGGCGCGCCGACCAGCACGGCGACCGGGTCCTGTTCGGGATCTGTGCGCTGGCGGCGCTGACGGCCGGGGCGATCGTCGTCCTCATCGGCTACCAGATCGCCCACGGCGCTTCCCCCGCGATATCCAAATTCGGCTTCGGCTTCGTCTATGAAACCGTCTGGCAGCCGAACTTCGGCGTCTTCGGCGCCGGTTCGCTGCTGTTCGGCACGGCCCTGACCTCGGCCTTCGCGCTGCTGTTGGGCGCCCCGATCGCGATCGCCATCGGCCTCTTCCTGACGCTGCTGGCGCCGAAGGGCGTCGGGACGATCATCGGCCCCCTGGTCGAGCTGCTGGCGGCGATCCCGAGCGTCATCCTCGGCTTCTGGGGGCTGCTGGTGCTGGCGCCGTTCGTCCAGTCCAAGCTCGAGCCCTTCCTGCACGGAACCCTCGGCTTCATCCCGCTCTTCGGCGCCCAGGAAACCACCGGCCTCAGCGTCTTCACGGCCAGCCTGATCCTGACGATCATGGTGATCCCGATCATCGCCTCGATCTCCCGGGACCTCTTCCAGTCGGTTCCCGCCGAGCTCCAGGACGGGGCGGCGGCGCTGGGGGCCACCCGCTGGGAGGTGGTGCGGGGGATCGTCCTGCCGACCACGTCCTCGGGGGTCGTCGCCGCCTGCCTGCTTGGCCTCGGCCGGGCCCTCGGGGAGGCGATCGCGGTCTCGCAGGTGATCGGCGCCGGCTCGGAACTCCAATCCTCCCTCTTCAAGACCGGCGACACCCTCGCCTCCCGCATCGCCCTGCAGTTCCCCGGCGCGCTGACCGAACTGCACAAAGCCTCGCTCTTCTACTGCGGCGCGATCCTGCTCGTGATCGGCCTCGCCGCCAACCTGATCGCAAGCTGGGTCGGTCGCCGGTTCAGCTACAGCGGGGCGGTGAGCCCGTGAGCGAGGGACCGATCCCCGATCCGGCGGCGCCACTGACGCCGAGCGGCAACCTGCGCCGCCGCCGGCTCGTCAGCCGCGCCGCGGAGGTCGCCGCCACCGCCGCCGCGGCGGCCGCGATCGCGGTGCTGGTGATCGTCGTCTGGACCGTCGTCTCCCGCGGCGCCAAGGCGATCGACCTCAACTTCGTCTTCACCGGCTACCCGACCGGCGTCGGCCCGATGCTGCTCGGCACGATCGTGATCTCCCTCGTCGCCACCGCGATGGCGATGCCGCTCGGGGTGCTGATCGCGCTCTTCCTCACCGAGTACGCGGGGGCACGAGGCGCTCGTCCGCTGAAGCTGACGCTCGACCTGCTCAACGGGCTGCCGTCGATCATCCTCGGCCTCTTCGTCTTCGCCCTCCTCGTCAACCACAAGCAGCAGTCGGCTTTCGCCGGCGCGGTCGCGCTGGCGATCATCGAGCTGCCGTTGATTGCGCGCGGCTCGCAGGAGGTCCTGCAGCTGGTGCCGAAGACGCTGCGCGAAGCATCCGACGCTCTCGGCGTCGCCCGCTGGCGCTCGGTCCTGACGGTAACGCTTCCCACCGCCCTCGGCGGCATCGTCACCGCCACCGTTCTAGCCGTCGCCCGGGCGGCCGGCGAGACCGCCCCGCTGATCCTCACCACCTCCGTCTTCGACCCGAAAGCGTTTGCGCTGAATCCGTTCGAAGCGCTGCCGAACGTCCCCACCTGGATCTACAAACTCTCCGAAGAAGGCAATCCCGAAGGCTTCACGGAAGCCTGGGGGATGTCGCTCCTCCTCGTCTCATTCATCCTCTTTGCGAGCCTCGGCGCCCGAGCGCTGCTGGCGCGCAGCAAACGAAAGCTGAGCTCATCATGAACAGCCGCCTCGACCTCGCTGCCACCGACGACCTTACCCAGCGGGCCGACGCCCAGGTTCCGTCCCGGGTCCGGATTCAGACCGCCACCGCGCCCCCTCGCGTCGGTCTTACCGGAACCTCTGAGCTGCGGCCCCTGGTGGCGCCCGAGCTCGTCTTCGACTCCCGGGACGTCTCGATCTTCTACGGCGCCAAGCAGGCGCTTGCCGGCGTCACCCTCGGGATCCGCCGCGGCCAGATCACGGCGCTGATCGGCCCCTCGGGGTGCGGCAAGACGTCCTTCCTGCGCAGCCTCAACCGGATGAACGACTCGATCGGCGGTTTTCGGATCGAGGGCCGGGTCCTCTACCACGGCCACGACATCTACGGCTCCGACGTCGACCGGGTCGAGGTACGGCGGCGGATCGGGATGGTCTTCCAGAAACCGAACCCGTTCCCGAAGTCGATCTACGACAACGTCGCCTGGGCGCCGCGCAACCTCGGGTTGCGGCGCGGCCTCGACGAGCGGGTCGAGGCGGCGCTGCGCGGGGCGGCCCTTTGGGACGAGGTGAAAGACCGGCTCAAGGACAACGCCCTCGGCCTCTCCGGCGGCCAGCAGCAGCGGCTCTGCATCGCCCGTGCGATCGCTATCGAGCCCGACGTCCTCCTCCTCGACGAGCCCGCCTCGGCGCTCGACCCGATCGCCACCGGGGCGATCGAGGAGCTGATGCACAGCCTCAAAGGCCGCTTCACGATCGTCATCGTCACTCACAACATGCAACAGGCCGCAAGGGTCGCCGACCGCACCGCCTTCTTCAGCCTCGAGACCGGCGGCGCAAAGCCCGTCGGCTCCCTGATCGAGGTGGACGAGACCGAGAAGATCTTCGCCGAGCCGCGCGACCCGCGCACCCGCGACTACGTCAGCGGCCGCTTCGGCTAGATCATCTAGCGCTTGAGGATCTCGTCGCCCGAGACCTGCGCGAGCAGCGGCTTGCCGCATTGCCAGCAAAACGTGGCGCCGCTGGAGTGGGGAGCGCTACAGCCGCCGCAGACACCGGCGGTGCCGGTCTCCTCCATGCGCAGGATCCGTTCGACCTCCGCCAGCTCGGCGTCGGCGTCCTGCAGGGGGACCGCCCGCTTGACGATCACCTCGACATTGATGCTGTTGCGGACGATCATCTCGTAGACGAGGCCGCCGAGGTCCCACTGCAGCTCGGCGACGCGCGCCACCAACTGCTCGCGCCGGCGCTCCAGGTCGACTATGAACTCCTCCCCGTAGGCCGAGCTGAGAGGCGGAGAGGGGGAGCCGCCGTTGGTACCCGGAGGGGCAGGCTGATCGGCTGCCCGCGAAGCGCTGCGGCGGAATCGAGCCGGCAGCATCATTCGAAGAAGGTCCCTTCGAACTTGCCGTTGTCGCCGCAGCCGGCGACGCCGGGATCGCACTTGCCGCCGACTTCCTGTTCGGGCGGGGCGATCTTCACGCCGGGAGCCGGTTCGTAGACTTCTTCGACCGCCTTGGTGGTGCCGCTGTTGCCGGTTTCAAGCTTCTTCTTCGCCTTTTTCTTGCTGGCGGACTGTGACTTGCCGCCACCACCGCCGATGCTGGTGCTGCCTTTGCCTTCCTTCGCCTGCGAGGTCGAGGCGACTTCGCCGCCGCCGCCGACGCGGATGATCTGCGGCGCCGGCGCCGCGGCGTTGCTGGAGCCGTTGTCGCCGGAGCGGCCGATCAGGACGCCGACCCCGATCGCCAGGACGAGCGTGGCGACGCCGGCCACCAGCGAGGCGTTCGCCGACATCAACGGACGGCGGTCCGGCGTCGGGACGGAGGGCGATACAGGCTCGGCCTGGACGGGCCGTTTCGCCGACTCCATGAAGACGACGGCGTCCATGAAGGGAAGACGCGGGTCGCCCCGTCGCCGGCCGCAGGCGAGGCAGTAACGCTGATCGGGGGCGAGGGCTGCATCGCAGTTGGGGCAGTTCTCGCCGCTGCCGGCAATCGGGTTGCGCACGCGGCCATTCTCTGGCCGACCCGTCTCGCCAATGTTGAAGATCTGTGAAAACGCTCAGCTTCGGAAGCGAAATCTTCACATCTCCGCTGACGCCGAGGCAAAGAATGTGACATCAGGTGGGTGGTTCGAGCGATGAGGAAAGGCGCGGTCCCGACCGCGGCAGAAAATGCCCCGAGTGCGGGGCCGCCACGGCTTCCGATCAACGGTACTGCCTCGGTTGCGGCGCCAGGCTCGGCACGCTTCCCGCGGCGGTCGCCGCACAAATCGGCCGCGTTCGCAGATTCACGACGGATCGCATTCCCATCGTCAAGCGTTCCCTCGCCGGCCAGGCCGAGAATGGTGGGCGGAGCGGTGACACCAAGGGCTGGCCGTTCGTGCGCTCCGACTTCATGCCCTCGCCGCGGGCGGCGGCGGTGGCGGTGATCGTGATGCTGGCCCTCGGCGTGGCGCTGGGATCCGCGACCGGGCAGCTCGCGCAGAGTGCGGGGCTGACCACGATCCTGCTCGAAGAACCACCGCCGCCCAGCGATGAGGAACCGATGCCGGAAGCTGCCGCCGCCGAACCCGAAGCCGCAGCCGAGGCAGCGCCGGAACCTGCCGCTGCAGCGCCCCCGGTGCCCCAGGAAGCTCCCCTGGCGGAAGAACCGCTTCCCAGCGAACCCGAACCGGAAGCGCCGGTTATCGAAGAAGAACCGACCGGGATGCCGGAAGTGAAACACGTCTTCGTGATCATGCTCGGCGAAAACGGCTACGAAGAAACCTTCGGCGAGGGTTCGAGCTCCGAATATCTCGGGAAGGAACTGCCGGCGCAGGGGGAGCTGCTGCC
Source organism: Solirubrobacterales bacterium (assembly GCA_035708105.1). Taxonomy (GTDB): domain Bacteria; phylum Actinomycetota; class Thermoleophilia; order Solirubrobacterales; family 70-9; genus VAYN01. The sequence goes on along the minus strand of DASSTG010000006.1, from coordinate 57,280 downwards.
GAACTACTTCGCGGTGACCAAAGGCGAGCTGGCGAACCAGATCGCGCTGCTCAGCGGCCAGGGGCCGACGCCCGAAACGCAGGCCGACTGCCCCAACTACGGCGATGTCGCTCCCGGCACCGAATCGCCGGAAGGACAGGTGGAAGGAAATGGCTGCGTCTATCCGGCGACGACCACGACGCTTCTCGGTCAACTGGCTGAAGCGGGGCTGAAGTGGCGCGCCTACATCGATGAAGAAGAAGCCGCCGCCGAAGCCGAAGCGCCTGGCGGTTGCTACCTGACCCCGCGCAACCCGTTCGCCTACTTCCACGCGTTCACCGACAAAGGAGAATGCGGCGCGGACGCCGGGCTGGCGCAGCTGAGCAGAGATCTGACCCTCGAACCTGAAAGGTTCCCGGCCCTCGCCTACGTCTCGCCCGATCCAGCGGTCAGCGAAGAGACGCTGAAGACGATCGTCCCGAGGATCGAGGAATCGCTCGCCTACAAGGACGGCGGCCTGATCGCGATCACCTCCGCCCAGGCTCGGGAGAGCGGCGAAGAACCCGAATTCAGCGGCTGCTGCCTCTATCCCGATTACCCGAACGTCGAAGAACCGGAAAGCGCGGAGCCCGTCACCGGGCCGGTGCGGGAGAGCGGCGGTGGCGGCCAGGTCGGGGCGCTTTTGCTCTCGCCCTTCATCGAACCCGGCACGACCGACGAAACGTACTTCAACCACTTCTCGCTGCTGGCGACGATCGAGGAACTGTTCGGCCTCGAAAAGATCGGCTATGCCGCCGAACCGGCGATCGCCGGCTTCGACGAATCGGTCTTCAACGCCGACAGCTGACCTACGTCCCCCGGGCCACGTCGCCGAAAGCGTGTAGGGCGAGTACAGCCCTACCCGTCCGGGGAGAAGCGGTAGCCGATCCCGTTGTGGGTGTGGATCAGGCTCCTGCCCGGCAGCGCCTCCCCCAGCTTCGCCCGCAGGCGGCTGACGTAGACGTCGACCGAGCGGTCGTCGTCGCGGGGCTGCCCGCCCCAGACCTCGGCAAACAGCTCCTCGCGGGTCATGATCCGCTGCGGGTGCTGCGAGAGGCTGATCAGCAGCTGCAACTCGCGAACGGTCAGGCTGAGCGGTCGCCCGTCGACCAGCGCGGCGTGCTCTTCAGGCCTGATCTCCAGCCGTCCCATGCCCGCCGAGCATGGCCACAGGCACGGCTTGGGCGGTTACCCCGCCGTAAAGGTCTTGTGAACGACCTGTGAAGAGGAATTGGCCCGCGGCTCCGACGTCTTGGTCGGTGCGGGCGCCGGGCGCAGCTCCTCTTTGACGATCCCCGCCGGTTCGGGCTCGAACCGGTAGCCGATGCCGAAGTGGGTGTGGATGTAGGCCCAGCTCGGCGAGCGTTTCTCCAGCTTGTGGCGCAGCTTGCGGACGAAGACGTCGACCGAGCGGTCGCCGTGGGCCATCGCGTAGCCCCAGACCCGCTGATAGATCTTCTCCCGCTCGAGCACCTGGCCCCGTTCCTCGGCGAGCAGGTAGAGCAGCTCGAACTCGCGGCGGGTCAGCTCGAGCGGCTCGGAGCCGACGAAGGCCTGGAAGCGGTCGGGCCGGATCTCCAGCTCGCCGGCGCTGAGCGGCGCCGACTCGACCTCGCGGCGGCCATGGTTGTGGCGGCGGGCGACGGCTTCGATCCGCGCCAGCGCCTCCTCCGGGTGGCAGGGCTTGGTCATCCAGTCGTCGACGCCGAGCCGCAGGCCCCGGACCCGCTGGGCGACGGTCGAGCGGCCGGTGCAGACGACGAGGGCGAGCTCGGGCAGCATCGCGGCTATCCGCTCGAGGTAGGGCCAGGCTTCGTCCCCGAGCACCGCCGGGTCGATCAGCAGCCCGTTCAGCTTCATCGCCACGAGGTCACGCGGCGGAACGGGCCCGGCGCTGCGGCTGAGCTGCCAGCCGGCGACTTCGGCCCGTTTGCTGAGGACGGTGACGAAGCCGCTGTCGGTGTCGATCACGGCGATGCGGATGACCGGATTGTATGCACCCCGGAGGCGCAAACCGCCTGCTGTTCACAGGATCTTCACGGGTGCGGCAGGGCCCGCCTCGAATTTGCGGAAAGCCGGCCGGGCATCGCAGCCGATTTCTGCCACAGCCGGCCGTGGCAAGAGTCGGAAGCGCTTGCCGGTGCGCTAGATTTCCGGCCGTGAAGCGCACCGTCGCACTTCTGGCCGCTCTCTGGGCCGTGATGCTGGTCCTCGCTCCGGCCGCTCTCGCCGACGAGGGAGTCGGCCTCGCCGGCCCCACCACTGACAAGACGGTGACCTTCTTCTGCTTCGGCGTGATCTTCTTCTTCGCCGCGCTGGTGATCGTCCTCTCGCTGATCCAGGGCCGCCTGGAGAAGCGCAAGGAACAGCGCAAGGCGGACCTGGCGCGCTTCAACTGACGGCGCCGTGAACGGCTCGCGGCGCAAACAGCTGCTGGTCGTCTCCGGGATCGCAACGGTCGTCTTCGACGCGGCCGTGCTGCTGATCGAGCGGCGCCTCGGCGGCCTCGGCGGTCCCTCGATCCTCGATCTCGAGTTTGCCGGCAGCTCGGCGAAGGTTGCGCAGATCGCCTCCGAATGGGGAGCCCAGGGGCTCCACTACGCGCGCCTGCAGCTCTGGATCGACTTCGCCTTCATGCTGAGTTACGGGACGTTCTTCACCCTTGCCGGCCTGGCGACCCGCGACGTCGCCAGGGCTCAGGGGCGGCGATGGCTGGCGAGAGCCGGGAGCGTCGTCCCCTTCTTCGCCGCCGCGGCGGCGGCCTTCGACGCCTGCGAAAACGTCATCTGGCTGCTCATCCTCGGCGGCCATGCAGGGTCCCTCGCCCCTGTCGGCAGCGCCTGCGCGGCGCTGAAGTTCGCGCTGATCGGCACCGCGATCGCCTACGCCATCTGCGGCCTGCTGATCTGGCTCTGGTCGCTCAGGACAGCCGGAAGCCGCTCAGCAGGCGTTTCTCGGTCTCGCCTTCGACCCTGGCGATGACTTCGATCCGCCCCTCGAGCGGGGTGCCGCGGATCTTGGTGGCGAGGAGGTCGTCGACCTGGAAGATGCCCGCCGAGTTGTTGAGCTGGATCTCGATCCGGACCGGGCGCTCCTCGCCGCGCTCGATCCGGACCTCGTCGATCGCCGCGGCGGAGATCGAGTGGATGCCCTCGTGTCCTTTCTCGAGCGGAATCCGGGTCCGGCCCTGGGCCATGTCGAGGGCGTCGGCGACGCGGACGACGCCGGCCTCGAGCGTGTAGGGCTCGCCGCGGCGGCGGTGGCCGATGATCGCGTGGAGGATCTCGGCGGCGACGATCGTGCGCTCGGGCTCTCGGTAGACGTCGGCGAGGAGGCGCCGCAGGGCGTCGTCGGCGAGGAAGAGCGAGTAGGCCTCGTGGTCGGCGCGGTGGATCGACATGCCGACGTCGTGGAGCAGGGCGCCGCCGGCGACGACCACCTCGGCATCGCGGTCGCGCATGGCGTGGTCGGCGACCATCGCCGACTCGACTCCTGATTTGACCAGCAGCCGCAGCAGCCGCAGGGCGATGTTGAGGACGATCTGCATGTGGACCCAGGAGTGGTCCGACATCCCGAGCCGTTCGGCGTGGACCTGGGTCATGTACCACCAGCCACGCACCTGCTCGTCCGCGTTGACCGCGTCGAGGAAGCTTTCGAGCTTGCGGTTGCCGCGGGTCGGCGCCCGCACCTTGGCTTCGGCGACCGCCTCCTTCGGCGGCTTCCGTTTGGGGCCCGCGGGATCCGGCGCGGGGACCTGCTCCTCGCTCACGTTGCGGATCGTAGGCTCAGCCGCAGACGGGCCAGGGGCTGGAGCCCGACTCGGAGTAGAGCAGCGCCGCACGGTAGGTCTGCTCGGCGGGCGAGGCGGCGGCGGGGTCGCCGCTGCCGCCGACCGATTCCCAGGTCCCGAAGTCGAACTGGTAGAGGCCGCGGTAGGTCCCGTCGGAGGAGACGGCGGTGGGGTCGCCGCCGGACTCGCAGGAGGCGATCGCTTCCATCGTCGCGGGCGAGACGCCGCCGGGCAAGGCGGTGAATTCCTCTTCGCGCCGGCGCTCGGCCCTGCGAGCCGCGGCGAGTTCCTCGGCCTCGATCTGATGCGAGATCGTCTGGATCAGCCGCTGGAAGCGCTTGACCGGCCGCTGCAGCGCGGCGATCGGCGCCACCTCGGCCTGACCGACCATCGGGCTCGAGCCAGAGCCCCCGCCGCCGGCCGCCGCCGCGGCTGCGGGGAAGGTGAGGAGGATTAGCAGGATCGCGGTGAATTGTGTGCGTTTTGTGAGCAAGCGCGAAACCGTGAGGCTTCGCGCCGCTTCGAAGTGTGGGCGGGATCACAGATCGATTGGCGATCGATACGATCCGCACAAGCTCAGGCACGAACTCTGCCCAAGCGGCCGACGACCTGGTTGCGATCTTGCGGCTCAGGCCGCCCTGGCGACCAGCAGGCGCAGGTCCGGCAGGGTCCGAAATGACTTCACCTCTACCTCCCCGTAGCCGCTCTCGCCGAGCCAGCGGGTGACCTCGTCGACCGTGTAGGTGTCGGCGCCGGAAGTGAGATGGAAGAAGAGCCCGAGGATCGAGGCGGTGTTGGCCTGCCGGCCGCCAGGACGGTCGTAGAGGTCGAGGACGGCGAGGGGCGCACCGGGGCGCAGCACGGCGCGGACGCGGCGGAAGAGGGCCCGATTCTGCTCGGGCGAGAGGTGGTGGATGATGTTGAAGCACATCGCGCCGTCGTAGTGGCCGTCGTAGTCGACCTCGAACATGTCGCCGACGATGTGGCGGACGCGGTCGCTCATCCCCGCTTCGGCGACGATCTTCTCGCCCACGCGGGCGCTGCCGGCCAGGTCGACGATCGTCGCTTTCAGCCCCTCGTGCCGGCGGCAGAGCGCCATCGAGTACTCGCCGTGGGCGCCGGCGACGTCCAGCACCGAGTGGGCGCCGCGGGCGAGCGGGATCGCCTTGGCGACTTCGGCGCTGGAGAGCCGCGCCAGCTGGTACTGGCCGCGGATGTAGGAGCGCCAGTAGGGGTCGTCGGCGTCTTTCGCGTGCAGCTCGGCGTGAGTGCCCTCGCGGACCAGGTCCTCCAGGTGCGCGTACCAGTCCCAGTATTCGCCGGTGTCGGCGAGGAAGTCGCCGAGGTAGGTGTCCGAGCGCGGGTCGAGCCAGGGCCGCCCGCTCTTGGTCATTTCGTAGCGCCCGTCGGGGTTCTGGCGGACGTGGCCGAGCGAGGCGATGACGTCGAGGACGCGCGCCGTCCCGGCCTCCTGCAGTCCAAGGTGCTCTGCCAGCTCTCCCGGCTCGCGTGGGCCCTCGGCCAGCGCCGCCAGCATCCCGGTCCGCTGCGCCACCTGCAGGCAGCGCGCGACCGGCATCGCAAACATCGCCTCGCCGATCGGCGTCGGCAGCTTGCCCAGCAGCAGCCCGAGGCGCTCCATCGGTCCGTCGGGGACGGCGGCGATCCGCATCGAGGCCAGCCTATCCGCGATGATCGGCAGATGGGAGAGGCGCCGACCTCACGACTGCTGCTCGCCTGCGCGGACCAGCCGGGGCTGATCGCGCGGGTCAGCGGCTTTCTCGCCGAGTCCGGCCTCAACATCGTTGACGTCGACCAGCACTCGAGCGCCGAGGGACGCTTCTTCATGCGGATGGTCTTCGACCACGTGCCGGCGGGCGGGCGCGAGGGGCTGGAGAAGCGCTTCGCGCGGGAGATCGGCGAGCCGTTCCGGATGGACTTCGCCTTCCGCGACACCGCCCGGGCGAAGCGGGCGGCGGTGATGGTCTCGCGCGAGGACCACTGCCTCTCGGACCTGCTGTGGCGCTGGCGGAACGGCGATCTCGGCGGCGAGATCGTCGCCGTCATCTCCAACCACCCCGACCACCGCGACCAGGTCGAGGCGGTCGGCCTCCCCTTCCACCACGTCCCGGTCGAGCCGGCGACCAGGGACGAGGCCGAACGGCGGATCCTCGACCTGCTCGGCGACGTCGACCTGCTTGTCCTCGCCCGCTACATGCAGATCCTCTCCGAGGACTTCCTCCGCGAGCTCCGCGCTCCGGCGATCAACATCCACCACAGCTTCCTTCCGGCGTTCGTCGGCGCCGACCCCTACCACCGCGCCTACGAGCGCGGGGTGAAGCTGATAGGCGCCACCGCCCACTACGTCACCGCCGAGCTCGACGCCGGCCCGATCATCGCCCAGGACGTCGAGTCCGTGGACCACCGCGACGAGGTCGCCGACATGATCAGGCTCGGACGCGACGTCGAGCGCTTGGTCCTGGCCCGAGCCGTGATGGCCCACCTGGACGACCGCGTCATCCTCGACGGCGACCGCACGATCGTCTTCTGAGGCCCCGCCCTCCTCCGACGCCGCGCGAACTGCATCAAATTTCCTATCTCCCAGGCCCGAAATTTGATGCAGTTCGGAGGGGGTTGGCTGGGCAGCCAGTTTTTTCGTAGGCTCTGGGCATGGAGCAGGCGACTCTTCCCCGGTCCCACGCTGCGGCGAGCCGAGCGCTGCCGCCGGGATCGAAGGCGCCAGCGTGGCTGCAGGCGGTCCGCTACGCGCGCAACCCGCTCGGCTTCCTCTCGAACGAACAGCGTCGCCACGGCGACATCTTCAGCATCCGCTTCCCCTTCTTCGGGCGGGTCGTCTACGTCGCCCGGCCCGACCTCGTCAAAGCCGTCTTCACCGGCGCGCCCGCCGACTTCCACGCCGGCGAGGCGAACGCGACCGTGCTGGAGCCGGCGCTCGGGCCGAACTCGGTGCTCACCCTCGACGACGAGCCCCACATGCGCCAGCGCAAGCTGCTGCTGCCGCCGTTCCACGGCGAGCGGGTCCGCCGCTACGAGGAGCTGATCGTCGAGATGACCCGGCGGGAGATGGAGAGCTGGCCGCGCGGCGAGCCGTTTCCGCTGCGCCCCCATACCCAGCGCATCACCCTGGCGGTGATCATGCGCGCCGTCTTCGGCGTCCACGACGAGGACCGTCTGGAGCGGTTCGAGCGGCTGATCGACGACTTCTCCAAGCGGGTCGGCGTCATCACCTCGTTCCCGATGCTGCGGCGCAACTTCGGCCCCGGCAGCCCCTGGCCGCGCTTCCTGCGCTCGCGCGAGCGGCTGGACGAGTTCATCTACGAGGAGATCAGGCTGCGGCGGGCGGAACCGGGCCACGAGGAGCGCGACGACGTCCTCTCCCTGCTGATGGGCGCCCGCGACGAGGACGGCAAGCCGATGGACGACCAGGAACTGCGCGACGAGATGGTCACCGTCCTCGGCGCCGGGCACGAGACTACGGCGACCGGCCTCGCCTGGGCGGTCGAGCGCCTGACCCACAATTCGGCGGTGCTGGCGAGGTTGCGCGAGTCCCTCGCCGCCGGCGAGGAGGACTACCTGACGGCGACGGTCAAAGAGACCCTGCGGGCGCGGCCGGTGATCGTCGACGTCGCCCGCAAGCTGAAGGCGCCGGCGACGATCGGCGGCTACGAGCTTCCGGAGGGGCAGTTCGTCCTGCCGGCGATCGCCGCCCTCCACTACCGCGAGGACCTCTTCCCCGAGCCGGAGGAGTTCAGGCCCGAGCGCTTCCTCGACGGCAAGGCCGACAACTACGCCTGGATCCCCTTCGGCGGAGGCATCCGCCGCTGCATCGGCGCCGCCTTCGCCGAATACGAGATGCGGACGATCCTGCGCGAGTTCGTCGAACGGGTCGAGCTGCGCGCCGTCTCCCCCGAGCCCGAACGAGTGAAGGTCCGCAACATCACCCTGGCGCCGGCCAAGGGCACCCGGGTAGTCCTCGAGCGTCGGCTCGCCTAGGCCGTCGAGGCCTCGGCGGCGGCCTGCGCGTCCTCCCACTTCGCATACAGCTCTTCCACCTCGGCCTTCGCCTCCGCGTGGCGTTTCGTCGCCCGCTCGACCCGACCGGGGCTCGACCAGGCGGCGGGGTCGGCGAGCTCGTCCTCGAGCTCGCGCAGCTTCGCCTCCGCCTGCTCGATCCGCTGCTCCAGCTTCGCCGCCTTGCGCGCCGCTTTCTGCGCCGGCTTGGTCGCGCTGTATTTCTTGCCGCCGCCGCCCGAGGAAGCCCTCGCTGCGCCCGCGGCTTCGGCCTCGCGTTCGTCGCGCCGCCGCTGGTACTCGGCCCAGCCGCTCGGGTGGCTCTCCAGCTTGCCGTGCTCGCAGACCAGGGTGCGGCTGCCGACGGCCTCCAGCAGCGCCCGGTCGTGGGAGACGAGCAGCACCGAGCCCTCGAACTCGGTCAGCGCGTCCTCGAGCGCCTCGCGGCTCTCGATGTCGAGGTGGTTGGTCGGCTCGTCGAGGACGAGGACGTTGGCCCCGGAGGCGACGAGGATCGCCAGCGAGAGCCGGCGCTGCTCGCCGCCGGAGATCTCGGCGAGCTGTTTCTCGACCTCGGCGCCGGAGAAGAGGAAGCCGCCGAGGAGGGCCCGCGCCTGGTTCTCGTTGAGCCCGGTCTCGCGCTTGGCGGCGTCGAGGACGCTGCCCGAGCCGGCGGCGGTCTCGGCGTGCTGGGAGAGGTAGCCGATCTTGACGTTGTGGCCGCTGCGGACGCTGCCGGCGGCGGGCTCGCGCCGCCCCGCCAGGGTCTCGATCAGCGTCGTCTTACCGGCGCCGTTGGGGCCGACGAGGACGACGTGTTCGCCGCGCTCGATTTCCAGGTTCGCACCGTCGAGCAGCGTCCGCCCCGGCACCTCGAGCCTGCCGTTGACCAGTTTGAGGACGACCCGGCCCGGCCGCTCCGGCGGCTTGAAGTGGAAGCGCAGGTGGCGGCGGTCGCGGCGTTCGGCCGCCGGCCCTTCGCGCTTGGCCTTCTCGATCTTCTTCACCCGCGACTGCGCCTGCCGCGCCTTCGTCGCCTTGTAGCGGAAGCGCTCGACGAACCGCTCCATCCGCGCGATCTCCGCCTGCTGGCGCTCGATCGCCTTGCCGAGGGCGATCTCCCGCTTTGCCTGTTCCTGGCGCCAGGCGTGCCAGGGCCCGGCGAAGAAGCGGGCCCGCTGCGCCTCCAGCTCCAGCACCGAGGTGCCGACCGCCTCGAGGAACCAGCGGTCGTGGGCGACGAGCACCACCGCGGCATCGAGGTCGACCAGGTAGCCCTCCAGCCACTCCAGCGAGGGGATGTCGAGATGGTTCGTCGGCTCGTCGAGGAGCAGCAGGTCGGGGCGGGTGGCGAGGGCGCGGGCCAGCGAGGCCCGGGTCAGCTCGCCGCCGGAGAAGGTCGAGAGCCTCCGCCCGGCCTGCTCGTCGTCGAAGCCGAGCCCCCGCAGCACGTTCAGCACGTCGTCGCGCCAGCGGTAGCCGCCGCCGGCTTCGAGCCGCTGCTGGGCGGCGGCGTAGCGGCGCATCGTCTCCTCGTCGCCGTCGCCCATCGCCGCCTCCAGCTGCGCCAGCTCGGCCTCGGTTTCGAGAATGTCGGTGCGGCCGGAGAAGACGTACTCGCCGAGTGTCGCCTGCGATTCCCGCGGCGGCCGCTGGTCGTGGAGGGCGACCCGCGCCCCCCGCTGCACGGTCAGCGTTCCCGCATCGGGCGTCAGCTCGCCCGCCAGCACCCGCAGCAGCGTCGACTTGCCGGCGCCGTTGCGGCCCGAGAGCGTCATCCGTTCGCGCGGCTCCAGCTTGAAGCCGACGTCTTCGAACAGCAGCTTGCCGCCGACGTAGACGTCGAGCGAGGTTGCGGTTGCGATCGCCATGCGACCTTCAAGTTAGGCGAGAGGGGCGGGGAAGAGGGTCCACCGGACAACAGCGGGGAGGGTCCGGTGGACCCCCTTCCCCGCCCTTCCCCGCGGGCGCGGCCGTAAGGTAGGGCGATGGAGAGGGATGAGCTGCGGGCGGTTCAGGCGCCTTTAAAGGAGCAGTACAAGCACTCGCCTGAGAGCGCGGTTGTGACGTTGAAGGCCGATGGCGAGCTTGGTGAGGGCATCTCCTGCTCGGTCCGGACCGGCCGGGCGCTGGCCGAGGCCGGCCTCCACCCCGCCTCCGGCGGCGACAGCTCGCTGCTCTGCTCCGGCGACATGCTGCTCGAGGCGCTGGCCGCCTGCGCCGGCGTCACCCTGCGGGCGGTGGCGACCTCGCTGGGGATCGACGTCGAGTCGGGGCGGGTGCACGCCGAGGGCGACCTCGACTTCCGCGGCACCCTCGCGGTCGACCGCGAGGCGCCGGTCGGCTTCAAGGCGATCCGGCTCGGCTTCGAGCTGGAGACCGACGCCGACGAGGAGCAGCTGGCGACCCTGCTGAAGCTGACCGAGCGCTACTGCGTCGTCTTCCAGACCCTGGCGCGGCCACCCGAGCTCTCGGCGACGATCGCCTAGCGGTACTTGGCGGCGATCTGTTCGATCGTGCCCATCGTGCGGCGGGTGTCGGTGCCGAGCAGCCGCGCGATCGCCTTCAGGTCGAGCTCGGACTCGAGCAGGCCGCCGCTCGGAAGCCAGTAGAGCTCGCGGCCCTCGAGCGCCAGCAGGTCCTCATCGCCGGCGAGCGCCAGCACCTTCTTCTTCGCCGCCGCCGTCGGCTTCTCCATCAGCAGCGAGACCTGAAGCTTGCCCTGCGACTTCGCAACCTGCCGGGGATCGAACGGCTCCCGCGCCGCGATCGCCGCCACCTCCTCGATGCTGCGGAGGAAGACCGGCACGTCGTAGCCGAGCCGCTCGTCCAGCTCCGCTTCCACCCGCCGCGCGAGCTTGCTCTCCGCCTCGCGCCCGGAGCCGGCGAAGATCACGTTCCCGCTCGCCCGGAACGTCGCCACCTCGTCGAAGCCCATCTCCTCGAAGTGCCGCCGCAGCTCCTCGTTCTTGATCCGGCGGCCGCCGAGGTTCATCCCCCGCAGGAAGGCGACGTAGCGGCTCATGCGCCGACCATAGCTACCCTCCGCGCAATGGCCGACGACTTTCGCGCGCTGCCCGCCGATCTCCCCGTCCCGGAGGACGACGGCGCCGCCGACCACCTGGTCGGGATGCCCCTGCCTTCGCTGTCGCTTCCGGCCACCATCGGCAACGGCGATCTGCAGGCGTTGGCGGCGGAGCGCCTCGTCGCCTACCTCTACCCGCGCACCGGCAGGCCCGCGGATCCGTTGCCCGCGGGCTGGGACGACATCCCGGGAGCTCGCGGCTGCACGCCGCAGAGCTGCTCCTACCGGGATGCCCTCGCCGAGTTCGAGGGGCATGGAGCAACGGTCGTCGGCATCAGCGCCCAGGCGCCGGCCGAACAGGAGGAGTTCGCGGCCCGTGAGCACATCCCGTTCCCCCTGCTCAGCGACGAGCGCCTGCTGCTGGCCGAGGAGCTGCGGCTTCCCACCTTCGAGGTCGCGGGCATGACGCTCTACAAGCGATTGACGCTGATCGTCGAGCGGAACGAGATCGTCAAGGCCTTCTATCCCGTCTTCCCGCCCGACCGGGACGCGGCCGAGGTGCTGACATGGCTCAGCGCCCCCGGCCGGACGATGCCGACCGCGGACGGCGGCGGCTCGCCTGCCGGCTGAGCCGCGTACCAGAGCTCAATCGCCCAGAGCAGGACGAGCCCTGCCGGGCTCGCCTTGCGATGGAGGCGCCGAGATTCGAACTCGGATCCGCGGACGCGGTGCGAGGGTGTCTACAGGTTTAGCCGGCGCTTCATTCTCGTCTCCCGGGGTCCGCGCCGGCGGGCACTGCGGGAGATAGAGCCCCTTAGATGTTCCCTGGCGGTCGGGGCGGTCCGCCGGGGTGAGCCCACTTCTGAAGCCGGTGCCCCTCCCCGTGGGCGAGGGAGGACCGACTCTCACAGCGCTTAGCTTCTAACTAAGCGGCGAGGGCGAACTCATGGTCCGCACGTATTGGTTTGTGACGGGGTTTAACGAGGCCTCCGTCAACCTCGACCTGCAACCGTTCGCACGAGTCGACCACGTCGAAGCCTGTCGCCCCCGTGCTTGGGAATGCCGCTCCATTGTACGGGGCCGGGGGAAGCGGCCTGAAATGATGCGCCCGTGAGCGAGCGCAGCTACGACGCGATCGTGCTCGGCGCCGGCCCCGCCGGCGAGGTCTGCGCCGGCCGCCTCGCCGACGCGGGAATGCGGGTGGCGATCGTCGAGCGCGACCTGGTCGGAGGCGAATGCTCCTACTACGCCTGCATGCCCTCGAAGGCGCTCCTGCGGCCGGCCGGCGTGCTGGCCGAGGCGAAGCGGATCCCGGGCGTCCCGACCGGGCACGGGGAGCTGGAGCCGCAGGCGGTGCTCGACCGCCGCGACCTCGTCGTCCATGACCTCGACGACTCGGTGCAGCTGCCGTGGCTGGAAGAACGCGGCATCGACCTCTACCGCGGCGACGCCCGCTTCGACGGGGAGCGCCGGATCACCGTCGGCGGGGACGAGCTGGCGGCCGAGCGGGCGGTCGTCGTCGCCACCGGCAGCAAGGCGGCGATGCCGCCGGTCCCGGGGCTCGATGGCGTCAAGGCGTGGAACAACCGCGACGCGACCAGCGCCAAGCAGGTGCCGGAGAGCATGATCGTCCTCGGCGGCGGCCCGGTCGGCAGCGAGCTCTCCCAGGCCTGGGCGAGCCTCGGAACCGCGGTGACCCTGATCGAGGGAGGCGAGCACCTTCTCTCGCGGGAGGAGAAGTTCGCCGGCGAGGAAGTGGCCGAGTCGCTGCGCGAGAGCTTCGGCGTCGACGTCCGCACCGGAACCGAGATCGAAGCGGTTGCGGCCGGCGGCGCCGGCGTGGTGGCGAAGCTGAGCGACGGCGGCGAGGTCGAAGCGGCGGAGATCCTGATCGCCGTCGGCCGCGTCCCCCACACCGCCGGCCTCGACCTCGAAGCCGCCGGGGTCGAGGCCGGCGAGCACGGCTACCTCGGGACCGACACCCGGATGCGGGTCGGCGGCCGCGACTGGCTGTACGCGATCGGCGACGTCAACGGGCGCGCGCTCTTCACCCACATGGGCAAGTACCACGCCTGGGTCGCCACCGAGAACCTGCTCGGGCGCGAGACCGCGGCGATCGCCGAAGGCCTCGGCTCTCCGCGCGTCACCTTCACCGACCCCCAGGTGGCCGCCGCCGGCAGGACTCTCGACCAGGCGCGGGAGGCAGGCATCGACGCCCGGGCGATCGACATCCCCACCGACGGCACCCCCGGCGCCAGCTTCCAGGGCAAGGAAACCGGCGGCGTCAGCCGCATCGTCGTCGACCAGGCGAAGAAGACGATCGTCGGCGCCACCTTCACCGGCTTCGAGACCGCCGACTTCCTCCAGGCCGCAACCTTCGCCATCGTCGGAGAGATACCGATCTCCCACCTAAGGCACGCAGTCGCCCCCTACCCGAGCCGAAGCGAGATCTGGCTGAAGCTGCTGGAGAAGTACGAAGAAGGGGACTGAAGCAACGGCCCATTGAGGAGCCGGGAGAGAGGTTCGCCGGACCCTCCCCGCTGTTGTCCGCCGAACCTCTCTCCCGGCTCCCCCAAAAGCGGAACGTCCCTAAACCGTAGAGCGGGACTTCAACTCGTCCAGCAGCTCCACCGGGAATCCCGCGACCTGGTCGAGGTCGTCGACCGACTGGAAGCCGCCGAGACGCTCGCGGTGCGCCAGCAGGCGGGTCGCCTGCGTCACCGAGAGGTTCTCTTCGCGCAGCTGCTCGAAGGTGACCGTGTTGAGGTTGATCTGGCCGCCGGACCGGCTGCCGGGATCGACCGGCCGTGCGGCGGGGTCGGGAACCGAGTAGGTCGGCGGCGCTTCCGCCGGCGGCGGGGGCGGCGTCGGCGGCTGGAAGGACTGGGCCGGGGGCGGTGGCGTCGCCGGGTAGGACTGGGCCGCCGCCGCAGGGGGTGCCGGCGGACCTTCGCTCGGCGGCGGCGCGGCCTGGACCGGCGGCTCCGCCTGGATCGGCGGCTCCGCGGGAGCCGGCGGTGGCGTCGGCGGCGCGAACGACTGCTGCGGCTCGGGCGCCGGAGGCGGAGGCGGGGCCTGGAACGGCTGCGCCTCGGCCGGCGAGGGCGCGCCCGGCGCTCCCCCACCCTGGACCGAGCGCACCGCAGCCTGCTCGGCCTCGGCGGCGCGGCGCTCCGCCTCGCGGGCGCGCTCTTCGGCTTCGGCGACGCTGCGGCGCATCTCCTCGAGCCGGCGGTCCTGGGCTTCCTCTTCGGCCCGCCGCTGCTCCAGCCGTTTCGCCTCCGCCGCGCGTTCTTCGGCGGCTTTGGTCCGCTCCTCGATCTGCCGCAGGCGCTCCTCCGCTTCCTTCATCTCCCGCTCGCGCGCCGCCCGTTCCTCCTCCAGCCGCTGCTCGGCGGTGCGGAGGTCGACGGCCGGCGAAGCAGGGGGCTGCGGGACGCCGGGCTGCACGTCCTGGATCGGGGCGGCACCGGCGGCCGGGACCCCGCCCTGCTGCGGAAGCTGCTGGGCCGCCTGCAGGCGGCGCTCGGCCTCGGCGCCGATCCGCTGCTGCTCGCTGCGGACTTCGGCGACCTTGTCACGCACCCGCTGTTCGGCCGCGGCGGGGTCGTAGTCGCCCGGAGCCGGGATCCCGCCGGGGACCGGGGGCGGCGGCACCGGGGGCACCGCGGAGAGCTCGCCGGTCGGCGGCTGCACGGCGGTCGCCTGCTCCTCCCACGGAGACAGCTGACCCGTGGGCGGCACCTGGCCGCCCGCCTGCGCGGCGGCGACCGCGCGTTCGTTCGCCGCCCGCGCTTCGGCCAGCCGCTGCTCGGCCAGCGCAGCCTCGCGCTTCTTCTTGCCACCGAGCTTGATCCCGAAGAAGCTCATCTGCATGAAGCCCTTCTTCTCGGGCTTCGCCGCGGCAGCGGGGGCGGGCGCCGCACCCGGCGCACCCGGCGGTGGCGCTCCCGTCGCTCCCACGGCGGCGGGTGGCGGCACCGGTTCGCCCTTCTTCTCCGCCTTGCGCCGCGCTCGCTCGTCCTTGCGGCGCTGCAGCTCTGCTTTGCGCGCCTCACGCATCTGCGTCCGCTTGGCGCGCTGTTCGTCGCGCCGGCGGCGCTTGCGGTCCTTCGCCGACTCGTTCGCGGGCACGGCGGCGGCGCCTGGCACCGGCGGAGGCACGGAGGTTCCCGGCGGCGGCGCCGACTGACCCGGGGGCGGCGCGAACTGCCCCGGAGCGGCTGCGGCGGCGGGGACGGCGGCAAGCTCGGCGGTCTGAGCGGGCGCGGCCCCGGGCTGGGCCGCGGCCGGAGCGGCGGCGGCCGCTGGTGCGGCGGGGGCCGGCGGCGGAGCGGCCGCGGCGGCGGGTTGGCCCCCGGCCTGCGCCCGCTTGGCTTCCTTCTCCTTCGCCCGGCGCTGGGTGATGCGGACGATCAGCAACAGCAACAGGATCGCAACCACCAGCGCGCCGACGAAATAGGCGGTGTGGTCGCTGACGTAGTTGCTCGCCTTGTCAGGGAAGGATTCGGCATCAGCCTCCGCGGGAGCGGCCATCACGACCGCGATGATCCCAGCGGCAACGGCGGGCAAGCTCTTCCTGGTCCGCATTGGTGTGCATCCTCCCATCTGGCTCAGCAGTTTCAACCTCAACGCATCCTTCCCTTGAACTCGCGCTCGACCTCACGGCGGACGTCCCGCTCGGCGATCTCGCGGCGACGGTCGCGGCCCTCCTTGTTTCGCGCCAGGGCCAGCTCCACCTTCGCCCGCACGCCTTTGAAGTAGATCCTGGTCGGGATCAGCGTCAGTCCTTTCTGCGCGGTTTTCCCCACCAGGCGCTCGATCTCCTCCTTGTGCAAGAGCAGCTTCCGCGGCCGCTCGGCGTCGTGCGCGTCCACCGTCGCGTACTCGTAGGGCGGGATATGCAGCTTGCGAAGCCAAACCTCGCCGTCCTCGACGACGGCGTAGGCATCGGTCATCTGGGCTTTTCCTCCTCGCAGCGCCTTCACCTCCGAGCCCCGCAGGACGATCCCCGCCTCCATTTTCTCCACCAGCTCGAATTTGTGGCGAGCCCGGCGGTTGGTGACGACGTCGCCCGAAGCGGGTTGTCTTTTTGATGATGCTGGCTTTTTCTTCTTCTTGCTCATCCGGTCGGCTCTCCCGCCGGCTCGAGCTCGGCACGGCCGCGGGGCGGATCGACCCCCGCCACCCGGACGGATATCGGATCGCCGAGGTTGATGCGAGCTCCCGAGCCGCGCCCGACCAGCGCCACCTCCGCCCGGTCGAGCTGGTAGCGCTCGCTCGGCAGCCGCCGCGCCGGCAGCATCCCCTCGTAGACGTCGCCGAGCTCGCCGCGGAAGGCGATGAAGGCGGCGGAGCGGATCACCCCGGAGACCTCCCCCTCGAAGACCGCGTCGAGCCCGCGCTCGCCCAGCTCGCGTTCGGGCAGGTAGGCGGCGCAGACGTCGTCGGCGGCGCGCTCGATCTGAGCCGAGGCGCGCTCCCGCGCCGAGGCCTCGGCGGCGGCGTCGCGGGCCTCGGCCAGGCTCGGCGCCTCCTCCCCCTCGCCCAGCAGCGCCAGCAGCGCCCGGTGGCAGACGAGGTCGGGGTAGCGCCGGATCGGCGAGGTGAAGTGGCAGTAGGCGGAGGAGCCGAAGCCGGCGTGGCCGACGTTGCGCTCGCTGTAGTAGGCCTGCTTCAGGGATCGCAGCACGAGCGAGGTATAGGCCTCGCGGCCGTGTCCGCGCCGCTCGGCCTCCCGCCGCGCCAGACGGCTCGCTTCCGCCGCGACCCGTCCGGCCTCGCGCGGCGCCAGGCCTGCCTTCAGCGGCGGCGTCGGCACCCCCAGCGTCGTCAGCTGCTCGAGCAGGCGCTCGATCCGCGCCGCGTCGGGCTGGGCGTGGACGCGGTAGATCGCCGGCACCCGCTCGCGCTCGAGCAGCTGCGCGACCTGCTCGTTGTTGAGGATCATCAGCCGCTCGATCAGGCGGTGGGCCTCGGTCTGGGCGACGCCGTGGGCACGCAGCACGTTGCCCTCGGCGTCGAACTCGAACTCGGGCTCGAAGGACTCGACGTCGAGCGTGGTGGTGCCGCGGTGCTCGCCGAGGCCGGCGGCGACCCCGCGGGCCGCCGCGAGCGGTTCAGCGACCTCGCTCGGCGGCCGATGGCGGCCGGCGAAGATCTCGTCCAGCTGGTCGTAATTCAGACGGGCGTCGGAGCGGATGCGGCTGCGGTAGAAGCGGGCGCTTCGCGGTTCCATCCCCGGCCCGAGCTCGACCTCGGTCGTCACCGCCAGCCGCTCGACCCCGGGCGACAGGCTGCAGGCCTCGCTGGAGAGCGCGTGCGGCAGCATCGGCTCGACCGCCCCCGGCACATAGGTGCTGTTGCCGCGCCGCCGCGCCTCTTCGTCGAGCAGCGAGCCCGGTTTGACGTGGGCGGCGACGTCGGCGATGTGGATCCAGACGCGGGCGCCGTCGCCCTCGCGCTGGGCCGAGACGGCGTCGTCGAAGTCGCGTGCGGTCGCGGGGTCGACGGTGAAGGTCGCCAGCGCGGTGAGGTCGCGCCGCGGCCGGCTTTCACGCTCCGCCCACCGCGCCGCTTCGCGCGCTTCCCCCTCGATCGTCGGCCGGAAGCCGCGGTAGCCCAGCTCCTCGCGCAGCAGCTCTTCGACCGCCTCCCGCGCCGGCTTCGGTCGCTCCCGCCGCGGCCGCTCACGGGGCCGGCGTCGACGCGCAGCCCGCGGCATCAGCCGACCTTGCCGGCGAGGACTCCCAGCGCGCGCTGCTTCGCCTCGTCAGCGGGCGTCGTCGGGTCGTCCTGCGCCTTCACGTCCGGGTGGATGCCATGGCTCTGCGCCAGGTTTACCCCGTTCGGGGTGTAGAACTCGCCCACCGAGAGCTTCAGGGCCCCGCCGTTGGCGAGGCTCTGCTCCTCCTGGAAGAGGCCCTTGCCGTAGGAGCGGGTGCCGACCACGGTGGCGCCGGCGTCGTCGGCCAGTGCCGCGGTCAGGATCTCCGCCGCCGAAGCGGTGCCGCGGTCGATCAGGACGACGACGGGCAGGTCGGAGATCGGGTCTCCGGGCGTCTTGTGAACGCTGTCGCCCTGGGTGCGCGAGCGGGTACTGACCACGACTTCGCCCTTGGGCAGGAAGACGTTGGCGCTCAGAACCGCCTCTTCGAGCAGGCCGCCCGGATTGTGGCGGAGGTCGAGGACGATCCCTTCGGCGCCTTCCTTTTCCACCTTCTCGACGCCGCGGGCGAGCTGGGCGTGGGCGGCTTCGCTGAAGCTGAGCATGCGCACGTAGCCGAGCCGCTTCCCCTTCACCCGCTTGACGCTGCCGCTGACGTTGGGCAGCGTCACCTCGGCGCGGGTGATCGTCAGTTCCCTCGTCTTGCCGCTCTTGCCGTCGCGGACGCCGATCGTCACCTGCGTCCCTTCCGGTCCGACTACTTCGTTGCGGACTTCGGTCGTGTTGCGACCCGCGATCGGCTTCCCTTCGACCGAGACCATCGTGTCCCCCGCTTCCAGGCCGGCCCTGTCGGCCGGCGAGCCGTGGAACACGTTGGCGATTTCCGAGCCGGCTTTGACCGGCCTGATTTCGACCCCGATCCCCGAGAAGTGGCCTTCGATCTGCTGGTTGAAGCTTTCCAGGGCCTCCGGGGAGAAGTATTCGGAGTAGTGGTCCTCCTTGTTGCTCTTGCGCAGCTGCCGGACCATCCCCTGCAGCGAGGCGTTGCTGAGCTCGTGGCCGCCGACCGGGCGGTAGTAGCTGTCCTCGATAGTTTCCGCCGCTTCCGCGGTCAGGCCGCCGGTTTCGGCGACGAAGAGGTCGCGCAGCGGCCCCGGCAGGTCGCCGGGATGCCCTCCCAGGTAGAGCCCGCCCGCCAGGAACGCCACCAGCGCGGCGGCGAAGGCCACAGCCCCGCGCGCGCTCACTTCCGCCTCAGACCTTGAGGAAGCGCCGCAGGGTGACGCCGGAGCCGATCGTCGAGACGACGATCGAGGCGGCGAAAAGGATTGCGATCAGCGCCGGGAAGCCCAGCGTCGAGTTGTTCTGCGCCGCGAGGACGCCGATCGAGTTGCTGAGCGGGTCGACGATGGTGATCTTGCCGAGCCACAGGATCAGTATGGCTACGAGGCCGCCCGCGAAGCCGACGACCACCCCCTCGATCATGAACGGCCAGCGGATGAACCAGCGGGTGGCGCCGACCAGGCGCATCACCTCGACCTCGCGGCGGCGGGTGTAGATCGAGAGCCGGATCGTGTTGCCGATCAGCATCAGCGAGGCGAGCACCAGCAGCGCCGTGATCACGGTGAGGACGATCTTCAGCGCGCTCGTCACCTGCTCGATCTTCGCCGCCGACTGCTGGCGGTCGAATTCGTTGCTGATGATCGGCGAGATCGCCTTCCCCTTTGCCCCGTCCGGGAAGACCGCTTCGCGGATCGCAGGCAGGTTCGAGGCGTCGTCGGCCTTGACTTCGAAGCTGTCGGGGAGCGGGTTGGAGTGCAGCTCTTCGACGATCGTCTTGTCCTTGAGTTCGCCTTCGAGCGTCGTCAGCGCCTTCTTCTTGCTGATGAAGGCGACCGAGGAGACGTGCGGGATCGCTTCCAGTTCGCCGCGCAGCTTGGCGATTTCGGCTTTGGTCGCGTCGTCGTAGAGCGCGTACTGGACGTTGAGCTGGTCGCGGACTTCTTCGCTCTTGCCCTGCGCGGTCTGGAAGATCGGGATCAGCATTCCCAGCAGGACGACGGTGACCACCGTGGTCACGATCGCCGCCAGACTCGGTGCGCCGTTGCGCTTCAGCGCACGCAGAGCCTCCCGGAAGAAGAAGACGACGCGGCCCATCAGTGCAGGTTCTCTTTGCCGGAGTGCCCGTTGGTGAGCGGCTCGCCCTCGGCGCCGACTCCCATCTCGGCCCGCATCCGCAGGCCGAATTCGGTCGTCGACTCCTCGGTGTAGCCGCCGGAGACCTCGTCGCGGACGACGCGGCCCTCGTACAGCTCGACCACTCTCCTTTGCATGTTGTCGACCATCTCGCGGTCGTGGGTGACGACGACGACGGTCGTGCCGGTCTTGTTGATCCGGTAGAGCAACTGCATGATCCCGATCGAGGTGACCGGGTCGAGGTTGCCGCTCGGCTCGTCGGCCAGCAGCAGCGGCGGGTGGTTGACGAAGGCGCGGGCGACCGAGACGCGCTGCTGCTCACCGCCGGAGAGCTGGTCGGGGTAGCTGTGGAGCTTGGTCGAGAGCCCGACCAGGCGCAGGGTCGCCGGTACCTGCTCGCGGATTTCGGCCCGGCTGGCGCCGATCACCTGCAGCGCGTAGGCGACGTTGTCGTAGACGGTGCGGTTGGGCAGCAGCTTGAAGTCCTGGAAGACGGTGCCGATGTTGCGCCGCAGCAGCGGGATTTTCTTCTCCGGCAGCTTGCCGATGTCGCGGCCGGCGATCTTGACGCTGCCTTCGGTCGCGGTGAGCTCCCGGATCAGCATCTTGATCAGGGTCGACTTGCCGCAGCCGGTGGGGCCGACGAGGAAGACGAACTCGCCGCGGCCGATCGCCAGCGAGATCCGGTCGAGCGCCATATGGCCACCCGGGTAGACCTTGGTGACCTCGTTCAGCTCGATGATCGGAGCCCGGCGGCCGCGGGGGCGCCGCGGCTCGGGACTGCCGCCTCTGTTCTTCTTCGGTCTGCGCATCGGTGAGGTGCCTTCTGCGGGGACAGGGTGACTCCTGCGGGTCGCCGGCCCCGCAAGATCCCGCCCACGCAGGCGATCTTTCAGACACGGTCAGGCCGCAACGGCGTGCTCCGCGGGAACCGGACGGGGCTCGGGGAGTGCGTTCGCCGTCACCTGGGCAACCGGCTGATCGATCGTCCGCCGCAGCCGCGCCGGCAAACCCAGCGCCAGCCACCGAGAAACCGTCCGCGGCAGGACCGAGACGACCACCTCGTCGAAATCACGCACGTGGAGGACGTCGCCGACGGCGGCGAATGGATCCGGGTCGCCGACGATCACCTCCTCGAGCTCGAGGCCGGCCTGGCGGATGCGGGTCGCGGCACGGTCGGCCCGCCCCACCGCCTCCGACCAACCCGCTTTCATGTCGGCCGCCCAGGCGAGCCCGTGCGGAACCGCCGGCACCAGCAGGGTGAAGCCGGCCGGCGAGCGTTCCGCTCGCCGGCGCAGCGCCGCGATCAGGTCGGGGGAGTCAGCGGTGCGGTCGGCAACTACCAGGATCTTCTGCTTCGGTGCCATCGCGGTCACTTCCTTTTCCGTTTCCGAGGGGTACGGAGACAGCCTGCCCCGGGTTCGGCAAAGACAGCGAAAAGCGATCTAAAAACCGCGTGAAAACTTCTGGTCGGTC
The DNA here is from genome assembly GCA_035708105.1 of Solirubrobacterales bacterium. Lineage (GTDB taxonomy): Bacteria > Actinomycetota > Thermoleophilia > Solirubrobacterales > 70-9 > VAYN01. The sequence goes on along the minus strand of DASSTG010000006.1, from coordinate 36,076 downwards.
ACTCGAACACAGGATGCTGTGCCCGACTGACCAGCGAAGGGGCTAGCCGATCGCGACCATCCGCTCGATCGGGATGCGGGCGCGCTCGGCGATCGCGGGGGGAACTTTGACCTCGCCGGTCATGTCGCGCAGGCAGTCGCGCAGCTTCGGCAGGGTGATCATCTTCATGTACTTGCAGAAGGCCATCCGGTTGGCCTCGATCAGCTGCGCCCCCGGCGCCGCCTGCTGCAGCGGGTAGAGCATCCCGTTCTCGGTGGCGACGATGAACTCGCCGTCGGGATGCTCTTCAACGTGCCGCTGCATGCCCGAGGTGGAGAGCATGTGGACGCCCTCGGGGTCGATGTCGCCGGCGGCGACGTACTCCATCGCCTGGGTCGAGCAGCCGCACTCGGGGTGGATCAGGAACTCGGCGTTGGGGTGTTCTTCGCGGGTGCGGGCGATGTCGAGCGGCTTGATCCCGGCGTGGACGTGGCACTCGCCGTCCCAGATGTGGAAGTTGCCGCGCCGCACCGGTTCTTCGACCAGGCCGGTCTCGCGCTCGACGAAGGCGCCGAGCCACATGTCAGGGCCGAAGAGGATCTCGGCGTCGGAGCCGTGCTCGTCCCAGATGTGGCGGACGACGTCGACGGCGTTGGAGGAGGTGACGCAGTAGTCGGTCTCCGCCTTCACCTCTGCCGAGGTGTTGACGTACATCACCACCAGCGCCCCCGGGTGCTCGGCCTTCCAGGCGCGCAGCTGGTCGGCGGTGATCGAGTCGGCCAGGGAGCAGCCGGCGTCGAGGTCCGGGATCAGGACCTTCTTCTGCGGCGAGAGGATCGAGGCGGTCTCGGCCATGAAGTGGACGCCGCAGAAGGCGATCGCCTCGGCGTCGGTCTCGGCCGCCTGGCGCGAGAGGCCGAGCGAATCGCCGAGGTAGTCGGCGACATCCTGGACCTCGGGCAGCTGGTAGTTGTGGGCGAGGATGACCGCGTTGCGCCGCTCGGCGAGCGCGCGGACTTCGTCGCTGATCTCAGCGATCTCCTCCGGGCTCAGCTCCGGGGCGAAGGTTGGTTGGATCGTCGGGAGCTCCTGCATGAGCCCTTCCTTTCCTGATGTTCGCCGGCGGGACGGAGTCCGGACCGGTCGAATGAACGTAGACGAAGTTTAAAGGAGCGAGGACGCGTGGGCGCTTTTGCAAACCACTGGTTGACAAAGGCGCCCAAGTTCTCCGCGTAGCCTTCTTGGGATGCCCGAGCTGCCCGAGGTCGAGATCGTCGCCCGCCGCCTCGACTCCGCCCTGCGCGGCAGCGAAGTCGAGTCGGCGCTGGCGCCGGGAATGAACGTGATGAAGACGTTCGACCCGCCACTGGAAGCGCTGGTCGGGCGCAAGGTGACCGCAGTGCGGCGAATCGGCAAGATGCCGATCGTCGAGTTCGGCGACCTTGCCCTGCTGATCCACCTGATGTCGGCCGGCCGGCTGCGCGTCTTCGACAAGCACGCATCGCTCAAAGACAAAGCCTCGCGGGTGCTGGTGCGCCTCGGCGACGGCCGCGAGCTGCGCCTGCGCGAGTTCGGGACCAGGCAGCGGGCCTGGGCGAAGCTGCTGCCTACGGAGGCGGTCGCCGCGGACGAGATGGTGGCGAGCCTGGGACCGGAAGCCTGGCCCCCTCCCCCGCTCGAGCGCTTCGCGGCGGCGATCGGCCAGCCGCGCCACCTCCACCCGCTCCTGCGCCACCAGAAAGACATCGCCGGAATCGGCCGCTCCTGGGTCGACGAGATCCTCTGGGAGGCGCGCCTCTCGCCCTTCAAGAAAGGTTCCGAACTCGAGCCCGGGGAGGTCAAGCGGCTGCACGCGGCGCTGCACGTGCTCGGCGACGCGATCGACCGCTACGAGGAGACGATCGGCCTCGAGGTCCCCGACAAGGTGCCGATGCCGCTGCGGGTCCACAAGCGCGAGGGCGAGCCCTGCCCCCGCTGCGGGACCAAGATCGAGGCGGTCTTCTTCTCCGAATACCAGACGAACTACTGCCCCGAGGAGCAGACCGGCGGCCGCATCCTCAAGGACCGGCGGCTCTCGAAACTGCTCAAGTAGAGAGCTCGAGCAGCATCGAGAAGTCGAGCGTCGGCGCCGAGTGCGTCAGGGCCCCGATGGAGATGAACTCCACGCCCGTTTCGGCGATCTCGCGGACGTTTTTCAGGGTGACGCCGCCGGAGGCCTCGAGCGAGACCGCATTCTCACCGGTGGTTTGGTCGCGCAGCGCCACCGCGTCCTTCAGGGTCGCCGGGCTCATGTTGTCGAGCAGGATGCGATCGATCCCCATGCCGAGTGCGTAGGCAGCCTCGTCGAGGTCGCGGGCCTCCACCTCGATCGCCATTTCCGGCTGGGCGGTGCGGGCGGCGTGCACGGCTTTCGCCAGGCCCCCGGCGGCGGCGATGTGGTTCTCCTTGATCAGGATCGCGTCGTAGAGCCCGAGCCGGTGATTGATCCCGCCGCCGGCCGCGACGGCCGCCTTCTCCAGGCGCCGCAGCCCCGGCGTCGTCTTGCGGGTGTCGAGGATGGTGGCGCCGGTGCCGATCACCGCTTCCGCGTAGCGGGCGGTGAGGGTGGCGATCCCGGAGAGGTGGCCGAGGAAGTTGATCGCGGTGCGCTCGGCAGCCAGCAGCGCCCGCGCCGACCCGCTCGCCAGCAGCACCTCGGCCGGCACCTCCTCGCGCCACTGGCCCTCGACGACGAGGTTGTCGACGTGCTCGACGCCGCACCGGCGCATCACCTCGTCGACGACGGCCAGGCCGAAGACCACCCCCGGCTCTTTCTGCACGATCCGCGCGCGCGCGGTCGCCTCCTCCGGCACCGTCGCCTCGGCGGTCACGTCCCCCTCGCCGAGGTCCTCGGCCAGCGCCCGCGCAACCAGCTCCTCGACTTCGGCCGTCAACTCGGTCATCGCGCCACCCTAGATCATCAATCACCTGTTCCTTTTGCCGCCATAGGCAGCAAAAGGAACAGGACATCTCACGTTTCGCCTCGCCGCCACGTTTAATCCCACAGAGTGACCGCGTTGCCGCCGTTTCAAACCGTCCTGGACGAGCATTCCGCCGCCGTGATGGCGATCTTGCGGGGCGCGGTCGGGCGGGACGGGGCCGAGGACTGCTTCCAGGAGACCTTCCTGGCGGCCCTGCGCGCCTACCCGAAGCTGAACGACGCGAGCAACCTGCGGGGCTGGCTGCTGACGATCGCCCACCGCAAGGCGATCGACCACCATCGAGCCAACGGCCGGGCGCCGGTGCCGGTGGCCGAGCCGGACGAGCTCGTCGCCGTCAGCGTCGATTCCGTCCCCCAGCGCGACGACGAGCTCTGGGCAGCCGTGGGGGCGCTGCCGCCGAAGCAGCGGGCGGCGGTGGCGCTGCGCTTCTCCAGCGACCTCCCCCATGGCGAGATCGCCGCCGCGCTCGGCTGCTCGCCGGAGGCGGCGCGCCGCAACCTGCACGAGGGACTGAAGCGACTGAGGAAGGAGCTGGGATGAAAACCGAGACGAAGACCGCGAGCGCCGCAATCGACCGCTTCAGGGCACGCGCCACCGAGGAGGGCCTGCTCGACGTCGCCTACACGACCACCGACTCCCCCTTCGGGCCGCTGCTGCTGGCGCAGACGCGGCGTGGGCTGGTGCGGGTCGGCCTGCCCAACCAGGACGCCGACGAGCTGCTCGTCGACCTCGCCGAGCGGGTCTCGCCACGCGTGCTGGAGGCGCCAGCCCAGCTGGATGAGGCGCGCCGGGAGCTCGACCTCTATTTCGAGGGCAAGCTCGACCGCTTCGACCTGCGGCTCGACTGGCGCCTCAGCAGCGGCTTCCGCCAGCGGGTGCTGCGGGCGATCAACCGCATCCCCTACGGCCAGACCCGCAGCTACACCGAGATGGCCCGGAAGGCCGGCAACGAGCGCGCCGTGCGGGCCGCCGGCACCGCCTGCGGCAGCAACCCGATCCCGCTCGTCGTCCCCTGCCACCGCGTCCTGCGCAGCGGCGGAGCCCTCGGCGGCTACGGCGGAGGCCTGCCGATGAAGGAAGCCTTGCTGGAGCTGGAGGGCGTACTGGACGAAGGTCCAGCCTCCTAAGGTGGATCGCGCTCGGCTCCGATCAAGGAGTCGATGCGCAAGCTGCCCCTGCTCCTGGTCCTCCTGCTGCTCTCGCTGATGCTGCTCGCCGCGGCCGCTTCGGCGCACGCCGCCGATCCGCCGCCTCTCGGGGACCCGTTCCCCCCCGCCGCCGCGGCCGGCGACGAAGAAAGCGACGAATCCGAAGCCGAAGCCGGCGAAGACGAAGAAGCCGAAATCGAAGAAGGCGAAGCCTGCGGCGCCGAAGAAGAAGGCGAAGAACTCTGTGAAGAAGAGGACGAAAGCGAAGAAGCCGAGCAATGCCCGGTCGAAGCCGCCAGCGCCGCAGTGGTTGTCGGCGCCCGCAGCGACCAGGTGCGGCTGACCGTCCGCTACCACTCCTCCGAACCCGCGACGGTTGCGATCGACACCAGCCTGCGGGGCGCCAAGGGCGGCCTCCACCTCGGCAGCGAGCACGCCCGCTTCGGCCGCGCCGGCGCCTTCCACGGCAGCTTCCGCCTCGACCGCAAGCAGATGATCAGGGCGCTCGCCGCGCGCGAGTTCGAGATCGACCTGCACGCCGTCGGCACCCCCGCCGACTGCGAGCTGCGCCTCGCTACCCGAGGGTCTCGCCGAGCCAAGTAGCAGCTTCCCGCAGGTGGCTCGGGTCGATCTGGTGGCCCAGCTCGGACTGGCGGTAGGTCACGTCGAAGCCGCCGTCGCTGAGGAGCTCCCGCGCCACCTCCGCGAATTCAACGCCGATCACGGGGTCGCGGCGGCCGTGGCTGATGAAGGCGCGGGTCTCGGTGCGGTCGTCGAGCGCCGGCTCCCAGTCCTCGACCGTCGGCACGAAACCGCTGAAGGCGAGGATGCCGGCGACCGCGGGGCGCTCGGCGCTGAGCGCGGACGCGTAGCTCATCACCGCCCCCATCGAGAAGCCGCCGAGGACGGTCCGCCCCGGCCCGATGCCCGACTCCTCCCAGAGCCGGTCGTGCAGCTCGCCCAGCGCGATCCGCGCCGTCTCGAAGCTGGCGGGATCGGGATAGCCGACCCGCGGCACCAGGTACCAGTGGTAACCGGGGCTGCCGGGAAGCTGCAGCGGCGCCCGCGGCGAGACCACCAGCAGCCGCCGCTCGGGGTCGAGGAGGTCGGCCAGGCCGATCAGGTCGCGCTCGTCGGTGCCGCGGCCGTGGTGCAGGACCAGCAGGCCCTGAGAATCGCCGGCCGCCGCGCGTTCGAGGTGGAAGAGCTCCATCGGCCCCTAATCGGCCGATGAGGCGGCGGTCTTGTTCAGGTAGTCGCGGACGAACTCGTCGAGGTCGCCGTCGAGCACCCGCTGCACGTCGCCGACCTCGTGCTCGGTGCGGTGGTCCTTGACCATCGTGTAGGGGTGCATCACGTAGCTGCGGATCTGCGAGCCCCAGGCGACGTCTTTGACCTCGCCCCGCTGCTTGGCCAGCTCTTCGGAGCGTTTGCGCTCCTCCAGCTCGATCAGCTTCGAGCGCAGCAGCTGCATCGCCACCGCCTTGTTCTGCGTCTGCGAGCGCTCGTTCTGGCACTGGACGACGACGCCGGTCGGGATATGGGTGATCCGCACCGCCGAGTCGGTCTTGTTGACGTGCTGGCCGCCGGCGCCGGAGGCACGGTAGGTGTCGATCCGCAAATCCCCCTCGTCGATCTCGACCTCGACGGTTTCGTCGACCACCGGCCCGACTTCGACCTGGGCGAAGCTGGTGTGGCGGCGGGAGGAGGAGTCGAAGGGCGAGATCCGGACCAGCCGGTGGACCCCCCGCTCGGCGGCGAAGAGGCCATAGGCGTTCTCGCCGCGGGCGATGAAGGTGGCCGACTTGAGGCCGGCCTCCTCCCCCGGCGAGGCCTCGAGCATCTCGACCTCGAAGCCGCGCCGTTCGGCCCAGCGCAGGTACATCCGCAGCAGGATCTCGGCCCAGTCCTGCGAATCGGTCCCGCCGGCGCCGGCGTGGACGGTTACGGCGGCGTCGCCGGCGTCGTACTTGCCGCTGAACAGGCGCGCCTCTTCGAGCTCGGCGAGCCGCTGCTCGACCGAGCGCAGCTGGCCTTCGAGCTCGGCCGCCATCTCCGCGTCTTCGTCGGCCATCTCGGCGAGGTCGTCGAGATCGGCGATGTCGGACTCCAGCCCCCGGAACATCTCCAGCCGCCGCTGGGCGCGGGAGTGTGCGGCGGAGGTACGGGCGGCGGTCTCCTGGTCATCCCAGAAGCCGGGCCGACCCATCTCCTCCTCGAGCGAAGCCGCTTCCTTCTCTAGCCCGGCCGGGTCAAAGGTAGTCCGCGAGCAGGGACAGCTGCTCCCGGACGGCGGCCAGGCGCGGCGCGACAGGTTCGCTCTGAGTCTCGGCCATGGGGGACAGGATATTGGCTGGGGAGGGGGAGCCGGGTGCCCCCTCTGCCGGAGACCGTATGTCGCACCAGGGACGTCAGGTCGCCATCAGCTTGACCCAAAGCCTCCGTCAGAGGGGGCACCCGGCTCCATCCCACACAAGCTCAGCCACAGCTCTCGACAGCGGCTTCTTCACGTAAGCCCCGGAACCTCGGGCGTCTGCTGAAGACTGTCGCTGAGAGGGACGGGTGCCCCTCTCACAAAGGCTCAAGGAACCACCTACGAAGTGCCGGAGCTCGTGCAGCTGCGCGACGGTCTTTGGGAGAGGGGCACCCGTCCCTCCCTACCGGCGGCGCTTGGTCCCTAGCTCTCCGGGACTTTTGCCGTGATGATCCAGGTGGATGCGGGGGCGTAGACGCCGTCGGGCTGCTCGAACTCGGCGATTGCGGCGCGGATCTTGGCGGCGATCTCGGGGCGGATCTCGTCGATCCTGTCTTCCCAGAGCCTCAGGATCTCCCCCGCCGGGCCCAGCGCCATCCCGAACTCGACCGCCTGGTCGAGGTCGTCGCCGACCTTCAGCGGCAGGTCGCTGCGGCGCAGGGCGATCTCCTCGAAACCGGCGATCTTCAGCTGCTCGCTGACGGTGTCGGCATTGGCCATCGAGAACGGGCCGGGACCGCAGGTCGGTTCGTCGGACTCCTCCGGGTGCTCGAGGTACTCATCGACGATCTCCTCGGCCCGGTTGACCCACTCGTTGTCGAGCTTGCGGCGCCAGACGACCGCGGTGAGGCGGCCGCCGGGAATCAGCGCCGCACGGATGTTGCGCAGGGCGGCGACCGGGTTGGCGAAGAACATCAGCCCCATCCGCGAGTAGGCGTAATCGAACTCCCGCGGCAGCTCCAGCGTCTGCACGTCGGCGACCCGGAACTCGGCGTTGGCGACTCCGGCTTCCTCGGCCTCTTTCCGGGCCATCTCGACGAACGGCTCGGAGACGTCGATCCCCAGCGCCGAGCCCTCGCTCCCGACCAGTTCGGCAATTCGCTGCGTCGTTTCGCCGAAACCGCAGCCGAGATCCAGAACGCGCTCACCAGCCTTGGGCGGGTTGGTCTTCATCGCCACCTCGCCGTGGGCGCCGAGGCCGCCGCTGGTCAGGTCGCGGTATTTGACGAAGAGGTCGAAGAGCGGCCCGCTCCAGGCCTCCGTGGCCTCGGTGTTGTCGGGGGCGACCGACGACATCCTGTGATCGTACGCCCGCGGAGCGAGCAGGCCAAATCGAAGCCGCTCAGCGCAGGGGAGGCGCAAAGTTATTGACCCGCAGTGCCTCCTCGCGGTCGTCGTAGGGGCGCCAGCTGAAAACCTTGTGGTCGCGCAGCTCGAAGACCCAGGCCATCTCCTCGACCCCGGCCTCGCTCCCGTCCTCGGCCCAGTGCCACCGCCGCCGGATCAAGGCCACCGCCCGGCCGCCGCCGCCCTCGAGCCCTTCCTCGTAGAGCTCCTCCAGCTCGATCGTCTGCTGCACGCCCCCCGGCTCACGCGTCGCCCAAACCCGCGCCGCCTCGCGCCCCTTCCGCAGCCCCCTCCCGGAATGCAGCTCCACCTCGGGATCGAGCACGGACGCGAACGCCTCCAAATCCCTCTCGTTGAAGGCGTGGATGAACTCGCGGACGGGATCGGTCACAGCGCCCTCAGGCGCCGTGGCACTTCTTGTACTTCTTCCCAGACCCACACCAGCAGGGGTCGTTGCGGCCGACTTTGTCGTGCTCGCCTTTGACCACGGTCTCGACCACCTCACCGCCCCCGTTGCCGGGAGCGATCGCCCCCGCCGCGGCGACATCGGCCGCGCTGGCGCCGCTGGCGGCGACCACTTCGCGCAGCGCCGAGGGTTGGTTCTCGGCGGTCCCGCCGGAGTAGGCCAGCGTCGTCGTCTCGCCGTCGCCGTTGGCGGCGGCGACCGCACCGGCCGTTCCGGGCTGGACTTCGATCTCGGCCCGGTAGACGAGCTTCGAGAACTCGTCCCAGATCGAGTGCATCAGCTCTTCGAACATCGAGTAGCCCTCGTTTTTGTAGGCGACCAACGGGTCGACCTGGGCGAAGCCGCGGAGGTGGATGCCTTCGCGCAGGTAGTCCATGTCGAAGAGGTGTTCGCGCCAGCGGTTGTCGATGACCTGCAGCAGGATCGAGCGCTCGAGGAAGCGCATCAGCTCCTCCCCTAGCTGCTCCTCGCGCTCGTCGTAGGCGTTCATCGCATCGTCATCGAGGGCTTCCTTCAGCTGCTCGCGGTCGACCGTCTCCGGCGCCAGGCTCGCAACCTCGACGCCGACCGGCCAGATCTGCCGCAGCTGCGTCTCCAGCTCCTCCAGGTCCCAGTCCTCGAGGATGTCGCTGGCGGTGTACTCGTCGACGAGGCGCTCGATCACGCCCTCGATTTCGTCGCGGGCGATCTCGGAGATGTCGCGCCCTTCGAGGATTTCGCGGCGGTATTTGTAGACGACGCGCCGCTGCTCGTTCATCACGTCGTCGTACTCGAGCACCCGTTTGCGGATCAGGAAGTTCTGTTCCTCGACCTTCTTCTGGGCGTTCTCGACGGTTTTCGTCAGCATTTTCGCTTCCAGCGGAACTTCCTCGCCTTCCTCGCCGACCGGGCCGAGTTTGTCGAGGATTTTGTAGATGCGGTCTCCGGCGAAGAGGCGGATCACGTCGTCTTCGGCGGAGAGGAAGAACCGCGACTCGCCGGGGTCCCCCTGGCGGCCGGAGCGACCGCGCAGCTGGTTGTCAATCCGGCGCGACTCGTGGCGCTCGGTGCCGCAGATGTAGAGGCCGCCGAGCTCGCGGACTTCTTCGCCTTCGGCCTTGCACCCCGGCTCCAGCTCGGCCGTTGTCTCCGCCAGGGCCTCCTCGTAGCCCTCGCTGTCATGCGTGATCCCTTTTTTCTTCAGCTCGACGATCGCCAGCTGCTCGGGGTCGCCGCCGAGCTTGATGTCGACGCCGCGGCCCGCCATGTTGGTGGCGATCATCACCGCGCCCTTGCGGCCGGCCTGGGCGATCAGCTCGCCCTCCCGTTCGGCGTGCTCGGGCTTGGCGTTGAGGACCGCATGCTTGATTCCCTGCCGTTTCAGCGCCTCGGAGATCATCTCCGAGACCTCGACCGAGACGGTCCCGACCAGGATCGGCTGCCCTTTTTCGTGGCGGCCGACGATCTCCGCCAGCACCGCCTCCCACTTGCCGTCCTTGGTTTTGAAGATCTGGTCGTTTTCGTCCTGGCGGACCATCGGTTTGTTGGTCGGGATCTCGACCACGGGGATCTCGTAGATCTTCATGAACTCGGTCGCCTCGGTGAGGGCGGTGCCGGTCATGCCCGAGAGCTTGTCGTAGAGGCGGAAGTAGTTCTGCAGGGTGATCGTCGCCAGGGTCTGGTTCTCCTCGCGGATCGCCACGCCCTCCTTCGCCTCGACCGCCTGGTGCAGGCCCTCCGACCAGCGCCGGCCCTCGAGGATGCGGCCGGTGAACTCGTCGATGATCATCACCTCGCCGTCGATCACCGCGTAGTCGGTGTCTTTTTTGTAGAGCGACTCGGCCTTCAGCGCCTGCACGAGGTGGTTGACGAGGCTGCCGTGCTCGCCTAGATAGAGGTTGTCGACGCCGACGAACTCCTCGGCTTTTTTGACGCCGCGCTCGGTCGGGGCGACGGTCTTGTGCTTCTCGTCGTACTCGTAGTCGAAGTCGGCCTCGGAGGTGTCCTTGTTTTCGCCCAGCGATTTCAGTTTCTGTTTGGCCGGGACCCCGACCATCTGCTTGGCCAGACGGGCGAAGGTGTAGTAGGTCTGGGCAGCCTGTTCGGGCTGGCCGGAGATGATCAGCGGCGTCCGCGCCTCGTCGATGAGGATGTTGTCGACCTCGTCCACGATGGCGAAGTGGTGGCCGCGCTGGACGCAGTGCTCGAGCTGGTTCGCCATGTTGTCGCGCAGGTAGTCGAAGCCGAACTCGGAGTTCGTCCCGTAGACGACGTCCTTGGCGTATTTGACCTGGCGGGCGTCGTGGTCGTCGAAGTCCTGGACGGCGTCGACGCTGACGCCGAGGGAGTCGTAGATCGGCTTCATCCATTCGGCGTCGCGGCGGGCGAGGTAGTCGTTGACGGTGACGACGTGGACGCTGTTGCCGGCGAGCGTGTTGAGGAAGACCGCCAGGGTCGCGGTCAGCGTCTTCCCCTCGCCGGTCTTCATCTCGGCGATGGCGCCGTCGTGGAGGACCATGCCGCCGATCAGCTGGACGTCGTAGTGGCGCTGGCCGGTCGCCCGCTTCGAAGCCTCGCGGGTGAGCGCGAAGGCCTCCGGCAGGAGGTCGTCGAGCGAGGTTCCGTCCTCGCGGGCGCGCTTGCGCAGCTTGTCCGCCTCTTCTCGGATTTCCGCGTCGGAGAGGGCTTCCATCTCCGGCTCGAAGCGGTTTATCGCCTCCGCGCGCTTCTGGTAGGCCTTGAACTTCCGTCCCTCTCCCGCGCGCAGCGCCTTCGTTACTAGGTCCATCGCCGGCATTGGTCAAGGGTAGCGGTGCCGGGTCGGAGGCCGATGTCCCCTCGCCGGAGACCGTATGCGGGCCAGGGTTCAAGCCGCTCCGGCAGCTTGACCCAAAGCCTCCGTCGAGGGGACATCGGCCTCCTTTCCAACCGCTGTGGAATGACGCTAAGTGCGACGGATCCCGAGTTTCCTCAGGAAGTTGGAACCCTTGTTTCTGGGTATAGGGGAGCGTACGATCGGGGCGGAACCGACAAGGAGGCACTCATGCGGATGGAGATTCGAGGCCGAAACGTCGAGATGACGGATGAGCTGCGTGAGATGGTGCGGAAACGCTTCCAGCGGATGGGACGGCAGGTCTCGCCGCTGGCGACCCTGGAGGTGGTCCTCTCGGAGGAGCGCAACCCTCGGGTCGCCGACAGCCAGGTGGCTGAGGCCACCCTCTACTTGAAGGGAGTCACCCTGCGGGCGCGGGAGTGCTCGCCGACGATGGGTCACTCGGTCCACGAACTGGCCGAGGACATGGGCAGGCAGGTGAAGAAGCATCGGGAACTGCGACGCAAGCGCCGCCGCACGCGGCGGATGGTCGGACGACTGCGTGGCCGCCCGGCGGAGGCACGGCCGTAGGGCCGCGGAGAGCCAACTAGAGGCGCCGGGCAAAGGTCACCGCCACCACCCGAGACGACCCCGCGGCCCTGAGCGCGCGAGCGCAGGCCGTGAGGGTCGCCCCGGTGGTGAGCACGTCGTCGATCAACAGAGCGCTGCGCGGCGCGGCGCCGGTCGCCTGGATGCGCGGCGGGTGCCCGACGCGCTCGGCACGCCGCCGCCCCACCTGCCGGCCTCCGCCCCGCCGCTCCAGGCACTGCTCCAGCGGCGCCTCGAGCCGCTGCGCCAGGGCACCCGCCAGCTCGCCGGCGGGATCGAACCCGCGCCGCCGCAGGCGCGGCAGCGCCGGCGGCACCGCCACGATCGTGCCGCTCAGCATGTGGGCGGGTGCAAGCCACTCGATCCGCTCCGCCATCAGGTCGGCGACCGGCAGCAGGCGGCGGAACTTCAGCGCCGCGACGAGATCGCGGGCAACGCCCTCATAGGAAGCCGACGACCAGACCCGGTCCAGCCCCGGCGGTCCGTTCCCCAAGAACGGCTCCGCCCGCGCCAACCGCCTCCCGCACCGGTTACAGAGAACCGAGTCCGGCCGGCAGGGCCGGCCGCAGGCCGCGCAGAGCGGCGGCACGAGGGCGATGGAAACAGCCTTGGCGACCTCCATGCCGCCACCCTGCCCGGCCCGAGCGCACGCGTGGCGCGCACAGGGAAAAAATTCAGCTCCGCCTCCGTGGCGGAACTGTGACGTCAGCCGCGAGCGGCCAGAATCGCGCCGATCAGGACCGAGCGATCCGGGATCCGGGAGCCGGGGAGAGCGATCACTTCCTTCAGGCGGGAGCCGTCGCCGACGCGGACGCCGTCGCCGATGATCGAGGGTCCGTCGATGCGGACGTCGCCGCCGATCTCGCAGCCGGGGCCTAGCAGCACCGGTCCGACCAGCTTGCCCTCGTCACCCGGGTCCTCGCCGCTGCGGTAGCCGTCTACCAGCTCCCCGTCCTTTTCGACCTGCACCGCCCCGGTGAGGGCGTCGAGGTTGCCGTCGCGCAGCTCGTCGAGGTTGCCGATGTCGTTCCAGTAGGCGTCGATCTCGTGCGAGTAGAAGGGCACGTCCCCCTCGAGCAGGCGCGGGAAGACGTCCATCGCCCAATCGGCGAAGCCGTCCGGATCGCCCTCGCCGGCCGCCTTGCTCGCCCCGGGTGAGGGGAAGAAGTCGAAGATCTCCTTGCGGAACATGTAGATGCCGCAGTTGGCGAGGTCGGAGAGCGCTTCGGCGGGGTCCGGCTTCTCCTGAAAGCCCTGGATCCGCCCATCGGAGCCGACGATCGCAACCCCGAACTGGCTCGTGTCCTGCACCCGCTTCATCGCCAGCGTCGCGATCCCGTCGTGGGACTCGTGGTACTCGCGCATCGCCGTCAGGTCGATGTCGGTCAGCGCGTCGCCGCTGATCACCAGGAAGGAGTCGCCGAGGAAGTCGGCGGCGTTCCGCACCCCGCCCGAGGTCCCCAGCAGCTGCTCCTCGTGGCTGTAGGTGAGCGCCACCCCCTGAGCGAAGCCGTCGCCGAAGTAGCCTTCGATCACGCCCGGGAACCAGTGCAGGTTGGCGATCGTCTCGGTGAAGCCGTGCCTGGCCAGCAGACGCAGGATGTGCTCCATCACCGGCTTGTTGATCACCGGCACCATCGGCTTCGGCATCGCGTAGGTGATCGGCCGCAGCCGCGTCCCCAGCCCCGCCGCCAAGACCATCGCCCTCACTCCGCCATTCCCTCCTTGATCCGATTCAGCGCGTCGATCCGCTCCGGGTCGGCGCCGATCTCGGCGGCGACCTCGAGCGAGGCGAGATCGCCGAGCAACGTCGCCCAGAGCAGGCGCTCGACCCGGCTTTCCCCCACCGTCTCTACCCGCACCACGGCTGCCGCACCCTCCGCTGCGATCTCGGCGGTGAGCTCGAAGCGACGCCGCTCTCGCGGGTGCTGGTCGCAGTCCTCGAGGAAGATCGCGCCCATGCGCTGGACCGCCTCGCCCTCCCAGCCGCAGACCTCGTTGTGGTCGGCCTCCGGCAGCTCGGCGTAGAAAGCGGGCAGCTTCGCGTTCTCGTTCAGCTGCGTCTTCCAGCGGTGGGCGACCGGCGCCGTCAGGTCGGCGCCGTAGACCACCGCCGGCGCCGCCCCGTCCAGCTCGGCGGCGATCTCCTTCGCCCGCGCCTGCAGCCCATCGCGCTCGCGCTCGAGAAAGGCGGCGGCGCAGTCGATCTCGGTGTGGATGCGCGGAGCGATCCCGGCCAGCGCCGCGGCCTCGGCGGCGGCGACGAACATGTAGGCGACCGCGACCCGCGGCTGGTAGATCCCGGGCGGAGCGATTACCGGCACCCCCGCCTCCCGCGCGCGCTCGACCAGCGGCCCGCCGGTGCTGAGGACGAGGCGTCGCGCACCCAGGACCTCGGCCGCCTCGAAGCAGGCGAGCGTCTCCTCGGTCCTGCCCGAGTAGCTGGAGCAGAGCACGGTCCACTCCGGCGTCGCCCAGCTCGGCAGCTCGTACCCGCGGACCGAGACCAGCGGCCTGGTCAGCCGGTCGCCGAGGGCGGCGGCGGCGAGGTCGCCGCCGATCGCCGAGCCGCCCATCCCACAGACCATCAGCCCGGCCGATTCCGCCGGCTCCAACCGCGCGGTTTCGATCCGCCAGAGCGCATCGCGCAGCTGATCGGGCAGGCCGAGGACGTCGTCGAGCATCGGGCTCATCTCAAGCCGGGACTCTTTCATCTCGGCCGACGACCGCGTCCCGCAACACCGCCCCCGGCTCGACCTCGGCTCCCGGGGCGAGGATCGATCCCTGGACGAGGGCGTCGCGGCCCACGGTGCAGCCCTCGAGCAGGACCGATTCGCCGACCTCGGCACCCCGCTCGATCTTGCAGCCATCCGAGACGACGGCGCGCGGACCCATCCGCGCTTCCTCGTCGATTGCCGCGTCGGCGGCGACGAGCAGCCCCGGCGCCGTCGGCTCGACCCGGGTGTGGACGGTCCCCTCGAGGATGTCCCAGCTCGCCTGCAGGTAGCGCTCCGGGGTGCCGATGTCCATCCAGTAGCCGTCGAGCAGCAGCCCGCAGAGCCCCTCGCCGACCAGGCGCGGAAAGACCTCGCGCTCGATCGAGACGGCGCGGCCGCCCGGCACCAGGTCGAGGACCGAGCGCTCGAGCACGTAGGCGCCGGCGTTGATCTCGCCCGGGACCCGGTCGCCGGTCTTCTCGGCGAACTCGAGCACCCACCCCTCGCCGTCGCACTGCACCAGTCCGTAGGCCGAGGAGTCGTCGACCGGATGCAGGCCGATCGTCGCGGTGGCGTCCCGCTCGTCGTGGGCGCGGACCAGCGTGCTGAGGTCGAGGTCGGCGAGGACGTCGCCGTTGAGGGCGAGGAAGCGGTCGTCGAGCCGGTCGCCGAGCGCCTCGGCCGCGAAGCGGATCGCGCCGGCGGTGCCGAGGGGCTCGGGCTCGGCGACGTAGGTGATCGCCACCCCGGTCCGCTCCTCCTCGTCGCCGAGCGCCTCCCGCAGGACCTCGGGCAGGAAGCCGCAGGCGAGGACGATCTCGCTCACCCCGTGGCCGGCGAGCCACTCGATCGCGTAGGCGAGGAAGGGCCGGTCGACCAGCGTCACCGCCGGCTTCGGCACGTCTGTGGTGAGTGGGCGCAGACGGGTGCCCTCGCCACCGACCAGGACGATGGCCTGCACCTCCTAGCTCCCTTGACTGGTTGGGGGCACTAGGAAGCGGCGGCGGGTCTTGGAGCGTTGACGGTCCTGCCGATGCCCTCGTACTCGAAGCCCGCCTCGGTCAGGGCCTTCGGGTCGAGGAAGTTGCGGCCGTCCACGATCAGCGGCCGCGCCATCCGCTCCGCCGCGGCGGCCCAGTCGAGCTCGGCGAACTCGCGCCACTCGGTGACCAGGACCACGGCGTCGGCGCCGTCCAGCGCCTCCATCGCCGAGCCGGCCATCTCGACGCTGCTCAGCAGCCCCGAGGCGCGCTCGCTCGCCACCGGGTCGTAGGCGACCACCTCCGCCCCCTCGCCCTGGAGCCGCGCCGAGAGCACCAGGCTCGAGGCCTCGCGCATGTCGTCGGTGTCGGGCTTGAAGGCGAGGCCGAGCAGGGCGATCCGCTTGCCGATCAGCGAGCCGAGGTGCTTCTCGAGCTTGCCGACCACGCGCCGCTTCTGCAGCTCGTTGACCTCGATCACCGACGTCAGCAGCTGGAAGTGATAGCCGGTGTTTCCCGCCAGCATCTTCAAGGCGCTGACGTCCTTGGGGAAGCAGCTGCCGCCGTAGCCGATGCCGGCGCGCAGGAAGGCGGTCCCGATCCGCTCGTCGAGCCCCATCCCCCTGGCGACCTGGCCGACGTCGGCGCCGACCTCCTCGCAGACGTTGGCGATCTCGTTGATGAAGGAGATCTTGGTCGCCAGGAAGGCGTTGGAGGCGAGCTTGATCATCTCGGCGCTGGCGACGTCGGTACGGAGGATCTCCCCGCCGAGGGGCCTGTAGAGGTCTTCGACCGCTTCCGCCGGCCCCTCGTCGCCGGGATCGGCGCCGACCACGACCCGGTCGGGGTGCAGGAAGTCCGCTACCGCCGTCCCCTCCTTGAGGAACTCGGGGCAGGAGACGTAGGCGAGGTCGGGCATGTCGCGCCGGATCGACTCGCCGGTGCCGGCCGGCACCGTGCTCTTCATGATCAGGACGTGGTCGCTGTCGCTCGGCAGCTCCTGAACCACGGCGCGGACCCGCGAGAGGTCGGCATCGCCCGAGTAGGTCGGCGGGGTGTCGACGCAGACGAAGAGCAGGCGCGCGCCCTCGAGCAGCTCGTTCATGTCGGTGGTGAAGGTGATCCGCTCCGCGTTGCGGTGCAGGAGGTCCTCCAGCCCCGGCTCGTGAATCGCCACCTCGCCGCGCGAAAGCGCATCGACCTTCTCCTGAACGATGTCGCGAGCGATGATCGGATGGCCGAGCTCGGCGAAGCAGGCCGCCGTGACCAGGCCGACCCACCCGACTCCGATTACGCCGACCGGCTCCAGCTGCTCACTCATGGCTGCCTCCTACCCTTTTCCTTCGGCTTTTTCTGTCCCATCATCACATCGGCGGAGCGCGCCATTCCGACCATCTGCTCGTTGCTGAGCGACTGTTCGAGGTCGTTGGCGACCCAGTAAGTATTCGACCCCCGGTGCCAGGCCACCAGTTTGATCCGGCCGCTGTCGACGAAGATCTCGTATTCGCGCCCGTGGATTTCCTCGGTCACGCTCGGGTTGTCGAGGATCGGCGGGTCTTCCCAGCCGTGGATCCCCTGCACGCCGAAGTAGTGGTAGCCGTCGGGCTCTTCCATCACCGCGACCATTTTGTAGGCGACGTGTCGTTCGCCGCCGCTGTCCTTGAAGCGGTAGATGCGCGGGTCGACGACGTGTTCGTAGGGGTCGGTTTCGACGAAGTGGGCACCGAGCGGCAGCCGCGCGGGATAGAAGATCGGGAAGCCGCCGCCCACCTTGCGCGCGGCCGCCTTCGCCTCGGCTTCGCCGACTTCGCGGGCGGGCACGAGGCCGTCGCTGCCCGTCTTCTCGAGTTCGAGCCTCTGCTTCGACTTCTTGTGCTTCTTCCCCTTCGCGCCGCGATGCTTCCCGCCGCCCTTCTTCTTCTTCGCGGAGGAACCGCCCGATTCGGCTTCGACCGCGGGTTCACCGGTGAGGAATTCCTGCACGGCTTCGTGGATCAACGTCTCGTTCGAGTAGACATAGCTGGGGCCTAGTTCGGCAGGGAAATGGACCTGTTTGATCGGCGCACTGCGCGCTGCAATGAACAGTTTCAGCACTTCCAGCATCGTCTTGCCGTCGTTGATGTCCGAGTTGGTGTATTCGGTGAAGATGTCGATCAGGTTCCTCTGGTCGAAGACCAGGTCCTTGACCGAGATCTGCTGGCGGGCATCGCTGATGAACGACTGCTGGCGGGCGGAGCGGACGATGTCGGTGTCGGTGTGGCGGTAGCGCACGTACTGCAGGGCTTTTTTCCCGCAGAGCAGCTGGTAGCCGGGCTGGATGTTGATTTCCGAATACTGTTCGGAGGGTGGTAACCCGGCGTTCGAGTGGTAGTAGCGGCGGTCGACGTCGGTGTAGACGCAGCCGATCGCGTCGACGGCCCGGACGAAGCCGAGGAAGTCGACGTTGACCACGTGGTTGATCCGCAGCCCGGTCAGTTCTTTGACCACCTGCAGGGTCATCTTCGGTCCGCCGTAGGAATAGGCTTCGTTGAACTTGCCGGTCCCGTAGCCGGGGATTTCGACCTTGAGGTCGCGCGGGATCGACATCACCGAGATCGTGTTGTCGCTGGGGTCGATCCGCAGCAGGATCGTCGTGTCCGAGCGGCCGGGGTCTTCTTCGAATTCTTCGCCGGCGCGTTTGTCGGAGCCGAGGATGAGGATGTTCTCCGGCTCACCCGACTGAACTTCGGCAAGGGCCCGCTGCAGTTTGTTGTGGAGGCGGTCGTTGTGGCCGAGCGCCTGGGCGATGCTGTCGACGTAGAGAAGCACGCCGGTCGCGGTCGCCGCGGCGGAGACGAGGACGATCAGGACCGAGGCGAGGGCGAAGCGCCACCAGAAGCGCTTCGGCTTCGGCGCCGGCTCGCCGTCTCCGCTCGCGGGCGGCCTCTTCGGGACCCAGCCTGGGCCCAGCGGTTCAGTCATCGAGGCGGTCCGGGATCGCCCGCAGGAACGACTCGAGCGTCTGACGGTAGGTCTCGAGCGAGGAGACGGAGACCCACTCGGCCGGACCGTGGTGGCCGGCTCCCACCGGGCCGAACTCGACCGCCGGCACCCCCACGCGGAGGAAGGAGACCGCGTCGGAGGCGCCGTCGCGGCCGACGCTCATCGGCTCGCCGTCGTGGTGCTCGGTCGCCGAGGCGCGCAGCGCCCGCACATAGGCGGAGTCGCGGTCGACGGTGGCCGGCGGCCGGGTCAGCAGCGGCCTCATCTCGCTGCCGGGAATCTCCCGCACCTGGGCGAGGATCTCGCTCGGATCCTGGCCAGGCAGGTAGCGGATATCGACGTCGATCACGCATCGGTCGGGGACCTTGTTGAGAGCGTCGCCGCCGACGATCCTTCCCAGGTTGATCGACGGCCGGTCGAACAGCTCCGAGCTGTGCCTGGCAAACGGTAGCGACTCGATGCTGCGGAAAACGTCGATCGCGTTGAGGACGGCGTTTTCTCCGAGCCAGGGGGTGGCGCCGTGGGCCGCCGTCCCCCCCACCTCCAGCCGCAGCGCCAGCACGCCCTTGGCCTCGATCCCGATGTGGAGGTCGGTCGGCTCGCCGGTGATGGCGAAGTCGCCGGTGAAGCCGCTGTCGACGAGGTGATCGGAGCCTCGCTCGGCGCCCTCCTCGGACTCCTCGTCGCCGACGATGCCGAGCCGAACCCGCACCCTGTCCTGATCCCGCATCGCCGCCGTCACCAGCAGCATCGCCGCGACCGCGCCCTTCATGTCGTAGGCCCCGCGCCCGAAGAGCCTGTCGCCGTCGACCTTCGGCTCGAACTGCTCGGCGTGCCCCGGCACCACGTCGAGGTGCCCGTGCAGCACCACCGTCGGCGCGTCTTCCGGCCCGACCTCTGCCTTGAGCACCGGCAGCCCCCGAACCTCGTCCCGCTCCGCCTCGATCCCCCGAGCTTCCAGCCACCCCTCGACGAACCCGGCCGCCTCGACGATCGCCTCCGGCTCACAGGTCTCGTAAGCGATCAATCGCCGCGCCAGAATCACCAACTCGTCATTCATTGCCCGATCCTCCCGCATCAGCGCAAGCTCCAAGACAGCCGCCCCGAAGCCTCACCACGTGTCGAAGGGGAGCCGGTACTCCCCCGCAGGAATGTTCGGCGATATGCAATCTGAGGTTTGCGCGGGCGGAGCCCGCGCAGCAGATTCTCCCCGAAGCGAAGCGAGGGGAGGTCAATTCCGGAGGGGGAGTACCGGCTCCCCTCACCGACCCGCGATTGCGAGAAACACTTCGGCCCGGTCCCGGTCTTTCTGCGCCCGGTTGTGCTCGGCGCTGCCCGCCTCAGACTCCGACAGGCGGCGTTCGGCGTCGGAGAGCTGCTCTTTGAGAGTGCCACCGTCGAGGTCCTCGGGCGGCACCGCCTCCTCCAGCAGAAGCCGGGCGCGGTTGCCGTAGACCTGCAGCCAGCCGTGCGCCTGTGCGTAGCGCTTGACATCGGTCTCGGAGACGTAGAGGCGGAGCTCGGCCGGGCGCAGCGCCGCCAGCAGCGGCGCGTGGTTGGCGAGGATGCCGAGTTCGCCGGTCTCCGAGCGGGTCGAGACCTGGCGCGCTTCGCCGCTCCAGACCTCGCCCTCCGGGGTCAGGACCTCGACGTCCACCATGTGCTCCGCGGCCACGAATCAGCCCCTAGGCCGCGGCGCCCGACTTGGCGTTCTCGAGGACCTGGTCGATCGAGCCCTGCATGTAGAAGGCGCCCTCGGAGAGGTCGTCGTGCTCGCCGTCGAGGATCTCGCGGAAGCCGCGCACGGTCTCGGCAACCGGAACGTACTCGCCTTCGCGGCCGGTGAACTGCTCGGCGACGAAGAACGGCTGCGAGAGGAAGCGCTCGATCTTGCGGGCGCGCGCCACCGTCTGCTTGTCCTCGTCGGAGAGCTCGTCGATGCCGAGGATGGCGATGATGTCCTGCAGCTCGCGGTAGCGCTGCAGCACCTCCTGGACCTCGGTCGCGGTGCGGTAGTGCTCGTCGCCGACCACCTCGGGCTTGAGGATCGTCGAGGTCGAGTCCAGCGGGTCGACCGCCGGGTAGATCCCTTTCTCGGAGATCGACCGCGAGAGGGTCGTGGTCGCGTTCAAGTGGGCGAACACAGAGGCCGGGGCCGGGTCGGTAAGGTCGTCGGCCGGCACGTAGACCGCCTGGATCGAGGTGACCGAGCCGCGGGCGGTCGAGGTGATCCGCTCCTGCAGGCCGCCCATCTCGGTCTCCAGGGTCGGCTGGTAGCCGACCGCCGAGGGCATCCGGCCCAGCAGGGCCGAGACCTCGGAGCCCGCCTGGACGAAGCGGAAGATGTTGTCGATGAACAGGAGCACGTCCTGCCCGCCCTGCTCGCGGTAGTACTCGGCCATCGTCAGCCCGGAGAGGGCGACGCGCAGGCGCGCGCCCGGGGGCTCGTTCATCTGGCCGAAGACGAGCATGGTCTTGTCGATCACGCCCGACTCTTTCATCTCCAGCCAGAGGTCGTTCCCCTCGCGCGAGCGCTCGCCGACGCCGCAGAAGGCGGAGAGGCCGGAGTGCTCCTCGGCGATGTTGCGGATCAGCTCCTGGATCAGCACGGTCTTGCCGACGCCGGCGCCGCCGAACAGCCCGACCTTGCCGCCTTTCGCATACGGCGCCAGCAGGTCGATCACCTTGATCCCGGTCTCCAGGATCTCCTGGGTCGGGGTCAGCTCCGAGGCCTCCGGGGCCGGGCGGTGGATCGGCCAGCGCTCGGTCTCGCCGATTTCTTCGCCCTCGTCGATCGGTTCGCCGAGCAGGTTGAAGATGCGGCCGAGGGTGGCGTCGCCGACCGGGACGGTGATCGGGTTGCCGGTGTCGACCACCTTGTCGCCGCGCTGGATCCCGTCGGTGGCGTCCATCGCCACCGTGCGGACGCGGTCGTCGCCGAGGTGCTGCTGCACCTCGCAGACCAGCTCGGTCGGTTCGCCGTCGCCGTTGCCGCCGGTCTGGATCGTCACCGCCGAGTAGATCTCCGGCAGCTGGTCGGGGAAGACGGCATCGACGACCACCCCGGTGACCTGCTCGACGCGCCCTACGTTGCTTCCGTTTCCGTTGCTCTCAGCCATCGTTTCCTTTGTGGTCGTCCTTGAAATGCAGTTGGTGAAGCTGGTCCCTCGCCGCTAGCCCAGCGCCTCGGCACCGGCTACGACCTCCAAGATCTCCTGCGTGATTTCGGCCTGGCGGGCCCGGTTCATCTCCAGGGTCAGCTTGCCGATCATGTCCTCGGCGTTCTCGGCCGCGTTGCGCATCGCCGTCATCCGGGCCCCCAGCTCCGAGGCCGCGCTCTCGAGCAGCGCCCGGTAGACCGAGATCGTCACGTACTCGGGGATCAGCCGCGCCAGCAGCTCCTCGGGCTCGGGCTCGTAGAACCACTCCGAGCGGCTCTGGGCCTGCTCCGACTCGGTTTCCTCCTCTTCGGCGGCGGCCTCCTCGTCGGCGCCCTCGCCCAGCACCTGCGCCTGCTGCAGCGGCAGCAGGGTCTGGCGCCAGACGTGCTGGGTGAGCGGCGAGACGAAGCGGTTGTAGATCAGCTCGACCCGGTCGAGGTCCTCGTCGACGTAGCGCGCGGTCAGCGCCTCGCCGATTTCGCGGGCGTTGGCGAAGGCGGGCCGGTCGGTGAAGCCGACGTAGGAAGCGGAGACGTCCTGCTTGCGGAAGGTCAGCGCCGAGACGCCCTTGCGGCCGACGACGGCGAAGGAGGGCTCGGCCCCCTGCTCGCGCACCTCCTGGACCATCCGCATCCCCTCGCGGATGATGTTGGTGTTGAAGGCGCCGGCGAGGCCGCGGTCGCCGGTGACCAGCACGATCCCGACCCGTTTCACGTTCTCCCGCTCGACCAGCACCGGCACCCGCGGGATCCCTCCCGCCTGGGCGGCGGCGCGCCGGGTCAGCTTGCGCATCCCCTCGGCGTAGGGGCGCAGGTCGGAGATGCGCTGTTCGGCGCGGCGCAGGCGCGCCGCCGCCACCATCTCCATCGCCCGGGTGATCTTGTTGATGTTCTTCACCGACGCGATGCGGTTTTTGACTTCCTTCTGCGATGCCATGGGGACCCGGGTCCCGGCCGCTAGGCCGGGGTCGCCGCCTCCTCGCTCTCGGTCGTCTCGGAATCGGTCTCGGCGCCGGGGGTGCGAGCCGGGGCCTCGCGCTCCTCTTTGGAGTGGACGCGGTCGGACTCGCCCGCCTCGAGCGCATCGCCGTGCTCGTCGAAGTCGGGCCCGAAGTCGTCGACGAACTCCGCGATCGCCTTGCCGAGCGAATCGGCGTCCTCGTCCTCGAGCTTGCCGGTCTCTTCGATCCGGTCGAGCAGCTCCTTGTTCTCGCTGTGCAGGCGGACCCGCAGGTCGGCGAGGAACTCCGGCACGCGCTCGACCTTGATCCGGTCGAGGTAGCCGCCGGTGCCCGAGTAGATCGAGGCGACCTGGTCGGCGACCGAGAGCGGCTCGCGCTCTTTCTGTTTCAGCAGCTCGACCAGCCGTTCGCCGCGGGAGAGCGATTTCTGCGTCTCCGGGTCGAGCTCGGAGCCGAACTGGGCGAAGGCCTCGAGGTCGCGGTACTGGGAGAGGTCGAGGCGCAGTTTTCCGGCTACTTTCTTCATCGCCTTGGTCTGGGCGTTGCCGCCGACGCGAGAGACCGAGATGCCGACGTTGATCGCCGGCCGCACGCCCGAGTAGAAGAGGTCGGACTCGAGGAAGATCTGCCCGTCGGTGATCGAGATCACGTTGGTCGGGATGTAGGCGGAGACGTCGGAGGCCTGGGTCTCGATGATCGGCAGCGCCGTCAGCGAGCCCGCCCCCTGCTCGTCGCTCAGCTTCACCGCCCGCTCGAGCAGCCGCGAGTGCAGGTAGAAGACGTCGCCGGGGTAAGCCTCTCGGCCAGGGGGGCGCCGCAGCAGCAGCGACATCTGCCGGTAGGCGTAGGCGTGCTTGGTGAGGTCGTCGTAGACGCAGAGCGCGTGCTTGCCCTGGTAGAGGAAGTGCTCGCCCATCGCGCAGCCGGCGTAGGGGGCGATGTACTTGATCGGGGCGGCCTCGTCGGCGGGGGCGGCGACGATGATCGTGTTCTCCATCGCTCCGTTTTCCTCCAGCACCTCTTTCAGCTGGACGACGGTCGACATCCGCTGGCCGATCGCGACGTAGATGCAGACCATGTCCTTGTCGCGGTTGTTGATGATCGTGTCGATCGCGATCGCGGTCTTGCCGGTCTGGCGGTCGCCGATGATCAGCTCTCGCTGGCCGCGGCCGATCGGGATCATCCCGTCGATCGCCATCAGCCCGGTCTGGACGGGTTCCTCGACCGGCTGGCGGTGGACGACGCCGGGGGCTTTGAACTCGGCCGGACGGGTCTCGGTGGTGTTGATCTCGCCACGGTCGTCGAGCGGGCGGCCGAGCGGGTCGACCATGCGGCCGAGCAGCTGCTCGCCTACCGGGATCTCGAGCAGGCGGCCGGTCCGTTTGACCGTGTCCCCCTCGACGATGTGTTCCCACGCGCCGAAGAGGACGGCGCCGACGTTGTCGGCCTCGAGGTTCAGCGCCAGCCCGGTCACCCCGTGGGGCAGCTCGAGCATCTCCAGCGCCATGCAGTTGTCGAGCCCGTGGATGCGGGCGATGCCGTCGGCGACGGACAGGACCGTCCCGACCTCGCTGAGGTCGGCGGAATCGGTCTCCAGTCCCTCGATCCGCTCTCGCAGAATGCTTGCGATCTCGTCGGGCTTGATCTCCATCTTTCTTTTCCTTGCCTTTTAGTGCGCCGCTTGGGCGACGCTCTTTCGAAGTTTCTCCAGGCGGTTGCGGATGCTCGCGTCCAGAACCATGTTGCCGACCTGGAGGACGATGCCGCCGAGGATCTCGCCGTCGACCCTGCTCGAGAGGTCGACCTTCTCCCCGGTCTGGCGTTCGACCTCCTGGCCGATTTTCCCCACCACCGCGGTGTCCAGCTCGACGGCGCTGGTGACGGTGACGTCGAGACGGCGGTTCTCCTGCTTCCAGAGCTCGTCGAGCTCGCGCCGGATGCGGAAGACCTCGGTCATCCGGTGCTTGTCGACGAGCAGCTCGAGGAAGTTGACCAGCTCCGGCTCGGCGCCGCTGATCGCCCGCTCGATCCCGTCCCGCTTCTCCGCCGAGGAGAGGTAGGGGCTGAAGAAGAAGACCTGCAGCTCGCGGTTGCGGTCGACCTCGTCGGCGAACTGGGCGAGCTGCTGCTGCAGCGCGTCCAGCTTGCCCCTGTCGCGGCCCACCTCGAAGAGGGCCTCGGCGTATACGCGAGCGGCGTCGGCCATCGCTAGTTGCTGCTCTCCGAGCCCGAGAGAGCCGAGAAGTCGACCTCGGCCAGCGCCTCCTCGACGAGCCGTTTCTGGTCGTCGGGGCTGAGCGACTTGCGGGTCACCCGCTCGGTTGCGAGCACGGTGAGATCGGCGACCTCGGCTCGGATCTGCTCGAGCGAGCGGCGCGTCTCCGCCTCGATGTCGCGCTTGGCGGCCTCGACCAGCTCCTCGCGTTTCTCGCGGCCCGAGGCCGCAGCCTCGGCTTCCGCCGTCTCCGCCGCCTTGCGGGCGCGGGCCATGATGTCGTCGGCCTGCTCCCGGGCCTCGGCGAGGCGGGCGCGGTACTCGGCCAGCAGCTCGTCCGATTCCCTGCGCTGTCGTTCGGCGGCCTCGATCGACTCGCTGATCGCGTTGGCGCGTTTGTCGAGCGCTTCCTGGATTTTCGGGAAGGCGACCTTGCTCAACACCCACATCGTGATCAGGAACAGGACCAGCGTCCAGATCATCAGGCCGAGGCCTGGACTGACCAGGAAGCTGCCGCCTTCGCTCTTCTCGGCGGCGAGTGGAACTGCCGCTATGTAGCCGAGCAGCCCCATCGACCTACGAGAGGAAGAAGGCGATCAGGCCGAAGATGAAGGTGTAGAAGGCGACCGCCTCGGTCAGCGCGAAGCCGAGCCAGCGGATGCTTTCCAGGTCGCTTTTCATCTCCGGCTGGCGGGCGACCGACTCGATCTCCTTGCCGAAGATGAAACCGATGCCGATACCGGCGCCGATCGAACCGAGACCCGCACCGACGCCGAGGGCGATCGCTTTGCCGGCGCCTTTGACGCCTTCGTCGGTGACTTCCGCGATCGGCAGGGCAGTGAGATCCATCGAGAGTTACTTCCTTTCTAATGAGAGGCGGAGGTCGCTCCGCCAATGTAGATAGCGCTGAGCGTCGAGAAGATGAATGCCTGCAGGGTGGCGATAAGGCCCACCTCGAGGATGAAGAAGAAGAAGGCGAGGGGGAAGGTGAGGGCACCGAGCGCGGCGATCCCCAGCAGCACCGCGAGCCCGCCGCCCATGAAGAGCAGCAGCAGGTGGCCGGCGAGGATGTTGGCGAAAAGACGAACGGAGAGTGAGATCAGCCGGGCGAAGTGCGAGATCGCCTCGATCACGAAGATCAGGCCCTTGAGACCGGCGCCCTTGTCCTCGAGGCCGGGCGGCAGCCAGCTCGCCAGGTAGGCGACGAACCCCTTGTTACGGACGCCTTCGACGTGGTAGGTGATCCAGACGACCAGGGTGAGGACCAGCGGGATCGAGATGTTCGCGGTCGCCGCGTAGACCGCGAAGGTGGGGATTTCGAGGCCGAAGATCGACATCTCGTGCTCGGTGTTGGTCGGCAGCGGCAGAAAGCCGATCATGTTCGAGAACCAGATCCAGAAGA
The DNA here is from genome assembly GCA_035708105.1 of Solirubrobacterales bacterium. Classification (GTDB taxonomy): domain Bacteria; phylum Actinomycetota; class Thermoleophilia; order Solirubrobacterales; family 70-9; genus VAYN01. The sequence continues at coordinate 10,083 of DASSTG010000006.1, read as the reverse complement.
AGAGCGCGGCGATGAAAGGGAACCAGCGGGATGCCGTTTTGCCCTGCAGGCTGCCGCCGGTGATCGTGTTTTTGGTCAGGTCGTAGGCAGCCTCGACCGCGGCCTGGACCCGGTTCGGCCGCTGCTGCATGCGCCGGGCGATCCAAACCATCGTGAAGATCGTCAGGGCGCTGGCGAGGAGCAGGTAGAAGACCGCTTTGTTGATGCTGAGGTCGATCGAGCCGAGGTGGATCGAGATCCACGGTTCGAGCTTGAACTCGTTCTGCGGCTTGAACGCTTCGTTCTTGCCGGCGTTGCCGAAGATCAGGAGCAGGAGGGCGAAGACGGCCAGGTAGGCGCCGAGCCCGATGAAGACCTTGGCTTTGGTGCTCATGCCGTCGCGCTGAGGGGCGCCGCCTGGCGCCGGCACGGTTGCCTGCTCCATGTCTAGGCGACCCCCTGGCCCTCAGGTTGCTCGAACAGGTGCGCCAGGCCCTGCGCGGCGAAGGAGATGGTGAACAGGGCCGCCAGCAGCACCGCCGCGGCGAGCCCCGACTGCCGTTCGGCGAGGCCGACGAGCAATACCGCGGTGGCCATCAGCCAAACCCGGCCGAGGGTGGTGCCGGCGACGATGCCCATCGCCTTCTGCCGGTTCCCGGCGACCAGGTGTTCGCGCATCCGCCGGTTGGCCAGCGTCTGCAGGCCCCGCTGGACGAGCCAGGCGGCCGCGGCGACGGCGTAGCCGAGCAGGGGGAAGCCGCCGAGCAGGAAAATTACGAGCGCGGCAGCGAGCGCGATTAGGTCGACGTACTTGGGAGGAGACATAACGACGTGAAAACGTAAAAGACGCCCACTCGGGGCAGAGCGGGCGGACCCGCGACTATATCCGAAAGGGCCTGCGAATGGCTTTCTGAAGCCACTTCGTGAGTCTTGCCACTACCGGTTTTGGGAGGGGGCGGGGTGGCCCGCTCCAGCCGAAGGAAGCCAGAATTTATTTGCCGAGGGCGTCGAATTCGCCGGTTTCGGGATCGATGGTCGGGAAGGAGCCGGTTTCGAGCTCCTGCTCGACCGCGACGTTGACCTCCTGCAGCTCGGGCTCGGGTTTGCCCACCTGGCGGCGGAGGGAGACCAGCTGACGGAGGCGGGTCTGGCGCAGCTTGAGGATCTCGAGGACCTCGACCAGGTAGACGCTGGCGGCGACCGCGGCGATCAGGCAGGCCGCCATCACCGCGGTCCAGAAGGCGTCGAAGTGGCCGTGGTTGTCGCTGTAGGGGACGAAGCGCAGCGCCAGCGCCAGGGCCGACATTACCGCCGTCCAGCCGTAGAGGTAGAGCAGGGTGCGTCGCTGGGAGAAGCCGATGTCGGCCATCCGGTGGTGGAAGTGCCAGCGGTCGGCTTTGTAGATCGGTTTTCCGTATTTGAGCCGCTTGGCGACGACGAAGCCGGTGTCGAGGATCGGCACCGCGAGGATCAGCAGCGGCAGGAACAGGGCGACCACCGCGTTCGTCTTCAGCGCTCCCTGGACGGCGACGGCACCGAGCAGGTAGCCGAGCAGGTTGGAGCCGGTGTCGCCCATGAAGGTGCCGGCGGGCGGGAAGCCCCAGCGCAGGAAGCCGAGCGCGGCGCCGGCCGTCAGCGCCGCCAGCACACCGGCGGCGGTGCGTTCGAGCGAGAGGGCGATCGTCGCCAGGGTCAGGGCCGAGATCACGGCGACGCCGGCGGCGAGGCCGTCGACCCCGTCGATCAGGTTGATCACGTTGATCATCGCCACCAGGCCGAGGACCGTGGCGACGTCGCCGAGCTGGATCGTCGCCCCCCAGAGGTGGAAGAGGTCGACGGTTCCCGGCGAGAGTCTGCCGAAGAAGGGGATCGTGAAGTTTTCGACCGTGACCCCGGCGGAGACCGGGATCACGACGGCGACGATCTGGCCGAGCAGCTTCGGCGCCGCCGAGAGCTCGAAGACGTCGTCGAGGAAGCCGAGGTAGGCGATCGCGATCGCGCCGTAGATGATCGCGTGACTCTCGGTGTCAGCCGGCAACCAGAGCAGCCCGGCGACCACGGCGGCGACGAGGATCCCGAGCCCGCCCAGCTTCGGCGTCGGCACCGTGTGCAGCGAACGCTCATTCGGGTAGTCGATCGCCCCCACCCGGACCGCCAGCCACTTCGTCAGCGGCACCAGGACCAGCGCCAGGACGAGGGCAACGAGGAACCCGTAGAGGGCTTCGAGGTTGGTGGGGTTAGCCGGCATAGCGGTCGAACCAGAGGGTGAGGGCCATCAGGCCCCAGAGCTGGCGGCTCAAATCTTCGCGGCCCGCGCAATGGCGGTCGAGCAGGGGGGTGACCGCATCCGGATCGAGCAGGCCCTGGCGGGAGAGCGCCGACGGCGACAGCACCTCGCGCGCGAACGGCCCCAAGGGGCCGCGCAGCCAGGCGGCGATCGGGATCGAGAAGCCCTGCTTGCGGCCCTGGACGACCTCCCGCGGCAACAGCGGCCCCAGCGCCCGTCGCAGCAGCCGCTTCTTGGCCGAGCCGCGGACTTTCAGCTTCCTCGGCAGCGAGAAGGCGAAGTCGGCGACCGCGGCGTCGAGGAAGGGGACGCGCAGCTCCAGCGAGTGGGCCATGCTGAGGCGATCGGTCTTGACCAGGAGGTCGTCGACCAGGTAGATCCCGAGGTCGACGTCCTGCATCCGCGCCAGGTAATCGGCTCCGTCCGTTTCGGCGTAGCGCTCGCGGTAGAGATCGAGCGGGTCCCAGCCAGCAGCCCGCGGCCCGGCCAGCTCGGCGCGCGCGGCCGGCGAGAAGATCTCCTTCCAGCCGTGGTGTCGCACCAGCGGATCCGCTCCGGCGGCGGCGCGGGCGAAGCGCTTGGCTTTGTAGTCGAAGCCGACCCGCTCGCTCCGGCTCGGCAGTGCCTCCGCCAGCGGTCGGGCGAGGGCGGCGAGGCGGCCGGCACGGCGGGCGAGGAGGTCGGCGACGTAGGTGTAGTAGCCGCCGAAGAGCTCGTCGCCGCCCTCGCCGGACATCGCGGTCTTGACGTGCTCGGAGGCGAGCTGCGAGACCAGGTAGGTCGGCAGCGCCGAGGAATCGCCGAAGGGCTCGTCGAGGGCCTCGACGAGCCGAGGCAGCAGCTCGACCGCGTCCGGGCGCAGGATCAGCTCGTGGTGGTCGGTGCCGTAACGCTCGGCGACGAGGCGGGCGCGGGAGAGCTCGTCGAAGCCGGCCTCCTCGAAGCCGATCGAGAAGGTGCGGAGGGGTTCCTCGAGGCGACGGGAGGCAAGGGCGGCGATCCCGCCCGAGTCGACGCCGCCGGAGAGCAGCACCCCGACCGGAACGTCGGCGACCAGATGGGCGCGGATGCTGTCGTCGAGCACCTCGCGCAGCTCGGCGGCGAGCTCGTCCGCCGACCCGCGGCGAACCTCCTCCGCCGGCACCGGGGCGGGCCGCGCGTAGCGCCGCAGCCCGAGCTCGCCTCCCTCCCACGTCGCCAGGAACCCGGGCGGCAGCTTGCGGGCCCCGGCGAAGATCGTCAGCGGCGCCGGGATCGAGTTGAAGGCGAGGTAGGCGGCGATCGCCTTCGGGTCGATCTCACGCGAGAAGCCGGGCTGCGCCAGCATCGCCTTCAGCTCGGAGGCGAAGGCGAGCTCGCCGCCGGAGTGGCGGTAGTAGAGCGGCTTGATCCCGAAGCGGTCGCGGGCGAGGAGGAGGCGGCGGCGGCGCTTGTCCCAGAGGGCGAGCGCGAACATGCCCCGCAGCCGCTCGACGAACCCCTCCCCCCATTCCTCGTAGGCATGGACGAGGACCTCGGTATCGCAGTCGGTGGCGAAGCGGTGGCCGGCCCCCTCGAGCTCCCGCTTCAGCTCGCGGTAGTTGTAGATCTCGCCGTTCTGGACGACGACGGCGCTGCCGTCCTCGTTCTCGATCGGCTGGTGACCGTGATCGAGGTCGATGATCGAGAGCCGGCGCGCCGCCAGCGCCGCCGGCCCCTCGCAGAAGATCCCGTCGTCGTCGGGGCCGCGGTGGACGAGGCGCCCGCTCATCCGGGCCACAGCTTCCATGTCGGGGGCTCGCTCGGCGGAGACGAGACCGCAGATGCCGCACATGGGCGGCAGTCTCGCAGCCGCGGCGGTGGCTTCAGGCGTCGGGGGGCGCGCTGATCGCCGGACCGCGCCCGAGGACTTTGTTGACGGTGGCGAGCAGGACCTGAAAGTAGAGGGAGACGGAGCGGTCGGCGATGTACTCCATGTCGTGGGCGAGCTTGTCGGCCCAGCTCTCCTCGCGGGTGATCCGGGTCTGGGCGAAGCCGGTGACGCCGGGCCGGACGACCAGCCGCTGCCAGTACTGCGGGATCTCACGGCAGAGCTCGGCGAAGAAGGCGGGGCGGATCGGCCGCGGGCCGACAATCGCCATGTCGCCGCGGAGCACGTTCCAGAGCTGGGGCACCTCGTCGAGGTGGGACTTGCGCAGGAAGCCGCCGATGCGGGTCCGCTCTTCCTCGGTGCGCCGGGTCAGCTCCTCGCCGTAGTACGGGCCGAGGCGCGTCTCGGCATCCGGCTTCAAGGTGCGGAACTTGTACATCCAGAAGAGGTGCCCGGCGCGGCCGACGCGGGCGCCCCTGTAGAGGATCGGCCGGCCGGAGTCGACCGCGATCGCCAGCGCGATCAGCGCCAGCAGCGGCGAGAGCACCAGCAGGACCGTGGCGGAGATGAGGACGTCGAGCGCCCGCAGCGCGGTGTCGACCGGGCGGGGATCGCCCTCCTGCGCGGGCGCAACAAGGTCTTCGAGGCCGGGCTCGGCCGCGGGCAGGTCGCTCAGGAAGGGGTTACGGGATGAGTCTCTTCGCGCAATGGTGAGGCTCCGACGGTACCTAGGATCGTCTCGACCAGGAAGGACGGATCGCGGCGCACCGGCGCCAGGTCCGCGGTTCGCTTCTCCAGCACCACCGCCCGGGCGTCGGTCAGCGGCCGCAGCCGGCCGGAACGGATCAGCGCTTCGTCGACGCCGCCGAGGCGACCGCCGTAGGTGGTGTAGACCGGCGTACCGAGCGCGGCCGCCTCACGGTTCATCGTCCCGCCGGCGGAGACGACGAGGTCGGCGAGGGCGACCAGGCTCTGCGCCTCGACGGCAGCGGGCGGAACGATCAGCGAGGGGAGCCGCAGGCCCTCGATGAACTCGCGCTGGGCCTGCGTCCGCGGCAGCACCACCGCCTGCACCTCCTGGTCGCGGCCGAGCCGGTCGAGGACCTTGGGGAAGAGCGGGTTCGACTTGCGGTGGTACAGCGAGACGTCGGGAGGGGGGCGGACGATCACCACCACCCGCTGCTCGTCGACGCCTAGCTCGAGCAGCGCCTGCCGGTTCGGCTCGAAGTCGTAGAGGTAGTACTCCTCCTTCAGGCCGGGGTAGGGGAAGTACTTCTCGAGGGTGACGCCGAAGCGGCTCAGCCGCTCGAGCGGGACCGAATCCGGGAACATCACCCGCCTGGCGAGGCGGCAGCCGATCCGGTGCTGGGTGACGGCGTACTCGTAGTCGTGCATGTTCGCCTCGGGGATGCTCAGGGTTCGGGCCGCGATCGCCAGGTCGTTGGAGCCGTGGGCGAGCGCGAGGTCGAAGCGGCGCCCGCGGCCGAACATCAGCATCTGGGCGCTGCGCCCGGCAAGCCGGTAGGCCTTGCGCAGGCGCGCCGCGCCACCGTGCCGGCCGATCTGCGTGTGCGGCATCCCGTGCAGCTCCAGCAGCGCCAGCGTCTGCGCGTAGTCGCGGGCGGTCACCTCGACCGTGTGGCCTTCCGCTTCGAGCCGCTGGATGATCGGCCGCAGCACCAGCACGTGCGCCGGCGCGCTCATGTCAACCCAGATTTTCACCGCCTAGACGGCTGCGGCGAGCTCGGCGTAGAGCGGGAAGCGGTCCATCAGGGCGCCCGTGCGGGCGCACAGATCCGCCTTGCCGGAGTCGAACTCGCCGCCGAGGGCGGCGACGATCACCTCGGCGATCTCGGTCATCTCCGCCTCCCCCATGCCGCGGGTGGTCAGGGCCGGGGTGCCGATCCGCAGGCCCGAGGGGTTCATCGGCGGGCGCGGGTCGAAGGGGATCGCGTTGCGGTTGACGGTGATCCCGACCTCCTCCAGCCGGTCCTCCGCGGTCTGGCCGTCGAGCCCGGTCGGGGTGAGATCGACGAGGACGAGGTGGACGTCGGTGCCGCCGGTGAGGACCGGCACGCCGCCCGCTTCCAGCCCCGCCGCAAGCGCCTGCGCGTTGGCGATCGTCTGCCGCTGGCGCTGCTGGAACTGCTCGCCGGCGGCGATGTGAAGGGCGACCGCCTTGGCGGCGACGGTATGCATCAGCGGCCCTCCCTGCTGACCGGGGAAGATCGCTTTGTCGATCGCTTTCGCGTGCTCCTCGCGGCAGAGGATCATGCCGCTGCGCGGACCACAGAGCGTCTTGTGGATGGTCGTGGTGACCACGTCGGCGTAAGGCGCCGGATTCGGATGCTCGCCTGCGGCGACGAGGCCGGCGAAGTGGGCCATGTCCACCATCAGCTTCGCCCCGACCGAGTCGGCGATCTCGCGGAAGCCGGCGAAGTCGAGCCGGCGCGGGTAGGCCGACCAGCCGGCGACGATCAGCGCCGGCCTGTGCTCCTGCGCCAGGCGCTCCACCTCCTCCATGTCGACCCGGAAGTCCTCGCGGCTGACGTGGTAGGGCACAGGGTTGTAGAGCTTGCCGCTGACGTTCAGCTTCATCCCGTGGCTGAGGTGGCCGCCGTGATCGAGGGCGAGGCCGAGGATCGTGTCGCCCGGCTCGATCAGCGCCATGTAAGCGGCGTTGTTGGCCTGGGCGCCGGCGTGGGCCTGGACGTTGGCGTGCTCGGCGCCGAACAGCGCCTTGGCCCGGTCGATCGCCAGCTGCTCGGCGACGTCGACCTCCTCGCAGCCGCCGTAGTAGCGCCGGCCGGGATAGCCCTCGGCGTACTTGTTGGTCAGCACCGAGCCGACCGCTTCCAGCACCGCCTGCGGCACGAAGTTCTCCGAGGCGATCATCTCCAGCGTCCGCCGCTGACGGTTCAGCTCGGCGTCGAGGACGCCGGCGATCTCCGGGTCAACCTCGGCGAGGGGCGCGGTCTGGAAGTCATCCGGCAGCTGCGGCATCTTGGCGACCATAGCAATGGGCCGGGATAGTCTGGGGCGGTGAGAGGCCGCGTCTTCCTCTTGTCCCTGGCGCTGCTCTTGGCACTCCCGGGCGTCGCCGCCGCCGCGGTGGAGAATCCCTGTGAAGGACCGCAGGCCAAGCACCTCCGCTGCCCCAACCTGCGGATCGGCAAGCCGAGCGAACTGTACGTCCAGTACGCCGGCGGCGGGCACGTGCTCCTGCGCGCGACCAGCGACGTCGAGAGCCGCGGCCGCGGGCCGATGGAGCTGCGCGGGCGGCGCAACGGCCCGCGCTCGATGCGCGTCAACCAGCGGATCTACAAGCGCGGCGGCGGCCGCATCACCCTCCCCACCGAGGCGACCCTGCACTTCACCGACGTCGGTGCCTACTGGGGCGGCGCCTACTGGAAGGTCCACCAGCTGGCGCGCTTCGAGCTGCTGCGCGTGCGCAAGGACGGCAGCCTCGGCCCGGTCCTACGCACCAGCCCCAAGCTCAACTACTGCCTGCGCGACCTCGAACGCACCCGCCCCGGCCGCCGCTCCCCCTCCTACCGGCACTACCCCGGCTGCAGGCAGGACCGCTTCATCCACCACGACGTCCTCGGCACCTCGGTCGGCTGGTCGGACATCTACCCGGCCACCTACTCGAAGCAGTGGATCGACGTCGCCGGACTGCGCGGCTGCTTCGTCTACCGGATGACCGTCGACCCCAAGCAGCACCTCTTCGAGTCGGACGAGGGCGACAACACCTCCCAGGTCCGCGTCCGCCTGCCCTACCGGGGCTACACCGGCTGCTAGTCCAGACCGACCGCAGCGAGGGCGGTGGCGACGTCCCCCGGGCTGAGGGCGCCGTCGCGGAGGAGACGCCAGCTGCCGTCGTCGTCGATCGTGGCGACGTCGATCACGGTCGAGGGCAGCCCCGGCAGCTCGCCGCCGTCGATCGCCAGGTCGGCTCCCTCCACGATCGCCTCCGGCACGCCCTCGAACCGGCCCGGCGCGGGCTCGCCGCTGAGGTTGGCCGAGGTCTGAAAGACCGGGCACATCGTCCCCGCCAGCGGGCCGGCGATCAGGCGGACGCCGAGCCTTTCAGGATCCTGGCGACAGGCGAGCGGGTAGCGTCGCTGCGGGTTGGCGACGACAAGCGTCACCGGCCCCGGCAGGAGGGCGCTGGCGACTGCCCTGGTCCGCGGGCCCAGTCCCGACAGCAGCTCGCGGATCGCCAGCGGCGAGAAGTACATGACCGCAGAGGGTTTGCCGTCGTCGCGTCCCTTCAGCCGGTGGATCCTGGCGATCGCAGCCGCGTCGAGGGGATCGCAGGCAAGGCCGTAGAGGCCGTCGGCGGGGAAGACGGCGACGCCGCCGCCGGAGATGCAGCGTTCGAGCGCCTTGCGGGCGACGTCGGCCTCGCCGCTGCGCAGACGGACGATCTCGGTCATCCCGCCTCCCCTACCCGGCCGAGCACGACTCGCTCGATCCCCGCCAGGTCGCGCCGCGTCTCGATCCCGGCGAAGTCGGCCTGTCGAAAGAGCTCCGCCACCGCCTCCGCCTGTCCCTCTCCCACCTCGACGGCGAGCGCGCCCATCCTTTGTTTCGCATAGCGGGACAAAAGAAGGGAGCACTCTGGGATGAAGGCGCGGTAGGCGTCGAGGCCGTCACGGCCGCCGAGCAGGGCCTCGCGTGGCTCCCATTGCGTGACCTCGGGTTGTAGGGACGACCAATCGCGCTCGGCGACGTAGGGGAGGTTGGCGAGGACGAGGTCGAAGCCGGCTGGGCGAGTTTGCAAACCACTAGTTGACAAACGCGCCCCGCCCGGCGGCAGAGACCCCTCGAGGAAGCGCACGCGCTCGGCTAGGCCGAGACGCTCGGCGTTGGCGCGAGCGACTTCGAGGGCGGCCGGCGAGGTGTCGGTCGCAACCACCTCGCACTCCGGCAGCTCGTCCGCCACCGCCAGCGCGATCGCGCCCGAGCCGGTGCCGACGTCGAGCAGCCGCGCCGGCCGCAGCTCCAGCGCCAGCTCGACCAGCATCTCGGTCTCCGGCCGGGGGATCAGCACCCGCCGGTCCACCTCCAGCTCCAGGTGGCGGAACCCCTTGCGGCCGAGGACGTAGGCGACCGGCTCGCGCCGCAGCCGCCGTCGCACCATCTCGCCGAACCGCCGCGCCGCCGGCGCCGGCACACCCACCTCGGGTTCGGCGGCGATCCGCGCCCGGTCGCACCCGATCGCGTCGGCGAGCAGCAGCTCGGCATCCAACCGCGGCATTTCGATCCCGACCGCGGCGAGCGCCTCGCTGGCCCCCGCGATCGCTTCCCGAACCCTTCCGGACGTGACCGCATCCGATATTCGCCCCACCCCGCTGCGGTGAATATCGGATGCGGTCACGCGGTCGACGCCGCGGCCTCCAGCCGCTGCCGCTTCTCCTCCGCGCTCAGCGCGTCGGTGAACTCGCGCAGCTGCCCCGCCAGCACGCCCTCGAGGTTGTGCGAGGTGTGCTTGATCCGGTGGTCGGTGACCCGGCCCTGGGGGAAGTTGTAGGTCCGCACCTTCTCCGAGCGCTCGCCGCTGCCGACCTGCGCCTTGCGCTCGGAGGCGATCTTCGCCTGCTGCTCGGCGATCTCGCGCTCGAGCAGTCGGGCGCGCAGCACGCGCATCGCCTTGTCCTTGTTCTGGAGCTGGGACTTCTCGTCCTGCATCGCCACCACGATCCCGGTCGGCCTGTGGGTGATGCGGACTGCGGAGTCGGTCGTGTTGACGGACTGCCCACCGGGCCCCGAGGAGCGGTAGACGTCGATCTGCAGGTCGTTCTGATCCACCTCCACCTCGACCTCCTCCGCCTCGGGCAGCACGGCGACCGTCGCGGTCGAGGTGTGAATGCGCCCCTGGGACTCCGTCTCGGGCACACGCTGGACCCGGTGCGTGCCCCCCTCGTACTTGAAGAGCGAGTAGGCACCCTCCCCCTTCACCGCG
>DASSTG010000005.1:0-127745 GCA_035708105.1 Solirubrobacterales bacterium | reverse complement strand
CTCCCCGCTGTTGCCCGCCGAGCCCCACCCCCGGCTCCCCCAGCGGTCACTCGGCTCTTTGTTCCCCAGCCTTCAAGAGCCGCTCGCGCAGCTCCCGCTCGTCCTCCGGACTGGGGTCGAACTTCGAGGGATCGGGCAGCTGGTCCAACCCGCTCAGCCCGAACAACCGCTCGAACAGCTCCGAGGTCTTGAAGATCGCGGCACCGAAGCGCGAGCGGCCCGACTCCTCGATCAGGCCGCGCTCGGCGAGGCTGGTCACGGCAGACTCGGAGCTGACGCCGCGGATGCGGGCGATCTCCGGCCGCGAGACCGGCTGCAGGTAGGCGACGATCGCCAGCGTCTCGGCCTGCGCCTGGGTCAGCGGCGGCGTTCGCGGCTTCGCCAGCAGGCGCCGGGCGGCATCCTCGCTAGCGGGATCGGCGGCGAGGCTGAGACCGCCGGCGACCTCGCGCAGAACCACCCCGCGCCTGCCCTCGGCGAGGTCCTCGCGCAGCAGCTCGACCGCCTCTTCGATCTGGCCCTCGGTCGCCTCCGCCGCCTCCGCCAGGTCCTTGACGGCGACCGGCTGCGGCGAGAGGAAGAGCAGCGCCTCGACGGTGCGGGAGAGGTCGCTCATCCGCTCTTGTTGACGTTCGCGATTGGCGCGACCTTCTTCACCCGGATCGAGCCGAAGCACTCGCCCTGCTCCCAGGTCACCTCGCCTTTGCGGTAGAGCTCGAGCATGGCGAAGACGGTGACCGCCTGGGTCAGCCGGTCCTCGCCGCCGAACTCCTCGTCGAAGTCGAAGTGGCCGCGCTGCAGGAGCACGTCGCGCACCGCCCGCAGCCGCCGTTCCAGCGAGACGGTCGGGCGGATGTGGCTGACGTCGAGGTCGGGTGGCTCGGCCAGCAGGTCACCGAGGGCCGTCCCGAGCTGGTCGGGGTCGTAGACGGCGCCGGCCGACTCGACCGCGACCCGCCGCAGCTCCGGCGGCAGCGGCACCGAGCGATAGAGGTAGCCGCGCTGGCTCTCGAAGCGCTCCGCCAGCTCGGTGGCGGCGTCGCGGTAGCGCCGGTACTCGAGCATCCGCGCGATCAGCTCCTCGACCGCCTCCTCGGGCTCCAGCTCCTCCAGCTCGTCCCCGGGGCCGGGGAGCATCAGCCGCGACTTCAGCTCCAGCAGGGCGGCGATCAGGACGAGGAACTCGGTCGCCACCTCCAGCTCCAGCTCACCCTCGCGCTCCAGGTGCTCGACGTAGGCGACGACGACCTCGCCGAGCTGCAGGTCCAGCAGGCTGATCTCCTCGCGCAGGACGACCGCCATCAGCAGGTCGAACGGCCCGGCGAAGACGTCGAGATCGAGGTCGAGATCGAGGTCGGCGACCGCCATTCGAACCAAGACTAGGGATCTAGGCGGAGCCGAAACCCATCCGCTCGCGCACGTCGGCGACGACCGGCGCGGCGATCGCCTGCGCCTTCTTCGCGCCGAGGCCGAGGACGCGGTCAAGCTCGGCCTCGTCGCCGCGCAGCTCCTCGTAGCGCTCGCGGACCGGGGCCAGGTACTCGACCACCGCCTCGGCGACCGCCTGCTTGAAGTCGCCGTAGCCGGAGCCCTCGAACTCGGCTTCGATCGCCGCCTGATCGGTGCCGCGGGCGACGGCGAGGATGTCGATCAGGTTCGTCACCCCCGGCTTTTCCGGCGAGCGTTCGATCTCGCGGCCGGAATCGGTCACCGCGGAGCCGAACTTCTTGCGGATCGCGCCGGGCTCGTCGAGCACGAGCACCGTGCCCTGCTCGGTGCCGCCCGTCGTCGACATCTTTCGCTGCGGCTCCTGCAGGTCCATGATCCGGGCCCCGACCTCGGGGATCGCCAGCTCAGGCACGACGAGGACCTCGCCGAAGCGGGCATTGAAGCGGCGGGCGATCTCCCGCATCAGCTCGACGTGCTGGCGCTGGTCGTCGCCGACCGGCACCTCGGTTGCCCGGTAGGCGAGGACGTCGGCGGCCATCAGCACCGGGTAGTAGAAGAGCGCCGCTGAGGCGAGCTCGCGGTCCTTCCCGACCTTTTCCTTGAACTGGTGCATGCGGTTGAGGTCACCGTGGGAGGTGACCGCCGAGAGCAGCCAGGTCAGCTCGGCGTGCTCGTAGACGTCGGACTGGCGGAAGAGGATGCAGCGCTCCGGGTCGAGGCCGGCGGCGAGCAGGATCGCGGCGGTGTCGTAGACGCGCTCGCGCAGTTCCACCGGGTCGTAGGGAACCGAGATCGCGTGCAGGTCGACGATGCAGAAGATCGCCGGCTCTCCCCGCTCCTGCCCCTCGACGTACTGGCGGATCGCCCCGATGTAGTTGCCCAGGTGCTTGCGGCCGGTCGGCTGGATGCCGCTGAAGATGATCGGCTTGGACATGGACCGCGGAGCCTAGTGGGGCTTAGGCGGGCTCTGCCTCATGGCCGCACTCGCCCGCGGGGGCGGAGCCGCGACTTGGGTAAGAGCTGACCGTGCGCCGCGGATTCTCGATCCAGAGGCCGGAGGCGATGCCGCCGAGGATCATCAGGATGCCGGCGATTACGACCCCGAGGTGGAAGGCGGAGGTGGAAGCGGCGGCCGCGTTCGCGGTCAGCGGGCCGCCGGAGACGTCACGGCCGGCGACTGCGTCGAAGCGGGCGGAGATCACGGCACCGAGGACGGCGATCGCCAGCAGCCCGGCGACCCGGGAGACGCCGTTGTTGATCCCGGAGGCGATGCCGACGTGGCGCTCCTCGACCGAGTCCAGCACCGTGGCGGTCAGCGGCGCCACGGTCGCCGAGAGGCCGAGGCCGAAGACGAGGACCGCCGGCAGGACGTCGACGACGTAGTCGGCGCCGGAGCCGACCCGCAGCATCAGCAGGAGGCCGGCGCCGCCGACGATCGGGCCCAGCGTCATCGGCAGCCGCGGACCGGTCCCGGAGGCGAGCTTGCCCCAGCGCGGCGAGAGGGCGAAGAGGATGACCGAGATCGGCGTCGTCGCCAGGCCCGCCTCCAGCGGCGAGTAGCCGGCCACCTGCTGGAGGAAGAGGCCGACGAAGAATAGGCCGCCGATCAGCCCGGCGTAGGCGGACAGCGTGGTCAGGTTGGCGACCGCGAAGTTGCGGATGCGGAAGAGGCGGAGGTCCATCATCGGGTGACGGGCGCGCGCCTCGTGGATGACGAAGGCCGCGAAGCAGGTGACGCCGGCGACCATCGGCACCCAGACCAGCGGGTCCCCCCAGCCGTAGGTCGGCTGCTCGATCAGGGCGAAGACCGGGCCGCCGAGCCCGGCGGCCGAGAGGACGATTCCGGCCCAGTCGATGCCGCGGAAGGCGTCGGGGTCGCGGCTCTCCTCGACCGAATGCAGGGTCAGGCCCACGGTCGCGGCGATCAGCGGCAGGTTGACCCAGAAGATTGCCCGCCAGGAGGTGAGCCCGATCAGGGCGCCGCCGCCGGCCGGCCCGATCACCGTGGCGATCCCGGTCCAGGCGGTCCAGGTCCCCACCGCCTTGCCCCGTGCCTCGCCCTCGAAGGTTGCGGCCACGATCGCCAGCGATCCGGGGACCAGCAGGGCGCCGGCGATCCCCTGCAGCGCCCGCGCGCCGACCAGGAACTCGACCGTGGGCGAGACGGCGCAGAGCGCCGAGGTGGCGCCGAAGCCGACCAGCCCGAAGACGAACATCCGCCTGCGCCCGAACTGGTCGCCGAGCGAGCCGCCGACCAGCAGCAGCGACACCAGCGTCAGCATGTAGGCCTCGACCACCCACTGCTGGCCGGCGAGGCCGCCGTGCAGCCCGTCCCGGATCGCCGGCAGAGCGACGTTGACGACGGTGCTGTCGAGGAAGACGACGGTCGAGCCGAGGATCGTCGCAACCAGCGTCAGCAGCTGTCGGCGGGACACCCGACGAGTGTATGAACAACGCCACACCGGCTTCCGGTTAGGGTCGGCAGATGTCGCAGGGGCGGCGCAGCAATCTCCTGCTCGCGGGGGTGGCCTTGGTCGCGGTCGTGAACGGGCTCTTCCTCGGACTGGCCCTCTATGGAGTGCTTGCGACGGTGCTGAAGCTCATCCACGGCCACGCTCCCCCATTCGGTTATGCGCTGTTGATCGGGACGTTGGGTGCCGGGGGTCTGCTGATGGCGTCGCTTCTGCGGGAGCGGGCGCTGCGGCACGATGAGTACTTGCTTTGGACGCCGATGCCGGCGGAGTCCGAAGAGCACCCGTTGCTTTCGCGCCTGCGCTTGCTTACGCATGAGACCTCGCTTGAGCGCCCGCCCGCCCTCGGCTGGATCGAAAGCCCCGAGAAGAATGCCTTCACGGTCGCCGACTCACGAAATGAGGCCTCTATCATCCTCACCGCGGGGCTGATCGAAGCCCTGCGCGGAGAGGAGATTGAAACGGTCCTCGCCCAGCAGTTGGCGCACGTCGAGCGCGCAGACGTCAAAGCCGTCGGGTTCGCCGACGCGGTGGCCGGCAGCATCCGAGACCTGGCCCGCATCAAGGGACAGTTCCTTTGGGGTCCGGGGGCGATCACGCGCGAGGTGGCGCCGATATTGGTCGTCTGCGTGGTAGGCGGAGCTCTCCTCACGGACGTTGAGCGCTCCAGTGGGGAAGGCGCAGGTGCATCGTTCCTGGTCTTCCTCGTGGCTCTCGGCCTCCTCTACCTGTCCTGGCAGGCGCTGAAGCGATCGTGGCGAGGGCTCGGTCAGCTCCTGCTCCAGGGCGGCGTCTTCGGTCCGCTGAGCTTGGTCGAGGCTGCTCTGGCAACGCCGACCGCAGCGCTCCTTTCGCATCTCGTCTCGCGCGCCCGGGTCTACGAGGCCGACGAACGAGCAGTGGAGCTGACCGGGAATCCGGACGCCCTGGCCGCCGCCCTGCGCCGTGTCGCCAACGTCGAAGACGGCGGCACCGGTCCCTGGCTGGGCGAACGCCGCTATTCCCTCTTCGTCGCCCCTCTCGTCGACGAAGGTCGCTGGGCCTGGCTGACGCGGCAGCGGGCTACGCATCCCTCGATCTCGAGCCGCCTCGAGAAGATTGGGGAGCTCAGCCGGAGATAGCCTCCAGTTCGCGCAACTGCGCGGCCGGGGTGAAGAAGTTGCGGTAGGCGAGGGCAGTGGCGGTGAGGGCGGAGATCGAGACGCTGCCGAGCAGCGCGTAGAGGAGGATCAGCTGCAGGCGGACGGCGTCGGTGGGGCTGGCCCCGGCGAGGAGCATCCCGACCATCGTGCCGGGGAAGAAGATCAGGCCGGTGGTCTTGGTCGAGTCGACGAGGGTGATCATCCCGGAGCGCAGGGAGCGGCGGACGGTCGGCATCGCCGCTTCGCGGGCGGTGGCGCCGAGGGCGAGGGTCGCCTCGATCCGCGCTCGCGCCTCGGCCATTTCATCGCCGAGGCGGTTGAGGGCCACGGCGGAGGCGGTCATCGCGTTGCCGATCACCATGCCGCCGACCGGGACCAGGTAGCGCGGCGTCGGTTCGAAGATGCCGAGGGCGACAACAAGTCCGAGCGTGGTGCCGCCTGCGAGCGCGAGGGCGATCAGCAGCGGCCTGAAAGCCTCCGGCACCTTCTTGGCGCGGCTGCGGGCGGTGATCGCCCCGAAGAGGACCATCACCGCCAGCAGCGCCAGAACCAACCAGATCGTGTCGGCTTCGAAGATCAGCTTGATCGCGTAGCCGACGAGGGTGAGCTGAACGAAGGAGCGGACCGTGGCGATGCCGATGTCGCGCTCGAGGTCGGCGCCGCGCCAGAAGGAAATCGCGGCGGCGAGCGCGACCAGCGCCAGCGAGGCGGCAACCTGCCAGAGAGCGATGTGGATCGAGGCGCTCATGCGTCGACCTGTTCCTTTTTGGCGTTACGCGCCAAAAAGGAACAACTGAAGGGAACGGTCACGCCAGAACCTCCGCCAGCGGGCCGCAGCCGACCAGGCGGCCGGCTTCCAGCCGCAGCACCCACTCGCCGAGGCGGCGCGCCTGCTCGGGGTCATGGCTGACGAGGACGATCGAGATCTCGAGCTCCTGGCGCAGCTCGGCCAGCGCCGCCTCGATCTTGTCACGGGCGGCGTGGTCGAGGGCGGAGGTCGGCTCGTCGAGCAGGAGGACCCGCGGCCGCTGCGCCAGCGCCCGGCCCAACATCGCCCGCTGCTGCTCGCCGACCGAGAGCCTGGCGACGTCGCGCGCGGCAAAGGAGGGGTCGAGGCCGGCGAGGGCGAGGGTATGCGAGGCGTTCAGCTCCTCGCCGGCGAGGTCGGCCGCGTAGCGGAGGTTCGACTCCACGCTGCCCGGCATCAGCGCCGGCAGCTGCGGGACGAGGCCGACCTCGCGTCGCAGCGCCAGCGGTTCGTACTCCTTCAGCGGTCGGCCGCGGTAGGCGATCCCCCCGCGGTCCGGATCGGCGAGCCGGTTCAGCAGCCGCAACAGGGTCGACTTGCCGGCGCCCGAGGGCCCGACGATCGCCGTCGCCCCCTCCGGGATCCCGGCGCTGAGCGAGTCGAGGACGGTCTTGCCGCCGCGGTCGAGCCCCACCTCTCGCAGCTCGAAGAGCACCGCCGGATCATCGCTCATCCATGACTGCGCAAGATGGCTGCCGCTGCGCCGATCTCTATCGATCCGGGGGCGTTCGGTTGAAACAATCCGGGTAGGACCTCCCACATGGCTAGAGCGATTTGGAGCGGAACGATCAGCTTCGGGCTACTGAACGTGCCCGTGCGCCTTTACAGCGCGGTCGCCCGGCGCAGCATCGCCCTGCGGGAGATCCGCGACTCCGACAGCGCCAGGATCAAACACCGCCGGGTCGCCGAAGGGACCGACGAGGAGGTCCCCTACGAGAACATCGTCAAAGCCTACGAGCTCTCCCCCGGCCAGTACGTGCCGCTGAGCAAAGACGAGATCGCGGCGCTGGCGCCGGAGAAGACGCGCGCGATCGACGTCCAGGATTTCGTCGACATCGAGGAAATCGACCCGATGTACTTCGACAGCCCCTACTACCTCGGCCCGGCCGCGGGCGCCGAGAAGGCCTACTCGCTGCTGGCCGCGGCGATGGAAAGCTCGGGCAAGGCGGCGATCTCCCGCTTCGTCTTCCGCAACAAAGAGCACCTGGCGGCGATCCGCGCCTCCGGCGGGGTGCTGACGCTGACCACGATGCGCTTCTACGACGAGGTCGTGCCGCCCTCCGAGCTCGACGACGCCCTCCCCGACAAGGCCCCGAAAGTGGCCAAACGCGAGCGCGAGATGGCCGAGCAGCTGATCGACTCGCTCAGCACCAAGTTCAACCCCGGCGACTACAAGGACGAGTACCGCGAGCAGCTTCTGAGCCTGATCGAACGGAAGGCCGAAGGCAAGGAGATCGTCGCGCCGGAAGCGGAGGAGCCGAAGGCGACCAAAGCTCCGGACCTGATGGCGGCGCTGGAGGAATCGATCGCCGCGGTGAAAGAGAAAGGCTCTTCCCCCGCCAAGGCCAAAGCGGCGAAAGCCCGGGGCGCGAAAAAAGGCAAGGCGAAAGCCTCGGCCTCGAAAGGCTCGTCGCGCTCGAAAGCCAAAGCCTCGAAATAGGTTCTGAGGTGCTCTAGCCGTGGGCGAGACGCGGCAGGTCGAGGTCGACGGCAAGGAGCTGCGCCTGACCAACCTCGACAAGGTGCTCTACCCGGGGACCGGGTTCACCAAGGGCGAGATGGTCGACTACTACGCCAAGGTGGCGGCGGCGATCGTCCCCCACCTGAGCGGCCGCGCGGTGACGCTGCGGCGCTTCCCGGAAGGGGTCGACGACCTCGACGCGGCCTTCTTCGAGAAGCGCTGCCCGAAGCACCGTCCGAGCTGGGTGAAGACGGCGAAAGTGCAGGCGGGGCCGCGGGCGGGCGTGATCGAGTTCTGCGTCTGCGACAGCCTGCCGACGCTGATCTGGATGGCGCAGCTGGCGGCGCTCGAGCTGCACCCCTCGCTCTCCAGAAGCCGGGCGCCGAAACGCCCGACCGTGGTCGCCTTCGACCTCGATCCCGGCCCGCCGGCCGACATCGTCGACTGCTCGCGGGTTGCGCTTCGCCTGCGGGATCTTCTCGCCCAGCTCGAGCTCGAGTGCTTCGCCAAGACCTCGGGCTCGAAGGGCATGCAGCTCTACGTTCCGCTCAACACCAAGACGAGCTATGAGGAGACCCGCCCTTTCGCCCAGGCAGTCGCCCAGATCGTCGCCAAGCAGGACCCGGAGAACGTGCTGGCGAAAATGGGCAAAAAGACCGACCGCAGCGGCAAGGTCTTCATCGACTGGTACCAGAACAACGAACGCAAAACGACGATCGCGGTCTACTCGCTGCGGGCCCGCGAACGCCCAACCTGCTCGACGCCGGTCAGCTGGGGCGAGGTCGAAAGCGCTGCCGACTCAGGCAAAGGCGAGCATCTCGTCTTCGAGACCACGGACGTGCTGAAGCGCCTCGACGAGCAGGGCGACCTCTTCGCCCCGGTCCTGGAACTGGAACAACAACTGCCGAAGCTGTAGAGGGCCGGGAGGCCGTCCCCAGACACTCAACCCCGAGCCATAGCGAGGGGTGTCTGGGGACGGCCTCCCGGCCCTCTACCCAAGCTGCTGTCGCACGACGGGTCGCCGCGTCGCCTTGACCTCATCGAGGCGGCGGACTGGCGTCGTGTACGGCGCGTTTTTCGCTACCTCAGGGTTGGACTCGGCCTCGGCGAGGATCTGCTCGATCGCTTCGGCGAAAGCGTCCAGGGACTCCTTGGTCTCGGTCTCGGTCGGCTCGACCATCAGCGCCTCCTCGACCAACAGCGGGAAGTAGACGGTCGGCGGATGGAAGCCGAAGTCGAGCAGGCGCTTGGCGAGGTCGAGGGTTGCGAGGCCGAGGTCACGCTTCATCGGCTTGCCGGAGAGGACGAACTCGTGCATGCAGTGGCGGTCGAAGGCGACCGGCAGGAGCTCGCCGGCGCGGCCCTCGGCCAGGCGCGCCTTCAGGTAGTTGGCGTTGAGGACCGCGGTCTCCGAGGCCTCCGCGAGGCCGTCGGCGCCGAGGCTGAGGATGTAGGCAACGGAGCGGACGAAGACACCGAAGTTGCCCTGGAAGCCGCGCAGGCGGCCGATCGACTTCGGCCGCTCGAAGTCGAGGTCGAAGCCCGGGCCGTGGCCGTTGGAGCCCTCGCGGCGGACCACCTGCGGCCGCGGCAGGAAGGGCTCGATCCGGTCGGAGACGGCGATCGGGCCGGCCCCCGGCCCGCCGCCGCCGTGCGGCTGGCTGAACGACTTGTGGAGGTTGACGTGGACGATGTCGAAGCCCATGTCGCCGGGCCGTGAGTGCCCCATCACGGCGTTGAGGTTGGCGCCGTCGTAGTAGAGGGTCCCGCCGGCCCCGTGGATCAGCCGGGCGATCTCGGCGATGTTCTCGTCGAACACGCCGAGCGTGTTGGGGTTGGTCAGCATCAGGCAGGCGATGTCGTCCGGCCCGGCGGCGATCTTCGCCCGCAGGTCGTCCATCTCGACCCCGCCGCGCTCGTTGGTGGCGACTTTGACCACCGTGTAGCCGGCCATCGTCACCGAAGCCGGGTTGGTCCCGTGCGAGGTGTCGGGCGCCAGCACCTTGGTCCGCTCTTCGCCGCGATCGGCGTGGTAGGCGCGGGTCAGCAGGAGCCCGGCGAGCTCGCCGTGGGACCCGGCGCTCGGCTGCAGGCTGACGTGGGGAAGGCCGCAGATCTCGCCGAGAGACTCCTGCAGCAGCCACATCAGCTCCAACGCTCCCTGCGCACGCCGCGGGTCCTGCGCCGGGTGCAGGCGCGCGTGTCCCGGCAGCGCCGCCACCCGCTCGTTGAGTCGCGGGTTGTGCTTCATCGTGCAGGAGCCGAGCGGGTAGAAGCCGGTATCGAGGTCGAAGTTGCGGCGCGACAGCCGGTTGTAGTGGCGGACGATCTCCGGCTCGGCGATCTCCGGCAGCCGCGGCGGCTCCGAGCGCAAGAGCCGCTCCGGGATCAGCTCATCAAGCGGCTTCTCCGGGACTTCGGCCGCCGGCAGCGCCGCGGCCCGCCGTCCCGGCTTCGACTTCTCAAAGATCGTCCGCGCCTGTTCGGCCTGCATCGGAGTCTCGGTCAGGGCCACTAGACAGCCACCCCCTCCCGCTCGGCGGCCACGGCGGCGCCCAGCGCCTCGGCCAGCTCGTCGATCTGCGCCTTCGTCCGCCGCTCGGTGATCGCGATCAGGAGCCCATCCTCGAACTCCGGGTACTCGCGGCCGAGCGGGTAGCCGGCGGCGATGCCCCGCCCGGCGACGCGATCGAGCACCTTCTCCACCGGCGCCTCCAGCCGCACCGCGAACTCGCGCGCCACCGGCGCCTCGTGCAGCAGCTCGACCCCCTCTAGGCTCACCAGCCGCTCGCGGGCGTAGGCGGTCCGCCGCACCAGCAGCTCGCCGAGCTCCTGGAAGCCCTGGCGCCCCAGCCAGGCGAGGTGGACCATCGCCCCCAGCGCGTTCAGCGCCTGGGCGGTGCAAATGTTGTTGGTGGCCTTCTCGCGGCGTATGTGCTGCTCGCGCGTCTGCAGCGCCAGGACGAAGCCGCGCCTTCCGTCGACGTCCTCGGTTTCGCCGGCTATCCGCCCCGGCATGCGCCGGATCTGCTCCTCGGCAGCGCAGAAGAAGCCGAAGGAGGGGCCGCCGAAGTCCAGGCGGTTCCCGAGCGGCTGCCCCTCGCCGAGGGCGATGTCGGCACCGCACTCGCCCGGCGGCTTCAGGATCCCCAGGGTCATCGGGTCGCAGGCGACGACCAGCAGCGCCCCGTGCTCCTTCGCCGCCGCCCCCAGCGCCTCGACGTCCTCGACCGCGCCGAGGAAGTTCGGGCTCTGCAGGAACACCGCCGCGGTCTCGCCGTCGACCGCCTCGGCCAGCCCCGCCGCGTCGGTCAGCCCACCCTCGAGGCCGACCTCGACCACCTCGGCGCCGTAGCCGACCGAGTAGGTCGTGAGGGTCTCGCGGCTGTGCGGGTGGACGCCGCGGGAAACGACGAACTTGCGGCGCTTCGTCGCGCCCATCGCCAGGTAGCCGGCGGAGGCAACCGAAGACGGCCCCTCGTAGAGCCCGGCATTCGACACCGGCAGCCCGGTCAGCTCCGACATCGCCGTCTGGAACTCGAACATCACCTGCAGCCCGCCCTGGCTGATCTCGGGCTGGTAGGGCGTGTACGGGGTGAGGAACTCGCTGCGCGAGGTGATCGCGTCGACGATCGCCGGCACGTAGTGGTCGTACATCCCCGCCCCGACGAAGCAGATCTGCTCTTCGGCGTCGGCGTTGCGCCCGGCCAGGGCCGCCAGGCGCTCGTAGACCTCGGCCTCGCTGATCCCGTCCGGCAGCGCCAGCTTCTGCCCCAGGCGCAGGCCCGCGGGGATCTGCTCGAACAGCTCGTCGACCGAGCCGACGCCGATCGCGTCGAGCATCTCCCGCCGGTCCTCAGGCGTGGCGGACGTGTAGCGAGTCACCCGCCTGATGCTAGGGAAGCGGGTGGATCGGCCCGGCGCCTAGGCGTCCAGCAAGTTGCGGTAATCCTCGACGCCGAGGAGCGCCTCGGCCTCCTCCGGCGCGGTCAGCCGCACCTTGACCAGCCAGCCCTCGCCGTAGGGATCCTCGTTGACCTTCTCCGGCGCATCCTGGAGCGCCTCGTTGACCGCGACGATCTCCCCCGACATCGGCGCGATCACGTCGCTGACCGCCTTCACCGACTCGACCTCGGCGTAGGAGGCGTCCTTCTCGATCGCGGTCCCCACCTCGGGCGGATCGAAGAAGACGACCTCGCCGAGCGAGTCTTGTGCGTACCAGGTGATCCCGAAGGTCGCCTGGTCCCCCTCGATCCGGGCCCAGTCATGCTCGGGGTGGTAGCGCAGGTCGTCGGGGTAGGTGCCTTCGGATGATTCCGGTGCCAAGGCTCAGCTCCTTTTCGCGTAGAGGGGCTTGGAAGCTATCCGGGCGGGGCGGCGCTTGCCGCGGACGTCGATCTCGATCTCGGTCCCCGGCGCCGCCAGCTCGGAGCGGACGTATGCCATCCCGGCGCCGAGCTCCAGCGAAGGCGCGTAGGTCCCGCTGGTGACTTCGCCGGCCGCCTCCTCGCCCCGCATCACCGGGTTGCCGGCGCGCGGAATGCCCTGTCCCTCGAACTTGAAGGCGACCAGCTTCTCGGCGGTTCCCTCGGCGCGGGCGCGGGCGACCGCCTCGGCGCCGACGAAGCCCGTCTCCTCCTTGCAGCACCAGCCGAGCTCGGCTTCGATCGGGTTGCGCTCGGGGCTGAGCTCGTTGCCGTGCAGCGGATAGCAGACCTCCAGCCGCAGGGTGTCGCGCGCACCAAGGCCGCAGGGGACGATCCCGGCTTCCAGCAGCTCGCGCCAGATCGGCACCGCCACCTCGGGGTCGATCAGCAGCTCGACCCCGTCCTCGCCGGTGTAGCCGGTGCCGCAGGCGAGCGCCGGACGGCGTCCGATCTGGACGTGGGAGACGTGGAAGCGCGGCGGCAGCTCGGTTCCCAGCGTCGCTTCCAGCACCGCCCGTGCGTGCGGCCCCTGGACGGCGAGCATCGCGTAACGGTCGGCGACGTCGCGGACGATCGCGTCGAACTGCCGGCTGTGACGGCCGAGCCACTGCAGGTCGGTCTCGTGGTTGGCGGCGTTGGTGACGATCAGGTACCGGTCGCCGCCGAGCCGGTAGGCGAAGAGGTCGTCGAGCACGCCGCCGTCCTCCTGGCAGAGGCACGAGTACTGGGCGCCGCCGATGTGGACCCGGGCTACGTCGTTGGAGAGCACCCGCTGCAGGAAGCCGAGCGCACCCGGCCCCTCGACTTCGACCTGCCCCATATGGGAGACGTCGAACATCCCGGCGTGCCGCCGCACCGCCGAGTGCTCCTCGCGGATCCCCTCGTACTGGACCGGCATCTCCCAGCCGGCAAAGGGCACCAACTTCGCCCCCAGCTCGGCATGCTGCTCGTGCAGGGGGGTCCGGCGGAGTCGGGCGTCGCTCACCCGCCCAAGGCTATTCACTGAGGACGGTGGTCGGGGAGGCGGGGTGCCCCTCTCCAGACACTCAACCACGAGCCATTAGCGAGTGGTGTCTGGAGAGGGGCACCCCGCCTCCCCAGCACACCTCATTCTTTGAGGAATCCCGGAACGTCGATGTCGTCGTCGCTGACCCGGAGTTTGCGGATGTCGGTGTCCTCAGCCGACACCCGCGGCCTGCTCTCGTACCGCCGCCGCACCCGCTGCGGCGAGCGTGCCAGCAGCTCGAAGCCTTCGAAGCCGGTGGCGATCACCGTCACCCGCACTTCGTCTTTCATCGACTGGTCGACGACCGAGCCGAAGATGATGTTGGCGTTGTCGTCGGCCTCGGCCTGGACCAGCTGGGCCGCCTCGTTGACCTCGAACAGGCCGAGGTCCTCGGGGCCGGTGATGTTCAGCAGCATCCCGGTCGCGCCTTTGATCGACTCCTCGATTAGAGGCGAGGTGATCGCGGCTTTGGCGGCATCGAGGGCGCGGGCCTCACCGGAGGCCGAGCCGACGCCCATCAGGGCCGAGCCGGCGTCGCGCATGATCGTCCGCACGTCGGCGAAGTCGAGGTTGATCAGGCCCGGAATCGTGATCAGGTCGGTGATGCCCTGGACGCCCTGACGGAGGATGTCGTCGGCCATCCGGAAGGCCTCGAGGACGCTGGTCCGCCGCTCGACCGCCTGCAGCAGCTTCTCGTTCGGGACGATGATCAGGGTGTCGACTTTGTTGCGCAGCTTCTCGATCCCCTCGAGCGCCTGCTGCATCCGCCGTTTGCCCTCGAACTCGAACGGTTTGGTTACCGCGCCGACGGTGAGGGCGCCGATCTCCTCCTTGGCGATCTCGGCGATCACCGGCGCCGAGCCGGTGCCGGTGCCGCCGCCCTCGCCGGCGGTGACGAAGACCATGTCGGCGCCCTTCAGCGCCTCCTTGATCTCGTCGCGGCTCTCGGCCGCCGCGCCCGCCCCGACCTCGGGGTTGCCCCCGGCGCCGAGGCCGCGGGTCAGCTCCTGGCCGATCGAAAGCTTGATGTCGGCGTCACAGGCCTGCAGCGCCTGCGCGTCGGTGTTGACGGCGACGAACTCGACGCCGCGGATGCCGGCGTCGATCATGCGGCTGACGGCATTGGTGCCGCCGCCGCCGGCGCCGACGACCTTGATGACCGCGAGGTAAGTGGATTCCATCTCCCGATTTTCTCCAGCGCGCCCGGTTTCCCTTGGCGCTTTCTCCAAAGCTTTGAGTTGAGTTGAGCCTTTGTTCCGTCCGAGCCTTCAGCGATGCTCAAGGGTTCGAGGCGCTGGAGCAAGCACGGAAATTGCGCTTGAACGTAGGGCATCCGGGGGGTTCTGTCAAACCTGAAGACCAAGCCTGCAAGGCAGATTCCTCGACCTTGGGTTGAGGGTTCTCATACCCTTGAGCTGCAGTCGAGGGTTGACGTAGGCGCTTGCCCAAGCGGTTTCTGGGCCTATTCCCCAGGTTCAGGGTGCGGCGGGCAGTTCGTGTTCGGAGCCTCCGTAGGACGGTCGGGTGGGAGCCTGCAGGTCTACATAATCGAGGGCGGTGATTTCCGGATCGGTGAGAACGGCGGCGGCCGCGCGCCACTTCCGTGCGGCTTGGGCGGCGTCGCCGAAGCGCAGTTCGATCCCGGTGGTCAGGGTCACGTCGACGCCGCTTTCGCCATAGCGGCTGCTTTCGACGTAGGGGCGGAGCGGGTCGGGGACGGCGCCGAGGACCCGCACCTGTTCGAGCGCCGGTCCTTTGACCCGCCCTCCCTTCGGAGGGCTTTCCAGCGGCAGCCGCGGCAACGGCGGTTCTTCGGGCACCGGCAGCCGGCGGACCAGGTGGCCGTCGGCGGAGACGCCGATCGCCCTCGGCCCTTCGCCGATCGTCGCCACCAGCCGGGGCACCGTCACCGTCGGATCGGCGGTTTCCTGGCGGATTGCGAACCAGTAGATCCCGAAGACGACGAGGACCCCGAGGGTCACCGCGATTGCCCAGCGCCCCCTTACAGATCCCAGCCGGTGGGCCACTCGACCTCCCCCAGGATCTGGACCTCGGGCTGCAGCTCGACGCCGAAGCGCTCGTGCACCCGCCTTCTTCCCTCGGCCATCAGCTCGAGCACGTCGGCGGTGGTGGCGTCGGCGAAGTTCTCGACGAAGTTGGCGTGCTTCTCGGAGAAGCGGGCGCCGCCCTGCCGCAGGCCGCGGCAGCCGGCCGCCTCCAGGAGCTGCCCGGCTGACCTGCCTTCCGCCCGCTCGTCCTCCGGGTTCTTGAAGGTCGAGCCGAAGGTCTTGATCCCCGAGGGCTGCGCCTCGCGTCGCCGCTCGCGCATGCTCGCCAGCGTTGCGCGGATCTCCTCCGGGGCGGCAGGCTGTAGGTGGAAGCAGGCGCGGGCGACAATTTCACCCGGCTTCAAGTTCGAGCGGCGGTACTCGAAGCCGAGCTGCTCGGGCGCCCGACGATCGATGCCGTCGGCGGTGCAGACGTCGACCCACTCCAGAACCCGCGCCAGCTGGCCACCGTAGGCATTGGCGTTCATCCGCACGGCACCGCCGGCGGTGCCGGGGATGTTCACCCCGAACTCGAGCCCCGAGAGTCCCCAGCCAGCGGTTTTCGCCGCCGCCGAGGGAAACCGGAAGCCGCCGCCGCAGACCACCCGGTCGTCCTCGCGCTCGATCGCCGCCAGCTCGCCGTCGAGCTTCAGCGCGAGGCCGTGGAAGCCGCCGTCGGCGATCAGCAGGTTCGAGCCGGAGCCGATCACCCCGACCGGCAGACCTTCCCCCTCGGCCCATCTCAGCGCCGCGACGAGGCTCGCCTCGTCGGCCGACCGGGCGAACCAGTCGGCGCCGCCGCCGGTGCGAACCGTGGTCAGCCGCGCCAGCGGAAAGTCGCGCTGGACGCCCGTGGGCGGCGCGCTCACGGGCGACCCTGCCCCGTCGCCGGCTCGGTGACCAGGGCCTCGCCGAGCCTGAAGACGTCGCCCGCGCCGATCGTCACGAGTGCAGTCCCCTCGAGATCTCCGCCCGAATCCAGTCGGCGTTCGAGCGCTCGCCGCGCGGTCTCGAGATCGGGCAGCCACCAGACGGGCTTGCCGCCGATCCGCTCGGCCGCCGCCTCGGCGACCCGCAGTCCGCTGACCCCTGCCAGCTCCCCGACCGGCTCCTCGCGCGCCGGGTAGACGTCGAGCACGGCCACCTCGTCCGCTAGGGCCAGGGCCGCGCCGAACTCCTCCGCCATCGCCTTCGTCCGCGAGTAGAGGTGGGGCTGGAAGACCGCGATCAGCCGGCTCGGCCGCAGCTCCCGCAGGGCCGAGAGCGCGGCGCGGACCTCGGTCGGGTGGTGGGCGTAGTCGTCGTATATATGGACCGGCCCGCGCGAGCCCTTCCGCTCCAGCCGCCGGTGGACGCCTGGGAACGAAGCGAGCGCCTCCGCCGCGGCGGCGACGTCGAGGCCGGCCAGCTCGATCGCGGCGAGGGCGGCGCGGGCGTTGAGGAGGTTGTGCCGACCGGGCACCGCGAGGCGTAGGGCGGGCGGCCCAGGCGACGAGGCGTCGAACCTGACCGTCTGCCGGGGCGCCGCGGAGTCGCTTCTCTCCTGGTCGTCCTCCCGCAGCCACTCGAGCCAGTCCAGCTCATTCCCCCCGGGCAGGATCAATCCCCGGGCGGGGCCGGCAAACCGCGCAAAGGCGCCCCGCAGCTCGGCCAGCGAGCCCCAGCGCGAATGGTGGTCCATCTCGACGTTGGTGACCACGGCGACCTCCGGCTGCAGGCGCAGGAAGCTGGCGTCGCTCTCGTCGGCCTCGGCGACCACCCATTCCCCCTCGCCCCAGGCGGCGTTGGCCGTGTCGCCGCCCGGCCCCAGGCCCGGGACCTCGCCGCCGACGAAGAAGGCGGGATCGGCGCCGATCGCCCGCAGCGCCCAGGCGGTCATCGCCGTCGTCGTGGTCTTGCCGTGGGTGCCGGCGATCGCGATCAGCCGCTTCTCGGCGCAGAGTTCGGCCAGCAGCTCCCCCCGGTGGAGCGGCCGCGGACCGTGCTTGCGGGCAAGCTCGAGCTCGGGGTTGTCGTCGGCGATCGCAGTGGAGACCACCGCCTCGGCGCCGATCGGGAAATTGGCGGCGTCGTGACCGACCACCGGCTCGAGGCCTGCCTCCCGCAGACGCTCCATGTAGGAGGAGTCGCTGCGGTCGCTGCCGGTGACGCCCGCGCCGAGCCGGGCGCAGACCAGCGCCAGGCCGCTCATCCCGGCGCCGCCGATGCCGATGAAGTGGAACCGCCGCTCGGTCCAGTCGCTCATTCCCCACCCCCTCGTCGAGACCGCAGAAATACGTCTGTACGACGACTTTTTACGGTCTCGGCAGAGGCAGTGCTCATCGCGCCGCCTCCAGGACCTGCTCGGCGATGCGGCGGGCGGCATTGGGCTTTGCCAGCCGCCGCGCCGCTGCCGCCATCTCACCCAATCGCGCCTCGTCGCCGAGCACCGCGCTGACCTCCGCGGCGAGGTGGGCGGCGGTCAGCTCGGCGTCGGGGATCACCGCCGCCGCGCCTTCCTTCCGCATCCACTCGGCGTTGGCGCTCTGGTGGTCGGCGGTGGCAAAGGGAAAGGGAACGAGGATGGCGGGGCGGCCCGCGGCGGTCAGCTCGAAGATCGAGCCTCCCGAGCGGGCGAGGACCAGGTCGCAGGCCGCCAGGGCATCGCCGAGGTCGGGCTCGTAGGCGAGCAGGGCGTAGCGCTCGGGATGGGGAGCCGCCGCCAAACGCGCCTCGATTTCGGCGAAGTCGCGGTTGCCGGCGATGTGGACGACGTCGAAGTCGCGTCCCTCCCGCTCGGCGAAGGCCTCGACCGCGGTGAGGTTGATCGTGCGGGCGCCCTGGCTGCCGCCGAAGACGAGCAGGCAGCGGGCGCCGGCGGCAATCCCGAACCGCGCCCGCGCCCGTTTCCGGTCGCCCTCCAGCACCGCCTTCGGAACCGGCCGCCCGGTGACCAGGTAGGGCTCGCCTTCCCGCCCAGCGATCGGAAACGCGAGGCAGACGCGCCGCGCCCGCTTCGCCAGCAGCCGGTTGGCGAGGCCGAGGTGGCTGTCGGCCTCGGTCAGGACCAGCGGCGTCCGGGTCAGCGCCGCCGCCAGCCCGGCCGGCCCGGCGACGAAGCCGCCGCCGCCCATCACCACGTCGGCCTGGCGCCGGCGCAGCACCGCGCGCACCTCGCCCACCGCGGCCAGCGCCTCGGCCCCGGCCCCGGCGGCCTTCAGCGGGTTGCGGCGGTCGATCCCTCGCACTCTGACGAAGTCGATCTCGTAGCCCGCGGCGGGAACCAGCTGTGACTCGATCCGCTCACGCGTGCCGAGGAAGCTGACCTCGGCGCCGCTAGCCCGAAGCTCGTCGGCGACCGCCATGGCGGGCACCACGTGCCCCGCGGTTCCCCCCGCCGCCACGACCACCCTGGGCTTTCCGGCCTGCACCTTTCGATCGGCTCCTTTGGCTCGCGGGCGCGCGCCCGCCTTCGACGACGCGCAGTTTGCCAGCGCCGGTGGGCGTCCTCGTGCGCGCCGCCCTGGCCCGGCCACCGCGCGCCACGTTGAGGACCAGGCCGACCGCGAACAGCGTCGCCATCAGGCTGCTGTTGCCGTAGGAGACGAAGGGCAGCGGCACCCCCGTCAGCGGCGCCAGGCCCATCACCGCAAAGAGGTTGATCGTCGCCTGCACCAGGACCAGCGCGGTGAGCCCGGCCACCAGCAGCTTCGAGTAGCGGTCCTTCGCTTTCTGCGCGGTTTTGAGCCCGGCGTAGCCGAACATCCCGAAGAGGCCGACGAGGGCGCCGATCCCGGCAAAGCCGAGCTCTTCGCCGATCACCGCGGTGATCATGTCGGTGTGGGCCTCCGGCAGGTAGAAGGCCTTGGAGACGCCGTTGCCGATCCCGACCCCGAAGAGGCCGCCGGAGCCGAGCGCGATCTTCGCCTGGGCCGCCTGGAAGCCCGCCCCTTCGGCCGCAGCGCTCGGGTTGAGAAAGGAGGTGAGGCGGGCCATCCGGTAGGGCTCGACGACCGCCATCAGCAGCATCAGGCCGCCGATCACCAGGGCGACCTTGCCGAGGTCGGCCGGGCGGGCCCCGGCGGCGATCAGCGTCGCGGCGACGGCGAAGACGATCACCATCGTCGTCCCCATGTCGGGCTCGAGCATGATCAGCAGGCAGGAGGCGGCGGTGACGAGGAGGAAGGGCATGATCCCTTCCAGCGAGCGCACCCGCTTCGGCTTCCGCGCCAGCAGGTCGGCTCCGTAGAGGATCAGCGCCACCTTGGCCAGCTCCGAGGGCTGGATCTGCAGCGAGCCGCCGCCGATCCAGCGGGTGGCGCCGTTGACTTCGCTGCCGGCGCCGAGCACGGCGACGAGGAGGAAGAGCGAGCCGCCGAGCAGGAGCGGGGTCAGGCTGCGGACCTTGTCCAGCCCGACCCGGACCGTCACGTGCATGATCAGCAGGGCGATCGCACCGAAGATCAGCGTGCGCTTGAGGTAATAGGCGCTGCTGGAGAGGCCTCCTTCCTGCAGGACTTTGGTCGTCGAGCTGGCCGAGAAGACCATCACCGCCCCGAAGGCGAGCAGGCAGAGGGTGGCGGTCAGCAGCATGCTGTACTCGACGGGCAGCGGCCGCGAGCGCTTCTTCGCCTTCTTCTTCGCGCCCTTGGCCCTGCCGCGCCGGCCGAGCGGCAGCGAGGCGGCGCTCATCGCAGCCCCTCGACGATCTCGCGGAAGCGCTCGCCGCGCGCTTCGAAGTTCTCGAAGGCGTCGAAGCTGGCGCAGGCGGGCGAGAGCAGGACCACCTCGCCGGCACCGGCGCCGGCGGCCGCGCGGCGCACCGCGTCCCCGAGGTCGGCGCAGCGATGCAGCTCGACCCCGGCCTCGAGCACCGGCGCCAGCTCCCGCGCCATCCGCTCGGCGCTCGCGCCGACCAGGTAGCAGGCGCGGGCCCGCTCGCGGATCGGGTCGATCAGCGGCGTGAACGGCTCCTCCTTCTCGCTGCCGCCGAGGATCGCGTGGACGCCGCCGCCGAAGGCGCGGATGCCGACCGTCGCCGAGGCGACGTTGGTCGCCTTCGAGTCGTTGACGAAGCGGACGCCGCCGATCTGGGCGACCTGCTCGAGCCGGTGCGGGACGCCGGCGAAGCTGCGCAGCCCCTCGCGCACCGCTTCGCGGTCGATCCCCATCGCCAGCGCCGCCGCCGCGGCGGCCATCGCGTTGGCGACGTTGTGTTCGCCGAAGAGGCCGAGCTCGGCGAGCGGAAGCAGCGGCTCCCCGTCGTAGAAGATCGTGCCCTCGGCGACCGCCACCTCGCAGTCGAGTGCGGCGCCGGTGCAGAAGGCGACCCGGCGGGCGCAACCGCCGAGGTCGGTGCCGGCGAGGAAGGGGTCGTCGGCGTTGTAGACGGCGACGTCGTCGTTGCCCTGGTTGGCGAAGATCCGCAGCTTCGCCGCCAGGTAGGACTCGAGGTCGCGGTGGCGGTCGAGGTGGTCGGGGGCGAGGTTGAGGAAGACCGCGCACTCGGGGGCGAAGGCGACCGTGTCCTCGAGCTGGAAGCTGGAGCACTCGCAGACGATCGTCTCCTCGGCCGGCGCCTCCCCCACCAGCTCCGCCAGCGCGGTGCCGACGTTGCCGGCGACCGCGACCGGCTCGCCGGCGCAGCGGTAGATGTGGCCGAGCAGCTCCACGGTGGTGGTCTTGCCGTTGGTCCCGGTGACGGCGACGAAGCGGTTGGGCAGCGCCCGCCAGGCGAGCTCGACCTCCCCCACCACCTCGATTTCCCGCTCCAGCGCGGTGGCGATCACCGGCGCCTCCCGGGGAACTCCCGGGCTCTTGACGACGGTCCGCGTCCCCTCGAGCAGTGCAACTCCATCCGTATCCAGGAAGACTTCGACGCCGACCCGCTTCAGCCCTGCCGCCCCCTCAGGGCGACCGGAATCGACCGCCCGCACCGCCTCCCCCCGCGCCGCCAGCATCCGCGCCGCCGCCTGCCCCGAACGGGCAAGCCCGACGACGAGGAACGGGCCCCGCGGCAGAGGGGGGCGAACTTCCTTGGCCGGAACCCTTGTCGACACATGCCACAGCTTCTAGACCCGGCCGGATGCACCTCTCCCCATCTCACCCGGCTTCCCGGTAGCACTATTGCTACCCTCCGGTCAATGCCCGAGATACCGCAGAAAACGCTCCGAAACGAGATCGGCGAGATTCTCCGCCGCGCCGAGGCCGGGGAGAGATTCACGATCACCGTCTCGGGGCGGCCGGTGGCGGAACTAAGTCCGATTCGAAGTCGAGCCTGGGTGGACAGCAGCGTCCTCGAAGAGCTCGCGAAACTGCCGGTCGACGAGAACTTGGCGAAAGACATTCGTGAGTTCGACATCGAACTGCGGGACCCCTGGGCTGAGAGGTGAAGCCGGCGATACTCGACACCTCGGTTCTAATCGAGGATCCGTCCGCAGAGAAAGGGCGCAAAGCTGCCATTAGCACCGTCTCCCTCGCAGAGCTGTACTTCGGTGTCTTGGTCGCCACCGATCCGATTGAGCGGGCGCGTCGCACCAGGCAACTGGGGTTCGTTGAGTCACACTTCGATGCCCTCCCACTCGACGAGCGAGTCGCGGCGGTTCTGGGCCAGCTTCAGGCTGCGGTCGCGGACCGCGGAGGGAGTCCGCGCAGGCGCACCGCCGACTTGGCGATCGCAGCGACGGCCATCGTTCACGAAGCCCTCCTCTTCACCAGGAACTACAAGGACTTCAAGCTCATCGACGACCTGGTCGACGTGCGCGAACCGCCCGCCTGAGGCTCAGCCGGCAAACTGCCGGATCTCCCCGGCCAGTGCCTGCGGCTGGTCGAGCGGGATCAGGGTGTAGCAGTCGGGCAGCTCGACGTAGCGGCCGTCGGGGAAGTGGTCAGCGAGGGCGCGGCCGGATGCGTTGGGCATCATCTTCCCCTCCGCGTCCCAGACCACGAGGACGGGCCGGTCGAAGGTCCCGAGCTTGTGCGTCGCGTCCCGCATCTGCCGCTTGCCGCGCCGCACGTCCCGTACGTAGCGGCCGAGGTCGCGCCTGATCTCCCGCCGCTTCAACGGCCGCAGCCACTCGCGCATCAACTCGTCGGGCACGCCTTTCTTGCTCATCTGGCCGTAGGTCAATGGCAACCGCCGCAGCCTCGGCGATGAGAGCACCAATCGCATCACCGTGAAGCCACCGGGAAGCCAGCCCGACAGCGCCGCGACCTGCCCGGCGAGGCCGGGCGGGTAGTTGTCCTCGGTCTCGCAGGAGACCAGCACCAGCCCGCCCACCCGTTCCGTTTCGCCGTTCGCCACCAGCGTCTGCGCGCCGCCCCAGTCGTTGAAGCAGACGACGGCGTCGCGCAGTTCGAGCCGCTCGAGAAAGTCAGTGACGATCCGCGACAGCCCCGAGAGGGAGAGATCGGCGTCCGGGTGCATCGGCTTGCGATGCGCGCCGAGGGGCAGCACCGGCGTCAGGCAGCGGAACTGCGGGCTCAGCTCCGCGACCACTCCGTCCCAGAGGCTGCCGTCGTGCGGCAGGCCGCCGATGAAGACGATCGGCCGGCCCTCGCCGCCGCTGTCCCCGTACTCGATCGGCCCCGCGGTGACCTCTACCTCGGGCATCCCGTCACGCTCCCATCATCCGATGCTCTGCTGGTAGAGCGTGAAGCCGATGCCCGAGCAGACCGCGGCGATGATCCAGAAGCGGAGCATGATCTTCGTCTCCGACCAGGCCATCATCTCGAAGTGGTGGTGCAGCGGCGCCATCAGGAGGACGCGGCGGCGGAAGGTCTTGAAGGCGAAGACCTGGAGCAGGACCGAGAGCGCCTCGATCACGAAGATGCCGCCGATGATGATCAGCAGCACCTCGGTCTGGGTCATCACCGCCAGCGCCCCGATCGCGCCGCCGAGCCCGAGCGAGCCGGTGTCGCCCATGAAGATCGAGGCCGGGAAGGCGTTGAACCAGAGGAAGCCGATGCAGGCGCCGACCAGGCAGGCCGAGAGCAGCGCCAGGTCCTTCTGCTCGCCGCTGACGAAGGCGATCGCCGTGTAGGCGAGGAGGACGATCGCGCAGGAGCCGGCGGCGAGGCCGTCGAGGCCGTCGGTGAGGTTGACGCCGTTGGAGGTACCGGCGATGACGAGGAAGACGAGGATGAAGTAGAGGACCGGACCGAGGTCGATGCTGCCGTCGCCGATCCGGAAGTAGAGCGTCGGTTCGAGGCCGACCGAGTGACGCGCGACCCACCAGAGGCCGAAGGCGAGGACCAGCTGGCCGAGCAGCTTCCAGCGCCCGGCGAGGCCGAGCGAGCGGCGTTTGACGATCTTGATGTAGTCGTCGGCGAAGCCGAGGGCGGCGCAGCCGATCGCCACCCCGAAGACCGCCAGGCTCTGGGCGTCGCGCTCGGAGAGGACCAGGAAGGGGACGCAGATCGAGGCGAAGACGATCAGCCCGCCCATCGTCGGGGTGCCCGCCTTGGCGTGGTGCTCCTGCGGCCCGTCCTCGCGGATGTGCTGCCCGAACTCCTTCACCCGCAGGTACTCGATGAATTTGGGGCCGAGGAAGATGCAGATCAGCATCGCCGCCATCCCGGCGATCAGGACTTCACCCATCGCCTGCCTCCACCAGCTCCGGCAGCTGCTCGGCGACGGCCTCGAGCCCGGCCGAGCGCGAGCCCTTGACCAGAACGGCATCGCCGGGCTGCAGGCGCGCCGCCAGCAGCTCGGCGGCCTCGCCGGGGTCGGCGACGAGTTCGTCGGGGTCGTAGTCGCGGGCCGGAGCGCCGACGCCGATCACGAAATCGATCCCCGAGGCGCGGGCGTGCTCCCCCACCTCGCGGTGATAGGCGGCGGAGTCCGGCCCCAGCTCACCCATCTCCCCCAGGACCGCCACGGTGCGTTCGGCATCCAGGGAGGCGAGATGGTCGAGCGCCGCGCGCATCGACACCGGATTGGCGTTGTAGCAGTCGTTCACGAGGACGATGCCGCCGGGGAGCTCCAGGCGCTCGCCGCGGAAGCGGGAGAATCCTATGTCCGCAGCGCGGTCGGCCATTTCCGCGAGGTCGGCGCCGAGGGCGACCCCGGCGGCGATCGCGGCCAGGGCGTTGGTGAGGTTGTGAGCCTCGGTGAAGGGGAAGTGGAAGCGCTGGGCGCCGAGTGGGGTCGAGATCGACGCCTCCGTGACTCCGTCCGCGACCTTGACCTCCGTCGCTTCGACGTCGCCGCCCGTCCCGAAGCGCAGCAGGTTCGGGGCACGCTCCAGGTGCGGCTCCAGCTCGCCCGCCTCGGCCGGGGCGACGGCGGTCCCGCCGGGCGACAGGGAGTCGAGGACCTCGGCCTTGGCCGCGGCGATCGCCTCGACCGACCCCAGCAGCTCGACGTGGACCGGGCCGACGTTGGTGATAACCGCCACCTCCGGTTCGGCGATCGCCGCCAGTTCGGCGATCTGCCCCCGCCCCCGCATCGCCATCTCGAGCACGAGCATTCCAGCGTCGTCGGGCGCTTCCAGCACGGTCAGCGGCAGGCCGATCTCGGTGTTCCAGTTTTCGGGACTGGCGTGGACCTTGCCGGGCAGCAGCGCCCGGGCGATGTCCTTGACCGAGGTCTTGCCGACCGAGCCGGTGACCCCCACCACCCGGGCGCCGAGCGAGCGCCGATGGCCACGGGCGAGCGACTGCATCGCCGCCAGCGGGTCGTCGACGACGAAAACCCAGGCGCCACCCTCCTCCGCACGACCGCGGTCGTAATTCCCTCCGCCATCCGGCAGGAAGTACGACCGCCAAGCCGATCCCACGACGGCGCCCCAGGCGCCGGCGGCGATCGCCGCGGCGGCGAACTCGCCGCCGTCGCGGTTGGCGCCGCGGAGGCCGAAGAAGAGGTCGCCGGGGCCGGCGTCGCCGGAGCTGATCGTCGCCCGCCGCGGCGGCTCCGGCGCCCCCTCGGCCAGGACCTCGGCCCCGAGCGCGGCGGCGATCTCAGCTGGCGTGAGGTTCACGCCGGCGTTCCCAGCTTCCAGAGCTCCTCGCGCGCCACCTCGCGGTCGTCGAAGGGAATCTTGCGCCCGTTCTCGAACTCCTGCCCCTGCTCGTGCCCCTTGCCGGCGATTACGACGGTGTCGCCCGGCCGGGCCCGCCCCAGCGCCAGCGCGATCGCCTCGCGGCGCTCGACCACCACCTCCAGCTCCTTTGCCCCCTTCGCGCCCGCCGCCACTTCGGCGACGATCTTCTCGGGGTCCTCGGAGCGTGGGTTGTCGGAGGTGACGACGGTCAGGTCGGAGAGCTCGGCGCCGGCCCGGCCCATCTTCGGCCGCTTGTCGCGGTCGCGGTCGCCACCGGCCCCGAAGACCGAGATCACCCTTCCCTCGGTGATCCGCCGCGCCGCCCGCAGCACGTTCTCCAGCGAGTCGGGGGTGTGGGCGTAGTCGACCAGCACCCCGAAGCCCTGGCCCTCGTCGATCGGCTCGAACCGTCCCGGCACCCGCGCCGCCCGCGCCAAACCGGCGGCGGCGATGTCGCCGCCCACCCCCATCGCCTCCGCCGCGGCGAAGGCGCCCAGCGCGTTGGCGACGTTGAAGTGGCCGGGCAGCGCCGTCCGCAGCCGCATCCCGCCGAGGCTGAAGTCGGCGCCGTGGGCATCGAACTCGACCTCCCTGGCGCTGTAGTCGGCCTCGGCTCCCTCAGCGGAGAAGGTGACGCAGTCGAATTCGGCGGCGAGCCGCTGCCCGTAGGGATCGTCGACGTTGACGATCGCCGTCTTCGGCCCGGCCTCGAACAGCTTGCGCTTGGCGAGGAAGTAGTCCTCCATGTCGGCGTGGAAGTCGAGGTGGTCCTGGGTGAGGTTGGTGAAGATCGCCACCTCGAAATGGATCGCGTCGGCGCGGTAAAGGGCCATCGCGTGCGAGGAGACCTCCATCGCGCAGGCTTCGTCGCCGCCCTCGAGCATCTGCCGGAACGTCGCCTGCAGCTCGATCGCCTCCGGCGTCGTCCGCACGACCTCCTTCTCCACCCCGCCGACGACCTGCTTCACCGTCCCCAGCAGGCCGCAGCGAAAATCGGCCGCCTGCAGGATCTCGCGGACGAGAAAGGCCGTCGTCGTCTTGCCGTTGGTCCCGGTGACGCCGACCACCCGCAGCTCCGCGGTGGGGTCACCCCAGAACCGCGCCGCCAGCGGCGCCATCGCCGCCCGCGAATCAGGCACCACGACCTGCGGCACGGCCAGTTCCGTCAGCTCCCTCTCGACCACCAGCGCCGCCGCTCCCTCTTCGACCACCCGCGGCCCGAACTCATGCCCGTCGACCTTCTCCCCCACCACGCAGAAGAACAACGCCCCTGGCCCAACCTTACGACTGTCATACACCAGCTCACCGATCCTGACGGTGGAATCGCCCACGATTCGCGCCCCAGGCAGCTCCCCGACCAGCTCGGCCAATCTCATCATTCGCGGCACGATTCTATGAGGCGGGCCGGGTGCCCCTCCGACGGAGGCTTTGGGTCAAGCCGATGGCTCGGTTGGTCCCTGGGCAAACGTACGGTCTCCGGCGGAGGGGCACCCGGCCCGCCGCCGCCGATCATTCCTGCGGCACCCCAAGGTAAGGCAGAGCGAATTCCGCGATCTTGCCGAAGGCCGGCGCCGCCACCGAGCCGCCGTAGATTTCCCCCTGCGGTTCGTCAACGATCACCGCGCAGAGGAACTGCGGGTTCTGAGCCGGGGCGAAGCCGATGAAGGAGGCGATGTACTTGGTTTTCGAGTAGCCGCCGTTTTCGGCCACCTGTGCCGTCCCGGTCTTGCCGGCGAGCGTGTAGCCGGGGACGCTGACCTCCGACGCCGTCCCCCCCGGCGCCAGCACGCCTTCGAGCATTTCGCGGATCTCGCCCGCCACCTGCGGCGAGATCACCCGCCGGCCCTTCGGCTCGTGCACCTCTTCTTCGCCGACCCGCTTGATCAGCTGCGGCGGTTTCAGCACCCCGCCGTCGGCGATCGCGGTGTAGCCGGCCACCATCTGGATCGGCGTCACCGCCAGGCCCTGGCCCATCGGCAGGTTCCCCATCGTCGAGCCCGAGTATTCGTCGAGGCTGGGGACGATCCCGGATTCCTCGCTGGGGAACTGGATGCCCGTCTGGCGGCCGAAGCCGAACCGGTCGATCCACTTGCTGAATTTTTCGGCGCCGACCCTGAGGCCGATCGTCACCGCCCCGACGTTCGAGGACTGGGCGAGGATGCGCGCGACGCTCATCGTTTCGGTGCCGCGTTCCTCGGCGTCTTTGATCGTCCGGTCGGCTACCTGGATCGTCGGTTCCAGGGTGAATTCGGTCTCCGGCGTGACCAGTTTTTCTTCCAGCGCCGCGGCGACCGTGAACGCCTTGAAGGTCGAGCCCGGTTCGTAGTTGAAGCCGGTCGCCTTGTTCAGCAGGTCCTCGTTGCTGGCTTCGGAGAGGTCTTCGGGGTTGACCGGCGGCCAGTTCGCCATCGCCAGGACCTGCGAGCTGCGCGGGTCGACGACGATCGCGGTGGCCCCGGTCGGCGTGTACGTTTCGCCGACTTCGCCCAGCACCCGTTCGGTTTCCCGCTGGATCACCGGGTCGAGCGTGAGTTCGACGTCTTCGCCGTCTTCGGCTTCGTGGACCGTTTCCAGCCGGATCGGCTGGCCGAGCGCGTCGTTGACGATCCGCCGTTCGCCGTTGCTGCCGGCGAGCACCGGTTCCTCGCCCATCTCGAGCCCGGTCAGTCCCTGGTTTTCGGAGCCGACGGCGCCGATCACCTGCCCCGCCATCTCCCCCTGCGGGTAGGTGCGGCGGCTGTCGGGCAGCTCGCCGATCCCTTCCAGTTCGAGCCCTTCCACCTGCGCCGCCTCGCCGAGGCCGACTTTCTGGGCGACGTAGGAGAAGCCGCTTTCGGCGGTCAGCGCTTCCAGGACTTCGGACTTCGACTGCTTGAGGATCGGCGCCAGCTTCGCCGCCGCCTGCGGCGGGTTCTTCACCTGGTAGGGCGTGGCGTAGATCGTCGCCGCGTCTTCGGACGCGGCGAGCTTGTTGCCGCGACGGTCGAGCAGGTCGCCGCGCAGGCCCGGGACTTCGACGATCTCGGTCTGCTGGGAGACCGCCTCCGAGGCCAGCTTCGAGCCCTGCACCCCCTGCAGCCAGAGAGCGCGGCCGATGATGATGAGGAAGCAGAGGAGGAAGCCGCCGAAGAGGAGCCCGATCCGCCGCTCGATCAAGCGCATTCGGGAAGGATCTCCTAGCCCCCGGCGGCAGCGAGGCGGGCCGCGGCCGCGGCGGCGTCGCCCGGCTTGGCTTCCACCAGCTTCGGCTCTTCCAGCGTCGGCATCGCCAGGCCGAGTTCGCCGGCCTCGCCGCGGACCCGGGCGGTGCTGTAGTGCTGGGCCGCCCGGCTTTCCAGCATCGAGTTCTCCTCTTCCAGCGCGGTGATCTGTTCGTCGATCTTGCCCGAGGTGGCGGCGAAGCTGAGGGTGGCGACGTTGAGGGCGACGATCCCGACCAGGAGGACGCCGAGGACGCCGATCCAGAGGCGCCCCTGGGTCATCCGCACGACCAGGCTCGAGTCGGGCAGCTGGCGGACGGCGCCTGCGGTGCGGCCGGCGACGACCACGAGCTTCGGGCGGGCGGCGGGCGCTCGTTTGACGGCGGGTCTGCGGACCGGGGCCTTGCGCCGAGGCGGCGGCGTCGTCCGCGAGGGCGCCGGCGCCCTCGCCGGGCGGGTCCTGGGGACGGCGACGGCCATCAGCCCGCCTCCCCGACCGGTTGCGCCTCGGCGATCTTGCGGGCCGCCCGCAGGTGGGCCGAGCGCGAGCGCGGGTTGCCGTCCGCCTCCTCGGGCCCCGGCGAGATCGCGCGGCGGGTCAGGAGCTCCGCCTCCGGCTCGTGGCCGCAGACGCAGACCGGCAGCTCCGGCGGGCAGACGCAGCCGCGCGCCTTGGCGGCGAGGAACTGCTTCACCGGCCGGTCCTCGAGCGAGTGGAAGGAGATCGCGGCGAACCTACCCCCGATCTCGAGCTGCTCCCAGGCGAGCGGCAGCGCTTCCTCGAGCGCCTCGAGCTCGCCGTTGACGGCGATCCGGATCGCCTGGAAGCTTCGCTTGGCCGGGTGGCCGGCGCCGAAGCGGGCCGAGGCCGGCATCCCGGCCTTGACCGCCTCGACCAGCTCGGAGGTGGTCGAAAGCGGGCGGCGGCGGACGATCTCGCGGGCGATCCCGCCAGCGAAGCGCTCCTCGCCGAAGCGACGCAGGGCCTGGGCGATCCGCGCCTCCGGCCACTCGTTGACGAGGTCGGCGGCGGTGAAGCGCTGCCGCGTGTCCATCCGCATGTCGAGCGGCGCGTCGTAGGAATAGGAGAAGCCCCGCTCCCACGCGTCGACCTGCATCGAGGACATCCCCAGATCCACATAAACCATGTCTGGGCGCACTCCTTCGCCCCGCAAGGCGCGAAGTCCTGCTGCGAAGTCGCTGCTCATGAAGAGGGTCCGGCAGGGAGCTTCGGCGGCGAAGCGGTTGAAGCGCTCCTGCGCGGCGGGGTCCCGGTCGATTCCGATCAGCGTCCCCTCGGGTCCGATCAGCTCGGCGATCAGGCGGGCGTGGCCGCCGCCGCCGAAGGTGCAGTCGACCGCCGTCTGCCCCGGCTCCGGCGCCAGCAGCGAGACCAGCTCGGAAGCAAGCACCGGCTCGTGCTCGCCCATCACGACCTCCACCGGCCGCAGCGCCGGTCGGGTCGGCGCTGAGACATAGGTGTGGGTTGCTGCGGCATTCAGTCTCATGATGCGGGTCCGGCGGCGGCTAGGCCCTCGGCGATCTCGGGGGCGGCGGCGTCGAGCTCCTCCTCCTGCTTGGCCCAGGCATCGGCGTTCCAGATCTCCAGGTACTCCCCGGCGCCGATGACGACGCAGTTGCCGTCGAGGCCGGCGTGCTCGATCAGCGGCTTGGGGATGCGGATACGGCCGGCCGAGTCG
This sequence comes from Solirubrobacterales bacterium, assembly GCA_035708105.1. Classification (GTDB taxonomy): domain Bacteria; phylum Actinomycetota; class Thermoleophilia; order Solirubrobacterales; family 70-9; genus VAYN01. Next base: position 97,791 of record DASSTG010000005.1, on the reverse strand, counting down.
AGCTTCTCGTCGAAGGAACCGCCGTGGAAGCGGCGGCGCAGCGCCCGCGCATCGCGCCCGAACGGGCTGTGCGGGGAGAGGAAGCGGTCGGAGAGCTGCTCGAACTCAGCGGTCGTGTGGACCCAGACGCAGGGGTCGAAGCCCTTGGAGAGAACGATTCCGTCAGCGAGGGAAGCGCGGAAGCGAGAAGGGACCGTGAGCCTGTCCTTGGCGTCGAGGCTGTGCTCGTAGAGACCCCGGAAGGCCACCTCGTGAAGTCCTTTCTGCGGAGGGCGAAGAGAAATGGACCGGAGTGATGAGGTGGGAGGAGCCTCACCACCCCGGTCCTGGGCTTCAACTCGATCGCCACAATAACCCACAGTCCCCCACTTTGCAACACCACCCCCCTCTGCAACCCGATTTGCAGGCGGGCGGTCGCGGCCGGTCGCGGTTCGTGGCTACGGACCAGGAGGGCACACAGCGCGGCGGAAACCCCGGCGAGCTCTCAGAAGCCGGCCAGCAGCGTGCCAGCGTTTGCGATCAGACCGGCGGCGATCATCAGCAGGACCGACGGCACCAGGACGAGGGCGATGACGAGCTGGATCTTCGGCGCCGCCCGCGCCGCCCGCTCCTCGACCGCGCGGCGGTTTTCGCGGCGCAGCGAAGTCGCCTGCCGCCGCAGCTGATCGGCGAGCGGCGAGCCGAACCTGCGCGAGCGCTCGATCGCCGCCACCAGCGTCGCCAGCTCACTACCCGGAACCCGAGACCGCAGAGCGGCGAGGGCGGCGCTGAGCGGAACGCCGCAGGAGAGCTCCGCCTTGGCCAGCCGCAGCTCCTCCGCCAGTGGACCCTCCCCCGCCCGCGCCAGCTGCTCGATCCCGGCCGCCGGACCGCGCCCGGAGCCGGCGCTGACGGCGAGCAGGTCGAGGGCGTCGGGGAGTGCCGCGACGAGCCGTCGGTGGCGATGGCGACGGCGGCGCTCGCGGAGGACGTCGGGGAGCAGGAAGCCCGCGGCCGGCAGCCCGGCCACGACCAGCAGCGCGGTGCGCCCCGGCGCCGCCGGCGCGGCGAGCAGCCCGATCACCGCGCCGGCGGCAGCGCCGGCCAGCTTCCCGAGGAGGAGCTGCGGCAGGCGGATGTTCAGGGAGCGTCCGCCGAGCAGCTCCCACCCCCCGGCCAGCGCCAGCAGGACCGCCAGCGCCGCCGGCAGACCCGCCCCGTTCACTCGACCACCTGCGCGAAGCGGCGGATCGCGAAGAAGCCGGCGACCTGCAGCGCCGCCGCGAGCCCCAGCAGCACCGCCGCCGGAGGAGAGGCCAGCAGGCGGGCGAGGAAACCCGGCTGCAACAGCTCGGCGAAGAGGGCACCGCCGGTCGGCATCGCCACCACGAGCAGGCCGGTGAAGCGGGCCTGCGCCGTCGCCGAGCGGGCGTCCTCGGCGACCCGCTCCTGCTCGGCGGCGCCGGCGGCGAAGCGGCGCAGGAGCCCGGCGAGGTCGCCGCCGGCGAGGCGCTGGCTGAGCAGCGCCGCGGCGAAGGCGTCGACGCGCGGCGAGCGCATCCGCCGGCGCCATGCCTGCACCGCGTCGGGGGTCGGGGAGCCGAGGTCCAGGTCGGCGCCGACGCGCGCCAGCTCGATCGCGGGCGGGCCGTCCAGCGAGGCGATCGCCGCCGGCAGCGAGGCCCGCAGCGAGCGGCCGGCGCTGAGCGAGTCGGCGACCGCGACGGCGACTTCCGGCAGCGAGTGCTCGACCGCCTGCCGGTAGCGGCGGCGACGGAACCGGACCACCCATCCGATCGTCGCCGGAGCGGCGAGCGAGAGCGGCAGCGCCAGGGCGACGCCACCGAGGAACCAGCCGCCGATGCTCGTCCCGAGGACCCCGAGCCCAGCCAGCCGCCGCCGCTCCGGCGTCGAGGGCGCATATCCCTCCTCCCCCGCCCGCCGCAGCGGCTCCAGCGCGTGCCGCAGCCAGCGCGCCGGCGCCGGGCTGGCGATCCACGCTTCCCGCCCGGCCAGCGCCAGCAGGGCGCCGGCGAGGGCAGCGATGGCAACCGTGGGGGTCATCCCGGCCCGGCGATCTCGGTGACGCGCCGGCTGCCATCCGCCTGGCGCTGGATGTGGACGACGAGGTCGATGCCACGCTCCACCTGCTCGGCGATCGCCGCGTGCGGCAGGCCCACCCCCGCCATCAGCGCCAGCGTCTCGAGCCGGCGCAGCGCGTCGGCCGGCGAGTTGGCGTGGACGGTCGAGAGGGCGCCGTCGTGGCCGGTGTTGAGCGCGGTGAGCAGGTCGAGGGCCTCGACTCCGCGCACCTCGCCGATCACGATCCGGTCCGGGCGCATCCGCAGCGCGTTGCGAAGCAGGTCGCGGATCGTCACCTCCCCCCGCCCCTCGATCCCCGCCGGCCGGCTCTCCAGCCGCACGACGTGCGGCTGCTGCAGCCGCAACTCGGCCGCGTCCTCGATCGTCACCACCCGCTCCCCCGGCGCGATGAAGCTGGAGAGCGCGTTCAGCAGCGTCGTCTTGCCCGAGCCGGTGCCGCCGCTGACCAGGACGCTGCGCCGGCCGGCCACCGCCTCCGACAACCGGCGCCGCTGCTCCGCCGTGATCGTCCCCAGCTCGACCAGCCGCTCAGGGTCGGGCCGGGTGGCGCCGAAGCGGCGGATCGAGAGGGTGGGGCCGTCGAGCGCCAGCGGCGGGATCACGACGTTCACCCGGGAGCCGTCGGCGAGGCGGGCGTCGACCATCGGGCTCAGCTCGTCCACCCGCCGGCCGAGCGGAGCGAGGATCCGCTCGATCGCGTTGCGGAGGTCCTCCTCGCTCTCGAATCGGACATCGGTGCGCTCCAGCACCCCGCGCCTCTCCACATAGACCCGGTCCGGGCCGTTGACCATCACCTCCTCGACCGCCGGGTCGGCGAGCAGCACCTCCAGCGGGCCCAGCCCGACGCTGTCGCGGAGGATGTGGGCGGCGAGGGCCTCGCGCTCGGCGGCCGGCAGGACCGCCGCGTGCTCGTCCACCAGCGCCCGAACGGCCGTCTCGACGTCCCCTTCGATCCGCCGTCCCCGCGCCGCTTCGGCGCGCCGCCGTTCGATCAGCTTCTCCCGCAGCCGAACCGCCGCCGCCGCGATGTCACGCTCACGGACCTTCATCAGCGCGGGATCACGGTGACCCGGCGGGCAAAGCTCTCGGCGGCGATCAGCCGCAGCGCCTGCAAACGGGTGAGGCCGAGGGTGGCGACGGCGGTTTCGGCCCCGGGCCCTTCGCTGCCCGGAGCCAGGCCGATCAGGGGGACGGCGGGGGCTGCGACGTAAGTACGACCGCTGCCCGCTGCCGACGGTTCGGTCGTCACCACGACGTCGACCCGCGAGCCGACGGGCTGGCCGCCGAAGGCGGTGAGGGCGCCAGCGCCGCTGACCGCGATCTCGACCGGCCGCCTCCCCCTCCCGAGCGGCGCATGCGCCCGCCCCTCCACCGGCGAGCGCAGCTGCCCGGCCAGCAGGTAGGACCCGGCGGGAACGGCCGCGACCGGCTCGAGCCCGACGACCTGGGCCGGAGCGCTCAGCGCCCCCGGCGGGACGAACCGCACAGGAACGCGGCGAACCTCGAGCCCCTGGTCGGCGGTCTCCGGATCGATCGCCCGACCCGCCGGCAGATCGGCGGAGGCCACGAGGACCGGCCGCAGCTCGCCGTAGCCACGGACGACGCTGTTGCCGTAGCCGTTTGCGATCGCCGCCGCCGCGACCGCGGCGAACAGAGCCGCCAGCAGGAAGGCGATGGCCCGGCCGCGGCGGCTCATCCACCCTCCGCGACGACGGCCGCCGGCAGCCGCAGGCGCGCCTCGGCGCCTCGGCCCAGGCGCCGCAGACAGAAGCTGCCGCCGTGCGCGCGAGCGGCGCGGGCGACCACCCGCAGGCCGTGGCCGTGGCGGCCGCGGGATCCCAGCCGCCCCTCGCGGCGGGGTCGCACCCATGGCCGCTTACCTTCGTCGCGCACGCGGATGATCAGCCAGGCGCCGTCCCGCCGAGCATCGATGGTCACCTGGCCCCCGCCGTGAAGGAGCGCATTGCTGATCAAGTTGTCCACCGCTTGAGCGAGGCTGAACCGGTCCCCCTCGATCCATGCGTCGTCGTCATGGCAACGCAGCTCCAGGCTGCGTCCTGTCCTCGCCGCTTGCGAGCGCCAGCGATCGACGGCCTCCGCCAGCAACGGGCGCACCGGCAGCAGCTCCCAGTCCTCCGCGGCCGCGCCGCCGTTGATCTCACGGTCGAGCCGGTCGAGCGCGGCCATCGTCAGGTGCAGTGAAGAGTCGGCCGCTCCTCCCTCGCTTCCTTTCGCCGGCAGAGTCAGCGCCAGCGCCTGGAGGGGGCGGCGCAACTCGTGCACCGCCTCGTTCAGGGCCGCGCGCCGGCGCCCCTCCCGGAGCGTCGATATTCCGCCTGCCACCGCGAAAGACGCCGCCATCGGCAGACCCGCGGCCAGCTCGGCCAGCTCGACGGCCATGGTCTATTCCGTTCCTCGCGCGGACATCGGAGCGCTAAGGGAGCGGCAAGGAAATCTCTCCCCCTGGCTGGAGCGCCGAACCGCCGCCAAGCCGCTCAGCGCGGAAAACGGGCGCCCGTTCCTCGAAGCGGTCTCGGCCAGGCGCAATGACGGAACGGGCGACCAGTGGGACCGTAAACGACAAGATTTCGTTTCCCAAACCGTTTGGCGAACAAACAAACTGGAGACATTTACAGTGGTCGTCCCAATTACTGCATGTTTTCCTATGGGGACGGCTAGACTCGAAGCGTTTTGGAATACTTGTCTAGTAACTCGGGCGACAACACCCCAAAGTCCACCCCACCGCCCGGGGCATCAACGAACGGAGGTCCTCCTTTGCCACAGTCCCGTACTTCCCCAGAGGGCATAACCCAGCAACTCGCGAAGGCCCTCGCGCACCCGCTCCGCGTCCGCATCCTCAGCTCCCTCCATAAAGGGATCTCGAGCCCGAACCAGCTCGCCCAAGAGCTGGGAGAGCCGCTGGGCAACGTCAGCTACCACGTGAAAACGCTGCTCGAATACGACTGCGTCGAACTGGTGAAAACCGAGCCGCGGCGCGGTGCGGTCGAGCACTTCTACCGCGCTACCGATCGCGCTTTCCTCAGCGATTCCGACTGGGCGAAGATCCCGGCTTCTGCTCGCAAAGGCATCTCCGGCTCGATCCTCGAGTCGATCGGGCAGAGTGCGACCGAGGCGATGGCCGAAGGGACGATCGAGGGCCGTAAGGATTCCCACCTGTCCGACACGCCTCTCCAGCTCGACAAACAGGGCTGGAAAGATCTGAACAAAATCCTCACCGAAGCCGTCGACAAGGCCGGCAAGATCCAGAAGGAAGCCGGCAAACGGATGGGCAAGGACAAGTCCGGCGCGATCCAGACCAAGCTGGCGATCATGCACTTCGAGGTGCCCGCCTCGAAGGGCAAGAAAAAGAAGTAGCAGCGACCGGCAGCCAAAGCCTTGAAGCCCTTGGCCGGCCCGTTCGGCCAAGGGCTTTTTCACCTCACCGGTCGATCAGGCGGTAACCGATCCCCCAGCAGTTGATCACGAAGCGACCGCTCTGCGGGTCGAGTTTGCGGCGCAGACGGGAGGCGTGTGAATCGAGGGTTCGGGTCTTGGAGGGGCCGCGGTAGGCCCAGACGGCTGCAAGCAGCTCCTCCTTCGTGAAGACGCGGGTGGGGTCGGAGGCGAGGATGCGCAGCAGGCCGAACTCTTTCTGGGAGAGTGCAACAGGCCGGCCGTCGACGGTGACCCGCCGCCGGGGTGGGTCGATGACCAGGTCCCCGACCCGGCTCGGTCCCTCCTTGGGATAGGTGCGACGGCGCAGGACGGCGCCGATGCGGGCCCGCAGCTCGCTGTAGATGAAAGGCTTCGTCAGGTAATCGTCGGCGCCCGAGTCGAGGCCGCGGACCTTGTCGGTGTCGCCGCTGCGGCCGGTGAGGACGATCACCGGCAGCCGCGGGTCGAAGCGGGAGTCGATCCCGTCGGCCTCGCGGATTTCGCGCAGGACGTCGAGGCCAGAGGCATCGGGCAGGGTCAGGTCCAGGAGCAGCAGGTCGGGATGGTTGTAGCGGCAGAGGCGCAGCGCGTCGGAGGCGCTGGGCGCCGGCATCACGCCGAAGCGGTCGGCCGACAGGTGCTCGCAGAGCAGGTCGAGGGTTACGTCGTCGTCCTCGCAGACGACCAGGCTGGCGATCTCTTCTCGTTGAGGAAGCATGGTGAGCTAAGTCCCGGAGCCGCTCGTCTCTCCCCCCTTCTCGGCGGGAATCTCCAAAACCGCGGAAGCTCCACGGCACCAGGCGACCCGACCCGGCGGCACCTGGCGGCGCACGTCGATGACGCGCCCGGCGGCGTCGAGAAAGAAGAGGTCGAGCTCGAAGCGCATGCCGAAGGTGTGGACGCTCGAACAGCGCGGGATCAGCAGACCGGTACCGGCACTGGAGCGATCGCGCCGGGCCAGACCGAGCAGGCGAGTTCGGAAACCTTTTGCAACGGGAATGGAGCGGGGATGATGTTCCACTCCTCGATAAGCCGAGGCGCCGGGCGTCTCTCCCCCGCGTTCTAGGGTCTGCCGATGGCCGCAACGCCCAAAGTCGCAATCTTCAGCCCCAACCCGATGGTCTCGATCGCGATCGAGTCCTTCAGCGCCGACGGCGGCGACGACATCCACATCCACGCCGCCGGCCAGGGGGTGTGGGTGGCGCGAATGGCCGCCGAGCTCGGCGCCGACCCGGTCCTCTGCGGCTTCATCGGCGGCGAGGTCGGCACCGTCCTGCGGCCGCTGCTGGAGCAGATGCCGGTCGAGCTGCGGCTGGTCGAGACCGCCGAGGCCAGCGGCGCCTACATTCACGACCGCCGCAGCGGCGAGCGCGAGCCGATCTCCCAGAGCGCGGCGCTGCCGGCCTCGCGCCACGAGGTCGACGAACTGTTCTCGGTCACCGTCGCCGCGGCGCTCGACTGCGACCTGCTGGCGGTCTGTGGCCCCTATCCAGACAACACCGTGCCGCTGGAGATCTACGGCGGCCTCGTCGCCGACGTCAAAGCCAACGGCGTGCCGGCGATCGTCGACCTCTCCTCGCCCCGCCTCGACCAGGCGCTGGAGGGCAAGCCGGACCTGGTCAAGATCAACGACTGGCAGATCGCCGGTTTCGTCTCCGACGCCGTCGACACCGAGGAGCGGATGCGGGCGGCGATGGAACGGGTGCGGGAGGCGGGCGCCGAGAGCGTCATCGTCACCCGCGCCGGCGACCCGGCGCTGGCGCTCCGCGACGACAGGTTCACCGAGCTGACGCCGCCGAGGTTCGAGCGCGGCTCACGCGAGGGCTGCGGCGACTCGATGATGGGCGCCCTGGCCGCGACCATTGCCGCCGGCCGCGACTGGGAGGACGTGCTGCGGCTCAGCGCCGCCGCCGGCGCCACCAACTTCCTCCGCAGCGGCCTCGGGACCGGCTCCCGCTCCGTGATCGAAGAGCTCGCCCCGCGCGTCCAGCTCCGCGAGCTCGACTAGCTACTCCGAGATCGTGGGGGTCATAGCCCCCAAAAGTTCGGAGATGCTTCAGACCTGCGGTTCGAAGGGCACCTCGAGCGGGTCACCGGCGACGATCGCCCGCGGCGCGATCGCGGCGATCCAGTCGAGGTGGGGCGCGAGCGCCTCGACCTCCCGCAGCTTCTCCAGCGCCGGCGAGATCCGCACCGGCCTCCCGCCCAGGACCGTGTGGGCATCGCTGCTGAGGACGTGGACGAGGCCGCGCTCTGCCATCGCCAGCATTCCCTTCGCCGTCGGCTCACGAAGGAAGAAATCGGCGGTCGCCTGGATCAGCGCACCCTCGGCGGCCAGCGCCGCCATCCGCTCGAACATGTCGGCCGAGAGGTGGCGCTCGGGATGGGCGACGATCGTGCGGTGGCCGCGATCGGCCAGGTGCCCGACCCGCCGCAGCAGGCTGTCGTCGAGCGGCCCCGGCGCCGGCTCGAGCAGGATCCACTCCCCCTCGCCGAGGGAGACACGCGCCAGCTGCTCCTCGCTGAGATCCTCGACCGCGGTCTCCGCCACCTCGCCGCCCTGCAGGATCCTCACCGCCACCAGTTCCCGCTGCAGCCGCTCGTTCAGCCCCGCCACCCGCCCCACCAGCTCCTCGATCCGCACGTCGTGGTCGTGACGGATGTGCGGGGTGGCGCAGACGGCTTCGATTCCGTCGGCCTCCGCCTGGCGCGCCATCGCAACGCTGTCGTCGGCGTCGCGCGCCCCGTCGTCGATCGCGTCGAGGATGTGGCAGTGCAGGTCGATCACGGCGCCTCATTCCAGCTATACCCACCCGGCGGAGCTTCAACGGTGCAAGCGGCGGCCCAAGGTGCAACCGCACGTTCAGGCACCGGCCCGAGCAGGCACGTCTCTACGATGATCGGCAAGATCATGGCCCTGTTCACGCCGGGCTTGCGTGGACGGGACGGCTTCAACTCATGGATAAGAAAGCGACCCGCAGAGGGAATTACGAGTCTGGCTCCGATTACGTGTTGGAGTACGGAGAGCTCCGCTTCGCGTTCAACGAGGAGGATTTCGCCCAGCGGGTCGAGCAGGCGGCGGTGAAGCTGCGCTTCGTCAACCAGGGCCTCAGCCCCGAGGAGCTCGACGACCTGCTCGACCTCGCGGTCAGCGGCGAGATCGCCGAGCCCTCCTCAGCCCTCGGCGAGCACATCAACGAGAACTGGGAGGACCTGGTCGGCCCCGCCAACCGCAGCCTCGTCCACTGGATCCGCCGCCTCGTCTTCCGCGGCGCCTGGCTCGACCAGCGGGTCAAGGAGGGCGAGCTCGACGTCGTCTTCGACGAGCGCACCCAGACTTTCGGCTACGTCCAGCCGGACCGCAGTGACGAGCTGATCGAGCTCAGCAAAGAGCCGAGCTGGCGCCGAATCGCCTACCGGCGCTGAGCGACTCCGAGGTTGACCTCGCTATAGCGAGGAAAAGCTCGGAATCAGTCGGCGGGCCGCTCAAGCGCGGCTACAACCGTCAACGACCCCCCGCCTTGCGAGCCCTGCTCGCGGCCGGCGTCGAAGAACTCCTTGGCGGCCTCGGCGTCGCCATAGGCCTCGCCGAGGCGGGTCAGCGAATCGACCAGGAGGATCACGTCTTCGCCGCCCCCGGCGCGGGCCGCGGCCTGGGCGAGGGCGTCGGAGGCGTGGCGCGGCTGGCCGGCGGAGACGATCTCCGCCTGCGGGGCGTCCCGCTTCCAGTCGGCGAGCTCCTCCGGGCTGGGGTCGATCAGCAGGGCGACGGGGTCCGGCCCCTTCGAGTCGGCTGAGAGGTCGGCGGCGACGGCACGCAGCAGCGCCGTGCAGCCCTCGCGGGTCTCGGCGAAGACGAGAGCCTGACGGCCGGCCTCGGGAGGCAGCAGCAGCGTCTGCAGGGTGACCCCCTTGCTGCGGCGGCCGAAGCGCCGGCGCCGGCGACGGCGCGGACGCGGCGCCTCGGCGGCGGGCTCCTGACGCGCGGGCTGCTCAGGTCTGGCCGGCTCCGGAGCGGGTTCGCGCTCGGGCGCTTTCTCGGGACGCTGGCGGGGCTCGCGCGCTTCGCGGCCCTCGCCGTCGCGCCGCCTGCGGCGCGGGCGCTCCTCCCGGCGGGCCGTCGGCTCGGCGGCTTCGGCGTCCCCGTTCTCCCCGGCCAGACGCTCGACCAGCTCGGCCTTGGTCAGCATCCGGTATTTCTCGATGCCGGATTCGGCGGCGAGCAGGTGGAGGTCGGACAGGTGCTTTTTCTCGAGCTCGGTCTTAGTCATCGAGCGGCAGGTTATTCAACCGCCCGGCCCGGGGCCTTCAACCGACCCGGCTGAGCGCGGCGGCGGGATCGACCCCTTCCGCTGCGGCGACCTCGAGCCAGGCCTCCGCCTCGCGCGAGCGCCGGCGCCGCGACCAGCCGAGCTCGGCGCCGAGCACGTCGGCGACCGGGCGCACGGCCTTCGCCGAGCGCAGTTGCGGCGCCGCCAGGATCCCCAGCCGCGTCCGCCGCAGCAGCACGTCGGCGACGCTGCGCGCCTGCTCCAGCCGCGCCGCCAACGCCACCTCGGCCAGCAGGTCGGGACGTCCGGAGACGATCGGCCGCGCCAGCTTCGGCTCGTCCCGGGCGATCTCGAGGACCTTGCGGGCGGCGTGCCCGTAGCGGAAGGCCAGCTGAGCCGTGGCCTCCTCCCCCACCCCCGCCGGAACCTCGAGGTCGTCGGAGCGCACCGGCATCCCCAACGGAATCTCCTCGGTGTGGCAGGGGGCTTCGCGTCGTTCCCGCTCGACCATTCGGTCGACGGTCTGCTTCGCCATCCGCCGCCAGGTCGTCAGCTTGCCGCCGGTGATCGTCAGCATCCGCGAGCTGGTCTCGTAGAGCTCCGCTTTGCGGGAGATGTCGACCGACTTGCGGGGGTCGCCGGTCGAGATCAGCGGCCGCACGCCGGCGTAGGCGCCGACCAGGTGGGACTCGCCGAGGGAGGTCCCGAAGAACTCGTTGACGGCCTCGAGCAGATAGGCGATGTCCTCCTCGGCCGGGTGCGGGTGTGTGATGTCGCCGTCGAAGTCGTTGTCGGTAGTGCCGACGAGGGTGCGGCCGTACCAGGGCAGGGAGAAGATCATCCGCCCCTCCCCCGCCGGGACGATGCAGGCCGCCTTGCCCATCGGCAGGTCGCCCTGGTCGATCAGTAGGTGGGTGCCCCGGCTGGGAGCGATCCGCGGCACGTCCTCCTCTCCAAGCAGCTCCTCCGGCCGCACCTGATCGGCGAAGACGCCGGTGGCGTTGACGACGTTGTCGGCGCCGACCTCGATCCGCTCGCCCGACTCCGCCTCGATGAAGGCGACGCCGGTCGCCTCGCCGTGCTCGGAGAGAACCTCCGTCACCTCCGCCCCGTTCAGCATCACCGCGCCGAAGCGCTCGGCCTCGCCGAGGACCGTGAGGACGAGGCGGACGTCGTCGGTCTGGCAGTCGTAGAAGAGGTAGGCATCGTGGGGTTCGCGGGCGGCCAGCGCCGGCACCAGCTCCAGCACCTCGTCGCGGCCGATCGTGCGGTGGCGGTCAGGGGACCAGTAGCTGTCCTCGGCCTCCTCGCGGGCGGCGCGGCGCTCGCGGCGGCCGCGACCGCGCGTCGTTGCCATCACGTCGTACATGTTCAGGCCGAGGCCGAGTTTGCGGTCGCGGCGCTCCTCGCCCAGGGCGGCGACGAGGAACGGGGTCGGGTAGACGAGGTGGGGCGCCAGGCGGACCATCAGCGCCCGCTCCAGCAACGCCTCGCGGACCAGGCCGAGGTCGAAGTTCTGCAGGTACCGGAGGCCGCCGTGGACCATCTTCGAGGAGCGGCTGGAGGTGCCGACGGCGTAGTCGCCACGCTCCAGCAACGCCACCGAGTAGCCGCGCGAGGCGGCGTCCAGGGCGACGCCGGCGCCGGTGATGCCGCCTCCGATCACCACCACCTCGAAGTGCCCGCCGGCGATCTCCTCGATGGCGCGAGCGCGGGTCAGCATCAGTCGAGGTAGGTCGTGGTGCGATCGGCTCCGGGCCGTTCGGGGGCCGGCTTCTCCTGGCGGGGGTGGCCGAGGTGGAGGAGGCCGACGAAACGCTCATCTTCGGGCATGCCGACGGCGGCACGCCCCTCCTCGCCGCGCAGCAGGCCCGGCGTGCGCCAGTAGCCGCCGTAGCCGCGGGCATGGGCTGCGAGCAGGACGATGTAGGAGGCGACGGCGGTCGCATGAAGGTCCTCTTCCTCCTCCACCGGGTCGCCGCTGAGGACGCAGGAGACGATGACCAGGGTCGGCGCCCGCTCGAGCTTTGCCGCTCCCTCCGGCCCGGCGATCTCCTGCAGCCGCGCCAGCGTCCCGGGCCCGATCACCCGGAAGCGCCACGGCACCGTGAGGTTGTGGTTCGGCGCCCAGCTCGCCAGCTCCAGCAGCCGGTCGATCTCCTCCCGCGGCAGCGGCTCCGGCGCGTAGGCCTTGTGCGTACGGCGAGTGCGGATCGCGGTCTCGACGTCCATCCCGTCGAGGGTATAGCTAGAAGACCTTGAGCCCGACCATCAGCCCGACGAGGGTGAGGGTGCTGGTCGCGTTGATGCCGACCAAGACGAAAAACCCGTGAGTCATAGTCTGGCGCAGTTCTTTGATTTCGTCCTTCACGTCGCCGAACTGTCTGCCGATCTCGTCGAACCGCCGGTCCACTTCATCGAACCGCCGGTCGACCTCATCGAAACGCCGGTCCACCTCGTCGAAGCGCCGGTTGACGCTCTCCTTGAACTCGTCGAGGCGTCCGTCGGTCCAGCTCTCCCTTGCCATCACGACCATGATCCTAGCGTAATGTTTCGTCTGTAACGGAACAAGACGCGAATGTAAATTTTCGGAGCCGGTTTTGGAGCGGTTCTCAGAGGCCGTAGCGCCAGCGCATCCAGCCGCGGCGGCAGAGGAAGCCGAGGGCGAAGAGGACGCAGCCGGCGAGCAGGCCGAGGACGATCGCCCCGGCGGTGCTGCTCTTGGCGCCGTCGGTGCTTTCGGAGGCCGGTTGCCCGGTCGCCTCGCTCGGGGTCGCTTCTTCTGGGGTGCTGGGCACGATGCCGAGTTCTTCGCTCGGGAGCGGCACGCCGCTGGAGCCCCCCGTGGCCGGCGGTGATCCGGAGCTGCCGCCCGGCACCGCCGAACCCGGAGGGGGAGCGCCCTCCGCGGCACCGCCGCCGCTTTTCAGCTTTTCCAGGATTTCAGCGGGGATCTGACCCGAGGGCGAGGGCGAGACGCTTGCCGGCGGAACCCTGCCGCTGGGCGGCGGGGATTTGTCCCTCGTCGCGGCGGGCTTCGGCTGCGGTTTGCGGGGCGGCGCCGCGATCGGGAGGAAGTGGCCGGAGAGCGGCACGAGGACGTCGGCGGTGACCCAGACCGGCGAGGCTTCCTGGCCGGGCGCCTGGAGGAAGAAGCCCTCGCTCGTCTGCAGGTCCCGCATATAAGCGAGGCTGCTCGCGCCGGTGCCGAAGCTGACCGGGTCCTTGCCGCTGGCCAGCAGGCCCTGCGAGGCCCAGGCGGTCGCCTGTGCATTGGCGGAGAGGTTGTTGCCGGGGGCGAAACCGCCGTTCGGGCGCTTGGCGTCGCGCAGGTAGGAGAGGGCGCTTTCGGCGGCATCGGCGCCCGGCGTCAGTACCTGCAGGACGGCCCCGGTGATCTCCGGCGTGCTCGGGTCGCCGGGTTCGTTCCCCCAGCCGCCGTCCTTGCCCTGGACCTGGCGCAGCCAGGCGACGGTCCCGCCCGTCGAGCCGCCGGCGCCGGCAGCCCGCAGCGCCAGCACCGCGTAGGCGCTGGTTGCCGGCCAGCCCTGGTAGGAGCCGTTGTCGCGTCGCTGCGCGAGCAGGTTTTCCACCAGGTCCTGGCCGGCGAAGCCATGGGGGTCGACCCCGGCTGCCTCGAGCGAGAGGATCGTGCGCGCCTCGTCGCCGGCGTCCTTGATTTCGCTCATGTGGTTGCGCAGGAAATCGACGGGGCTGTGCCCGTCATTGGTGACGTCGAGCGGGTTTCGACCGGCGGCGGCGAGGGCCAGCATCGCCCACGAAGTCATTTCCGCCCCGGCTTCCTGGTCGGGGCCGGCAGGGAAGCCGCCGCTGGGCCGCTGCTGGGTTTCGAGCCAGTCGGCCCCCTGGGTCACCGCGTCGGCCCGGGCCGTGGCCGGAGCGACCGTGACCAGCAGCGCCGCCAGAAGCAGCGCCGCAACGCCGCCGCTCCGCAGGGCGCTGCCGAAGCCGCGGCGCGTGGAAGCCGCCGATCCACTGCCGCCGCGCCGCCATTCGAACCGCTCGCGGAAGCGCGCCAGCATCCGCACCATCGCCGGCCCGGCGACCAGGGCCAGCGCCACGTTTCCCGTGAAGTGGGCCACTTCGAACGGGATCGCGCGGCCCTCGTAGAACGCAAAGGCCTTCCACGACAGGTCTCCCCCATAGGTCGCCATCAACGAGAAGTTCAGCAGAGCGCCGTAGAAAATGGCCGCAAACCCACAGGTGGCGGCGAGAATCATCCGGCCGGCGTTGCGCGTGCCGAGCGCCAGCCCCGCTCCGAGCAGTCCGCAGAGCCCCCAGCCGGCCATCTGCCAGGGCGTCCAGGGCCCCTGCCCGAACCAGAGGTTGGAGACGAGGGCGGAGAGCGCGCCGACCGCGAAGCCGGGAGCGCCGCCGAGCGCGTAGCCGGCAAAGACGACGATGTCGGTGGTCGGCTTGACGTTGGGGAAGGCGGCAAAGGCGATCCGGCCGACGATCCCCAGCGCGGCGAGCGAGGCGACCAGGGCCACCACCTGCGAGGGCGGCCGTGAGCGCTCGTACCAGACGAAGCCGGCGAGGAGAACCGCGCCGAGGACGAGGAAGCTCGTCAGCTGCCAGCTCATCCGCCCTCCCCCCGCAGCAGCTCGGCCCCCTGCTCGGGGGTGACGACCCCCGGAAGGTCGAGCACCCGCGCCACCTCGGTGGCGAAGTACCAGCCACCGGAGAGGACCTCCGCCATCGGGCCGTCGGCGATGACGACGCCGTCGCCGAGGAGGACGACGCGGTCGGCGAACTCGGAGGCGAACTCGACGTCATGGGTGGCGACCACGACCGCGGCGCCGCATGTCGCTTTAGTGGGCACAGAGTCCACAAAAGCGACACGCCCGGCGAGGCTGCGGATCAACGCGACGAGGTCGTCCTTGCGAGCGCGGTCCATACCGCGGGTCGGCTCATCGAGGGCGACGACGCTGGGGAGCTGCTCGCCCTCCATGCGTCCCGCGAGCGCAATCGCCAGCGCCAAGCGCTGCCGCTCGCCGCCCGAGAGGTCGCGCGGGTCGGCGTCGAGGGCGTGCTCGAGGCCGACGGCCCGGAGCGCCGCCAGGCCCTGCTCTCCCGGCAGCTCGTCGCCGACCCGCTCGCGGACCAGGTAGTCGCCGGGGTTCTGGGTGAGGAGCGCGATCGAGTCGACGTCGAGCTTGCCCGCCACCGGCTTGTAGAGACCGGCGGCGGTCCGGAGGAAGGTGCTCTTGCCGGCGCCGTTGCGCCCCATCAGGGCGATGCGTTCTCCCGGGCGCAGTTGGAGGTCGATGCCGCGAAGGACGTCCCGCGGTTCCTCGCCCAAGTCCAGCTCGACCCACAAGCCCTTTGCTCTCAAGGAAGGCGCCTGGGGACGGGGATCGCGCACCCTCCTACCTGCAATGTGAGGAGGGTGCGCGATCCCCGTCCCACGGAGCGCTTGTTTCGCATCGCGTACGCCGATCGGCAGCGGGTCGATGCCGGCGAGTGAGAACAGCCGAGCTGCCGGCGTAGTCAACGCGGGATCACTGCCACGCGACCATTCAAGGAACTCGGCGGGCGCGCCGTCGAAGCCGACCTCTCCCCCCTCCATCGCCACCACCCGGTCCGCCGCCGCCAGGCAGCGCTCGAGCCGGTGTTCGGCGAGCAGCACCGCCACCCCCCACTCCTCGTTGAGGCGGCGCAGCAGCCAGATCAGCTCGTCGCCGGCGACCGGGTCGAGCTGGGAGGTCGGCTCGTCGAGGAGGATCAGGCGCGGGCGGGTGACGAGGGCGGCGGCGAGGGCGACCCGCTGCAGCTCGCCGCCGGAGAGGGTGTCGGCGGCACGGCCGAGCAGGTGCGGAATCGCCAGGGCCAGGGCAACCTCCTCGACGGCGCGGGCCCGGTCCGCGGGGGCGTCGCCGCGCATCTCCAGCGGCAGCTCGATCTCCGCCGCGACCGTGGTCGAGACGACCTGGGTCTCCGGGTCCTGAGCCAGGTAGCCGACGGCGGCGGCGAGCTCGCCGGGTCCGGCGGCGAGGGCGTCGAGCTCGGCGACGCGGACGCCCCCCCCGATCTCGCCGCCGTGGAAGTGCGGGACGAGGCCGCAGGCGGCCTTCAGCAGCGTCGACTTGCCCGAGGCGGAGCGACCGCCGAGGAGCACGAACTCCCCCGGCGCCACCTCCAGCGAGACGTCCACGAGCGCCCGCCCGCTCGCCTGCGGGTAGGCGTAGCTCAGGCCCTCGATCGAGAGCGCCGGCGCCGCTCCGCGCCGGATCGCCAGCTCAGACACGCGCCACCCGCTTCCAGGGAGCGAGGCCGCTGCAGGCGACGACGGCGGCGACGGCGAGGGTGGCGGGGCCGAGGCCCACCTCGACCGTGGGGTAGGCCCGGAAATCGTCGGCGCCGATCAGCTTGCCGGCGATCGCGGTTGCGAGGACGATCGCCGCGGCGGCGTAGAAACGGCGGTCGTAGCGGCTGTGCCGGCGGCGGTTCCGCGCCCGCGGGGATCCGAGGCTGTAGCCGCGCAGCTCGAGGGTGGCGGCGACGTCGACGGCGCGGTCGAGGGAGCCGGCGAGGAGACGCCGCGCCAGCGGCGCCCTGCCGACGGCGGCGGCGCCGGGGCCGCGCAGGGCGGCGGCGTCGCGCAGCCGCGTCGCGTCAGCGGCGGCGACGGGGACCAGCCGCGAGACCAGCGTCGCCGTCAGCGCCGAGCGCCCGGCCAGCGGTCGCAGCGCCCGCAGCACCCGGTCGGGGTCGACGCAGGCGGAGTAGACGGCGAAGGCGACGATCGAGGCGGCGGCGCGGAGGCCGTAGGAGACCCCGGCGACGATCGCCTCGAGGGTGAGGTCGACCTGCCCCAGCAGCGGCCAGTGCCCGAGACGCGCCAGCACCGTCTCGCCGCGGTCGGTGACCAGCGCGTTGACGACGACCATCAGCAGCGCCAGCGAGACCCCCAGCTTCAGGCCCGCCGTGACCGCGTTGCGGGCGCCCGCCAGCAGGCCGGCGGCGGTGGCCGCCGCCCCCGCGGCAACCAGGACCAGCGGGTTCGAGTAGAGGAAGGCGACGGCGACGATGGCGCCGAGGTACGCCACGGCGGCACCCGGCGAGGCGATCTGCAGCGGCGCCCGCCGCGGCACGTATGCAAACGGCGACCTCATCGTCCCGCCACCGGCAGCGGCGTCTCCTTCCCGGCATCGATCGCCACCGCGTAATGGTCGCGCAGGTGCTGGGCATCGAGCGATTCGGCGGCTTCGCGCACGGCCGCACCGGTGCCGCCGGTGATCAGCCAGATCGGCGGGCCGCCGTAGCGGCTGGTCGCCGCAATCAGGCCCGCGCCCCGGCCGAGGCGCCGCGCCTCCGCCCCGCCTTCGTCGAGCGCGACGAGTTCACCGCCGGCGGTGAAGTCCGCATAGACCCCGCTTTCGGCCGGCCCTTCCTCGATCAGCTGCGCCGCGGCTTGGTCCCGCATCCGCCCCCAGGGGCCGACGAGGACATGGATCGCGCCCTTTGGCGATCCGGAGGCCAGGGCCACCCCTTCGTCCTCCAGCCGCCCGCGGGCCGCGGCGCAGGCCCCACCGCCGCCGAAGCATTCGACCACCACCGGGTAGCGCCTTCCCCGCACCCCGCTGACGAACGGCGCCGGCCAGGAGCCCACCACCGCGGGCACGTGATCGGTCGCCGCCCAGTCCCGGAAGTCCCACCAGATGCGCTCGCCGCCCTGCGCCGAGGCGTCCGCGGCCCCGACCGGGGACTCGGTCCCGTCGACGTAGAAGAACCAGTCGTAGGGGTCGCCGCCGCGTTCTTCCTCGGCGACGCCGTCGATCGAGTGGACGTAGCCGCCGCCGTAGCGGGTCTGAACTTCGGCGCTGCCTTCGAGCAGCCGCATCACCGTGTCGGATTCCTTCGCTTCCAGCGAGCGATGCAGCACCGGCACCGCTCCGTATTCGCGGGTCACGGTCAGGTCGACCGAGCCGACGCCGGCCCCGGGGCCGAGGCCGCAGCCGGCGGCCGCGAGCGCTGCAAGCAGCGCCACCGCGACCGCCGTGCCGCGGGATCCCGTCATCTCGAACGGGGCGGCCTCACCGCGGGCACTTGCTCCCGAGGCAGACCGGCAGGCGCGCCGAGGGGATCTCACCCGCCGCCCGCGCGATCAGCCGCGCCGGCTTGCCCAGCGTCACCGTCGCGCGCCCGTCCTTGCCGGTCACCGCGCCGGCACCGGTCACCTTCACCCCGGCCGCCGGCTTGCGCCTGCCCTTTTCGTCGTAGGCGAAGACGCGCACCTGGAAGGGCATCCCGGCCTTCGCCGTGTCCGGCCCTTCCAGCACCAGCTCGTCGGGGTACGGGTAGGACGGGGCGAGGTCCCAGAGCACTTCGTCGCCGGGATGGATGATCGCCGCGTCGCCGCCCACCGCGACGGGCTTGTGGTTGATCTTCAGGTACCAGGACGCTTCGCCCTTGGCGATGCTCTTGCCGATCCCGCAGAGCGCGAGGCCGAAGTCGAAGTGATCGCTGATCAGCAGCGGGCTCAGCGCCGCCACCTTCTTCGAGGCGCGCGCCAGCAGGCCCATCGCCGTGTTGCCCTTGATCGAGGCCGGCTTGCCGCTGCCGCCGGTGCCGGCACCGAAGCAGGCTGCCTTGGGGCTGGTCTTGACCTGCGTCGTCGCGGTTGCGATCGGTTTTTCGACCAGGACCTTTTCGCCGGCGCCGACGACGCGCAGCTCGGCCTTGAAGCCGGCGGCCGCGGCGCTCGCGGCGACGGCCAGGGTCAGAGTGAGAGCCAGCGCGCACGCGGCCGCCAGCCGGATCGGGGTGATTCTTGGCATTTACGCCACCCTTTCCTCGAGGGTTGTCATGGCTTGGCCGGGGACAGGTCTCCTGGCTTCCGGGACGGGGGAGGACGCGCCTTCCCGGAGGCTCTGTGTCGCCTCCAGTGGCTGACGCACGATGGCGTCCGCGAACTCCTGCGCCCGGTCACAGTGGCGGGACCACGCCGGACTTGCACCGGACTTCCCTTGACCACCGACCGATATGTACGCGCCGAGTCTACCTCGCCGGGGGGTTTCTGACTTCATCGCCCTCATATGGGGGCCAAGGTCAGAAACGTCGGGGCGGGTCGGCAGGGTATGAGCCGATGAGCCGCGCGCACCGCACCCCAGGTCGGCATACCCACTGGCGGGTGGCCCGTCACCGGCGCCGGCTGCTCCGGGCGGGCGGCTTGGCGGCGCTCCTGGCGGTCGTCGGCCCCGGCGTCCTCGCCGGCCTCTCCGACGACGACCCGGCCGGGATCACCACCTACTCGATCCTCGGCGCCCGCTACGGCTACGAGCTGCTCTGGGTGCTGGCGCTCTCGACCGCGGCGCTGATCGTCTTCCACGAGGTCGGGGTGCGGCTCGGCATCGTCACCGGCAAAGGGCTGCTGACGCTGGTCCGCGAGCGCTTCGGCCCGCGCGCGGCCGCCGTGGTGATGGCAGCGCTGCTCGTCGCCAACACCGGCACCCTCTGCGCCGAGTTCGCCGGGGTCGCGGCGGGCGTCGACCTGCTCACCGGCGCCAGCCGCTACGTCAGCGTGCCGGTGGCGGCGCTCGCGGTCTCGGCGCTCGTCCTGCGGGAGAACTTCCACCGGGTCGAGCACTTCCTGCTCCTGCTCAGCTCCGTCTTCGTCGCCTACGTCGTTTCGGGGATCGCCGCCCACCCCGACTGGGGCGCCGCCGCCCGCGGCCTCGTCGTCCCCGGCATCCCGCTCACCCGCGACGCCCTGCTGGTCGCCGTGGCGACCGTGGGGACGACGCTCGCCCCCTGGGGGCTCGCCTTCATCCAGTCCTACGCGGTTGACAAGCGGCTGCAGGTGAAGGACCTGCGCTACGAGCGGATCGACGTCGTCGTCGGCGCCGTCCTCACCGGCGTCATCGGCTTCTTCGTCGTCGTCGCCTGCGCCGCCACCCTGCACCCCGAGGGGATCGACATCAACGACGCCGGCGACGCGGCGAAGGCGCTGCAACCGTTCGTCGGCGACGCCGCCGCGACCCTCTTCGGCCTCGGCTTCCTCGGTGCGGCGCTGCTGGCGGCGGCGATCGTCCCCCTCTCCACCGCCTACTCGTTCTCCGAGACCCTCGGCCGCCGCGCCGACCTCAACGACAGCTTCGCCGAAGCGCGCACCTTCTACCTCAGCTTCGGCGGCGTCACCGCGGTGGCCGCCGCCCTGGTCCTGATCCCGGGCGCCCCGCTGGTCGAAATCCTCTTCCTCAGCCAGGCCCTGAACGCGGTCCTGCTGCTGGTGCTGCTGCCGTTCGTCCGCTCGCTGGCGCAGGACCGGGAACTGATGGGACGCAACGCCCTCGGGCGCTTCGACCGCGCCTCGACGGCGGTCGCCCTGGCGGTGGTGGCCGCGAGCGTGCTGGCGCTCGGGGCGCTGGCGATCTTCTAATAGGCCTCGTAGGCGATCTCGCGCCAGGGGTTGCCCTCGCGTCCGGGCACCTTGATCACCGCCTGCGTCGCCCGCTGTGTCCCCTCCACGCCCGGCCACCGCGCCTCGAGCTCCGTCGTCCCCTCCCGTTTGCGCTCCGAGTAGCGGCCGGCGACGACCGCTGCCGCCAGCGCCCGTACCTGCGGCTTGATCTCCTCCGGCTCCTCGGAGAAGAACTCGACGACCATGCTGTTGCGCCCGGGGTAGCAGACGATCAGCTGGTCGGAGTCGAAGTAGACCTCGAGCGGAGCCGCGCCGAGCTTCATCGGCTCCAGATGGAGGGTCGGCCCGATCGCCGCCTCGCTGAGCCGCACCTCGGCCCACCCCGAAGCGAGAGGATTTCGCGCCTCCGCTTCGAGCAGGTCCTGAATCTCCCCGACCAGGTCGGACATCCTTACCGGTTATACAGCCGATAGCAATTGCCCGCCCTCGGTCATCCGCCGAGGCAGCGGATCGACCGCGGCCGCACATCCTCTCGGGTGAGGAGGGGGACCGGGCATCGTGCCCGGACGCTGCCGCCAAAACTCGGCGAAGGTTCTGTTACCTGGTGTGAGCAGCCGCGAAGGCCGCGGAGCCGACCACGATGTCGTGCGCCTTTCGCCTCTTCCCCGTGGCGCGCCGTTCGCTGTCCATCACGGCCGCCTCGAGTTGCTTGTGGAACTCTTCACGGGCTCGTTGGATCTCTTTCCAGCCCTTGGAGTCGACCGCAACCGGGAACCATTCCCAGGTGCTTCCTTTCAGCTTGGCGAAAGTGTCGGCATTGAGCGCCTCCACCGCCTCGAGAAAGCACTCGCCTGGAGCCAGGGCGCGGAGTGGACCGTTGTCGGGCCGCGTCGAGGTGCCACCGGATGATCCTCCCGACCACACCTTTCTGTTGAGGGTGTAGAGCTTTTCCACCGAACCTCTCCGCGGGATCATCTTCACCAGGTCGACTACCTCGCAGTCCTCCGCCAGGACCCGGTTCAGGTGGTAGGAGACCGGGCTCAGCTGCATTCCGAACTCGGCCGCCAGGCTGCTCGCACTGCCCGGTTGGTCGGCCAGCGAACGGAGAATTCGCCGCCGGACCGGATGACTCAGAGAGTGGAGGATCCGATCGAGCGGACTGTCGCCTCTATTCATCGATCTGACCCTTGCGCAGAGACGCGACACCCCTCGCCGCGACATCCCGCTGCTGCCGATCCCACTCCTCCGTCGCCCGCAACACCTTCAGCACCTGCGGCTCCTCGACGACGGTGGAGATATACGCCGGATGCTCGCCGGGGACCGCGGAACGGTCACGAACGACGATCTCGTCCCGTATGAGCACGTGCAGGTGGTAACTGACCTGCCTGATGTCGATCGGCCGCAGATCCGGAACGATCTGACGCGCCGTCCCACCTTCGCCGCACTCGTTCAAGCGCCGCAGAACTTCCCGCCGAACAGGATGATCAAGTGCATCCTGCAGCCGGGGCTCGAGAGTCGCCGCCCACTCCGCCGCCAGCCGCCCGCTTCCTGGCTCAATGCACTCAGGCTTCCCCAATTCCCATTCCTCCTGCTCAGCGCTGCAATAGCAGCGATCAATAAGAAGTTCTTGGGGACGGTATGGCCTCCGAGGGGTTCTTGCGAAGGCAAATCACGCCAGTAATATCGTGACGTTTGGTACGTACCGAGTATCGAGGCCCCTCCGACTCAGAGGGGCCTCTCTCGCTCAACCCCCCTTAGTAGTGCTTGCAGGCAGCACAACCGCGATAGCGAGCCTCATCCTCACCCCCCTTTCCTAGCGTTTACGTGGAGGCCCTTCTATCGCTGGCAATAGTTGCCACCAATTACGAGGGATAAGGCAACTTGCATTGAATTGGCCCTCATGCGCCCGAGGGGTTAGGGTTATCCAGGTACTCAGCTTCTATTGACAGGGAGCAGCGGCCATACCGGCTCTCGACTCGGAACCCACGATTTTCGGCATCAGCGCACGAATGGCTCGTGCGCTGGCCGATCCCTGGAGGATCCGCATTCTCTCCGAGCTAAGCGTGCGACCTCTAAGCCCCTCCCGCTTCGTTGCTGAGGTCGGCGGAGAGCTCACTGACGTTGCTCGCTATTTCCGCCAGCTAGCCGACTGGGGATACATCGAGCTGCTCGAAGAGCGCCCGGGGGGTCAAAAAGGCGCCGCGATCGAGCATGTCTACGTCGGCGTACATCGAGCGCATTTCGATACTGCCGCTTGGGAGAGGGTTCCACGCTCTAAGCGAGAAAACGTCTCTCAATCAATCCTCGACTCCTACTTCGCTCGAATATCAGAGGCGATCGAAGCAGGCACCTTTGACCAGGAGGTAGATAGACACCTCTCCTGGGACACCGTCGTTTTGGACAGGCATGCCTGGACGGAACTAGGCGCGCGCTTAGACAATGTTCTAGATCGACTTCAGCGCCTTGAAGGGGCCTCGATAACTCGCCTTTCCGATACGAGCGGTGAGACTATTCCCACCATCGTTGGGCTAACGCTCTTTCGCTCGCCTCAGCTCCCTGCTCTCATTCTCAAGGCGCCGAGAAGGCCGGAGCCCATATGCGATCAATTTCCCTCTCCATCGCCCAATGCTTTCCCTCCGCAGATGGCAGCTGCTCTGTCCAACAGATGGAGATGCAGAATCTTGATGGAGCTCACTGCGCGTCCATTGAGTCCATCGGAATTCGTTGAGCAGGTCGGCGGGAAATTGTCGAATATCGCTAGATGTTTTCGGGAATTAGCAAAATGGGGATACATCGAGGTGATCGAAGAGCGTAGAGGTGGGAGACGGGGCGGAGGTATAGAAAGGGTGTATAGGAACACCAAACGGGCTTACTTCGACACGGCGACGTGGGAAAGCCTTCCGCGCTTGATCCGGACCGAGGTCTCCCTTTCCTTTCTTGGCTCCTACTACGATCGAGTTCGAGAAGCTGTTAATGCGGGAACCTTTGATGCCGAGACTGATCGTCATCTGTCATGGACGCCTGTAACTGTTGACCGGGAGGCCTGGACTGAGATTGGACAGGACCTGGATGAAATCCTGGACTGGCTTCCCCATCTCGAGGCCGAATCCGTTGACAGAGTGAGCGGTGATTTCGAGGGTCTTATCCCAACGATCGTTGGGTTGCTCTCCTTTCGCTCCGGTAAGCCCTTCATCAGTCCTAACCGTCCTCCTGCAAATTAGGCTCAGATTTCTGCTTAGCGAACCCAGAGACATCCGTCCAGTCGACGAGAGCGGGCATTAGGGTCTTTCCGCTTCAAATTGCCCACGCGGTGGGTGGAATCTCGTCCGATCAACTAGATGTGAAGGGGGAAGTTGATGAGTAGGAGTCTTCGCCGGCAGGCGCCGGCGTTGGTCGTCGGCGCTGTGGCTTTGGTGGCGGCATTGGGGGGCACTGTCTATGCGGCCGGGAAGATCAACGGCCGGTCGATCAAGGTGAAGTCGCTCCCGGGGAATCGGCTGGCGCTGCATTCGGTGCCGGGGAACCGGTTGAAGCCGGGCTCGATTCCAGTGCCGCAGCTGGCGGCGGGGTCGGTTCAGGGCGATCGGCTCGCTCCGGGGTCGGTGACCGGCCTTCAGGTCGACGTCTCGACGCTGGGGCAGGTGCCTTCGGCCGTCCATGCCGACAACGCGGAGTCGGCGAAAGATGCCGAAACTGCCCTCAAGGCCGTCACCGCCGAAACCGCCAACCGGATCAACGGCTACGAAGCAGGCTGCAAGCCGGGCACGATGCTCTTCGCCGGCGCTTGCTGGCAGACCGCTGTGAACAGCACGGAGCTGACGGCGCCCAACGCCGCCAACGCTTGCGCCAACGAAGGTGGAGAGCTTCCGGACCCGCTGCTGCTGGCGGCGTTCTCGCAGCAACCGGGGATAGCGATTGCGACCGGGGATGAGTGGACTGACTCCGTCACGAATGTGTCTGGGCCTGACCTGTATGCCGTCGTAACGGTTTCTCCATCGGGCACGGTCAGCTCCGAACTTTCCACCAATACCAAGAAGTTTCGCTGCGTCATCCCGCTGGTCGGCTGACGCAGTCGTTGATGCGGGGCGGCGACTCGGCCGCCCCGCGTCTCGCCCTCTCTATTCTCGGAGCGCTTCATGCGCCTCCACCACGTCGCCTTCCTCCCGCTCCTCGCCCTGCTCGCCTTCGCGCCCGCTGCGGGCGCCGCCGAGCGAACGCACGCTCCGACCGGCCCGGTCGCCGACGCCTCGGCGGTGCGTGCCGAAGCCGCCCGGGTGCTCCATTACTGGAACCCTGCACGGATGGCGTCGGCCCGGCCGCTCGACCTCGTCGTCGACGGCGGAGGTGGCGACTTTGTGAACCAGGGGTTGACAGAGTCGACAGGCGAGGCGCACCTGCGGGTCGGTCGCCCCTCCCCCACCGCCGGCGCCAGCTTCCTCACCGTCCCCGCCCCCAAGGAACCGCCCGACTCGGTCGAGGGAAGGATCTTCGTCAAACAGGGCAATCTCCGCGGCTACTGCTCGGGCACGGCGATCGACACGCCGACGCGGCAGCTGGTGCTGACCGCCGGCCACTGCGTCAACAACGGCCATGAAGGCGGCCGGACGGTCTGGTCCCAGTACCTCGAGTTCGTCCCCGCCTACACCGCCGGCGAGGCCCCGTTCGGCGCCTTCGTCGCCAAGCGGGGCGCGGTCTACGCGCCGAAGCCGTGGACCATGCACGGCAACCCCGACTTCGACCTCGGCGCCTTCCTCACCCACCCGAACAGGCGCGGGCTCAATGTCGCCGACGCGGTCGGCGGCGGCGCGACGATCGCCTTCGACCTCATGCGCCGGCA
Source organism: Solirubrobacterales bacterium (assembly GCA_035708105.1). Lineage (GTDB taxonomy): Bacteria > Actinomycetota > Thermoleophilia > Solirubrobacterales > 70-9 > VAYN01. The sequence continues at coordinate 72,782 of DASSTG010000005.1, read as the reverse complement.
GCAGTTCCGCACCTTCGGCTACCCCGGCAACATCAAGCGGATGCAGAGCTGCAGCTCCCCCTACGCCGGCGACGACAGGCTCAGCTTCCCGCTGCCCGGCCCGCCGACCATGAGCATTCGCTGCCACTGGGCACCGGGCGCCAGCGGCGGCGGCTGGCTGATCGGCGACGGCAGCGAAATCGACGGCCTCAACTCCTACCTCCGCCTCGGCAACCGGTCCCACACCTACGGCCCGTACTTCGCAGGGGAAACGGTGGGCAAGCTGGTCGAAGGGCTGTAGCGACCGCGCAGGGGGGAGAACCCGATCCGCTCGTGCCTTAGAGGGGCATGCGGCGCTGGCTCCGGTACTTCGGCTTTCCTTTGCTGATCCTGGCTGACGTGGTTGCGTCAGCTTCCGCAACGGCAAGCGCGGCGGTGCCCACCTCGATCCCCGATTACGCGCTGCGAGCGGCAGCGGTCTATCGGCTGGAGGTCGGTGAGTCGCCGATGACGACCTGAAACCGACGCTGGACGAACAGATGCTGCTTCTTCGCAGCACGCGAAAGAATCTGGAGGAGCTGGAAGTTGCGGTGAACAACGTGATCGAGACCAAGCTGCGCACGAAATACTCGAGAACATCGGAGGAGAAGGCCTGATGCCGAAGGAACCAGGAGGAACTAGGCAAGAGGAACTATCACCGGCGGAGCGGTACATCTCACCCGAGGCTAAGCGCGAACGCGCCGAACGGCACCGTGAAATGGATGAAGCCTTCGAGTCTGCCGAACGTCACTTAGCGCGGTTCGCGCGGCGGATCAAGGAACTGAGGCGCTAGCCCTCCGCCTCCAGCAGCCGCCGGTAGTAGCGGTAGTCGCGGCGGTCGGGCCGGAGATTGGCGGCGAGAGCGAGGTGGTGGCGGGCCCGGCGCTTCTGTCCGGTCTTGCTGAGGGCGCGGCCGAGGCAGAAGTGGGCGTAGTCGTTGACCGGGTGGGTCTCGACCACGGCCTCGAACTCGGCGGCGGCGGGGGCGAAGCGGCCGGCGCGGAAGTAGGCGCGGCCGAGCGCCTCGCGGATCGAGCTCTTCTCCGGGTCGCGGCGGGCGGCCTCGGCCAGCGGCGCGGTCGCGTGCTCGAAATCGCCGTCCTCGAGCAGCTCGAGGCCGCGGCGGTACAGCGTGTAGGTGGGCTCCGGGCTTCCCTCGCTTGGCATGGGCCTAGTTTTGCAGGCGCGTGAAGCCGGAATCCCGGTTCCGGTCTCACCCGACAGCCCGCAGTAGGCCTCCGTCCAGAGCTCGGCAATGCCCTCACCGTCACCGGGGCGAGCCTCTCTGACCGACACATTCACCCTGCTAAATTAGGTAAACGAGCAAGGCAGCAGCATCCCGCGCCGGCTCCTTCTCATCTATGAGCGTGCCTACTGCGAACAAATGGACCTGCGACGAGTGCGCGGTCACCGTCAGCCGCGCCGGCGGCGAGAAGGTCGAGCTGCCGGCAAGCTGGGACGCCTCCGAGGAGGGGACGTTCTGCCTGCTCTGCCGGCGTGAGCGGGCCGCCCGCGCCGCCCTCGCCAGGGCCCCGAAGGACAGCGGCCTCGAGGACCGCGCCAAGCTGCGCCGCGCCGCCCTGGTCGAGTTCGAGGTCCGCCGCCGCCCCAACCACGGCAACGGCGAGATCGCCAAAGCCTGCCGCTCCTCAGTCGCCGCCGTGGTCGCCGCGCGCAAACGCCTGAAGATCCCGGCGCCGCAGTAGCGCATCCGATCTCCTCCCCACTCCGGTGGGGCGAGAACCGGCTACGCCGCTACGCCCGCGTCCGCTGTGCAAGGTCGCGCAGCAGGCCCTCCATGCCGCCCTCGGCGTGGACGCGGCGCTGGCGGTCGGCGCCGTTGCCGGCGGCGAGGATGCGTTCGATCTGCTCGAGGGCGCCGGCGCCGCCGAGGTCCTCGGCGTAGGGCCGGGCCTCCTCCAGGGTGGCGCGGCCGACCTCGGAGGCGGGGGCGGCGGTGCTCTCGTCGACCATCAGGCGCGCCTCGAGGCCGTAGCGCTCGGCTTGGAAGTAGGACTCCTCGATCGCCTCGCGGGTGAGGCCGGGGGCGCCGGGGCGGTCGATCTCCTTTGCCGCCAGGGCCTGGATCAGAGCGGCGACGGCGGCGTTCTGCTCGGGCCGCGGCTGCACGTCCATCCCCCGCACCTCGACCGTGCCGAGGTTGGGGTGCGGACGGACGTCCCACCAGATGTAGGTGTAGTCCTCGACCCCGGCGGCGGCGATCAGCTGGTCGGCGACTCGGAGGAAGTCCTCGTAGTCGCGGAAGGCGCGCGGTAGCTCGAACCGCGGGTAGCTGCGGACGGCGGCGGCGCGAGCGCTGGCGAGGCCGGAATCCTGGCCGTCGCGGAAGGGCGAGTTGGCGGTCAGCGCCGCCAGCAGCGGCAGGTGGTGGCGCATCGCGTTGGCAACGGCGACGGCGGTTTCGGGATCAGGCATGCCGACGTGCACGTGGAGGGCGCACGGCGGCGTCGACAGCAGGCTGGCGAGGTCCTTCTTCACCGCCTCGTAGCGCGCTTTCTCGACCAGCTCCGGCTCGCCGGCGTCGGCCGGGTAGATGCCGGAGCCCATCAGCCCGGCGCCGGTGGCGACGGTCGCCCGCCGCACCTCGGTCAGTTCGCGCACCGCCTGCCCCGCGTCGAGGCAGACCCCGGTCTTGAGCTCGATCTGGCTGGCGAAGATCTCGGTCGAGACGCTGCGGCGGTGCTTGTCGTCGATCTCGTCGAGGACGCGCTGCCCGCTGGCGACGAGGCCGCACTCGGCGTCGACCAGCAGCAGCTCCTCCTCGACCCCGATCGTCAGCGGGGTCGAGGTGCCGAACCTATGCTCGGCACGCGACGCTTTGCTATCCGCCCCCACGGCGGCGTCACCTTTGGACGAGGTCCCCATTCTGTCGGCGAGCTACCCCGGCCCCGAGCTTCTTTAACCGCTCTTATCCTGGCCGGGTGACCGCCTTCGGGAAACTCGGCGTGCTCAGGGAACCGGCCTACCGGCGGCTCTGGATCGGCCGCACGGTCTCGCTCGTCGGCGACGGGATCGCCCCGGTCGCGCTCGCCTTCGCCGTCCTCGACCTGACCGGCTCGGCGACCGACCTGGGGATCGTCCTCGCCCTCCACAGCCTGGTCCTGATCGCGCTGGTCCTGGTCGGCGGCGTCGTCGCCGACCGGATCTCACCGCGGCGGGCGATGCTCGGCGCCGACCTGACGCGGACCGTCTCGATGGGGCTGATCGCCGCGCTGCTGCTGGCCGGCGCGGCGCAGATCTGGCAGCTCGCCCTCCTCTACGCGATCGACGGCGCCGCCACCGCCTTCTTCAACCCGGCCTCGAACGCGATCGCCCCGCAGATCGTCCCGCCCCGCCGCCTGCAGGAGGCGAACGCGCTGCTCTCCTTCTCGCGCTGGATGGGCAAGGTCGCGGGTCCCGCCCTGGCCGGGATCCTGCTCGCCCTCGGCTCGCCCGGCTCGGCGCTCGCCATCGACGCCGCCACCTTCGCCGTCAGCGCCGCCTGCCTCTGGGGCGTGTGGGCGCCGGGCCTGCGCCCGACGGGCGAGGGCAGCGACTTCCTCGCCGAGCTCCGCTACGGCTGGCGCGAGTTCTCGAGCCGCAGCTGGCAGGTCGCGATCATCGTCTCGCTGACCTTCAGCAACCTGATCTTCCCCGGCGCCTTCCTGGTGCTCGGCCCGACCGTCGCCAAGGATTCCCTCGGCGGCTCCAGCGCCTGGGCGCTGATCGCCGCCGCCTGGGGGATCGGCGGCCTGCTCGGCGGCCTCGTCGCCCTCAACGTCCGCCCGCGCCGCCCCCTGCTCGTCAGCGAGGGGGTCGTCCTCTTCTTCGCGCTGCCGATCTTCCTGCTCGCGATCCCGACCGCGGCCGCGGCAATCGCCCTCGGGGCGCTGGTCGGCGGCGCCACTGTCAGCCTCGCCGAGATCCTCTACGAGACGACCCAGGCGCAGCAGATCCCTCCCGAGGCGCTCGCGCGAGTGACCGCCTACGACTGGCTCGGCTCGCTCGCCCTGGAGCCGGTCGGCCTTGCCCTGATCGGCCCGGTCGCCGCCGGCCTCGGCATCTCCACCACCCTCTGGATCAGCGCCGTCCTCCTCACCCTGCTGCAGGCGGCGGTGCTGATGGTCCCGAGCGTGCGCCGCCTCGAAGCCGTGGTCGACCAGCCGACCCCCGCGCCGCCGCCGCACCCGATCGAGGTCGGCGACTAGAGCGTCCGCAGCACCGCTTCGGCGGCGTTGTAGCCGCAGATGCCGTGGGCGCCGGCGCCCGGCGGGGTGGCGGCGGAGCAGATAAAGACGCCGGGGATGCCGGTGGAGTAGGGGTTGGCGGTCAAGCGGGGGCGGAAGAGGAGCTGGCGCGGGTCGTTGGCGCCGGTGGCGATGTCGCCGGCGACGAGGTTGGGGTTCGCCGCCTCGATCTCGGCGGGGGCGCGGGTGGCGCGGGCGACGATCCGCTCGCGCAGGCCCGGGGCGAAGCGTTCGACCTGATCGAGGACGGCCTCACTCGCGTCGCCGGCGTACCCCTGGGCAACGTGGGCGTAGGCCCAGACCGGATGCAGGTCGCCCTGGGAGCGGCCGGGATCCGCTAGGTACTGCTGGCCGACGAGGACGAAGGGCCGCTCCGGCATCCGCCCCCGGTTGACGTCCCGCTCGGCGGCGGCGATCTCGGCGAAGCTGCCGCCGACGTGGACGGTGCCGGCGCGGCGGGCGGGCTCGTAGGCCCACGGCACTCCGCCCTCGACGGCGAGGTCGAGCTTGAAGGCCGAGGGCCCGAAGCGGTAGCGGCGGTAGGCGCGGGCTACCCGCGGCGGCAGCCGCTCTCCCGCCAGCTCCAGCACGCCGCGCGGCGAGAGGTCGAGGACGACCGCGTCGGCCTGCGGCAGCTCCTCGAGCGAGTGCACGGGCCGCCCGGTCTCGACCCGGCCGCCGTGCTCGCGCAGCGACGCCGCGAAGGCCGCGGCGATCGCAGCCGACCCCCCCTTCGCAACCGGCCAGCCGTAGGCGTGGCCGGCGCTGATCAGCGCCACGCCGATCGCCGCGCTGAAGGGCTGGTCGAGGCGGTTGAACGAGTGCGCCGCGACGCCGCCGAAGAGCGCCGCCGCCTCCGGCGTACCCAGCAACCGCGCCAGTGCCTTGGCCGGCAGGGCCGAGGCGAGACCGAAGCCACTCAGCAGCAGCGGGTGCCGCGGCACCCGGATCAGCGGCTGGAAGATGTCCTCGACCAGCGCCTCGTAGCCGCGGGCCGAGCGGCCGAAGACCCGCTTCCAGGTGCGCCCGCCGGACCCCAGCCCGGCGGCGGTCGCCTCGATCGAGCGCAGCATCGACGCTCCCCAGGCCCCATCCAGCGGATGCGCCAGGTCCACCTCCGGCCACAGCCACTCGAGGCCGTGGCGCCCGAGGTCGAGCGAAGTGACCGCCGGCGAGCCGACCGCCATCGGGTGGAAGGCGCTGCACTCGTCGTGCAGGAGCCCCGGCGCCGTCAGCTCCGAGCTGCGGGTGCCGCCGCCGATCCGCTCCTCGGCCTCGATCACCGTCACCTCGACCCCGCGGCCGGCGAGGACGGCCGCGCAGGCGAGCCCGTTGGGCCCGGAGCCGACGACGATCGCGCTGCTCATAGGGTCGCCACCGGGAAGTCATCGCCCAGCCACGGCTGGCGCTTTGCCATCTCCGCGACGTCCACGTGGCCTTGCTCGACCAGCCCCGTCGCCGCGTCCCAGATCCGGTAGCGCTGGCGCTGCACCTGGGCCGGCTGGCTCTCCAGGGTCACCACCCGCAGCTCCCCGGGCGCGAAGCGGCAGCGCTCCTGCACCGCCGCCAGCAGCCGCTGATCGTGGAAGTGGCCGTCGCCGAAGTTGTAGCCGAGGACGACGCCGGCGACCAGCTCGCCCTCACGCACGTCGTAGTCCTCGACGTCGTCGACCGCCCGCGCCGTCAGCGCGTTCAGCGCCCGCCCGTGCGAGTGCATCGAGCGGAAGGCGAGGCCTTTGTAGAGGAGGACGTCGATCAGCTCCGGCTCGTAGAACTTCTTCAGCTGCTCGCCGACGATCGGCGCCGCCTTGACGAGGTCGCGGTCGAGCTTCGCCTCGGCGTCGCTGTCGCGGCGGAAGAGCCACTGGCTGGTCGCCCAGTTGCCGGCGTAGTAGCGCATCGAGGGCAGGAAGCTGACCAGGTCGGGCCGCAGGTTGCCCAGCACCGGCAGGCCGACGCAGGTCAGCGCCAGGATCGCCGGCAGCAGCGGGTCGTCGAGGGTCGACCACGGCACCGAGCCGTAGTGGCCGAAGAGGAAGAGCAGGCCGAAGATCATGAAGACGTTCCACTCCAGCGGCACCGCCAGCGGGAAGGTCGAGAGGATGTGGGCGTGGAAGACGATCATCCCGGCGACGGCGAGGGTCTGGACAAGGCCGCCGCTGGTGAGGATCAGGAGCAGCGGCAGCGTGAACTCCATCACCGTTCCGAAGTGGGCGATCGCCGCCCCCAGCCGCGAGGGCAGCAGGTCCTCCGGGTGGCGCGCGTAGAGGCGCCGCTTGATCGCCCGCGAGCGGTTCCAGGGCGTGTTGCTGATCATCACCGTGACCACGAAGGGGAAGTGGCGGTTCAGCTTCGAGCTCGCCGCGCCCCACCAGATGCAGAAGAAGACCAGTTGGGCGGCGATGACGAGGTTCGTGAGCGGGAAGAGGAAGATCAGCGAGAGGCTGCCGTAGACCTCGGCTCGCGCCGCCAGGAACGGGACCTTGTCGCGCAGGCCGAGGGCGGCGAGGATCGCCAGCATCACCGCGACGGCGACCGGATCGAGGTGCGCGACCTCACCGTTGACCCAGGGAGCCCTCCCCTGCGTACCGCCGGAGAGCAGGTTGAAGGCCAGCGCCGCCAGCAGCGCTCCATATAAGGAGACGTCGAGCCAGGTCCGCGTCGTCCCCCGGGTGCCCGGCACCCGCTCGGGCCAGGGCGCCAGCCGGACCGTCCCCGGCCGCAACCAGTAGAGGAAGCCGCCGACCATCGGCGAGAAGCGCAGGGTCAGCGGCAGCGAGCCGGCGCCCAGCCCCAGCACCTCCCAGAGCATCGTCCAGATCACCGCCTTCTCGAAGACGATCGGCGCGGTCCAGAGCGGCCAGCCGCTCGTCGCCTCGATCAGCAGGAAGCCGATCCCCGCGTAGGCGAGGACCTTGAAGACGTAGAGGAAGTAGACGGCGACGGGGGTGCCGAACCCGTTCAGCGCCCAGTCCTGGGCCAGCGGCTTGATCCGCTGCAGGTGCGGCAGGCGCCGCCACTCGGCGATCTCGAAGGGCGGCGGGGCTGGATCCAACAGGCCCATTTATTCGTCCAGAAGTTTCAATCGATGCTCAAAGTCGACCGGCGCGATGACGATGACTCTACGTCTTGTCTGAAGCACCGCCAAACTCGACTCCACCGCCGGGCGCGAGACCGCTGTGGGGCGGCACCTCGGGTTCTCCCGGGTCCGCTCGCAGAGCGCCCGCGATGTCGACTTTGTCGCCCCTGGGGAGGCAAGGTCGACATGCCTCCTTCGGCGCCGACCTCGAGCCGCTCTCGCAGCGCGCGCTGCAGGCGGCGGGCGTCCTCTCGCTGCTGCTGATCCTCGTCGTTGTCAACTCGCTGCTCAACGGCGGCACCGAAAGCCCGTTCAACCCGAACCCGGTCGCCGCCGCGGCGGAACGGACGGCGGAAGTGCCCGGGATGAGAATGCGGCTGACGATGCGGATGGAGACGGAATCCAGTCCTCCCGTCACCGTCACCGGCAAGGGCGTCTACAACGGCGAAAGCAACCTCGCCGAAATCTCCTACGAAGGCGCCACGCCGCAGGGGCAGCGGCTGACGTTCGACGCCATCCTCGGAGACGAAGGCTGGTTCTTCCGCTATCCCCAGCTCGCCGCGAAGATGCCGGAAGGGAAGGAATGGCTGAAGCTCGAAGGCTTCCCCGGACAGAAGGACCTCAGCGCTCCCGGGGTCGCCAGCCCCGACGAATCGCTGGGAATGCTGCGTGGCGCCGGCGCCGTCGAACGCCTCGGCCAGGCAAGGATCGGGCCGGCGACGACGACCCGCTACCGGGTGACCCAGACCCCGGCCGAGATCGCGCAGGTGCTGCGCTCGGAGGGCAAGGACGAACTTGCCGAAGCCCTCGAAAGCGCCTCCTCCCAATTGATCGGGCCGATCCACTCGGAAGTCTTCATCGGCGGAGACGGGATGATGCGCCGAATGCGGATGCGGTCGACCTCGCTCGCCGACGGCAAGCAGGTGACCACCGAGATGCGGATGGACTTCTCCGACTTCGGCATCAAGCCGGACATCCAGGTCCCGGACGATTCCCGGGTCTACGACCTCACCCCGCTGCTGGAAGAAAAACTGGAAGGGCTCGGCGAGGCGAGCTAGCCGCCTGCAACCCTGGCGGTATGGCCTACCGCCGCATCTTCGCCTCCCCCCACGTCGCCACGCTGGCGATCTCCTCGGTCGTGGCCCGGGTTCCGGTTGGGATGACCGGGCTGGCCTTCGTGATCTACGTCCAGCACCGCACCGGCTCCTTCGGCGCCGCCGGCCTCGCCGCGGGCGCCTTCACGATCGGGCTCGCCGCGACGGCGCCGGTGCTGGGGCGGCTGACCGACCGCCGCGGGCCGCGGCCGGTGCTGGTGCCGGCGGGGGCGCTCTCGGCGGCGGCGCTGGTCGCCGTCGTCGCACTCGGCGATGCGGGAGCGGGAACCGGGGCGATCGTCGCCCTCGCCGCCGTCGCCGGGGCCGGGATTCCGCCGGTCGGCGGCCTTCTGCGGCACCTCTGGCCCGACGTCGTCGAGCACGAGCTGCTGGTCAGCGCCTATGTCCTCGACGCGATCCTGATCGAGGCGATCTTCATCGCCGGCCCGCTGCTGACCGGGCTGCTGGTCGCGCTCGCCGACCCCGGCGCGGCGCTGCTCGCCGCGGCCGGGCTGGGGCTGGCCGGCACCGTCTGGTTCGTCGCCAGCCCGGTGCTGGGAGCGGTGGAGCCGACGCCCCCGCACCACCAGACCCGCGCCGGCGCCCTCGCCTCGCCGGCGATCCGGCTGCTCGTCCTCACCGGCTTCCCCGTCGGCTCGACCTTCGGCGCCCTCGACGTCGCCCTCCCCGCCTTCGGCGTCAGCCACGGCAGCGCCGCCCTAGGCGGTCCCTTCGGCGCCTCGCTCGCCCTCGGCTCGGCGATCGGAGCGCTGATCTACGGCTCGGCCCCACAGCGGTTCGGCACTCCGGTCCAGGTCAGCGTGCGGCTGGCGATCTTCCAGCCGCTGATCTGCCTGCCGCTACTGCTGGCCCCCTCGGTCGGGGCGATGCTCGCGCTCGGCGTCCTCGCCGGCACCTTCATCGCGCCGACGATCACCGCCCGCACCCAGATCGCCCGCGTGGCGATGCCGCAGGGAACCGGCACCGAGGTCTTCACCTGGCTCTCGCTCTCGATCATGATCGGCGCCAGCGCCGCCTCGGCGATCGCCGGCCCCGTGGTCGAGGCCGGAGGCTGGCGCGCCGGCGTCGCCCTCGCCGCCGGCCTCTCCGCCCTCGGCGTGCCGCTGCTGCTCTCGCGCCGCGGACTCCTCCCCTCGCCGGCAAACCTCGTCTCACCTTCCCCCACCCGAACTGCATCAAATTTCCAACCCGGCAGGTAGGAAATTTGATGCAGTTCGGTGCCGGGTAGTCTGCGAGGCGATGATGGGGACCCGCGCGCACTCCCACCATCACGGCGGGCACGGCCACTCCCACGGCCTCGTCGATCCTTCGATCAAACGCTCGCGCGAGGGGATCCGGGCCGTCCTCCTCTCGCTCCTCGTCCTCGGCCTGACGGCGCTCGCGCAGGCGGCGATCTTCGCCGCCACCGGCTCGATCGCCCTGCTCGCCGACCTGATCCACAACTTCGGCGACGCCGCCACCGCGATCCCCCTCGGGATCGCCTTCGCCCTGCGCTCCGAGCGCGCCGAGCGCGGCGCCGGCTACTTCGTCGTCCTGGCGATCTTCGTCTCCGCCTGCGTCGCCGGGATCGAGGCGGTCCGCCGCCTGGTCCACCCCGAGCACGTCGACCACCTCCTGGCGCTGGCCGCCGCCGGCCTGCTCGGCTGGGCCGGCAACGCGATCGCCGCCCGCATCCGCACCGGCGCCGGCCGCCGCCTCGACAGCCCGGCGCTCGTCGCCGACGGCGAACACGCCCGCGCCGACGCCTACGTCAGCCTCGCCGTCGTCGCCAGCGCCGCCTGCGTCGGCGTCGGACTCACCGTCGCCGACCCGCTGATCGGCCTCGGGATCACCGCCCTGATCCTGAAGATCACCTGGGACTCGTGGCGCACGGTGCGCGGCCGTCCGCACCACCACCACTGAGCGGGTCCTCGACACCCGAAGACGGCAGGACAAGCGGGACGTTGACCGTCATCCGACGCACCCGGCCCCGGGCGTCGATCCACGCTTCGACCCGCGGCGGCGAAACCTGCACTTCGACTCCGAACACTTCCTGTTCGGAAACCGGCAGGGTGCCGCGGTAGTGCGTGGTAGCCACTCCGCGGATGTCTTCCCTTCCGATTTCCTTCGCCCCGTCCATCTGTTCGAGCAGCTTCAGCCCTTCATCCGGTCCGCCATCGGCCGGAAGCGACGAGCTCGAGCCCGCCGAAGAAAAATCAATCTTCACCCATTTACGCCCTTCCGGCAGCGAGCCGAACTGATCGGAGCTCGCGTATGACGTGGTGCCGTCAACGACGACCTGGACCTTTGCGCGTCGCCCCGTCGTGTGCCCCCGGACCACCAACGTCCCGCGAGTGCGGCCGCCGTCTTCGAAGACCGTCAATCCGGTCTCGGTCACCCCTTCGGGCGTGTCCGACGCGGTCACGGTGGCATGGATGAACGCGTGCCCGCCCGCTTCGCGCTGCGTCGCTTCGGCCGCCTTGGCGATTGCGTCCAGCGGGCCGCTGCGACCCCCGCCCGCTTGACCCAGGGCAAAGACGACGAGGACCACGACCACCACCGCCAAGCCGAGCGCAACCCATCTACCGGCCCACCTGCGCTCAGATTCCCCGCTATCGCCGATGCCAGATTTCTCCGCCCGCTCCAATCTGGAAAAGGCACTCGCTCGGTACGGCTTCCACCGCGTGTCGGCAGAAGGCACAGCGTCGCGTGGGAGCAGCTGAGACCTCGCGGCAGCGATACCGCTACCGGGATTCGAACCCGGGTTTCCGGACTGAGAATCCGGCGTCCTAGTCCCCTAGACGATAGCGGCGAGGTAGGGGCACTTTAGCGAAGGCGGCGGGGTGGGCGGTGGCGAGGGCTGGGGCCGGCGGAGGGGGCGCAACCGGTAAATTGCCTGCTCCGCGCGGCTGTGGCGGAACTGGTAGACGCGCACGGTTCAGGTCCGTGTGGGCGAGAGCCCGTGGAGGTTCGACTCCTCTCAGCCGCATCCGAGTTCGACCCCACCGGGGTGGGGCGAGAATCGGATTCGCTCAGGCGGGCTGGGCGATCTTCGCTTCCGGCGCCCTTGCCGCGTTGGCGGCGATCTCCTCGACGAAGTCCGGCCAGAGGGGCCGCGGCAGGTCGTGGCCCATGCCGTCGACCATCTTCAGGCGGGCCCCGGGAATTGCCTTGGCGGTGGCACGGCCACCGGAGGGGTTGACGAGGACGTCGTTCTTGCCGTGGATGACGAGGGCCGGCAGCTCGAGCTTGCGGAGGGCGGAGGTGCGGTCGCCGGAGGCGGTGATCGCGTGCAGCTGGCGGGCGATGCCAGCCTCGCTGTGGCCGCGGTCGAAGGAGCGGCCGGCGATCTGGCGCACCCGCTCCTCTTCGAAGGGGTAGCCGGGCGAGCCGATCGTCCTGAAGGTCTTGACGACGCGCTCGATCGCCGCCTCGCGCTCGCGCGGCGGCTTGCCGAGGAGGAGGCCGAAGGTGCGGTAGCTGGGGTGGCCGACGCGGCGGCTGCCGGTCGTCGACATGATCGAGGTGATCGAGCGGACGCGCCGGGGCTGCCCGATCGCCGCGCTCTGCACGATCATCCCGCCCATCGAGGCCCCGACCAGGTGGGCCGACTCGATCCCGAGGTGGTCCATCAGGCCGAAGGTGTCGGCGGCCATGTCCCGCAGCAAGTAGGCCGCGCTGCCGCGGCGGCCGAGGACCATGTCGAGTTTGCCCGGCACCCCGGCGGAGCGCATCCGGGTCGAGCGGCCGATATCGCGGTTGTCGAAGCGGACGACGCGGAAGCCGCGCTCGGCCAGCATCGAGCAGAACTCATCGTCCCAGGCGATCATCTGCGTCGCCAGGCCCATCACCAGCAGCAGCGGCTCGCCGTCCGGCTCGCCCATCTCCTGGTAGCAGAGCTCGATCCCGTTGGCCGGCGCCATCTGCTCGTCCGAGAACTGCGGCATCCGCCGATCGTACCCAAACTGGCTGGGCAGCCAAACGCGGTCAGGTAGAAAGGCGGGGTGCGGACGGCAATCATCTCCGACCTCCACCTCGGCGTCGCCAGCAACGAGGACGTGCTCCGCGACCCCGCGATCCGCCGCGTCCTCTTCGAGGAGATCGCCGGCGCCGACCGGATGGTCCTGCTCGGCGACGTGGTCGAGCTGCGCAACCTCCCGCTCGGCCCCTCGCTCGAGCGCAGCCGGCCCTTCTTCGAAGAGCTGGGGGAAGCGGCGGGCGAGATCGAGGTGACGCTCGTCCCCGGCAACCACGACGCCCGCCTGGCCGAGCCGCTGCTCGACCAGCTCTCGATCGAGGCAGGCCCGATGCTGGGGCTTGAGCACGGCTACGCCCCCTCCCCCGGACCCCTGGCGATGATCGACGGCTGGCTGGGGCCGGCGCGGCTGCAACCCGCCTACCCCGGCGTCTGGCTGCGCGACGACGTCTACGCCACCCACGGCCATTACATGGACGTCCACCTCGCGCTGCCGCGAGCCGAGTGCGTGGCGGCGGCGGCGATGGCGCGCCTCCTCGGCAGGCCGCCGCAGCGCGCCGCCCCGACCGATTACGAGCGGGTGCTGCGGCCGATCTACGGGTTCGCCTACGGCCTCGCCCAGGTGCTGCCGGTGACGCGGCGGCGCAACGGGCCGTTCGAGGGCTGGTGGGAGATCCTCGCCGGCGAGCGGAGGCGACTCAGCTGGCGGGCGCGGGTCGGCAAGGCGTCTTTCCCGCCGGCGATCCATGGCCTCAACAAGCTCCTGGGCGCCGGCTTCGACCCGGACGTGACCCCGGCGGCGATCTTCCGCAGCGGAGTCGAAGCAGGCGTGGAGATGGCGACGCGCCTGGGCCTCGACGACGTCGACGTGATCACCGGCCACTCTCACCGCGGCGGGCCGCTCCCCGACGAAGCCGAGTGGCCGCTCCCCCGCGGCGGCCGCCTCCACAACACCGGCAGCTGGGTCTTCGCCACCGCCTTCCACCACCCCGGCCGCCCGCCCAGCCCCTACTGGCCGGGAACCGTCACCTGGGTCGAGGACGACCAGCCGCCCCGAAGGGTGCAGCTACTGCAGGATCACACGCACGCCCAGCTGCTGGAGCTAGTCGAGGGTTCCTAGCCAGTCCGCGATTATGGCGCCGATCTCGGGACCGGCGTCCTCTTGCAGGAAGTGCGAGGCGTTCTCGATCGGGCGGGGCGGGGAGAAGTTCAGCTCGCTCGAGACGCGCTCTCCTACCGAGAACGGGAGGATCGGGTCGGAGTCGGCCCAGAGCACCAGCGCCGGCCGGTCGTCCTCGCGCAGCGCGTCGGCGACGCGTTTGCCCTCGGCGGCGCCCGGCGCATCCGGGGTCGTCGGCAGGATCAGCGGGAAGGCGCGGGCGCCGGCCTTCGCCGCCGGCTCGTGGTAGGGCGCTTCGTAGGCGGCGATCACCTCCTCGCCGGGGTCGTTCTTGCAGCCGCCTTTGACCAGGAAGCCGACCGGGATGTCCTCGTTGTCGCGGACGAAGTCGCGGAACGCGATCCAGGCATCGCTCATCTTCTGGCGCCCGGTGAACGGTCCGGTCTCCATGATCACCATGCGGGAGAAGCGGTCGGGGTGCTCGACCGCCAGCCGCAGGCCGATCGGACCGCCCCAGTCGTGGACGACCGCGGTCGCGTCGCGCAGGTCGAGTTCCTCGAGCAGCGCCGCGATCAGCTCGACGTGGCGGTCGTAGGTGTACCAGCCGAGGTCGGTGGGCTTGTCGGACCGGCCGAAGCCGGCGTAGTCGGGGGCGATGCAGCGGTAGCCGGCGTCGCGTACCGGCGGGATCACCTTGCGCCAGAGAAACGACCAGGTCGGCTCGCCGTGGAAGAAGACGACCGGCTTCCCTTCACCCTCGTCGAGGTGGGCCAGCCGCAGCCCGTCGACCTCGCGGTAGCGCGACTCCCAGGGGTAGTCCGGGAGTCCCTCCAGCCGCTCCTGCGGGGTACGCAACGCCTCCATCGCGCTCAGTCTATGGGTGCTCCGGCCGATTTCGAAATCCCAGATTCGGATTGTGGACTTTCCTGATCGACTTTGTGCTAGGGTGCCGCGCCACCGGCAATTGAGGATTAAGTCACTCAACTTAGAAAGGAACTGATGCGATCCACCTCCCTCGTACTCGTCGCTCTACTTTTGACCGTCCTTGCTGCCGGTTGCGGCGGTGGTGACAACGCCACCGGGGCGGACACCGGCTCCCGCTCCGGCGGGGGCAAGCTCGACGTGGTCGGCTACTCCACCCCGGAATCCGTCTACGCCGAAGCCCTCGAGCCCGCCTTCGAGCAGACCCGGGCTGGAAACGGCGTCAGCTTCAGCAACTCGTTCGGCGCCTCCGGCGACCAGAGCCGGGCGGTCGCCGCGGGCCAGCCCGCATCGGTCGTCCACTTCTCCCAGGCCGGGGACATGGAACGGCTGGTCGAAGAAGGCGAAATCGTCGCCAAGAACTGGGAAGCCGGCAAATACCACGGGATCGCCACCGACTCGCTCGTCGTGATCCTCGTCCGCAAGGGCAACCCGGAAGGGATCAAGTCCTTCAAGGACATCGAGGACAAGGACGTCGGCGTCGTCACCCCGAACCCGTTCAGCTCCGGCTCGGCGCGCTGGAACATCATGGCGGTCTACGGCGCGGCGCTGGAGGAAGGCGACTCCCCCGTCCGGGCACTGGCAGCGGTGAAGACCGTGCTGGAAAAGACCGTCGCCCAGCCGGGCAGCGGCCGCGACGCCTTCTCCGCCTTCTCGCAGGGCGAGGGCGACGTGCTCCTCACCTACGAGAACGAAGCGATCAAGGCCGAAAAGGAAGGCGAAGACGTCGAATACGTGATTCCGCCCTCGACGATCCAGATCGAAACCCCGATCGCGGTCACCAAAGACGCGACCGAGCCGGCGGCCGAAGATTTCCTCGAGTTCCTCTGGTCCGACGAAGGCCAGGAACTGTGGGCCGAAAACGGCTACCGCCCGGTCAACCCGAAGCTGGTCGACCCGAAACGGTTCCCCACCCCGAAAGACCTGTTCAGGATCGGCAAGTTCGGCGGTTGGGGCAAGGTCAACGACGAATTCTTCGACGAAGAATCCGGCTCGGTGGCCAAGATCGAGAACGAACTCGGAGTCTCGACCTCGGGCTGATCGATGGAGGCCGGGACCCTTACCCGCTCCCGCGCCCCCCGGGCAGGCCTGCGCCTGCCCGGGGTCGGCGCCGGCCTCGGCCGCGGCATGGTCGTGCTCTACCTGAGCCTGATCGTGCTGCTGCCGCTGGCGGCGCTGACCGACAAATCGCTGAGCGACGGGCTCGGCCACTTCTGGGATCAGGTGACCCAGCCGCAGGCGCTGCGCTCGCTGAAGCTGACGCTGATCGCCTCGCTGGTGGTCGTGGTCATCAACGCCTTCTTCGGGACGATCCTCGCCTGGCTCCTGGTCCGCGACGATTTCCCGGGCAAGTCGGCCATCAACGCCGTCGTCGACCTCCCCTTCGCGCTGCCGACGATCGTCGCCAGCCTGATCCTGATCGAGCTCTGGGGCGACAAGAGCCCCTTCGGCATCCACCTCGCCGGCACCCCGACCGCGGTCGTCGTGGCGCTGATGTTCGTCACCCTCCCCTTCGTCGTCCGCGCCGTGCAGCCGCTGCTGATGGAGATGGACCGGGAGATGGAGGAGGCGGCGGCCTCGCTCGGCGCCGGCGGCTTCACGATCTTCCGCCGCATCATCTTCCCCAACCTGCTGCCGGGCCTCGGCGCCGGCGTCGCCCTCGCCTACGCGCGGGCGCTCGGCGAGTTCGGCTCGGTCCTGCTCTTCGCCGGCGGCCTGCCGAACACGATGGTCTCCTCGGTCTTCATCCGCCAGCAGATCGAGTCCGGCAACGAGCCCGGCGCCGCCGCGGTCTCGGTCGTGCTGCTGCTCTGCTCGCTCGGCTGCCTGGCGATCGTCAGCCTGATCCAGCGCTGGAGCGCTCACCATGAAGCCGCGTAGCCGTCCTGGCCGCTGGACGCTGCGGGCGCTCGGGCTCGGCTACGTCCTGCTCCTGCTGCTCGTCCCGCTCGGTTTCATCTTCTACAAAACCTTCGAACACGGGATCGCGCCGCCGCTCGACGCGATCGCCTCGCCCGACGGCCTTCACGCCCTGAAGCTGACCCTGTTCACGGTCGCGATCGCGGTGCCGCTAAACACCGTCTTCGGGGTCGCCTGCGCGATCCTGCTCGTCCGCCACAGGTGGTGGGGCAACTTCCTGATCGACGCGGCGATCAACCTGCCCTTCGCGATCTCCCCGGTCGTCATCGGCCTCTCGCTCTTCCTCCTCTACGGAACCACCGGATGGTTCGAACCGGCGCTCGCCGAAGCCGGGATCAAGATCCTCTTCTCGGTGCCCGGGATGGTGCTCGCCTGCATGTTCGTCTCGCTGCCCTTCGTGGTGCGCGAGACGGTCCCGGTGCTGCAGGAGATCGGTACCGAGCAGGAGCAGGCCGCCTCGACCCTCGGCGCCAACGCCTGGCAGACCTTCTGGCGCGTCACCCTGCCGGCGATCCGCTGGGGCGTCGCCTACGGCGTCGTCCTCACCACCGCCCGCGTGCTCGGCGAGTTCGGCGCCGTCTCGGTCGTCTCCGGCTCGATCTCCGGCCAGACCCAGACGCTGCCCCTGTTCGTCGAGAAGCAGTACGAGAACTTCAACCTCCCCGGCGCCTTCGGCGCCTCCGTCGTGCTCGCCCTGCTTGCCCTGGCGACGCTGCTCGCAATGAACCTACTGAAACGAAAGGAGGACGCCTGATGGGAATCTCAGTCGAGGGAGCCGACAAGCGCTTCGGTGACTTTCAGGCGCTGGCCGACGTATCGATCGAGGTGCCGACAGGATCGCTGACCGCCCTGCTCGGGCCGAGCGGCTCGGGCAAGTCGACGCTGCTGCGGGCGATCGCCGGCCTGGAGTCGCTCGACTCCGGCCGGGTCCTGATCGACGGCGAGGACGTCGGCGGCACCCCGGCGCAGAAGCGGGAAGTCGGTTTCGTCTTCCAGCACTACGCCGCCTTCAAGCACATGACCGTCTACGAGAACGTCGGCTTCGGGCTGAAGATCCGCAAGTGGGACAAGCGGAAGATCTCCCAGCGCGTGCACGAGCTGCTCGACCTGGTCCAGCTGCCGGGCCTCGCCGACCGCTACCCCTCCCAGCTCTCAGGTGGCCAGCGGCAGCGGATGGCGCTGGCGCGGGCGCTGGCGGTGCAGCCGCAGGTGCTGCTGCTCGACGAGCCGTTCGGAGCGCTCGACGCGAAGGTGCGAAAGGACCTGCGGGCCTGGCTGCGCAACCTCCACGACGAGATGCAGGTGACGACGATCTTCGTCACCCACGACCAGGAGGAGGCGATGGACGTCGCCGGCCAGCTGGTGGTGATGAACGAGGGACGCGTCGAGCAGTCGGGGACCGCGGACGAGCTCTACGAGCACCCGGCCAACGAGTTCGTCATGAGCTTCGTCGGCGAGGTCAACAGGCTGGGCGAGCATTTCGTCCGCCCGCACGACATGGAAGTCGTCCTCGACCCGGACGACCGCACCCAGGAGGGGCTGGTGCAGCGGATCGTCACCCTCGGCTTCGAGGTCCGGGTCGAGCTGCTGCTCTCCGACGGGACCGAGGTCTGGGCGCAGCTGACCCGGGCCGAACTGCAGCGGCTCGAGCTGCGGGAGGGCCAGATCGCCTACCTGCGCCCGGTCCAGGCCAAGAGCTTCAACGGTTCGGCGATAACTGCCGCCGTTTGAAGAGGCGACGGGGTGGGGCGTCTTCTTGCCGGGTGGCGCCCCGCCCCATCTCGCCCGCCCGTACTGCGGGACCAGGTCAGGCAGCTCGCACGGGGCCGTCGGCGACTGATTTCTGCGACGCTCCCCGCATGAGCGCTCAGGATCAGTCCGGCGAGCCGATCACCCAGGCCGGAATCGAAGAGCTGAAAGCCGAGCTGGCCGAGCTGGAAGGGCCGGGGCGGAAGACGATGGCGGAGCGGATCAAGGTCGCGCGTGAGCTCGGCGACCTGAAGGAGAACGCCGACTACCACATCGCCAAAGAGGACCAGGCGCACCTGGAGACGAGGATCAAACGGCTGCAGGAGCGGCTGCGCAACGCGGTCGTGGTCGAGGTCTCCGAAATCGACAGCGACGTCTTCTCCTTCGGCCGCAGCGCCGAGGTGCTCGACGAGTCCAAAGGCGAGACCAACACCTGGACCCTGGTCGGCTCGACCGAGGCCGATCTGGCCGAGGGGCGTCTCTCGGCCGAGTCGCCGATCGGGCGGGCGCTGATGGACGCCCGCGTCGGCTCGACCGTCTCCGTCGAGACGCCCAAAGGCAACCGCGCCTTCAAGGTCCTGAAGCTCGTCTCCTGACTAAGGAGCGACCGGCTCCGCGACGGGCCGGGACCATGGCGCCGGATCGGGGCGCCGCTCTTCGTAGATCACATCGGCGCCCGAGAGGCGATCGTCCCAGGCCCGGCGCTCGGCGCCGAGGACGATGCCGAGGAATCCGAGGCCAAAGGTGATCACAGCGAGGCCGAGCCCGCCGAGGCGCCTGACGCTGCGCCGCAGGGGCAGCCGCTCGACGCTGAGGCGGATACCGAGGAAGCGCATCCCCGGCGTCTGCCCGGCCAGCGACCAGAACGAGAGCAGGTAGACCGCGCCGAAGGCCAGCCAGGCGGTCGAGCCGACCGCGATCGCCAAGGCCGAGCCGCCTTCGGCGCTGCCGCCGAAGGCATTGCCGACCAGCGTCACCAGGGCGGCGAACGCGGTGAAGGCGAGATTGACGAAAACGCCGTCGACCACCAGCGCCAGCGCCCGGCTGACCGCGCCTGCGTGGTTGGTCGGCTCGCTCCGCGGCGCCCGGAACAGCAGCCGGCGGGCGATCCGCTCGAAGCGGCCGTCGAGCCGCCGCGCGAGGCTGCCGATCGTGCGGCCGATGTCGTCCAGCAACCCCATCCCCTGGGCGCGGATCGCCGCCCGCACCTCGGGCGCCCCGGCGATCCGCTCGACCAGCTGCTGCGCCTCGTCGCTCGCCAGCAGGCGGCGCCAGACCTCGTCGACCAGCTCGCTGTCCATCGCCTCCAGCAGGGCCCGCTTGACCGCCTCGCTCTCGAGTGCCCCCTCGACGGCCTCTTCGATCACCGGTCCCTTCAGCACGCGGACCATCGCCCGCTCGACCGCCTTGCTTTCGACCGCCGCGACGATCGCCTCCTCCGCGGCCACTTCCACCGCGCGGTCGATGCCGGCGACTTTGGTGACGGTGCGCGCGCCCCTCACCCCGACGCCAAGCAGCCGCGCCGAGAGCGGCAGGGCGCCGTTCCGGGTCGGGTCCTGGGCTGCCTGCGACCGCGGGTCGGAGCCGTTTTCCATCGCCGGCCGACTATAAGGCGGCGCCGTCCGTTCTCAAAGCCGCTCTAGCAGGCGGTCGAGCAGCTCGGCCTGGGCGGGGAGGATCTTCTTCCTGGCGGCCTCGAGGTCGAACCATTCGGCCCGGTCGACCTCGGGGAACTCCTGCTCGCGGCCGCTGCGCGGCGGCCACTCCATCGTGAAGGTGTTGCTGGCGAGGTCGGCGGGGTCGAACTCGGCCTCTGCCGCCCAGGCTTCGACCACCTTGCCCGCCCGCTGCTTGATCGCGCCGAGCTCGATCAGCTGCGCGGAGTCGAGCCGTGGCGCCGGCCCCAGCTCCTCTTCGAGCTCGCGGATCGCGCAGGCGCGCGGTTCTTCCTCGCCCTCGATCCGGCCCTTCGGGATCGACCAGGCGCCGGCGTCCTTCTTCGCCCAGAAGGGCCCGCCCGGGTGGACGAGCAGGAACTTCGTCTCACCCCCGTCGCAGCGGTAGAGGAGGATCCCGGCACTGCGCTTGGCCGCCATTGCCCGCACGCTACCGTTGCCGGAACTCGATGACGGCAGGGGCCGGTGACAACAACGGCGAGGAGCAGCGCCAGCATTACGGCATCACCTTCGCGGTGCTGGCGATCTCCGGCGCTGCCTACGCGCTGCTGCAGTCCGCCGTCGCCCCCGCCCTGCCGGACATCCAGAGGGAGCTGCACTGCTCGGCCACCGCGACGGCCTGGCTGCTGACCGGCTACCTGCTGAGCGCCTCGGTCCTGACCCCGATCGTCGGCCGGCTCGGCGACATGTTCGGCAAGGAGCACACCCTGGTGGTGACGATGGCCGTGCTCGGCGCGGGCACCCTGCTGGCGGCGCTCGCCAACTCGATCCGGGTCCTCATCCTCGCCCGGGTGATCCAGGGCGCCGGCGGGGCGATCTTCCCGCTTGCCTTCGGGATCATCCGCGACGAGTTCCCGCGCGAGCGGGCGGCGCAGGGGATCGCCCTGATCTCGGCGATCCTCGGGATCGGCGGCGGCGTCGGCATCGTCCTCGCCGGCCCGATCATCAACGCCTTCGACTATCACTGGCTGTTCTGGTTCCCTCTGGTCGTGATCGTCGCCGCCACCGTGGCGACGATCTTCTTCGTGCCCGAGTCGCCGGTGAAGTCCCCGGGGCGGATCGACTGGCTCGGCGCCCTGCTCCTCTCCGCCTGGCTGGTGCTGCTCCTGCTCGGAATCACCCAGTCCTCCGAATGGGGCTGGGGCGATGACCGGGTGATCGGCCTGCTCGCCGCCGCGGTGGTCGTCCTGATCCTCTGGGTCAGGGTCGAGGCCGGACGCCGCGAGCCGCTGGTCGACATGGCGATGATGAGGATCCGCGGCGTCTGGACGGTCAACGCCGCCGCCTTCCTGGTCGGCGCCGGCATGTACAGCTCGTTCATCCTCATCCCCGAGTTCACCGAGACCTCGGCGAGCACCGGCTACGGCTTCGGCTCCAGCGTCACCCAGGCGGGGCTATTCCTGCTGCCGGCGACGGTGATGATGATGCTGGCGGGGCCGGTGGCCGGCTCGCTGGCGACGCGGGTCGGATCGCGCCCTGTCCTGATCGCCGGCTGCCTGCTCACCACCGCCTCCTTCACCCTGCTCGCGGTCGCCCACGCCGAGCGGCTCGACATCTACGTCGCCACCGCCCTGATGGGCGCCGGGATCGGCCTCGCCTTCGCCGCCCTCGCCAACCTGATCGTCGAGGCGGTGCCGCCCGAGCAGACCGCCGTCGCCACCGGGATGAACACGGTGATGCGGACCCTCGGCGGCGCCGTCGGCGGCCAGATCGGCGCCAGCCTGATCACCGGCGCCGTCCTCGCCTCCGGCCTGCCGGCCGAGAGCGGCTACACGCTCGCCTTCTCCTTCGCCGCCGGCGCCTGCCTGCTGGCGGCCCTGGCCAGCCTCAGCGTGCCGAAGCGCCGGGCGGCGGGGCCCGCTCCCGCCGCGCCGGCACTGGCCGCTGACTGAAACCCGCTGGGTCCTTACCCCCCGAGGCGGAAAGCGACAAGCGAATGGACCTGTCCTTCCTGATTAGCGAGACCGGCAGGAACGACAAGCGTGTCCCCGCTGGCCGTGATGGCGCTGTTGGCGCCGGCCGGGAGTGAGGCGGACCAGACTTCGCCGCCGCTCTTCTGGTCGATGGCGTGAACCGTCCCGTCGAAGGTGGTGAAGAAGACGAGGTCGTTCATCACCACCGGCGAGCCGAGGGCGGCCGAGGGGTATTCCTGTTCCCACAGGATCTTTCCGGTCTTGACGTCGACCGCCGCCATGCCGCCTTCCAGGCCGCCGGCTCCGCCGATTTCCTGATTGCCAGAAACGGTCAACGAAGCGTTGACGATCGGCACGAAGACGGTGGTCTTGCTCGCCGCCGGCGGCGCGATCACGCCGCCGAGGGTGCCGGGAAGGACTTCGCCGCCCTTGATCTTCGAGCTTTCGCCGCGCATCGCCAGCAGCCCGTCGTGGTCGTGGCCGTTGTGCTTGCCGACCGGGGTGCTCCAGACCGGCTTTCCGGTCTCGACGTCGACCGCGGTGACGATCCCGTCCTTCCCCGAGCCGATCGCGACTTCGCGGCCGCCGGCCCTGGTCAGGATCGGCGAGTTCTGGAAGTCCCAGTCGTAGACGTCGTGCGGGGTCTGCTGGTAGTACCAGTCCATCTTCCCCGTCTTCGCGTTCAGCTTCACCATCGAATCGGTGTAGAGGTTGGGGCCGGGACGGCTCGCGCCCCATGGCTTGCTCGCGGTCCCCGGGTAGGGCACCGGGTTGCCGGTCCCGAAGTACATCGATCCCTTGCCGTCGAACGAGGGCGGGTACCAAAGGCCGCCGCCGGAATTGAGCTTCTTGTCGCCCCAGAGGCTCTTGGGAACGGTGTCGAAGTGCCAGACTCTCTTGCCGGTCTTGGCGTCGAGCGCCCAGAGCGTGCCGACGCCCCCGCCCTGGTATTCGGAGCTGACGTTGACCGGCACGGTCGAGACGTAGACGAGGCCGTTTTGGTAGCCGGGGGCCATGTCGATCGCCAGCGGCGGTTCGGCGACCGGAACCGACCACAGCTTCTTGCCGGTTTCCTGGTCGAGCGCAAAGACTTCGAAGGAAGTCGCGCCGAAGACCTTGCCGTCGCCGACGACCACCCCGTTCGGACCCTGCGTCGCCGATTCGGACCTGAAGGTCCAGAGGACGTCGCCGCTTTCGAGGCTGATCGCCTGCACGGTCGATTCGAGGTCCTGCATGTAGATGACGCCGTTGCTGATCACCGGGCTGGCGGCGTAGGCGCCGTAGGTGCTCTGCGCTTGCGAGGGCAGACTCCACGCTTCTTCGAGTTCGGAGACGTCGGCGCGCTTGATTTCGCCCTGGGCTTCCCTGGTGCTGGCCTGGTCGATGCCCGGCCAGGCGTCGCCGCTGAGTTCGGCGGTGCTCGAGGAAGATGAGGCGGAGGATCCGCATCCCGCGACTAGCGCCGCAATCATCAGCGCCGCCGCAAGCAGCGGCAACCCCTTCCGTTTGACCAACATCGACATCCCGTCTCCTCTCCCTAATCGAGTAATAAGGACTTGTCTTCTATCGTTTCAGAAATCCCTGCAAAAGCAGGATCCAGTTCGTTCAAGAGCGGCTGCAGGACTCGGTTGGCGAGGAGGCCGAGGCTGCCGAGGTTGGCGAAGCCCGGCCCCTGGCTGAGACCGCCGAGGCCGGGGATGTGGAGGCGGGGATGGACGTCCTTCAGCTCCAGCGCCCGCCCGATCGGCACCTCGGTTTTCGGCGGGCGGTCCCAGAGCGGGCCGCACTGTTCTTCGACCTCGTCGCGGACGGCGTCGGGGAAGAGGCCGCGCAGCTGCCGCAGCAGGTCGAAGCCGGTGCAGTTGACGACGAAGTCGTAGACCTGCGAGCAGATGCCCGCCGCGGGGCTCTCGAATTCGAGGCGGGCGCCTTCGCCGTCCTCACCGAGGGAGACGTGGACGGCGCGGCCGGTGACGAAGGAGAGGTGATCGTCGTCGGCGATCCGCGCCAGGACCGTCTGGTCGAAGACGCCGCGGTCGCAGTGCTTGACGAAGTCGCGCCGGGTCTCCAGGTCGAGGTGTTCCCAGCCGACGTTGTCGGGGTCGGCGAAGACCCGGTTCTCGAGGAAGCTCTCGCCGCGGCTCAGCGGCAGCGTCGGCGTGTAGATCGTCAGCCGGGCCTGGGGCCGCAGGTCGCGGAGGAAGACGAGGGCGCTGAGGGCGCTCTCCCCTCCCCCGACGATCGCGATCTCGACCTCCTCGTCCTCCGGCACCCGGACGAATTCCTCGCGGCGGCTGTCGCAGTGGAAGACCCGCGACTCGACGTCGGGGTCGTGCGGGAAGTGGCGGTGCACCCCGGGGCCGGTGAGGACGAGGTTACGGCCGAGGTGTCGCTCGGGGTCCTCGGGGCGGCCGCGCTCGGCGACCTCGACCTGCCAGAGATCACGCTCCGCGGCGAGCGAGACCTCGGTCACCCGCCCGTCGTAGATGCGCACCCCCTCGGTCGCCCGTTCCAGCACCCAGCCGAGATAGGTGCCGTAGTCGCGGTGCATCACCGAGGGCGAGCCGGAGTTGACCCAGGTGGCGTATTCGTGCCGTTCCATGGCGAAGCGCTGCCAGCTGAAGGGCAGCAGCGCGGCGTCGATCTCGTCGCCGATCTCGCCGAACTGTCGCGAGCTCTGGTACGGGAAGCCGATGTCCTTGATCGGCGGGATCGCCAGCGGCTCCTCGCCCGAGGTCATCCCGTTGCGCCCCAGCCAGGACGCGGCGGGCTCGGTTTTCTCGATCGCCGTCATCGAGATCTCCGCCAGACCGAGGCTGTTGATCACATGCACCTTGGCGGCGATCGCCGCGGCCTTGGCTCCGGCGCCGACGATGAGGATGTCGCTCTCGCTCATCTTCGCCTCCTAGACGGGCGCCAGGGCGGGCGCCCCGGCCGGCTCGGCTTCCCTCGGTTCGGCGATCACCATGCCCTTCTGGTCGGGGCTGAAGGAGATCGCGCTTTTGCGCGCCCGCTCGCCGCTGTCCTCGACCGGGCGCAGCTCGGTGGTCTCGAGCACGATCCGCAGCACCCGCTTCATCTCCATTTCGGCATAGCTGGCGGCGAGGCAGCGGCGAACGCCACCGCCGAACGGGATCCAGGTGTAGGTCCCGGGCTGCCTGCCGACGAAGCGCTCGGGCAGGAAGCGGTGCGGCTGCTCGTACCAGCGCTCGTCGCGGTGGATCAGGTGGATGCAGGGCGCCACCGTCGTCCCCGCCGGCAGCTCGTAGCCGCCCAGCGTCATCGGCTCCAGCAGGTTGCGGACGACGACCGGGACCGGCGGCCGCAGCCGCAGCGTCTCCTTCACCACCGCGTCCAGGTAGCCGCCGTCGCCGCCGAGGATGTCGTCGCGCAGCTTCTCCAGCTTGTCGGGGTGGCGCAGCAGCCGCTCGAAGGTCCAGGCGAGCGTGCTCGAGGTCGGGCCGTCGGAGAGCAGCGTCACCAGTTCGTCGCGCAGGTCGCGCTCGCTCAGCGGCGAGCCGTCCTCGTAGCGGGCGCGGACCAGCATCGAGACGACGCCCGGCTCCCCGCCTTCGGGTTCTTCGCGGCGCCGCCGCACCTCCGCCATCACCTCGGCCTCGACCGCCCCCATCGCCTCGCGGTAGCCGCGGCTGCGGGTCACCCAGCCGGGTCCGAGGAGGGCGAGCCTCGCCAGGTTGCGCGGCTCGTTCATCCAGGTGGTGAGCGTGCGCAGGCTCTCGCGCAGCGGCTGCAGGCGCGGGGCTTCCGAGGCGGGCCCGAAGACGGCCCGCATGACGACGTCGAGGGTGATGTCCTGCATCCGCGGCCACAGCGCAAAGGGCTCGCCGACCGGCCAGCGGGCGATCTCCTGCCGCGCCACCTGGGCCATCATCTCGGCGTCGGCCTGCACCGCCTGGCCGTGGAAGGAGGGCAGCATCAGCTTGCGGCGGGTCATGTGCTCGGGTTCTTCCAGCAGCATCACCGAGCGCGGGCCGAGCAGCGGCCCCAGCAGCGGGTTGGCGGTGTCGACGCCGACCGCGCGGCCGGCGGTGAAGACCCTTTTGACGTCGTTGGGGTCGGCGAGCAGCACCCAGTCGCCGTAGTGGCGGATCCGGAGCGTGAAGACGTCGCCGTAGCGACGGTGGCAGCGCTCGAGGAACGGCATCGGCCGCTGGGTCCAGCCGACGGCCTGCAGCGCCCGCGGCAGCCGCGGCCCGGGCGGCAGCGCGCTCATGCGGCGTCCCTCCCGCTCCCGGCCGCCAGCTCGTCCATCAGCTCGTCCTCGAGCCGGCAGGTGGTGGCGATCAGGAGCTCGAAGAGGTCGGAGCTGAACTCCTCCGGCAGGCCGACCTCGGCGCCGCGGGCGAGGTAGCGCTCGCGCACCAGCTTCACCCGGTCGGGCTGCATCATCGGGATCGCGTGCTCGTGCTTGTAGACGGCGACCTCGCGGCAGACGTCGAGCCGCTCGCCGAGCAGCCTGGCGATCGCCTCGTCGATCTCGTCGAGACGGTTGCGGAAGGGCTCGAGCCCGCCGGCGCTCATCGTCCCTCCCCACCGAGCAGGCCGGTGGCGAAGGCGTGGCTGCAGGCGGCGAGCTCCTCGAGCGCGTAACCGCCCTCCTGGATCACGCAGACCGGCAGGCCGGGCTGGGCGAGGATGCTGCCGACCTCGGTGAAGATCTCGGGCCGGAAGCTCCAGCCGCCGTGGGGGTCGCCGGCGACCGTGTCGAAGCCGAGCGAGACGACCAGCGCCCGGGCAACCTCGGCCAGGTCGTGCACCGAGGCGGCGACCTCTCGCAGGTAGGTGGCTTCGTCGGGTCCCTCGGCGAAGGCGACGGCGCGTTCGCCGGCGATCCGCGGCAGCCGCGTTCCGGGCGGCAGGTTGGTCACCGGCGCCGCGTGCAGCGAGTGCAGGGCGGCTTCAGGGCCCATCCGCTCGACCAGGGCCGAGGTCCCGTTCGGGTAGTGGAGGTCGAGGTCGACGATCCCGACCGGCTTGACGCCGCCGTCGCAGATGCGGCGCACCGCCGCGGCGGCGTTGTTGAGGTAGCAATAGCCGGCGTGGAAGGCGGGACCCGCGTGGTGCCCGGGCGGCCGGCAGACCGCGTAGGTGAACTCAGCCCCCTCGAGGAGCCGCTCGGCGGCGGTGATCGCGGTCCGGATCCCCTCGCGGGCGGCGGCGACGAGGTTGGCGTTGACCGGGATGTCGGGCTCCAGCCCCGGCGGGGCGAACTCCGGCATCACCACCGGCTCGGCGCCGCGCAGTTCCTCCAGCGCCTCCAGGTAGGCAGCCTCGTGCAGCGCCGCCAGCGTCCGCTCGACCTCCTCGTCGGGCACGTCGGCGGCGACCGGCCGCACCCGCGAGTGCCGGACCAGCCCGGCGCGCAGCTCGACCAGGCGGCGGTTGTCGTCCCGGCCCGAGATCCGGCGGTCGCCTTCCCGCACCCAGAAGGCATCGTCGTCGCGCCCCTGCCGCTGCTCGACCATGACGAGTTCGCGGCTCACAGGAGCCTCCGCATCCGCGGCCCGAGGTGCTCGAAGCCGTTGCGCTTGTAGAAGGACTCGGTCGAAGCGATCGCCGCGAAGGTCTCGCGCGGCAGGCCGACCTCGAGCCGGCTGACGCCGCGACTCCGCGCCTGGGACGCGATCGCCTCGACCAGTTCCGCTCCGACGCCGCGACTGCGCCAGGCCTCATCGACCCAGAGGTCCTGGATCGTCGCGTAGACGCCGGGAACGTGTATCGCCCGCTGCCAGCTGGCGCTGAGGACGCCGACGAGCCTGCCGTCGGCCTCGGCGACCAGCACCGACCCCCCTGCGGTGTCGGCGAGAAGCGCCCGCACCTCGGCTTCGAGGTCGGCGCGCCCGGGCTTGCGGCCGCCGAGCTCGACGAGCAGGGCTTCGACCGCGGCCGCTGCCCCCTCGACGTCCCCGGCGCTCGCCGCGCGGACGGTGGATCGGGTCGCCACCTGATCGGTCACGCGGCCTCCGCGTGGCGGGCAGCGGGCTCGAGCTCGACGCTCCAGGCGTCGGCGCCGTCGCTGCCGGTGACGGTGCGCGCGATCGCCGCCATCGGGGCGCGCGCCTTCAGCAGGATCTCGTCGAACTCCTCCTCCGGGTCCGACTGCATGACGATCGCGCCGCCGGCGCCGATCGTCGTCCTTCCCGGCCGCATCACGATCGTGCGGATGACGATGTTGAGGTCGGTGTGGCCGTCGGCGCCGAAGTAGCCGATCGAGCCCGAATAGACGCCGCGCGCCTCGGCCTCGAGGTCGTCGATGATCTCCATCGTCCGCTCCTTCGGGGCGCCGGTCATCGAGCCCCCGGGGAAGCAGGAGCGGACGCATTCGACCGGGCTGCGGTCCGCGGCGAGGCGGCCGACGATCGTCGAGACCATCTGATGGACGGTCGCGTAGGGCTCGATCACCATCAGGTCCGGCACCTCGACCGATTCGACGTCGCAGACGACGCCGAGGTCGTTGCGGAGCAGGTCGACGATCATCAGGTGCTCGGCGTAGGTCTTTTCGTCCTCGGCCAGCTCGCGCCGCCGCGCCTCGTCGTCGGCCGGGTCGGCGACGCGCGAGATCGTCCCCTTGATCGGCCGCGCCATCACCTGGCGCTCGCGGTCGACCGAGATGAAGCGCTCGGGCGAGGAGCTGACGACCGCGTACTCGCCGAAGCGCAGGAAGGCGGCGAAGGGCGAAGGGTTGCTGCGCCGCAGCTGCCGGTAGAGGTCGAACGGCTCCGGGCTCGCGTCGGTCGAGAACTGGTCGGTGAGGCAGACCTCGTAGGACTCGCCGGCCAGCAGTTCCTCCTGCGAGGAGACGATGTCGGCGAGGTAGCGATCGCGGCCGCGGCCGGACCGGAAGCTGACGTGGCCGCCGGGGTCGCTCGGCGGCGCCAAAGGCCGCTCGGCGGGCGGATCGGCGATCGCCTGCTCGATCAGGTCCCGCGTCGCCTCGAGCCAGAGCTCGGCCTCCGGGTCCTCGCCGTGGCAGAGGGCGAAGACGTAGGTCTTGTCCCTGGTGTGGTCGACGGCGACGATGCGGTTGGCGAGCATCATCGCCGCGTCGGGCATGTCGGAGCTGTGGACGTTGGGTGAGCCGCAGTCGGCCTTCAGCTCGTAGCCGAGGTAGCCGACGTAGCCGCCGAGGAGGCCGCGGTCGATCCCCTCCGGCGGCTCCACCGCGATCCGCTTCAGCTCGCGGTCGAGGAAGTCGAAGATCGACTTGTGCTCGGTCGTCTCGACGCCGCCGCGTTCGAGCGCGATCTCGCCGCTGTCGACGTCGTAGGAGGCGACGCAGCGATCGGCCCCGGCGGTGGTGCCCATATAGGAGCACTGGGCGAGCCAGGTCGGGGCGTCGGCGCTGTCGAGCCAGAACGAGGTCTCGGCCTCGGCGAAGAGCCGTTCGTAGACGTACTCGGTCGGCGCCTCCCCCTCGATCTCGCGCATCCGCAGCTCCAGCTCGCCGGCCTCCGTTTCGGCCGGCGGCGCCGGAGCGGGCCGGCCGCTGCGGGGGACGATCGTCCCCCGGCCGGCGGGCCGCTCGCCGGGACGACGGTGCCGGGCCGCCATCTCGAAGAAGTTCCGGGCGATCGTCAGCCCGTACTCGGTCGAGATCGACTCGGGGTGGAACTGGACGCCCCAGATCGGCCGCCTGGTGTGCTCGACGCCCATCACGACGCCGTCGTCGGCCCAGGCGACGACGTGGCCTTCCGGGCCGGGCGGGCTGGTGATCGCCAGTGAGTGGTAGCGGACGACCGAGAAGCCCTGCGGCACGCCGCTGAACAGGCCCTTGCCTTCGTGCATGACCCGGCTGAGGCGGCCGTGCATCGCCATCGGCGCCCGGTCGACCGCGCCCTGCAGCAGGTTGCCGATCCCCTGGTGGCCGAGGCAGATGCCGAAGACCGGCGTTTCGCTGTAGCGGAGGATGTCGCGGCAGACGCCGAAGTCGTGCCAGCGCGAGGGGTGGCCTGGGCCGGGCGAGAGCACGATCGCGTCGAAGTCCATCCTTGTCAGCACGCGCCAGCTGACGGCGTCGTTGTTGACCACCATCGGTTCCTCCCCCGAGGCCGCGGCCAGCAGGTGGAACACGTTGAAGGAATAGGAGTCGTGGTTGTCGACCAGCAGCGTTTTCACGTCAGGCTCCCTCTAGTCCCAGGCCCCGCAGGCCCTGCGCGAGCACCGGCTGCACGACCGCCTCGACCTCCGGTGCCCGCTCGTCTTCCCGATACCAGCGCGCGAAGTGAGAGAGGTACTTGGAGAGCGGCGCGACGTCGAACTCCTCGACGGCGCTGCGCAGGTGCACCGGGTAGTGCTGTGCCTGGACAACCGCGAAGCGGTAATCGGGATCGTCCGCCGGGCGCTCCCCCCGCAGCTCCCCGGCCGCGTGGTGGGCCTGGGCGCGCGCCAGGTCCCAGCCGAGGCTTCCCTTGCCCTCCACCAGCAACTTCTCCTTGTCGAACCTGACCTGCTTGGTCGTCGGCTGCAGCAGGAAGTAGCCGAGCGCGACCTGCGCCGGCACCGTTTCGGGGTGCGGGTGGCGCTCCATCTCCGCCGCCAGCTCCGGGTTCTGCTCGAGCTCCTCCTCCAGCCACTCGACCAGCTCGTCGATCAGCAGCGCCCCTTTCTTCGAGGAGCTGATCGATTCGTTCTCGCGGGCGACCATGCCGTGGAAGATGTCGTAGGTCGGCGGCCCTCCCCCGCGGGCGGAGCCGTTGCCGTTGCCGTTCTGCAGGCCGAGCTCGTCGATCAGCTTGCGGCGGCAGGTGACGTGGGCGACCCACTCGTTGCCGCAGACCTGCATCGAGATCACGTCGTCGAGTTCGTCGGCGGCGGCCCAGTAGGCGAGCGCCCGCATGTGCTGGGTTGGGAGGCCGTCGGAACGGACCAGCGGCATCTCTTCCAGCTCCTCGCGTTCGGTCTCGTACATGACCATGTCGTCGCCCCAGCGTTTGGTCAGCGTGCCCTCGGCCAGCCCCTTGTTCATGAACTCGGCGACCTCGGGCAGGTAGTCGGACTCGTAGATCACCTTGTCGAAGGCGATGCCGAGGCTGGCGAGCGTCTTGCGCTGGCCGGAGACGACCCAGGAGCGGGTCCGCGACCACAGTTCCAGCGCCTTCTGGTCGCCGCCGAGGACGCGCATCATCAGCTCGTCGGCCTTGTCGTCGTACTGGGTGGACTCGCGGGCGACCGAGTCCTCGGCGCCGTCGTCGCCGAAGCCGCCGTTGCGGCTGGCGGTGACGTAGTCGGCGTAGCAGAAGCCGACGAAGTGGTCGCTCTTCTGGTTGGCGTCGGGGCCGGCGTCCTCGCCGGCGCGGGTGGCGACGCCCGCCATCGCCTCGCCCATGCTGCGGCCGACGTCGCAGATCAGGCTGCGGTTCTCGACCTCGGCGCCGGCCTGCTTCAGCGCCCCGGCGATCGCGGCGCCGACCGCGAGGTTGCGGAGGTGGCCGATGTGCAGCGCCTTGGTCGTGTTGGCGCCCCAGAAGTAGACCGCGTAGCGGTTGCCCGCGGCCATCTCGGCGTACTCGCCCTCGCCCCCGGAGCCGGACCGGATCGCCTCGCCCTCGCTTTCGATCCACTCGTCCGCGATGCGGACGGTGACCTGGTCCCCTTCCCGCGAAAGCGAGGCGACCCACGGCTCTGCCTCGATCCGGTCGAGCGCCTCCCGCGCCGCCGTGTCCTCCCGCCAATCCGCCCCTCTGGGCAGCCTCGGAATCAGCATCAGGTCGAAGTCCGGCTCGGGGCGGTACGGGGCCCGCGCCGCCCACAGCGCCCTTCCGCCCTCCCCTGCGGCGACTTCTTCGAACCTGCTGAAGATGTTCTTGCCCATAGCCGTGATTCCGAACTCGTTGCCTTCGAATTGCGTTGTTCGAAATGCACCCGCCGGGGCTCGAACCCGGATCTTCGGCTTACAACGCCGACCCTTTAACCGATTAAGGCACGGGTGCTAGCTATGTCGATCCCTGCCTCGAGCAAATCCCTGAATGCTCAAGCGAGGCGGCAGCATAACGTCGATCCCTGCGCACGTCAAATCTTTTGATCATTTGCCTGGAAATGCGCCCGAAAGCCGGCGGGCCGGAGGCAGAAATACTTTACGAATGTATGAGTATTAGAGTTAGGCACATCCACCCCAAGTGTGGACCTACTGCCCCCCAGCACCCTGCCCTGGCTGGGGGGCAGTTCCGAACTGCCGCTCCAGCTCCTCGGCCAGGGCGGCAAGCTCCGGAAGCGGCACTTCGAGGCCGATCGCCAGCCGCCGCACGTTTCCCCAGGTTGGGTTGATCCGGCCCGACTCGATGTGCGAGACCCAGGTCGGATGGATGTCGGCGCGCAGGCCGAGCGCTTCCTGGCTGAGCCGGGACTCCCTGCGCAGTCGCCGAATGGCCTGCGCCAGCCCGATCTGAGGTTCCTCCCGGCGCGGCATCGTCTACGGAAGGGAATTTGCCTCCCGCCCCCGCGTCCATAGAGGTGGGCGCAACCCGCCTCCGTCTCGGCGCGCGACCGGCCGTTTCGCGGTACCCCTCGTGTACCGGCGGTGTCGCAGGCAAGGACCCGGTTCAAGGGGGCGGTCTCTCGCTCTAGCGAACACGAACGTATGTTCGCATAGGCAGCCCCTCATGGAAAGGGGCACTTCTGCTCCAAGTGGGCACGCATGGGAGAGTTCGCGGGTGCCGCCGCGCCTCGACCCCAGCCTGACCGAGCTGCCGCTGGAGCGCCTGCGCCGCCGCCGCAGCGCCAAGTGGAGCCGGTACGGGGCCGACGTGCTGCCCGCCTGGGTGGCGGAGATGGACTTCCCGCTGGCGCCGCCGGTGAAGCTGGCGCTGGCGGAGGCGGTGGAGCTGGACGACAGCGGCTACGCGAACCCGCTGGAGCTGGGCGAGGCGTTCGCCGAGTTCGCCGCCGGCCGGCACGGCTGGCAGGTCGATCCGGCGCTGGTCTCCCCCAGCTCCGACGTCGTCGGCGCGATCGCCGCGGTCCTGGGGAGGATTGGGGGTCCGGGCGAGCGGGTGGTCCTCAACACGCCGGTCTACCACCCCTTCTTCGCCCTGGTCGAGGACGCCGGCTGCGAGCTGGTGGAAGTGCCGCTCGCGGAGGGGAGCGCCCTCGACGTCGAGGGCATCGAGCGCGCCTTCGCCGCCGGCGCCGTCGCGCTGATCCTCTGCAGCCCCCACAACCCGCTTGGCAGCGTGCCCTCACGGCAGGAGCTGGAGGCGATCGCCGACTGCGCCCGGCGCCACGGCGCCTGGGTCCTGGCCGACGAGATTCATGCGCCCCTGACCCTGCCAGGGTCGGAGCACGTGCCCTTCCTCAGCGTCTCGGAGGCCGCGCGGCAGCGGGGAATCGCCTTCTGGTCGGCGTCCAAGTCCTTCAACCTCGCCGGCCTGGGGTGCGCCGAGATCGTCGTCGCCTCGGAAGAGGCGGCAGAGCTGATCGCCGGCCTGCCGGTCGGCGCCACCCACTGCGGGCACCTCGGCGCGATCGGCTCGATCGCCGCCTTCCGCGACGGCGGCGACTGGCTCGACCGGGTCCTCACGGTGCTCGACCACAACCGGATGCTGCTGGCGCAGCTGCTGGAGGCAAAGCTGCCCGAGGTCGGCTACCGGCAGCCGCGGGCCGGCTACCTCGCCTGGCTCGATTTCCGCGGGCTAGGCCTCGGCCCCGACCCCGCCCAGCCGGTCCTCGAACGCGGCCGCCTCGCCCTCAGCCCCGGGCCGCAGTTCGGCCCGCAGGGAGCCGGCTTCGCCCGTCTCAACGTCGGAACCTCGCCGGCGCTGGTCGAAGAGGCGGTCGGGCGGCTCTGCAAGGCCCTCGGCCGCGCCTAATCGCCTTCTTCCCCCGCTTCTCCCCCGGCGCCTCCCGCTTCGCTGCGGGCGGCTTCCAGCTCCGCTTCGACCGTCGCGGTCTGGTTCGGTATCTCGAGCCGCTGTTCGAGGACCGGGATCGCCTCGTCGGGACGTCCGCTCTGGCGCAGGGCGCTGCCGAGGTTGAACAGCGCGTAGGCATAGTCGATGTCTTCGCTCCCCGCCGGGAAGGAGGCGACCGCTTCTTCCAGCACCGGGACCGCCGCTTCGTATTCGCCGGACTGGATCAGCGCGTAGCCCTGTTCGTTCAGCTCGGCGCCCCGGGCGGGGTCGGCTTCCGCCGCCGATGCCGGTGCCGCCGTAGCCGCTTCCGTGCTTTCTGCCGGCGAGTGGCTGGATACGGGGCTCTGCCGGGCCTTGCCCTGCTCGCCCTGATGGGCCGCCCCCCTGCCGCCCCGGTGACCGTCGCCCCCGCTCAGCACCACCACCGCGACCGCGACCGCCGCCGCGAGCAGGCCGAGGATCGTGGCCAGGGCGGCGAAGCGGCCGCGGCGGGGCGGGGGCGGGGCGCTGGGAGGGATCGGCGCGAAGGCGCGGGTCGGCTCCCCGTAGCCGTCGGAGCGACCGAGGCGGTCCAGCGCCTGCCGCGCCGAGCTCGGCCGGTCGCGGGGGTCGGGGCTCGTCAGCCACTCGATCAGCGCGCGCAGCTCGGGCGAGCAGGGCCCCTCGCAGGAGCGGAGGACGACGCCCGCGGAGAAGAGGTCGGAGCGCTCGGTCGCCGGCTTGCCCTCCATCACCTCCGGCGCCGCGTAGCGCTCGGTGCCGAGGACCAAGCCGGTGCTGGTGAGGGCGGTGGCGTCGCGCGGCAGGGCGATGCCGAAGTCGATCAGCTTCGCGGTGCCGCCGGGTTCGACGATCAGGTTCGCCGGCTTGACGTCGCGGTGCAGAATCCCGACCGAGTGGATGTGGTCGAGCGCGTCGAGCAGTTCGCGGGCGAGCTTGTCGCAGTCGATCCTCTCCTCTCGCTCCTGCCGCTGGGCGAGGTTCTCGCCAGGGACGAACTGCATCACCAGGTAAGGGCGTTCGCCCTCTTCGGAGTAGTCGTAGACGCCGACCAGGTTCGGATGCGAGAGCGAAGCCGCCATCCGCGCCTCCCGCCTGAAGCGGGCGACGAAGCCGGGGTCGCCGGCGATGGTGTCAGAGAGGACCTTGACCGCCACCGGGCGGTCGAGCACTTCGTCGTGGCCGAGCCAGACAGCGGCCATCCCTCCGCGCCCGAGCGTGCGCTCGAGCCGGTAGCGGTCCTTCAGCAGCTCCCCGGTGCCGATCGCGGCCACGGGGTTCCTCTACCCGTTTGCCGCCGGCTGTCTCGTCCAGCGGTATGTCCCTCCCCTAGGCCTCCTTCTCGCCCCAGGCGGTGGCGAGGAGCGTTCGCGGGCCACCATGGTCGCGGTGCTCGCAGAGGTAGATGCCCTGCCAGGTGCCGAGCGCGAGGCGGCCACCGTCGATCGGCAGCGTCAGCGAGGGGCCGAGCAGGGCGGCCTTGACGTGCGCCGGCATGTCGTCGTCACCCTCCAGCGTGTGGGTCCAGTAGGGCGCCCGTTCGGGGACCGCCTGGTCGAACCAGGTCTCGAAGTCGCGCCGCACCTCGGGCGCGGCGTTCTCGTTGAGGGCGAGCGAAGCCGAGGTGTGCTGGATCAGCAGGTGGAGCAGGCCGATCGAGATCCCGCTCAGCTCGGGCAGCGCCTCCTCCACCTCGCGGGTGACGAGATGGAAGCCGCGCTCTCGCGCCGCCAGCCGAATCTCGCGCCGGAGCCACACTGGAAGGAGCCTACGGAGGCCGAAGCTCCTATGTGGCGTTCTACCGATGCTCGGCCCTACCCGGCCATCTAGGTTGCCTCCCGATTCGATGAAACGCACTCTGATCGAAACTTCGGCATTCATCATCGTGGCGGTTCTCGCCTTCGCGGCGGGGCTGCTGATCGGCGATCTCGGCGCTTCGCCGGGGAAGGAAACGGTCTACGTGTCCGCCGCGGGGGGAGGCGAAGAAACCGCCGCCGCGGAAACTACCGGGGAAGCTGCGAACGAAGGCGAATCCGGAGGTGGTTCAGGCGCACAGCTCTTCACCGGCATCGGCTGCGGCGGCTGCCACACCCTCTCCGCCGCCGGATCGACCGGCACCACCGGTCCCGACCTGAACGAATCCCTCGCCCCCGACGACGACACTGCGGGCATCGAAGAAATGATCGTCCACCCGAACGAGGAGGTGGTCGAAGGCTATCCGCCGAACGTGATGCCGCAGACCTACGGCCAATCCCTCTCCAAAGCCGAAGTCCACCAGCTCGCCGAGTTCCTGGTCGAAAGCACCAAGGCGATGCCGTAGCCGTTCGGGCGTTCACACACTTTCGTCACGGAGCCGGGATCGGACTGGCGCTGATCCCGCCGAAGACGTTGCCGAGGTAACGGTTGTCGCCGATCCCGAGCGAGAACGCGTTCACCGCCGATTCGGAGGTCTCGATGGGCCAGTCCATGCCGTTGCTGACGTTCTCGAACCAGATGAGACCGCGGATCTTCGGGTAACTGGTCGGCAGCGCTTCGAACATTTCTTCGATCCAGCCCGCCTTCGAGCCTCCGTACTCGCTCGAGGCCGTCTCGGCGATCGCCACCGGCTTTGCGGGCGCAACCGTTTCGGTGAGCTTGGCGTAGGCGGGCCCGAAGGCGCTGTCGAACGTAACCCAGCCGTACGGCGCGGCGGGATTGGTGCCCCAGTTGTAACTGTCGAGGCAGGTCCAGTCGACGTAGGAATCGCCGGGATAGAGGGACGCGTAGTGGTTGATGCGGTTGGCGTATGGGCACCAGACCCAGGTCGCGTTGGTAGCCCCGACCGAAGTGAAGATGTCGTGCACGTGGCGCCAGGCGGCGATGAATTCGCCGGCCTGGTTGCCGTTGGTGCCTTCGCCCCAGGGGAACCATCCGCCGTTCATCTCCCAGTCGAAGCGGAGGAAGAACGGATGTCCCCATTCGGCCGCACGGGTGGCCCAGGTGCGGATGTAGCTGTCGTAGGTGCCGGCGAGGATGTCGGCGAGCTGGAAGTCCGGCTGGGTCGCGCTGCCCGGAATCGACTGCGAGCCCCAGCTGAAGAACGGGATCGCTCCGTAGGCGCGGATCGCATTGAACGGATCCCAGGGGAAGCTGAAGTAGGTGCACGGCGACTTCGAGCAGTCGGCGAAGGGGGAGCTGAACTCGATCAGCGAGAGCGGCTTCCCCACCATCCGTTCGAATTCCGAGACCGCACTCATGTCCCACGGCGCGGCTCCGCCCGTCAGCTGGGAACCGATCCAGGCGCCCCAGTAAGCGTTACCCGGCGGCGGGGGCGGCGGGGGCGGTTCGCTCGGTTCTTCGTCCCCACCCCCCAATTCTTCTCCGCCGCTCGGTTCTTCGCCGCCAGGCGATTCGTCCGGGAGCGGCGGCGGGCTGGCGGCGGCGGGCCGCGGCGCGAGGCTGGGCGCGCTCGGAGCACCGGGAGCGGGTTCGGCCGCGACAGGGATGGGCCGTAGTTGGACCGTGCGCACCGGCGAGCTGGCGATCGAGTGCCGCCCGCGAGCAAGAGTGGCCCGCAACCGCAGCGCGGACGGGCTCGAACCCTGGAAGGCAAAGGAGATGCGGAACCTGCCCCGTCGAACTTTCCCCGCTGCCAGGACCCGCCAGACCCGGTCCTTCCTCACCTGGAGCAGGACCCGACCGCGCAGCGGCGGCAGGACCTTCCCCCTGGCCGTTGCGGTCGCCCCCTGGGTGACTCGGGAGGGAACCGAAAGCGTGACCCGCGGCACAGTTGCGCCGGAAGCTGGCGGCACCTGGGTCGCCGCGATTGCGGCGAAGAAAGCAGCAAGCGCGAAAACCAGCGCCAAATGGAGGCGCAGGGCGTTGGTCAGATGGTCCACAACCCTTCTCATACCCGTTAGGCAGGCAGCCGCCACCGAGGCGCCGACAACCTCGCGTGGTCTTCAGTGGTAGTCGGCCGCCGCACCGGCGACGCCGGCGGGGGCGCCGAAACCGGACCCGTTGCCACCCGCGCCGCCGGCGCCGCCGCCCCACCTCTTCTGAAATCGGGGAGACAGGGATCAGCTCGGCTCCAAGACAGGTTTAGAACGGGATCCGTATCACCCTGGTATCCCGGATTCCAAAGGTCTGTCCGTAGGCGCAACCATCGGCCTTTCGTCGCCTTGCCGGACGGTATTTGAACCGTTCTCGAGAGATCCGCCAACCCAATCACGCTGGGGTAGCCTGAACGCATGCCGGAGGCTTCATGAGGGTGGCCGGAATCGAGCGGTTCGGTGGCGAGGTGCGGGAGCTGTCGCTGCCGGATCTGCGGCCACCAGGCCGTGGCGAGGCACTGATCTCGGTGCGCGCGGCAGGCATCGCGCCCTGGGATGACCTGGTCAGGCTCGGGTCGTGGGAGGTGGGATTGCGGCCGCCGGCGGCGCTTGGGGTCGCGGCGGCAGGGACGGTCGCCGCCGTCGGAGTCGGCAGCGACAAGTGGGCGGTCGGTGACGAGGTGATGACCCACCCCGTTCCCGTGCTGGAGCAGGGCTGCTGGAGCGAGCTCCTGCTGGCGCGCGCCGATCTGCTGGCGGCAAAGCCGGCCGCTGTGTCATGGGAGGAGGCGGCCGTGTTTCCCGTTCCGGCGCTGACCGCCGACCAGGCGCTCCGCGCCGCGATGGGGGACTCGCCTGACGGTCGGCTGCTCGTTCACGGTGCCGGCGGGGTCACTGGGCAGCTGATCGCGGCGCTGGCGGCGGTAACCGGGGTAGAGGTTGCCGCAACCGCCGGGCCGCGAAGCGCCGGGCGGTTACGCGAGCTCGGGATCGGCACTGTGTTCGACCACCGCGAGGAGACCTGGCCCGCCGCAGTCCGCAAATGGGCGGGCGGGGATGGTGTCCCGGCGGCAATCAACGCCGCCCCGGGTGGCGAGCAAGACAGCCTATCCGCCCTCGCCGACAGCGGGCGGCTGGCCACGATCACCGGCGCCCCACCACCGTCGGAGCGCGGAGTGACGATCGCCGACATCTACGTGGAGGCCGACGGGGCCCGGCTCGGGCGCATGGCCGAACGGCTCGGCAATGGCGAGCTCGCGATCTCCGTCGGCGGGACCTACGGGTTCGCAGAATGCGCGGAGGCGCTCGAAACGGCGGTCGGCGGGGCCGGTGGCAACGCGCTCGCACTGCTCGTGTGAGCACCCCAACGGCTGGCCGGTTCCCCCTCGACGACCGGCGCGTATGAGCTCGCGACGCGCCGCAGCTCAACGAATGCCCTGATGATCTCGATGTTGATTGCGATAGTCGGTCGCCGCCACTGCGATTCGTCCTCGCCTGGGCAGAGCTCCATCAGGAGGAATTGGAAGGGAACTAGCGCCGAGCCCGTGCCGGTGAAACGCTTCTGGATATCGAGCCTTTGAGATGAACGGTCTAACCCCTGATATCACCGCAGCTGAGGTGGTGCGCCACGGTGTCCTTCGGCTGACCTTTGCCGACGGGCTGAGCGGAGAGGTAGACGTCCTCGACCGCATGCGCGGCCCTGTTTTCGAAGACGCCCGGACCCAGGAGGGATTTGCCAGGGTCGAAGCCGATTCGGAGACCGGGACCGTCGTCTGGCCCGGCGGCGCCGACCTCGCCCCCGACACGCTCTATGAGCGGGTCCAGTCCGGAGGTTGGCCGAAGTCTCGCACGGCCGTCTGATTCAGATCATTGAGGATCGACTACTCCTCGCCGACGGAAGACCGCATCAGCGATTCGTGCTCGCGCCAGAACTCCTCAGACTCCTCCAGCGTCATCGCCCGGGTCCCGCTCCGCTTGCGGATTTCCCCGATCGAAGTCGCCTTCGAAGGCCAACCCGGCGCATAGATGAGCCGCACCTGCGCCGCTTCCTCCTCGGTCATCGCCTTGACCTGCTCGATCAATTCAGCCTTGGTCATTGGGCAATCGTAAGTTCCAGGGCTGCTGTATCTGGCATTGGGGGCCCTCGACGCTCAGAGTGACCGCTCAGTGACCAACCGAGTGCACCCTCCGGCAGTAATGGGGGCAAGGGATGCGCCGCGCGGAAAGCCGCAGCTGATATCACTTCGGCTGTGCCATCTCGGGCGCAAGCAGTCGAGCCTCAGCTTGAGCTGTCCGAAGGGAGGATTTGCTGACCAGTAACAGCTTCGAGCTTGGCCACGATGAGCGTTTGGCGCTCTGATAAGAACTCCTCGTAGTCGTCGGACCAGAGTCCACCGTCTTCGTCGCTCGGCAGCAACTGAGAATCGAGAACAGTGCCGAGGTCACCAGTGAGAACGCCGTCAATCTCCTTGAGATAGTCGCTTGGCGCGCGATCCTGAATGCTTCGATTCGTCTGCTTATCGATGAGCGCTCGGTTCAGGACAAGGTCAGCTGACGGAAGGGCTTGACCCGATTCCCCCTGGAGTTGCAGATATTTCCTCGGGAACACATGATGGGCGTCAATTTTGCGCTCAGTCAGGCGCTCAGAAGTCAGCGGCTGGAAATTGTGGAAATCAAGGGCTCCGTGCATCACCGTCAAAGCCATCACACCTCGATAAAGAGCTCTCTGGCCAATTTTCGCTTCCAACAAGAAGTCCGCGTTGAATCGGACACCTAAAGTGGAGAGCACTTCAGGAGGCGCACCCCCGTCAAGCCATTTCCCTAGCTCTTGGTAATGGCGCACTGCACCGCTGTTGGGCGAGGCGTCGAATGCTCCACTGAATACTGAAGCCCAGAAATACTGCTTCAGCTTATTCCTCGCAGCCCCCTTTGCTGGGCCTTTGGCTTCTTCGACCTTCCCCCAAATCGCACTTAGAGGGACGAGTACCGCAGAGTAGGGAAGCCATTTGTAGGTCAGCACGCCACACTCATCTCGCAGAAGCTCGAGCACGTTGGCGGCATTCGAGGCAATCGAGTCCCAATGCGCGTTGATTGCGTCACTCTCCAACGCTAGGACGTCTTGCCTCTGCACCGAGGGCGAAGCACCCCCAGACCGCAGGCAGATCGCCTGGAGCAACCAATAGGGGTCAACTTCAAAGTCTTCGAGAATGTCGTATTGACTTCTGGCTTTGTCCCAAAGTTCTCTCAGGCTGATTCCCTGAGGCCAGAACCGCGCAACAAGGAGCTCGAAGACAGTCAGCTTGATTCCCGTTCGGTTCAGCGTTTCGAAGATCTTGCAGACGGCCTCAAGTTTGGTGGTCCGTGGAAGGTCCACCACTGGAAACGCGTACACCTGCAGCGGTTTAAGATGGGCTTTGTACGCGGCTCGCAGTTCTTTCTTGAACGCTTTGGTCGTCAACTTTGGATGACTGACCTCTCGCCTCTCAATCACCTCGTCGAGCCACTCGTCAAAGCCGGAGTCCATCAGGACGTTGAGCGGCATCCTCAAGGCCGATGCTTGAGCGTCGAGATCCCCTATCTCTTTTTTCGCACGTTTATCGGTGACATGGCCAAGCGCCTTCTCTAGATCTTTCTCAGCAAGCAGCTCCTTCATGTCGACGTAGTAGACGTAATCCCCGACGCCGTAGAGCGCTTGGTATAGCGCCGTGAGCCGCTGCTGCCCATCGAGGACAAGCGTTTGCGGTTCGGCACCGTCGAGCTCTGGCGCGCCTTCGAATTGTCTCGGTTTGAAATGGGCTTTTGAAGCACCCTGCTGATCCAGAAAGAGCAGCGTCCCTGCTGGATACCGTGAGCCAATGGACGCAATTAGATCCTGGGTTGCGGCAGCATCCCATACGAAGTTTCTCTGGAAATCGGGGATCGCCAGACTGCGATTGTTGATCTGTTCCAGAAGGAAGGAAAGCGACTGGGGATTCGTTTTGAAGAAGGGCTCGTTTGCCGACATGGCCGCCATCCTATGCGCCCGAAGCCCTGAATGTGATGTCGATCTCGCGCAAACTTGACAAACCCCCTTTGGTCTTGCCATGGAAAAGCAACAGCGCCCAGACTCCGCTGGTACCGCGAGCGGTACCGCGGACCGCCGCGGGAGTCGGCTGGCATTACCTCAGAACACCCGAAGCCCGCTTCCCAAGCGGGCTCTGAAATATCGGGGAGACAGGATTTGAACCTGCGACCGCTCGGCCCCCAGCCGACCGATGCCGGCGCCCGATGATTCCGGCTGCGTCGCCACGCGTCCCCCCGTCCCCGGCAACGGGCGTGACGGAGGCATCGGACGATGCGTCCGGTACCAAAGCCGGTACCAGCGCGGGCGGCACCCTAACGGACAGTCGAACAGTAGGCACGAAGTTGCCATGCAGCGAAGGAGCACTCCGGCGGGTGGCGAACCTTCAGACGTCGGGCGCTAGGACCCGGCTGGGCACCAACTCGCCGTTCTGGGAGGAACGCGAGTCGGACTATGCCTTCAAGCAAGACTTTGGAACTCGTACGTGGCGGCGCCTCGGACTCGGAGCGTGGCCCGCTGGGAATCTCGCCACGGCCACTTCAGCGCCTGACGCGTCGGGCCGGAGATCATCTCGAGCTGTACGAATTCGACTGCGGGGCGGCACTGGCCCCGATCCGAAGCGCAGCGCGAAATCGCAGACTCGACTCCGAAACCGCGGTCGCCTTGGTAATCGAGCGTGGACTAGCGGCGGCTGAGATCGAGGCAGGCGGCGGGGGCACCATGCTCGCGATCCTCGACGAGCGCAGCGTCGCCGCTGAACTGCGGATGAGTCTCTGCGGCGCCCAGAGTTCGTATCTACGACATCTTCTGGGCCACTGCCCAGCTGCCGGATCCGAGAGGCCGTTGGACTCGCCGAGGGTAGCCTTGCCGACGCGGCTACTAGATCGACTCGGCCATAGCCATCTCGATCTCAGCGGAGATCCGGAGCACCTGCTCGGCGTCGCCGTCGCGTGGGAGATAGCGGCCCTAGCGGCCGGCGAGAACCTGTGCGAATGGGCCTACCGGACCGTCGCGCTTGCGTTGCTCGCCTAGACGGCGCGCGGCAACCAAAGCGACGCCGCAATCTCGATCCGATCGCCATCAGAGGGATCGGTAGTTGCTGCTCCCCAGCCCCTCATCAGCTTGCCAAAACCCAGCTCGGCACGGAGCACACTCGCATTCCGCACAATCTTTGCCAACTCCGCGGTGGTCGAGACCGGATCGCCGACAATCGCCCCGGCACCAAGCCGCTCCCACCAATAGGCGTTGTGCCGCATCCGCTCGTGCTGACCTTGTGGACGTTCACTGGGCCTGTGGTGTCCGCATTCGCATGGGAAACGCAGGTAGAGCAGGCGGGCGGCCCGCTCAAAGGACTCTCGCAGCGAGACTGCGCCGCGGATTGCCGGGTGGAAGTCGTGCACACCAAAGGGTGCCCCCTTCGATTTGCCAGGTTCTGGCCGAGGCAACGTGCGCGGCGGGTAGCTGAGTTCGCCTCTCCCCCAGCCCACGCAGATGGCGGCCACTTGATTGCGAAGCCCCGCCTCTGCGAGCGAGCCGAGACCGCAGACCAGCACGGGGCGACCGCTTTCGCGCTGTAGGAGCCGAGTCAGGTTCCGCACGGCGATGTACTGGACGGCGGATCCTGCGAAGTTCCATACATCGATCCAGAAGATGTCGGGGTCGAACTCGGCGTACGCGTTGGCGATCGCGATGATCGCGTGCTGGCTCAGCCCACGTGGATCGACGGAGAGCCCAATCGCAACGCCACGCGGCTCACTGGAGCCAGGCGCTGGATGGGTGGCGCCACTTGCCCGGGCAAGTGCGAGGAAGTCACCTGCAAGCTCGTGCTCGGCTACACGGCCGGGACTCAACTCGTAGCCCTCGGTAACACGGTGCCCGCACCAGCGAAAGAGGGTTGCTCCACCGGCCGCCTGGGCGTCGCGATGACGAGCGAGAAGGTCCGAGCGGCCTTCAGCCGACAGCCGCTGTTTGTCGGGGTCGAATCGCTCGCTCAGCCAATCAAGCCCAGCTCCCTTGAATGCGTCAGACCTCAGACGATGGTCTGCGGGCAACTGGACCCGATGGGGCTCAGTGTCAATGACCACGCCCAAGCCGCGGCCCCGAGCGGCGGCAAGGGTCGCGTCCAGCGCGCCGGCATCCGAAATCGAGGTGCCAACGGCGCCAGTCGGCCCGCCTCGGTCTATCTCCTCCTGAAGATAAGCCGTAGCTCGGCGCAGCCACTGGACAATTGGCCGTGAGACGTTGTCAGCAGACACCTCCACATAGTCATCATGGCTTTGGGTTCGGACGCTCCTTCGGTCGACTCCGATCGGAGTCGAGGAGTTCCAGAGGATCGACCCGAAGTCGCCCCGCTATCCGTTCCAGCGCCTTCAGCGTCAGGTTCCGCTCGCCGCGCTCTAGCCCGCCCATGTAGGTGCGGTGGACACCGAGCACCTGGCCGAATGCTTCCTGGCTCAGGCCCTTCTCCTTGCGGTAGGCCTTCAAGTTCTCGCCGACGGTCTTCTGCAGGTCGCCCTCCATCGACTGAAAAGCTGGCGTCCTGCTACTTGAACGTCTACAGACCTATAAGTAGCATCCACCAGATCGATGGGCGGGTGTCGAGCACTTGACGGAGATCGTCAAGGCCTGATTTCCTT
This sequence comes from Solirubrobacterales bacterium, assembly GCA_035708105.1. Lineage (GTDB taxonomy): Bacteria > Actinomycetota > Thermoleophilia > Solirubrobacterales > 70-9 > VAYN01. The sequence continues at coordinate 28,634 of DASSTG010000005.1, read as the reverse complement.
TCTTGGATTCAGACAACACATTTCCCAGGCTCAAACGTTTACCGAAGTCAATCGAACCCCATAGAAGAAACAACTCGCCGGGAACCTCATGAAAAAACGATGCATCAGATCAACCCAGGAGGGGCTGTTGAAGATAAAAATCATGACCTCGCTCGCGATCATCTGCGCTCTGGCGGTCGCCGGGTGTGGGGGTTCGGGCGAGAAAGGATCGGGCGAAGAAACCCTCCACGAACATCAGCTCGCACAGATCGAGCATCAGATCCGGTTCATCGACGGACTCCGCCAGACGATCGCGGAGCACCAGGCTCGCGGCGAAGGCGCGCGGATCGAATTCGAGGAACGGATGGGACTGAAGGCCCAGACCAAGCTTGAAGTCGGGATCGACCCTGGACTTGTCGCTGAAGCATGTGAAGAAGTCGGCGAGTCCACTTTCTGCAGCGAATTGAAGTAGTTCGCTCCGGGCGTCGAGCACATGGTCCGCCCACATATATCTCCGAGGTCACGCGCGGCCTTCCCGCGGATTCTCGTGATCTCGTGAAGGTCCGTATAGCCAAGGACCACCGGAACGACGAAAACGCTGCCGGGGTTGATCCGGGCGGTTAGACGGCCCTGACTCGGCCCGTGCCCGCCAGGCTTTCTGGTCCGGGGGCCGTCGCCATCCGTCCCAACAGGTGCCTCCACAGGGTCGTCGAATCTTCGCCCGAGCGTGCCGCGTTCGGCCGTCACACACGTAGCCGGGTCCTGGCCGAGGGGGCTCCGATTCCTCATGCAGGGGGCATTGAGGTTGAGTTTCCTGCAAATTCGAAGAATTTCCTGTCTCCGCCCCTAGATGCCCGCTCTCCACCGGACGGAAGGAGAGAGAGCAAAGACCAAAAGGTGACGCGGCGGACGACTCCCGTCGATGTGCGCGCACAGCTGCACGGCCCACCGGGCCCGGATGTGCGGCTGTGCATGCACGACGGAAAGCAGAGCGCGAGCCGATTCGCACCAAGTCAAAGGAGACAGCTGGTGGACGACGAGAAGAAGCGGAAAGAAGCGGCGTGGCGGGAGGAACTACGCCGGGACGAAGAGGAGCAGCTCGGTGTCGAAACCGAAGAGGAGGCAGGCGAACCAGCGCGAACCCGCGCTGATCACGAGGCCCAATGCCCGAAGTTACTCCGGTCGAGCGACATCCTAGGCAGAGTCGCGGAGGCCCTTCGGGCGACGGCGACGTTCGCGGGTACGACGCTTGTCGTCCAGCTCCTGGTGCTCGCCTTCTTTTCCCGCCATCTAGCCCGGCCCGTCTCGGTCGCCGTTAGGGGCGAGTCTTCGGTGGGAAAGAGCTACGCAATCGAAAGGGCGATGGAGTTCGTCTCGCCCAAGGGAACCCACGTCCTGACCTCGATGAGCCAACTCGCGCTCGCCTACTCGGACGAGGAGTTCGTCCACCGCGTGATCATCCTCTACGAGGCAGATGCATTGGCGGACAAGCGGAGCGCCTCTCTGGTGCGGTCGCTGCTCAGCGAGGGAAGACTCGTCCACGAATACACCGACTTTGACGGTGGTCGCCACTCCGTGAAAATCGAAAAGGAGGGACCCACCAATCTGATCACCTCGGCTGCGGGCCGGATTGACTACGAGCTGGGCACGCGGCTGCTCTCGGTCAATGTCGATGACGGACCCGAGACCACTAAGGCAATCTTGGAAGTCCTAGCCCGGGCGGCCGAAGGGGAGGCGTCGGAGCCAGACTTCAGCGAATTCCATGCTCTCGACCGCCTGATTGCAAGCGGAGAGTGCAGGGTGGTAATCCCCTTCGCGCGGGTCGTCGCGGCGGCTTGTGACGCGTCCGCCACCCGTATGCGGCGGGACTTTCAGGCTGTGCTTGGGCTGGTGCAGACCCATGCCCTGCTTCATCAGACCCAGCGCGAGCGGGATGACGAGGGCCGGATCGTCGCCAGTGCAAGGGACTATGCGGCCGTCTATGGACTGATTGCCGACGTTCTGGCCTGCAGCTCCGGGCAGGCGATCCCGGCGCAGATCCGTGAAACCGTCGAGGCGGTCGATCATCTGCAGCACGCTGGTCTCCCTGGGGAGCCGGTGAAACTTGCCGAAATCGCAGCACATCTCGGCGTGCATCGGACCACCGTGAGTCGTCGCATAAGCGGAGCGATCAAGCTCGAACTTCTCCAGGATGTCGAGACCCGGTCTGGACATGCACGCCTGATCAAGCTCGGCGAGCCCCTGCCGGAGGATCGCGGGGTCCTACCGAGCCCCGCCGATCTGGACCTTGGCTCATGAACACCGCGAAGGCTTCGACATTGTGCGAAGCGGACCCGCTTGATTTTTTGGGTGGGATTGACGCGCCCCCGAAATCTCCATGCAGCATCTGGCGGTGGTCCTAGTGGCCGCCATCGAGGACGCCGGCCTGCTCAAACCTGCAGAAGTTTGCCGCATCCTCGCGGTTTCGCGCACCTGGGTCTATGCCGCCGCGGCGGAGGGGCGAATCCCCTCCGTCCGCTTGGGCGGCCCAGACGGCCCGCTCCGGTTCATCCGGGCAGACGTCGAAGTCTGGCTGGAGGAGCAGCGGACAGCCTGGACCCCAGGTCGCAGGTAGGCGGATGACGCAGTGGCTCGCGGCGCGATCATCAGAAGGAAAACGAAGACCAAAGGCGTGGTCTTCGACATTAAGTACCGCACGGCCGACGGTACTCAAATAAAGCAGGCCGTCGGCCCCAGCCGGCAGGAGGCTCAGCGGAGGTTGAACGAGGCCCTGGCCGCCGTCCAGGCTGGCGCCCAGCGGACGACGAGTACCGAGATGTTCTCCGCGGTGGCCGACCGCTGGCTGGCCCAGAAGAAGCCGCGGATCGAGCCTGCCACCTACAACGACTACGAGATCCATCTGCGCAAGCGCCTAAAGCCGGCATTCGGCGGCTTGAAACTGCGCCAGATCACGCGGGCGAAGATTGAGGCCTACCTCGCCGAGCACGATTCGCAGGGCAAGCTCAGCCGTAAGACACTGAATGACAGCCTGATCCCATTGCGCCAGATCCTCGGCGCCGCCGTTCGGGAAGGCGTTCTTGCGACCAACCCGGCGAAGAACGACGATCGCGACCATCCGCTCGAGCTTCCATACGAGCGGCCGACGATGCACTACCTGAATCGGGAGCAGGCACTCCTGTACCTCGACTCCTGCGACGACTGGTACCGGCCGCTCGCCGAGGTGCTGTTGGGGGCAGGGCTGCGGATCGGCGAGGCGATTGCGTTGGAGTGGCGAGACGTCGACTGGGACGGATCGGCCTTGACGATCTCGCGCTCTGCCAAGGACAGTGGCACCGTCGGAACTCCGAAGGGGGACCGCTCGCGGACCGTGCTTCTGGCGCCCTACCTCCTCGATCTCTTGCGCGAGCACCGCAAGAGCCAGGCGAGCGGCACCGGGCTCGACAAGCTCGTCTTCCGCAGCCCCGAAGGCTTCATGCTGAACCGCCACAACGTCCGTCGTCGCGGCCACGACACGGCGCTGAAGGACGGGGGTCTGCCCGCCAAGGTCCGCCTTCACGACCTACGCCACACCGCGGCGACGCTCTGGTTGGCTGCCGGCGAGTCGATCTACTTCGTCCAGCAGCAGCTCGGCCACGCCGACATTCAGACGACGATCGATCAGTACGGGCACCCGGACAAACAAGCCCATCGAGAAGCTGCCGCGCGAGCCGCTTCCTGGTGGCGAGAGGGCGTTTCGGGGTAGGTCTCGGTACCACTGCTGGTACCAAGCCGGCGTTCCAGGGCTGTCGGAGCGCGTCGGAGCCGGCTTCCGAAGCGGGTTCGGATGCAATCAGCCCACCTCGGCGACTCCTCGGTTAGAACCCGAGTGCAGGCTTCAGTGCGGGACGCGGGGTACGGCGGGGACGCGAGCCCGCCGACTTCGTAAACGCCACTGGGGCGCGAAGCCTCGCACTGTTCATCACCAGATCAAAGCGACTGATCATTCGATGCGTCCAGCGTTAAAGATATGATGGTCTGTGTGAATTCATCTGCGAAAAGCAAGGTGCTCGCAAAATTTGAAGCGCGTACCGATCTTCAGGCCTATGGCTCAAATGCCCTCCTGCTTTTCGCGCTGCAGCTCAGGTGGGGGATTACCGACATCGAGGGTGTCGCCGCAGTCGCGCTGACCGACTCCTCGAATGACAAGAAGTGCGATTTGGTCTACGTCGATCGAGCGAACGGCCGAGTCGTCGTCGGACAGGGGTACTTCTCCGAAAAAGCGGGGCTCGCCGCGGCCCCCTCGAACAAAGCCAGCGATCTGAACACGGCGGTGACTTGGCTGCTGAGCGGCCCTTTGGAAGGGCTACCGGATGTTCTGCAGTCTGCCGCAGAGGAGGTTCGCGACGCAATCGACAACGACGAGATCCGGGAATTCCACATCTGGTATGTACACAACGCTCCTGAGTCGGAAAACGTAAAGCAGGAGTTGAATCAGGCGGTCGTCAGCGCGGACAGCTTAATCCGGAACCACTTCAAAACCGCCCAGATTGAGGTGACGGCACTGGAGATTGGACTTGGCGAACTCGACCGTCTCTATGAGAGAACCGAAGCGACCATTGCGGTGACCGACGAGCTTTCCGTCGCCGTTTCAGGTGGATTCGAGACGGCCGGAGAACATTGGTCGGCATTCACCACGGCAGTCCCGGGCTCTTGGCTTCGCGAGCAGTGGAGCAAATACAAGGGCGACCTCATGTCACCGAACGTACGGGACTACCTCGGGATCGTGCGTGCTGAGCGGAACATCAACAACGGGATCAAGACCACGGCTTCCACGACCCCCGACCGATTTTGGATCTACAACAACGGCATCACGGTCCTTGTAAATAACTTCGAGATCGAGACAGGGGCCAACGGAGAGTCGATCTTGAAGCTTTCTGGGGCGGGGATCGTGAACGGCGCACAAACGACTGGCGCACTCGCAACGCTCTCCGACGACGACGCGCCGGGGATTGATGAAACCCGTGTGCTCACGCGATTCGTCAAATGCGAGGATCCTGAAGTACTGGGCGACATCATCAAATTCAATAACACCCAGAACAAGGTCGAGGCAGCGGACTTCAGGAGCAAAGACGAGGTTCAGGAACGCCTCCGCAAGGAATTCGAGGATGTCCCTGATGCCGACTACCGAGGGGCCCGAAGGGGGGGCATCAAAGACGCGATCGAAAGATCAGCGAACCGCCTTCCCGATTCGGCGGTCGCGCAGGCACTAGCCGCCTTTCAACTTGCGCCGAATCTCGCCTACAACGAGACGCGCCGGATCTGGGAGGAGAACGGCATCTACTCGCAGTATTTTTCAGAACGAGTGACGGCCAGGCATGTCGTGTTCGTGTTCTCACTCCTGCGCGCGCTTGAGGCCGCGAAAAAACGGATCGCCGACATTCCGGAGGCAGCTCGGACGGAGGCCCAAGGTCGCTACATGCAGTTCTTCCGGCGCCGCGGCTCGATCATCATGATGCTCGCCGCAATCTCGGGCAGCATCGAGGTGTTCCTCGGTAAACCCGTCGCCGACCGGTTGTCGTTGCGATTCAAAGACAACGTGTCGCCGGCTAAAGCGTCGACTCTGTGGCAGCCGATTGTCGACGCTGCGCTCTCCTTTTCGACCCAGCTAATGGATGCGACCGACCTCGGCCTCAAGAACGCAGAGGTCGTCAAGAACGCTCGGCAGACTTTTCAAGGGATGATCGAGGCAACGGCCGATACGAACCGGGAGAAGTACAGCGGCTTCAGCGAACTGGTCGAGTCGTTCTCCTGAGGGCGGCGCCCAGATCTGAGCGATTGGCGTCAAACGAAGCTCGTGGTACTAAAGCCGGTACCACGAAGGCCGGGAGAGCAGGCGACATGCGGCCAATTTGGCCTGGGCCCGCTTCCCAGGCGGGCTTCCTGAAATCGGGGAGACAGGATTTGAACCTGCGACCGCTCGGCCCCCAGCCGAGTGCGCTACCAGACTGCGCCACTCCCCGTGGGGATTTCATTCTGACGGATCGGCGCGGTGGCGGCTACCCTGCCTGGGGCGCGGCGGTAGCTCAATGGTAGAGCCCCAGCCTTCCAAGCTGGTGATGCGAGTTCAATTCTCGTCCGCCGCTCTCCACCAACGCCCTGAGTGACCCGCCGCAGGGCATTGAGCGAAGGCTCGATCCTGCCGATGAGGGAACGGATGCGAGCTACCGGTCCACGGCTCTTCGCCGCCAGCTGTCTCGTGATCGTCGCTGTCGTGCTCGGTGGCTGCGGAGGCTCCGGCGACTCCTCGGCGAGCGCCAATGGCTCCAACGCGGAAGCGAGCTCCGCCGGCTACGTCAACTGGCCGCAGTTCGGACGGGTTCCAGCTCGAACCCACTACCTGCCCGAGCACCGGCGAGCGCTCGACCCGCCGCTGAAGCAGGCCTGGTCGATCAATACGCATGCCCTGATCGAGTTCCCGCCGGCGATTCACGAGGGCGTCGCCTACGTGATCAACAAGTACGGGAACGGGAAGGCGGTGCGGCTGCGGGACCGCAAGGTGCTGTGGGAAATCAACGTGCGGCCCAGCGACAAGGGCAAGCCCGACTTCGTCACCGCGCCCACCTATTACGACGGCGCCATCTACGGCGCCTTCCTGGACGGGGACGTGGCCGCGGGCGCCGCGGCGACGGGGAAGAAGCTGTGGGTGCGGAAGCTGAACGCCCACCTCGAATCCTCTCCCCTCGCCGTCGACGGGCTCCTCTACCTCGGCACCGATACGACCAACCTGGTGGCCCTCGACGCCAAGACCGGCAAGACCGTCTGGAGCTTCAACTCGCCGGGCGCGATCAAAGCCAGCCCCAGCTACGACGGCGGCGACGTCTTCGCCGCCGACTACCAGAGCTCGATGTACGCGCTCGAGGCGAAGACGGGCAAGGTCGTCTGGCGGACCAACACGAGCAAGGCGCCGCCCTACGGCAGGGGCGGCTTCTTCTCCTCCCCCGCCGTCGCCTTCGGCCGCGTCTACGCCGCCCGCGACGACGGCACCGTCTTCGCCCTCGACGAGAAGACCGGCAAGGTCGAGTGGTCCTTCCCCACCGGCGACCCGGTCTACGGCTCGCCCGCCGTCGCCAAGGTCCCCGGCACGCCGCCGACCGTCTATATCGGCTCCGAAAGCGGCCGCTTCTACGCCCTCGACGCCCGCACCGGCAAGCCGCGCTGGACCTACGACGTCGGCGGCCCGATCCCCGGGACCGCGACGGTGATCGGCCACACCGTCTACACGACCAGCTTCAAGACCCGGGAAACGACCGGCCTCGACTCCCGCACCGGCAAGCGTGTCTTCCACATCGAGCAGGCCGGCTACACGCCGATGGTCTCCGACGGCAAGCGCCTCTTCCTCGTCTCCTACTACTCCCTGATCGGGCTCGAACCGACCGAACGCTGAGCCTGTTCCTTTTCCTCGCTATAGCGGGATAAGGAACAGCTACCTAGCGGATCGGGCTCTGCGCCGTGCTTGCCTCGAGGTCGAAGATGCGGAAGTCGGTGCCGAGCACCGGCTGGGAGACGTTGTGGACAGGCGTCTCGCCGATCAGCCCGTCGGGCGAGCCGGCGTGGGCGTGGCCGTGGAGGACGAGATCGGGGCCGTGCTCGAGGATCGGCGCCGCCAGCCGGTCGCTGCCGAGGAAGACCCAGATCTCCCGCGGCTCCCCTTCCAGCGTCGCCTCGATCGGGGCGTAATGGAGGAGGACGATCCGCACCGGGCAGGTCGCCACCTCGTGCAGCCCCCGCTCCAGCGCCTCGACTTCGGCGGTGGCCTCGGCGTAGACCGCCCGCAGCGAGGGCTCGCCGAAGTCGGGCAGGTGATGCGGTGCGAAGCCGCCGACGAAGCCCTTGACGCCGACGATCCCGACCTCGACCTCCGCCACCTGGCAGACGGCGGCGCGGCGGTCGAGCATCTCCACCCCGCCCGCCTGCAGGCGCTCGAGGATCGGCCCGGCTTCGCCGGCGTGCCAGTCGTGGTTGCCGAGCACCGCGTAGACAGGCGCCGCGGTCGCGGCGGCCGCCTCGCAGAGGATTTCCGCCTCCTCCAGCCGGCCGTGGCTGGTCAGGTCGCCCGCAACGAGGACGAGGTCGACGTCGTCCCCCAGCCGGCGGAAGGACTCGACGATCGCCTCGCGGTTCGAGTCGCGGCAGTGGATGTCGCCGGTGGCCGCGATCCGCAGCTGCCCGTCGCTGGTCTCGGGTGCCATCGTCGGGCCTCCTCTACCCGGCTGCGAACACGTTTACCGCGGACCTCCCCGGGGCAGCGAAAAGGGGCATGACCGAGGGCCTGGGCAAGAACGAGGTCTCCGAGGAGCTGACCGAAAGCCTCAAGCGCTCGGTCGCGGCGCTGGAGGGACAGGGCATCCCCTACCTGCTCGGCGGCGGGCTCGGCTGCTGGGCCCGCGGCGGCCCACCCTCCTCCAACGACATCGACCTGATGGTCAAGCCCGAGGACGCCGCGCGCGCGCAGGAGGCGCTGGCAGAGGCGGGGATGCGACCGGAGACGCCGCCCGAGCAGTGGCTGCGGAAGGCCTGGGACGGCGACATCCTCGTCGACCTGATCTACGAACCCTCCGGGATTCGGATCGACGAGGAGGTGCTCGCCCGCGGCGAGCACCTGAACGTGATGGCGATGCAGGTCCACGTGATGAACCTCGACGACATCCTCACCACCAAGCTGCTGGCGCTGGACGAGCACAGCGCCGACTACCGCGACCTGATCCTGATCACCCGCTCGCTGCGCGAGCAGATCGACTGGGCGAAGCTGCGCGACCGCACCGCCCACAGCCCCTTCGCGGCCGCCTTCTTCACCCTCGCCGACGGGCTCGGGGTCAGCCCGGCGGCGGAGGACGGGGCACCTAGGACTCGAACCTAGAATCGCCGGTTTTGGAGACCGGTGCCTTAGCCAGTTTGGCCAGTGCCCCAGAGGCCGAATCCTACCGGCCGGGAATGCGGGCGGAGGGACTTGAACCCCCACGGGCCGAAGCCCACCAGGACCTAAACCTGGCGCGTCTGCCAAATTCCGCCACGCCCGCGTGGCCGGGCCGATCGGCCCTTAACGCGCGGCCAACGCCGCCGCGTCGCTGACAGATTCTATGATCGGGCCGTGGCGGTAGGAGAGGTCAGGCCCGGCTACGAACTGTGGCGGCCCAATCGGGAGAAAGCGAGCTCGGTCTCGACCAAGTTCGTCGTCGTGCTGCTGCTGGTCGCCACCTCGGCGATCGCGGCGCTGGTGACGATCGGCGGCTGGTCGCTGCTGAAGGGCGGCAGCGGGATGGGGATCGTCTGCGCGGTCTACGCGATCCTCTACGCCTTCTTCGCCTTCATCGTCGCCCGCTGGAACCGCGGCGTCCTGCCCGTGGTGGCGGCGCTCTCGATGATCCTGGCGATCTTCTGCGCGGTCGGCGCCGAAAGCTGGTTCAACCGCGACCGCCAGGGCTTCGACAGCGCCGTGCTGAACTCGTCGCTGATCGGCCTGCTGGTGATCCTCCTCGGCCTGCTGCAGATCGTCGTCATCGCCGCCGCCCTCTACGCCTTCAACCAGGAGTGGCACGTCGAGGAGGAGCGCCCGATCGGCTCCGGCGAGGATTACGGCGCCGGTGCCCCGGGGCATCCGCAGCCTGCCTGATCCGCTCTATCGTTCAGGCCGAGCCGGAGTGGCGGAATTGGCATACGCGATCGACTCAAAATCGATTGCCCTTGCGGGCTTGTGGGTTCGAATCCCACCTCCGGCATCGATGCGGCGCAGGCCCTAGGCTGGCGGCGTGAAAGCCGTTTCGGGGGAGCTGCTGTGGGAGCCGCCGGCCGAGCTGGTCGAGCGCTCGCGGCTGCGCGAGTTCATCGGCTGGCTGGAGCGGAAGCGCGGGCTGTCGTTCGACGGTTACCACGAGCTCTGGCAGTGGTCGGTCGATGACCTGGACGGGTTCTGGTCGGCGATCTGGGAGTTCTTCGACGTCCAGGCCGACGGCGAGCCGCGGCCGGCCCTGGCAGAGCGGGAGATGCCGGGGGCTCGGTGGTTCCCGAACACCTCGCTCAACTATGCCGAGCACGTCTTCCGCGGCAAAGGCGACGAGGAGATCGCGATCCTCCACGCCTCCGAGCTGCGCGAGCTGGACGAGCTGCGCTGGGGCGAGCTGCGGCGGCAGGTGGCCGCGGCGGCGGCCGGCCTGCGAGCGCTCGGGGTCGGGCGCGGCGACCGCGTAGTCGCCTACGTGCCGAACATCCCGGAGGCGATCGTCGCCTTCCTCGCCACCGCCTCGATCGGCGCCGTCTGGTCGAGCTGCTCCCCGGACTTCGGACCCGCCAGCGTCGTCGACCGCTTCGCCCAGATCGAGCCCAAGCTGCTGTTCGCCGTGGACGGCTATCGCTACGGCGGCAAGGACTTCGACCGGCGCGAGGTGGTGGCCCAGCTGCAGGAGGCAATGCCGAGCCTGGAGCGCACGATCGTCCTCCCCTACCTCGACCCCGAGCCCGACCTGGCGCCGCTGCGCGGCGCGCTGCCCTGGGAGGAGCTGCTGGGCAGCGACCCCGACAGGCTCCTCGCCTTCGAGCGCGTCCCCTTCGACCACCCGCTCTGGGTCCTCTACTCCTCCGGCACCACCGGGTTGCCGAAGGCGATCGTCCAGGGCCACGGCGGCATCCTCCTCGAGCACCTGAAGAAGCTGCACCTCCACGTCGACGCCCACCCCGGCGACCGCCTCTTCTGGTTCACGACCACCGGCTGGATGATGTGGAACTTCATCGTCTCCGGGCTGCTGACCGAGGCGGCGATCGTCCTCTACGACGGCAACCCGGGCCACCCCGACATGGGCGTGCTCTGGGATTTGGCGGAGCGGGCGGGGATCACGATGTTCGGCACCAGCGCCGCCTACATCGGCGCCTGCATGAAGGCCGGGGTCGAGCCCGGCCGCGGCCGCGACCTCAGCGCGCTGACGGCGATCGGCTCGACCGGCTCCCCGCTCTCGCCCGAGGGCTTCGACTGGATCTACGAGCACCTCGGCCGCGACACCTGGCTCTTCTCGACCAGCGGCGGCACCGACCTCTGCACCGCCTTCGTCGGCGGCGCGGTGACGCTGCCCGTCTACCGCGGCGAGCTGCAGGCGCGAGCGCTGGGCGCGGCGGTCGAGGCCTGGGACGAAGACGGGCAGTTGGTTGTCGGGGAGGTCGGCGAGCTGGTCGTGACCGAGCCGATGCCCTCGATGCCGCTCTACCTCTGGGGCGACGAGGACGGCAGCCGCTACCGCGAGAGCTACTTCGAGACGTTCCCCGGCATCTGGCGCCACGGCGACTGGCTGGAACTGACCCGGCGGGGGACGGCGGTCATCTACGGCCGCTCCGATTCGACCATCAACCGCGGCGGCATCCGCATGGGGACGAGCGAGATCTACCGCGCGGTGCTCTCGATCGACGAGATCGTCGACGCGCTGGTGGTCGACGTGCCGCGGCCGGGGACCGACGGCTGGATGCCGCTGTTCGTGGTCCTGCGCGAGGGGGCCGAGCTGGACGAGGAGCTACCGCGGGAGATCGCCCGGCGGGTGCGCGAGCGCTGCTCACCGCGTCACGTGCCCGACGAGGTCTTCCAGATCGACGAGGTGCCGCGCACGCTGAGCGGCAAGGTCCTCGAGGTGCCGGTGAAGCGGATCCTGATGGGGACGCCGGTGGAGAAGGCGGCAAGCCGCGACTCGCTGGCGAACCCGGCGGCGCTCGACTACTTCGTTGCGATGGCGGGGCGGCTGGCGGCTTCCGCGGAGCCCGCCGCCGGCTGAATCGCTCGGGCCGTGAGCAGCGCCGCCGTCGCCCCCAGCACCCCGAGCACGTGGTCGGGTTCGTAGCGGACCTGCTCGTGGGTGAAGCGCAGGGGAGTGAGGCCGGCGGCGGTGTGGGTCTGGTCGCGGAGCCGGTCCCGCGCCTGCTCGGCCGGCGTCCGGTGGTAGCGGAGCCCGTCGGTCTCGACCACGAGGCCGAGGTCCGGCCAGTAGAAGTCGACTTCGAATTCATTCACCCACCGGCCGGTGAGCGGAGTCGGCAGTCCGGCCTTGCACGCGAGCGGCAGGAAGCGCCGTTCCAGCTCCTCTTTGGTGAGGCGGAAGGTGCGGCGATCGAGGATGTGGCGGAGCTTGGCGACGCCGGGTTCGCCGGCGCGCCCCTCGAGCTCCCGGCGCAGCCCAGGCGGATGAGCGACGTTGTGTTTGTCGGCCTCGTTGATCATCCGCTCGAGCGCGGGGCGGTCGAGGCGCAGTGCCATGTCGATCAGGGTCTGAGCCGGCGCGTGGTGACTGGGATGCCGTACTCGTGCGTGAGGTGACCTACTTGCAGCGCAGGTCGCTGATGAATCTGGAGGCCCGGGCGACACCGGCGAGAAAGGCTGGGTAGGGAAAGCTCGACCAGACCGCGCTCCTCCGGCCCGATCCGCCAGAGTGCCGCGGCGCTGGAATGACTGATCACCGCGTCATCGCCGCAAGCGATGACCGCCGCCATCCACCGCCCGTGGTCGGTGACGTGCGGCCGGCCCACCGCGTACACCCCGCGATGCAGCGGGTGCAGGCGTCCAGTCCTTATCCGGTGGTAGATCGCCTGGGCCGTATATCCGACCTTGCGCAACTGATCGCTTGAGACGACCCCGTGCTGATTTCGGGCCAGACACCACGCCTCCCGGGCCATCCGAACCCGTTCTTTTCGCCGGTCATCTGACGATTGGAGAGTTGACCTCGCCATAGTGAGGTTAAGTCGCCAATCGCACTCGACTCTCCCCCAGCCCAGCCTTTTTTCGCGGGTGGTGTGTCTTAGACCATGCCGAGGCCGCCGCTTACGCCGAGGGTCTCGCCCGTTACGTAGCTGGCGTCGTCACTGGCCAGGAAGGCCACGGCGGCGGCTACCTCCTCGGGCTGGCCGAGGCGGCCCATCTGGGTGGAGGCGCGCATCGTCTCGATCACTTTCTCGCCGATCTCGCCGAACTCCTTGGCACCCATCAGCAGCGGGGTCTCGATCGGGCCGGGGGCGATCGCGTTGGCGGTGACGCCGTAGCGGGCGGCCTCGCGGGCGATCGCCTTGGTGAATCCGATGACGCCGGCCTTGGCGGCTGAGTAGGCGGCCGAGCCCTTGGAGCCGACGCGCCCCGCCTCGGAGGAGATGTTGACGATGCGCCCGTAGCCGCGCTCCTGCATCCCCGGCAGGGCAGCGTGGGTGCAGTTCATGACGCCGCCGAGGTTGACGTCGAGCACCTGTCCCCACTGCTCCTGGCTGACGTAGACGAAGAAGCCGAAGTTGTCCATGCCGGCGTTGTTGACGAGGATGTCGGGGTCACCGACCGCTCCGACGGCGTCGCGGGCCGCTTCCAGATCGGTGACGTCGAGCTCGACCGCGTGTCCGGCGATCTCCGCTGCCACTTTCTCGGCGCCCGCGAGGTTGAGGTCGCCGATCCAGACCTCGGCGCCCTCGGCGGCAAGCCGGGCCGCGACCGCAGCGCCGATGCCGCTCGCTCCGCCCGTCACCAGCGCCTTGCGTCCCTCGAGCCTCATGAGGCCGGGAGCATAGACTGCGCGGCCGTGACCCCGGGCAGCGAACCGATCCCCATCATCGGCGGCACCGGGGCCCTCGGCGCCGGCCTGGCGCGACGCTGGGCGCAGGCCGGGGTGCCGCTCGTAATCGGCTCCCGCGACGCTGGCCGCGCCGAGGAAGCGGCGGCCAAGGTGCGAGACGCCGTTCCCACCGCCGATGTCACCGGCCTGCAGAACGAGGAGGCGGCGACCCGGGGCGAAATCGTCTTCCTCACCGTCCCATTCCGCGCCCAGTCGGAGAACCTCAACAACCTGCGCGAGGCGCTGCGCCCGGGCCAGCTCCTGGTCGACTGCACGGTTCCCCTCGCCGCCGCGGTCAGCGGCAAGGCGACCCGTTCGCTCGGGGTCTGGCAGGGATCGGCCGCCCAGCAGGCGCAGGAGATGGTGCCCGACGGCGTCACCGTGGTCGCTGCCATGCACACCCTCGCCGCCCCCACCCTCGCCGACCTCGACGCCGAGCTCGGCGAGGACGTCCTCGTCTGCGGCGACAAGAAGGCAGACAAGGCCCGCGTGGCCCGCCTGATCGAGCTGATCCCAGGCCTGCGCGCAGTCAACGCCGGCCCGCTGGAGATGGCCCGCATAGTCGAGCAGCTGACCCCGATGCTGATCTCGGTCAACAGCCGCTACAAAACCCACGCCGGCATCCGCCTCACCGGCCTTCCCGACGCCGACCACTGGGCGTGAGCGCACGGCCGCAGCGCCGGCAGGTCGGCTGAGATGCGCGTCGCGCTCCTGGCAGGCGGCACCGGCGGCGCCAAACTCGCGGCCGGGATGCAGGAGGAACTCGGTCCCGACCTGGCGGTGATCGCCAACACCGGCGACGACGTCGAGGCACTCGGCGTCCACGTCTCCCCCGACCCCGACCTCGTCACCTACTGGCTCAGCGGCGAAATCGACGAGACCCGCGGTTGGGGGATCAAGGACGACAGCTTCACCACCTTCGAGCGCCTCAAGCAGCTCGGGGCGCCGAGCTGGTTCGGCCTCTCCGACCGCGACCTCGCCGCCTGCCTCTACCGCCGCCAGTTCCTCGACGACGGCGGCCGCCCGACCGACGCCCAGGCGCAGATCGCCCGCCGCCTCGGGGTCGAGGCCCGGGTGCTGCCGATGAGCGATACCCCGGTCCGCACCCAGGTCGAGACCCCCGGCGGCCGCCGGGGCCTGCAGGAGTACCTGATCCTCGACCAGGGCCGGCCGCCGGTGCTGGGGGTGCAGCTGGAGGGAATCGAGGCGGCCGAGACGACGCCCGAGGTGCTGGAGGCGATCGCGGCCGCCGAGGCGATCGTGATCGGCCCCTCCAACCCGGTGATCAGCATCGGCCCGATCCTCGCCGTGCCCGGCATCCGCGAGGCGATCGCCGCCTCCCCCTCCCCGGTCGTCGCCGTCAGCCCCTACGTCGCCGGCGCCGTCGTCAAGGGGCCGACCGACCGCTTCATGGAAGGCCTCGGCCGGCCGACCACGGCGACCGGCGTCGCCTCCCTCTACGCCGGCCTGATCGACGCGATGGTCGTCGACGAGGGCGATCCCGACCCGCCGCCCGCCGAGCTGCCGACCCTCGCCGTCCCAACGCTGATGGAGGGCGCGGCCGGCCGCGCGCGCCTGGCCCGGCTCGTGCTCGACTACGCCGTTTCGCTCGGCGCGGAGTGAACGCGACCGGCCTCGCTAGGCTCGGCCCGATTTGAACGCCACCGCGGTACTTCCCGTCAAGCGCTTCAGCGCCGCCAAGCAGCGGCTGGCCGCCGGTGTCACCGGCGGCCAGCGACGCGACCTCGCCGAGGCGATGGTCGGAGACGTCCTGGAGGCGATCGGCCGGGCGCGAGCGGTCGAGCGGACGATCGTCGTCACGGGCGACCCGATCGCCCAGGAACTGGCGGCCGAAGCGGGCGCAGAGGTGGTACCCGACCCCGAGGACGGGGGCCACGTCGAGGCGGCGCAGGCCGGGATCGCCCGGGCCGAAGCCGAGGGCGCCGAGCGCGTCGTCCTCCTCGCCGGCGACTGCCCGCTGCTCGACCCGCGCGAGCTCGACCGGCTGCTGACCGGCGTCCCGGGCAGCTACGTCGGCATCGTCCCCGACCGCCACGGCACCGGCACCAATGCGCTCCTGCTCAGCCCGCCGAACGCGATCGTCCCCGCCTTCGGCGAGGGCAGCCGCGACCGCCACGTCGAGGCGGCACGGCAGGCGGGGGTCCCGTTCGGGATCGAGGAGCTGCCGTCGATCGAACTCGACCTCGACACCTCCGCCGACGTGATCGCCCTGACCCGGGAGCTGGAGCGGCAGAAGGGACGGGCGAAGCGGACGGCGAAGGCCCTCGGGATATGAGCGAGCTGCGGGTGATCCCCGTCGAGGGGATGCCCGAGGTGCGCGAGGGAAACCAGGTCGGCGAGCTGATCGCCGAGCGAGTCGAGCTCGTAGAGGGAGACATCGTCGTCATCTCCCAGAAGATCGTCTCCAAGGCCGAGGGGCGGGTTCGGAAGCTGGCGGAGGTAGTCCCATCGCCACGGGCGCACGAAATCGCGGAAAGGCTGGGTAAGGAGGCAGCGCTCGTGGAGCTGGTCCTCTCCGAGAGCCACGAGATCCTGCGAGCGGAGCGTGTCCTGATCACCGAAACGCACCACGGCTTCGTCTGCGCCAACGCCGGGATCGACAGCTCGAACCTCCCCGAGGACGGAACCGTCTGCCTGCTCCCGAAGGACCCGGACGCTTCCGCGCGGCGGATCAGGGACGAACTCCTGGCCGCGGGGGGGCCGGGTGTGGGGGTCGGCGGACAACCGCGGGGAGTGTCCGGCGACCCCCACACCCGGCCCCATCCGGTCGCGGTCGTAATTGCGGACAGTTTCGGAAGGGCTTGGAGGGTCGGACAGGCGGAGGTAGCCATCGGCTGCGCCGGACTGGCCCCGCTCGACGACTGGCGCGGGCGACGCGACGCGACTGGGCGTGACCTGGCCGCCACCGTCATCGCCATCGCGGACGAGGTAGCAGCAGCTGCCGATCTCGTGCGAGCCAAGGACAGCAAGGTGCCGGCGGTCATCGTCCGCGGCCTTCGGCGTTACGTCAGCACCGAGGACGGGCCGGGCGCCGCGTCGCTCCGCCGCCCGCCCACCGAGGACCTGTTCCGCTGACCGCCGAACTGCATCAAATTTCCTACCTGCCAGAGGGGAAATTTGATGCAGTTCGGCCGGGGCCGGCTCGCGCCTACTGGGCCACCTGCAGGACGGCGGCGCCGCGGAAGCGGCCGGCGCGGAGGTCGTCCAGGGCCTGGTTCGCCTCCTCCAGGGGGTAGGCGGAGACCTCGGTGTGGACGGGGACCTGCGGGGCCAGGGCGAGGAACTCCTCGCCATCCTCGCGGGTCAGGTTGGCGACCGAGCCGAGCACCCGCTCGCCCCACAGCTCGTCGTAGGGGAAGGAGGGGATGTCGCTCATGTGGATGCCGGCGCTGATGATCCGCGCGCCCTTGGCGCTGGCCCGCAGCGCCGCCGTCATCAGCGCCCCGACCGGGGCGAAGACGATCGCGCCGTCGAGCTCCTCCGGCGGCGGCTCCTCCGAGGACCCCGCCCACTCGGCGCCGAGCTCGCGCGCGAACGCCTGCGTCTCGGTGTCATCGGCGCGGGTGAAGGCGAAGACGCGCCGTCCCTGGTGCACCGCCACCTGGCAGAGGATGTGCGCGGCGGCGCCGAAGCCGTAGAAGCCGATCCGCTCCGCCTCGCCGACCAGGCGCAGGGCCCGGTAGCCGATCAGACCGGCGCAGAGCAGCGGCGCCGCCTGCAGGTCGGGATAGCCCTCCGGAATCGGGAAGCAGAAGCGCTCGTCGGCAACCGCCACCTCGGCGTAGCCGCCGTCGAGGTCGTAGCCGGTGAACCTGGCCCGGTCGCAGAGGTTCTCGCGGCCGCCGCGGCAGTAGCGGCACTCGCCGTCGGTCCAGCCCAGCCAGGGCACGCCGACCCTGTCGCCCGGCTCGAACCGCTCCACTCCCTCCCCCGCCTCGCGCACGACGCCGACGATCTGGTGACCCGGCACCAGCGGCAGCTTCGGCTCGGCCAGGTCACCGTCGAGGATGTGGAGATCGGTGCGGCAGACGCCGCAAGCGCGGACGTCGAGCAGGACCTGGCCGGCCGCGACCCCGGGCTCCGGCAGCTCAGTGAGCCGGAGCGGCTCCCGCTGCCGCTCGAGGACCATCGCTCGCATAGGTCTCGATGATCTCGTACAACGTCGTCCGCTGCGCCGGTTCGCGCCCCGCCGCCCGCGCCGCCGCGATCAGCTGCTCGGGCTCCAGCCGCACCCCGTGCTGGGAGCCGGCCATCCGCGAGATGTTCTCCTCCATCAGGGTGCCGCCGAGGTCGTTGACGCCCCACCTCAGCGCCTCGGTCGCCCCCTCCAGCCCCATCTTCACCCAGCTCGCCTGCATGTTGGGGATGCTGCGGCCGAGCGCGAGCCGGAAGGCGGCGGTGTGCTTGAGGTTCTCCTCGATCGAGATCTCCGCGATCCCGTGGGTGCGCCCCAGCAGGGTGTTGAAGGGGATGAAGCTGAGCGGGACGAACTCGGTGATGCCGCCGGTCCGCTCCTGCAGCGCCCGGATCACCCGCATGTGGCGGGCCAGCTCGCGCGGCTCCTCGATGTGGCCGAACATCACCGTCGAGGTCGAGCGCAGGCCGGCGCGGTGGGAGGCTTCGATGATCTCGACCCAGCGCCCGGCCGGGAGCTTGTTCGGCGAGATCCGCTGGCGGACGCCGTCATCGAGCACCTCGGCGGCGGTGCCCGGCGTCGAGCCGAGCCCGCACCCGAGCAGGTATTCGAAGACCTCGAGCGGCTCCTTGCCCGAGCGCTCGCAGGCCCAGTTGATCTCCATCGGCGAGTAGGCGTGCAGGTGCAGCTGCGGCGCCACCTCCTTCGCCAGCCGCAGCCAGCGGCCGTACTCCTCCAGGGTCAGGTCGGGATGGATGCCGCCCTGCATGCAGAGCTCGGTGGCGCCGAACTCGACCGCCTCACGAACGCGGTCCGCGAAGTCCTCCTCGGCGACTTCGTAGGCATCCGGCGAGCGCCGCCCCTGCCCGAACCCGCAGAAGGCGCACCCCACGACGCAGACGTTGGTGAAGTTGATGTTGCGGTTGACGACGAAGGTGACCCGGTCCCCCGCCAGCTCCGCCCGCAGCTCATCGGCGGCGACCCGCATCTCCTCGATCACCTCGGGCCGGGTCTCGGCGAAGAGCGCCGTCAGCTCGTCCTCGGAGAGCCTCTTTCCCTCGCGCCCCTTGGCGATCGCCTTCTCCGCGAGCCACGGCGCGACCGCCTCTTCCGAGCGGCGTCCCGACCCGCGCCTAGGGATGAACGACCAGTACTTCACCTTGACCACGTCAAGGACACCCTGCTCCATCCAGTCCGGATCCATGTACTGCGGGTAGACGCAAAGGCGCTCCGTCAGGGCATAACCCCGAGGCGCCAGCTCCTTCCTAACCTGATGAGGCGACGGGAACGGCTCCTCCGGACTGATGTGATCGCCGTTGGCTGAGAGGCCGCCGAGGTCGGTGGCTCCGGCTTCGACGAGCTCGGGCCAGAACTCCGAAAGATTCGGCGGCACCTGCACCCCAACATCCGGCATCAGCCTTCTGCACTCTTGGATCAGGCGCTTGATCTCGGTGATCGACAGCGGGGTTGCCCAGGCGGGGAGGGGCGACGGGGACACCCCCTCCAGACACCGCTCACTATGGCTCGCGGTTGAGTGTCTGGAGGGGGTGTCCCCGTCGCCCTGCCATCGCTTGCGGGAGGACTCGTCGGCGATGTCGGCTACCTCGGCGCCGTAGTAGCGCGGGTGGGGGACGAAGTTCTGGAGGATGAGCTCTTGCAGATGGCCGTGGCGTCGGTGACTGGCCGCGAGTGCTTCCAGGGATTCGACTCGCTCGTCCTCCGTCTCGCCAATGCCGACGAGGATGCCGGAGGTGAAGGGGATCTTCAGCTCGCCGGCGGCTTCGATCGTGGCCAGGCGGGCGGCTGGATGCTTGGTGGGAGAGCCGGCGTGCACCGTGTCCATCAGACGCTCGGAGATCGACTCGAGCATCAGGCCCTGGGAGGCGGTCACCTCTCTTAAACGGGCCAGGTCCTGCTTGCTGAGCACGCCCAGATTCGTGTGGGGGAGCATTCCTCGTTCGAGGGCTTTTTCGCAGGCCCAGACGACGTAGCTCGTGAAGTCCTCGTGGCCCCAGGCCGCCAGCCGTTCCGCGACGATCGGGTTGACCTCCGGCCGCTCGCCGGTCAGGACCAGCAGCTCCTTGGCGTTGCGTTTCAGCGCCTCGTCCAGCTGGCGTTCGACGTCGGCCGGGGCGTGGATGTGCGCCTGGTGCGTGGCGAAGGCGCAGTACTTGCAATAGCACTGGCAGGTACGGGAGAGGGAGAGCGTGTAGTTGCGGGAGAAGGTGACCCGGCGCACGCCGCCCAAGCTACTGCACGCGTCGCGCGGGCACGGCCGCCGGTACGGCACTCTGCCGGCAAGCAAAAGCGCCACCCGATCGGGTGGCGCTTCTTAAACGTTCTTGGAGCCCTGCCTCAGTCGGCGGGCTTGTCGCTGGTCGGCGTCGCCCGTTTCGGGACCGGCGGCCGCACGTGCTCCGGCGGTTCGGTCGGCGGCAGGCCGCCCGGCTCGAGCACGAAGCGGTAGACGGCGGCCGCCAGCAGCGAACCGACGATCGGCCCCGCGAGGTAGGGCCAGACGCTGCCCCATTCGTTGCCGACGAGGGCGGGTCCGAACCAGCGGGCGGGGTTGAAGGAGCCGCCGGTCATCGGGCCGCCGACCATGACGATGAAGCCCAGGGTGGTGCCGATCGCCAGCGGCGCCCACTCCTTGAAGCTCTTCTCCGAGTAGACCGCGGTTAGGACGACGAGGACGAGGACGAAGGTCCCGATCCCCTCCACCACCGAGCCGGCGAAGTTGTTGGCCAGGAGGTTGCTGACGGAGGCGGCCCCGTAGTGCGTGGCCCGACCCTCGTCGAGCAGCAGGCCCTTGGTCAGCAGAGCGCCGAGGACGGCGCCCGAGAGCTGGGCGAGTAGGTAGATGACCGCGTCGAGCGTGCGAATGCGGCGAATCGCCCATGCCCCCAGCGTCACCGCCGGGTTGAAGTGCCCGCCGCTGACCACGCCGAACATGATGACCAGGCCGAAGAGCAGAAAGGCGTGGACCAGCCCGACGACGGCGAAGTCAGAGCCGAACTGCGCCTGACCACCGGTTGACACGAACAGGACGACGACACTGGTGATGAAGAAGACCAGCAGCAACGTGCCGATCAGCTCAGCCAAATATGCGGCTAGACCTCTCTCCTGCACTCTTTCCTCCTCGGTTCCCGATGATCAGGTAAGCGGCGGCAGTCTACTCACATTCGGCGAATGAACTAGTTTCACGACCGCATGAGACGGGCTGTCGCGCTGCTGGCGGCCGCTCTCGCGCTCGCCGGCCTCGCCGGCTGCGGGGGGAGCGGCGCAGAACCGAGCGCGCCGAAAGGCGCGACGCTCGTGCTCGATTTCACCCCCAACGCCGTCCACAGCGGCATCTACGCGGCGGCGGCGAACGGCTACTACCGCGACGCCGGGGTCGACCTGAAGGTGCAGGCGCCGGGGGAATCGACCGACGCGCCGAAGCTGCTCGGCGCCGGCAAGGTCGCGTTTGCGATCCTCGACATCCACGATCTCGGGATCGCCCGCGAGAAGGGCATCCCCCTGGTCGGGGTGATGCCGATCGTCCAGCGCCCGCTGGCGGCGGTGATCGCCCGCGGCGACGGCCCGGTCCGCAGCCCCCGCGATCTCGAAGGGCAGCGGGTCGGCGTCAGCGGCCTCCCCTCCGACGAAGCGGTGGTCGATTCCGAGGTCGAAGCCGACGGCGGCGAGCCGAGCAGGGTCGACGAGGTGACGATCGGCTTCACCGCGGTGCCATCGCTGGCTGCCGGCAAGATCGCCGCCGCGACCGGCTTCTGGAACGCGGAGGCGGTCGCACTGCGTCGCCAGGGCGTCCCGATCCGCGTCTTCAAAGTCGACGACTTCGGCGCGCCCCCCTACCCCGAGCTGGTCCTCTGCACCTCCGAAAAGCTCCTGAAGAGCGACCCGCAGCTGGTGGACGCGGTCGTATCGGCCACGCGGCGGGGATATGCCTTCACCGAGGCGCATCCGCGAAACGCTCTCAACGATCTTTTTGCGGCAAACAAGGAACTCGAACGAGCGGATCAGGAAGCCCAGCTGAAAGTTCTCCTACCGGACCTCCACCCCCGCCCGTTCAACCCAGCTGTCCTCAAGGCATGGGCGGCCTGGGATCTCCGGCACGGCCTGCTGGAAAAGCCGCTGGATGTCGCCGAGGCGTTCCGTTTGGGGTGAGCGGGAGGCCCTCTCCAGACACCGCTCGCCAATGGCTCGCGGTTGAGTGTCTGGAGAGGGCCTCCCGCTCACCCTGCCAACAGTTTGGCGGCCAGGTCGGGGAGTTCCCGGGCCATGCGGGAACGCGGCACGACGAGATCGATGCCAGCCGCTTCGGCGGCTTTTTTGGTCTCGACGTCGACGTGCGAGTAGTAGCCGAGGACCGGCATCCCGAGGCCGACGAGAGCCTCCGGGTTCTCTGCGTCCAGGTCGGCGACGATCAGGTCGATGCCTTCCCAGGTCGATTCCTCGATCGAGGGAGAGGTGGTGACTTCATGCCCGGCTGCGGAGAGCTGGGCCTCGACCTTGCTGCCGAGCATGAGGTCGTTCGAGATGCTGAGGATGCGGGCCATCGGCTACAGCTACCCGTGGCTTACAGCGAGCGGCGCTGACGGAACTCTTCGCGCACGCTCTCGGGCCGGCCCCACATCTGCACGACCTCGGAGCGCCCCTCACGGACCTCGGCCACCCGCAGCTCACCCCGCACGCCGTCGGCGTCCAGCTTCTCCAACACGCCCGCAACCGTCTCCGCCGCAGCCGCATGCCCAAAGCTCTTCGCCACCAGCACCCGCCAGTGCCAGCTGTCTGCCTCGGGGTGCTGGTAGACCTGCGCGTTGACCTGGCTGAGCGCGACCGCGGTGTCGACGTACTGCGACAGGTCGCCGATCTGCAAATCCACCTCGAGGTCAGTCCAGTCGGGCGGCAGGGTCTGGAGTATCTGCTCGAACTCGAGGGCCAGGCTCATCCCGGCAAGCGTAGTGCACGGAGGTCCCAGGTCCCCTCTCCAGACACTCAACCACGAGCCATTGGCGAGTGGTGTCTGGAGAGGGGACCTGGGACCTCCCCTACCCCAACGCTATTTGCAGCAGCAAGAAGGCGTTGAGGGCGATGATCAGAGCTGCCAGCGCTCCTGCCAATGCAGTCAGCCAACGTGGATTCGCGAGCTCCTTCATCACGTCCCCGTTGGCGGCGATGATCAGGAGGGGAACGAGGGCGAAGGGGATGCCGAAGGAGAGGACGACCTGGCTGCCGACGAGGGCGTCGGTCGGGTCGAATCCGAGCGCCAGCACCAGCAGCGCCGGCGCCAGCGTGATCGCCCGGCGCAGCATCAGCGGGATCTGCCGCTCGATGAAGCCCTGCATCACCACCTGCCCCGCCATCGTCCCGACCGAGGACGAGGCGAAGCCGGAGGCGAGCAGGGCGACGCCGAAGATCGTCGCCGCCCGGTCGGAGACCAGCTGCTGCAGCCCTTCGTAGGCGCCGTCGATCGTCTCCACCCCGGTCAGGCCGCTGCTGTGGAAGAGCGCGGCGGCGACGATCATCATCGAGAGGTTGACCAGGCCGGCCAGCGAGAGGGCGATCACCACGTCGACCTTCTCGAAGCCGAGGATCCGCTTCCGCTCGGACGCGTCGCGCCCGACCACCCGGCGCTGGGTCAGCGCCGAGTGCAGGTAGACGACGTGGGGCATCACCGTCGCCCCGATGATCCCGGTCGCCAGCAGCAGGCTCTCGGTGCCGGCGAAGCCGGGGACGAAGAGGTGCCGGGCGACCTCGCCGCCGTCGGGACCGGCGTCGAAGAGCTCGAAGACGAAGGAGGCGACGACGACGCCGACCAGCACCGTGATCCCGGCCTCGAGCCGGCGGAATCCCATCTGCTGCAGGGCGAGGATCGTGAAGGCGCCCGCCCCGGCGATGATCCCGGCCGGGAACAGCGGAATGCCGAAGAGGAGGTTGAGGCCGAGCGCGGCGCCGACGATCTCGGCGACGTCGGTCGCCATCGCCACCAGCTCGGCCTGCAGCCAGAGACCGATCGAGGTGCGGCGGGAGAAGCGCTCGCGGCAGAGCTCGGCGAGGTTGCGGCCGGTGGCGATCCCCAGCTTCGCCGACTGGGTCTGGACCAGCATCGCGATCAGGTTTGCCGAGAGGACGACCCAGAGCAGCAGGTAGCCGAACTTGGCGCCGCCGGCGATGTTGGTGGCGAAGTTGCCCGGATCGATGTAGGCGACGGCGGCGATGAAGGCCGGGCCGAGGAAGGGCCAGACGCGGCGCAGGCCGCGGTGATGGCCTTCGAGCGAGCGGTAGGCGGCGTCGGCCACCGCAGCCTCACCCGGCAGCACCGTGTCGGGGCCGACTCCGCGCGCCCGCAGCTCGGCGGCGACCGCCTCCCCGGGCGGGGGCGGCTTCACGAGGAGTGCTCCCAGGTCGGCGGCATCAGGTCCGGCCCCGGAATCGGCGTCCCGTGCGGGTCATGGCGCGGTTCGCCGAGCTTGGCGGCGATCAGGGCCTCGAGCTCCTCGGATATGTAGTGCTCGAGCACCTCCGCCTCCTCGTGCACCCGGTCCTCGGGCATTCCGAGCGCCTCGGACAGGTAGGCCTCAATCAGGCGGTGGTGGCGGATCACCTCGAGGGCGACCTTCTCACCCGCCGGGGTGAGGCTGACCCCCTTGTAGGGCAGGTAGTCGACCAGGCCGAGCTCGGCGAGCTTCTTCAGCATCGAGGTCGCCGTCGCCGGCGTCACCCCGAGCCGGGAGGCGACCTCGCCGTTCAAGACAAGCCCCTCGCGCTCCAGGGAGATCGCGTAGATGGCCTTCGCGTAGTCCTCGATCGCCTGTGAATTAGACACGTCTAAAAGAGTTTGACACATCTAAAAGCGGCCGGAATGGGGGACGTGGGTGACTCCTACCGGACGCCTTCGGCTGAGTGTCCGTACGGAGTCACCCCCGGCCCCCACTCGGGCCGCTTCCTAGAATCGTTGGCAGATGAGCGGACCTCAGACCATTGAGCTGGATGCGCAGTACCGGCAGCTGCGGGAGGAGTGCGGGTTGCTGGACCGGTCCGAGCGGGGGAAGCTGGTGGTCTCCGGGCTAGAGGCGGCCGAATACCTGCAGGGGCAGCTGACGAACGACGTCGAGGTGCTGGGGCCGGGTGAGGGTTGCTACGCAGCGCTGCTCGACCGCAAGGGTCACCTGCAGGGCGACATGCGAGTGCTGCGGCCGGGTGAGGAGTCCGATCTCTGGCTCGATACCGAGCCCGAGGCGCTCGAGGCGGTGCGGCGGCACCTGCAGACGTACAAGATCGGGCGCCAGGTCGAGTTGGCCGACGTCGGCGCGGAGCGGGCGATCCTCTCCCTGATCGGCCCGCGCGCGGTCGAGATCGCCGGTTCGGCGGCGCTGCCGGAGAACTCCTGCGAAGAGGTCACGGTCGGCGGTGCCCGCTGCCTCGCGGTCGGCACCGCGGAAGGGATCGACCTGATCCTCGCCGCCGCCGAACGCGATCGCGCCTGGGAAACGCTGCTGGCCGCCGGCGCGGTCGAGGTCTCCGTCGAGGCGGCCGAGATCCGGCGGGTCGAGAGCGGTCGCCCCCGCTTCGGCGCCGAGATGGGAAACGAGACGATGCCAGCCGAGGCCGGCATCGTCGAGCGGGCCGTGAGCTTCACCAAGGGCTGCTACATCGGCCAGGAGACGGTCGCCCGGCTCCACTACAAGGGCAAGCCGAACCGCCACCTACGGGGGTTGAAGCTGAGCGCTCCGGCCCGGCCGGGTGCGGTGATCCACCTCGGCGAGAAGGAGGTCGGCAGGCTCGGAAGCGCCACCGTCTCCCCCCTCCTCGGACCGATCGGCCTCGCCGTTCTCCGCCGCGAGGCCGAACCCGGCACCACCGTCGCCTTAGGTGAAGATGGCGTTACGGCCGAAGTGGTCGGCCTCCCCTTCGGTTAGATTCAGCCTCGATGGGGCCCGGGAGAGCTAGATTCGCCGCGATAGCAGGGCTGATCGTCGGCGCCACGCTGATCGTCGGATGCGGCGAATCGCGCCACGCCAACGAGCAGCGGCCCCAGGTCTCGACCCGGGTCAGCATCACGATCAACCCCAGGGAAGTGATCGTGCAGCCGGGCAAGGTCGCCTTCGCCGCCGAACCGCACCAGGAGATTCCGCAGAACCAGAACCACCCCGAGCCGCCGATCAAGACCAAGAAGCCGCTCGACGTCATCTTCGTCACCGCCAACCAGACGGCGACCGAAACGCGGCTTCGAATCCACGGCGGCAAGGAAGCGGAATCGGAAATGATCTACGCCCACAGCCCCGGCACCTTCGGAGTCGAACTGCCCGCCGGCTCCTACACGATCAGCGCCGTGAACATGCCGGAGGCGCGGCCCGGCCACCTGACCGTGGGCAGCTTCCGCGCCTCCTCGCAGAACGACGTCCTGCTGCCCTAGCGGCAGCTCGAGCGAAGCCGCTGCAAGCGGCGTTTCACGAGGGGCCGTTCCGTCTGGGCGGTGCGTCAGCCTGGGTGGCGATGACCGTCGCACTCGCCATAGCCGTCTTTGTCCTCGCCGTCGCCCTGGTCTACCTGCTGTTGAATCGGGAGACCGAGCCGGCCGAGCAGCCCGACCTCGCCCCGGCAATCCAGGAAGCCGCTTCGCGGGCAACCGCGCAAGCGCTATCCGAAGCGCTGCCCGGATTGCTGCAGGCCAACAAGGAGGCGCGCGAAGTCGACGTGAAAACGGCTGAGGCCGCACTCGACAAGCGCCAGGCCGAGATCAAGAACCTGGCGGAGCGGATCGCCCAGGGCCAGATGAAGATCGAAGAGCAGGTGCAGCGACGCGGCGAGACCGACCTGCGCACGCAGGCGCTGCTGGAACAGATGGGCCAGACCGTCGGCAACCTCAACAACGAGACCGCCGGACTGAAGAAGGCGCTGCGCCAGCCGCAGACCCGCGGCCAGTGGGGCGAGCTGCAGCTGCGCCGCTGCATCGAGATCGCCGGCATGACCGAGCACGTCGACTTCGAGCTGCAGGCGACGCTGCACACCGAAGACGGGCGGCTGCGGCCCGACGCCGTCTTCCACCTGCCG
This sequence comes from Solirubrobacterales bacterium, assembly GCA_035708105.1. GTDB lineage: Bacteria > Actinomycetota > Thermoleophilia > Solirubrobacterales > 70-9 > VAYN01. Next base: position 1,844 of record DASSTG010000005.1, on the reverse strand, counting down.
GAGGGGCGCCGGTTCGTCGCCGATTCGAAGGTGCCGCTCGACGCTTTCCTCGACGCTCAGGAGGCCGAGATCGAAGCGGAGCGGAAGACCTACCTCGAGCGTCATGCCCAACAGGCGCGCCAGCACGTCCGCAGCCTCAGCTCGAAGGACTACCAGGGACAGTTCAAGCCGGGCGAGGTGCCCGACCTGGTGATCTGTTTCATCCCCAACGAGCCGGCCCTGCACGCCGCCTTCGCGGCGGACCCGGAGCTGTTCGACTATGCGCTGCAGCACAAGGTCCTCCTGGTCAGCCCGACCTCGCTGATCGGGCTGTTGCGGACGATGGAGCTGGGCTGGCGCCAGGAGCAGATGGTCGAGCGGGCGACGGAGATAGCCGAGGCGGCCGGAACCCTGCACTCGCGCTTTGCCAAGTTCATCGCCGACTTCGACAATGTCGGCAGCCGCCTCTCCTCGGCGACCAAGGCCTACAACTCGGCGGTGGGCTCGATGGAGGGCAGGCTGTTGCCGCAGCTGCGCAAAGTCGAGGGGCTCGGCGTCGCGGGCGACAAGGAGATCGAGGCGCCGGCGCCGGTCGAGGCGACGGTGCGGGAGATAGCCGCTCCCGAGCTGCGCGAGGCCGCTGCCGAGCCGTCTGAGGCCGAGGCCGCCTGAGAAGCGAGCCGATGATTCACCCCCTCTGAGGTGGTGAATTGCAGGTTCGATCCGCTCTCGCGGCCACTGAACTAGGATTCGGCGCCCGTACCCGCGACCTCCGGAGGAGCCAAGTCTTGGCCGTCGACACCAGTGAAGTCTCGAAGTTGGACGTAGAGCCCGGCACGCTGCCGGAGACGATGGCGGCGTGGGTGATCCGCCAGGAGCGCGAGGGCGAACCGAAAGACGCCTTCCAGCTCGAGCAGATCGAGGTCCCCGAGCCCGGCGCCTTCGAGGTGATCGTGCGGGTGATGGCGGCCGGCGTCAATTTCAACAACGTCTGGGCCTCCCTCGGCGAGCCGGTTTCGATCTTCAACTACGGCGACCATCCCGAGTACGGCCACCACATCGGCGGCTCCGACGCCTCCGGCGTCGTCTGGAAAGTCGGCGAGGGCGTGACCCGCTGGAAGCCGGGCGACGAGGTCGTGATCCACTGCAACCAGGCCTCCTACGAGGACGTCGAGGTGCACGGGCTCGACCCGCTCGCGGCGCCGAGCCAGCGGATCTGGGGCTACGAGACGACCTGGGGCTCCTTCGCCCAGTTCACCAAGGTGCAGGCGCAGCAGCTGCTGCCGAAGCCGCCCAACCTCTCCTGGGTCGACTCCTCCGCCTACGGGCTCACCTACTTCACCGCCTACCGGATGCTGATGGACCAGTGCAAGCTGCAGGCCGGCCACAACGTCCTGATCTGGGGTGCCGCCGGCGGCCTCGGCGTCTTCGCCGTGCAGCTCTGCAAGGCGGCCGGCGCCAACGCGGTCGGCGTCGTCTCCTCCGACGAGAAGGGGGAGCTGGTCAAGCAGCTCGGCGCCGTCGACTACGTCAACCGCAACGAGTTCCGCGAGATGATGCGGACCGACGACAACCTCACCGACCCCGCCGCCGACAAGGCGCGCTTCAAGGCCTCGCGCGGCTTCGCCAAGCGGGTCAAAGAGATCCTCGGCGACGCCCCCGACATCGTCTTCGAGCACGTCGGCCGGGCCACCTTCCCGACCTCCGTCTTCACCGTCAAGCCGTTCGGCAAAGTCGTCATCTGCGGCGCCACCTCGGGCTACCAGCTCGACTTCGACGTCCGCTACCTGTGGATGAAGCAGAAGCAGATCATCGGCTCCCACTTCGCCAACGCCTACGAGTGCATGCGCGCCAACCAGCTGATG
>DASSTG010000004.1:0-28619 GCA_035708105.1 Solirubrobacterales bacterium | reverse complement strand
GATCTTTAGACACTCGTACGTAGAGGGGGGGCGGCGGTGACGGCAGGGTTAGGTGCGTCCGAGAAGCACCTACTTGAGAAAGGGAGTCCCTGTTAATGGAATGGTTGAGCGAAGGCGCGAACTCATGGCAGATGACCGCCGCCACGCTGGTCGGGTTGATGAGCATCCCCGGCTTGGTCGTGCTCTACGGCGGCGTGATGCAGAAACGCTGGTCCGTGAACTCGATGATGATGGCGTTCGTCGCCTTCGCGATCGTGTTGGTCCTCTGGTGTCTCTTCGCCTTCAAGATGGCATTCGGCGCGCCGATGCACATCTTCGGCGCGAGCGGCGGGGATTTCCTGGCGAACATGTGGGGCAAGCCGGGCTCGATCCTGAGCTCCGCCAGCGAGCTCGGGCACGGTCATATCCCCCTCCTGCCGACGGTCTCCGAAGAAATCGAATTCCCGCAGTCGACGCTTGCCTACTTCCAGATCGTCTTCGCCGCGATCACGCCGCTGCTGATGCTGGGATCGGTGCTCGGTCGGATCAACTTCAAGGCCTGGATCCCGTTCGTCGCTCTGTGGACGGTCTTCGTGTACACGATCAACGCCTTCCTGATCTGGGGCGGCGGCTACTTCGCTCAGCAGGGGGCGGTCGACTTCTCCGGTGGCTACGTAATCCACCTCGCCGCCGGCGTTTCGGGCTTCGTCGCCGCCTGGGTCATCGGGCCGCGCTTGCAGCGCGACCGCGAGGTCGACGCGCCGAACAACCTGGCGATGGTCGCCGTCGGTGCCGGTCTGCTCTGGCTCGGCTGGAACGGATTCAACGGGGGTGACTGGTACTCGGCCGGCGCGATCGCCTCGGCGGCAGTGCTCAACACCAATCTCTGCACCGCGATCGCCTTCCTCGTCTGGGTCGCCTGGGACTTCGTCACCGGCCGCAAGCCCAGCCTGATCGGCAGCGTCAACGGGATGATCGTCGGCCTCGTCGCGATCACTCCCGGGGCCGGCTTCGTCAACGGCTGGGGGGCGATCGTGATCGGGGTCATTGCCTCGACGATCGTCTACTTCGCGCTCAACTACCTGAGTCGGACGGCGCCGTTCCGCAATGTAGACGACACCCTCGGAGTCGTCTACACGCACGGTTTCGCCGGGGTCGCCGGTGGCCTCCTAGTCGGCATCTTCGCCAACTCGGCGATGGCCGAAACCACCCTGGCCGGGACGATCTCCGGCGGCGGCCTGGAGCTGCTCAAATGGCAGGCCCTTACCGCCCTCTGGGTAATCGTGTTCTCGGCCGTCGGCACCTTCGTCCTCCTCAAGCTGGTCGGCCTCTTCGTGCCTCTGCGGATGACCGAGGAGGAAATGGAGACGGGCGACATTGCCGTCCACGGCCACGAGGTGTATCCCTCCGACGTGCCGTCGCTGGGCTACCCGGACGGCCTCCCGGCCGCGCAGCCTGCCGCGCGACCGGCGCCCGCCGGGGGCTCTGCATAGGCGTTGAGCCGGAACGGAACCGCCCCTCTTCAGGGGCGGTTCCGCTTTCGGCTCTCGGCGCTCTACCCTCGGATACCAACTTCCCTTCCTTCCGGAGGAACCGCGAATGTCACTGAAGATCATCGTTTCCTACGACGACACCGACATGGACCGCGATGCGCTGTCTCTCGGTCGTCTCCTCGCCACCGCAGGGGGCGAGCTTGCGCTCGCCTACGTCTGCCATTCCTTGGGCGAGTCGCTCGAAGAGCAGCAGGCCGAGGAGCTGCTGGCGCGGGGCGCTGCCTCGGTCGGCACCCCGGAGATGCCCCAGCACGTGGTCGTCAACCCGGCGACCAGCATCGGCCTGATCGAGCTGGCGGAGAAGGAGCGGGCGGACGTGATCGTCTTCGGTTCCGAATACCGCACCTCCCCGGGTCTGGTCAAGCCCGGGATCTCCGCCCACAAACTGCTCCTCGGCGGGCCCTCGGCGATCGCCGTGGCGCCGGCCGGGCTGCAGGCGAGCCCGACGATCAGCGTCGGCACCGTCGGCATCATCGACGAGGGCGATCCGAGCGCGCGGAGGACGGCGGAGAGCCTCGCCGCGGCGCTCGGCGCCGGCGTCGCCGACTACGGCTCGGGCCGGATCGACCTCCTCGTCGTCGGCTCGCGCCCCGAGGCACTCGAGGGACGCGTTGTCCTCAGCGCGAAAAGCGACTACGCGGTCGAGGACGCCCGCTACCCGGTGCTGGTGATTCCGCGCGGAGTCTCGATCGACTTCGGGGCTGCCGCGCCGACGGCGGCTTGACCCGCGCTCAGCGCGGCCGCTGCACGACCACGATCACGGCCGCGACCTCCGGGTCGCGGCCGTCGATCCGCTCGCTCAGCTCCCCCAGCTCGACGGTGCGGGCGCCGTGGCTGGCCACCAGCTCGGCGACCGTCTGCACGGCCGAGCCGGTTTCGATCAGCAGGGCGGCCGGTCCGGGGCCGGCGCCGCGGGACTCCTGGGCGGCCCCCAGCACCCGCTGGGTGACGTCTTCGGCGGAGCGCTCGGCGTTGGCCCAGCCCTGGCCGAAGGAAAGCTCGGGGTTGCTGAGCTGGGGGCCCTCGAGCACCCGCAGGTCGCACTCTTCCGGGTCCCACTTGCGATCGCCCAGCTCGACCGTGCGGCGGGACAGCCAGGGCTCCAGGACTTTCCGGCGCACCTCCTCGGGGCTGAGGTTGAAGACGCGGGCGTGGCGCAGGCCGCCGGAGATCTCGACGTGGAAGGGCATCCCGCGACGCTAGCGGTTTCCACCGCCGAGATGGGATGATCTCGCGCCATGCCGCCCTCCCTGCCCGCCGCGGTCATCTTCGACAACGACGGCCTCCTGCTCGACACCGAGTCGGTCTGGACCCGGGCCGAGCAGGACCTGTTCGAGCGCCGCGGCCGCGAGTTCACCCCGGCCGACAAGCTCGAGCTCGTCGGCACCTCGGCCGCGATCGCCGGCGGCATCCTCGAGCGTCGTCTCGGCGAGCCCGGTCGGGCGCCGGAGCTGATCGAGGAGCTGAACGAGCTGGTGGTGGCCGAGCTCGAGCACGGGGTGGCGGCGATGATCGGCGCCCGCGAGCTGCTCGAGCGCCTCGGCGAGCAGGGGGTGCCGCTGGGGCTCGTCTCGAACTCACCACTCCGCTTCGTGCGGCGCTCGATCGAGCTCGCCGGCTTCGAGGAGCATTTCGACGTCATCCTCAGCGCCCATGAGGTTGCGGCGCCGAAGCCGGCGCCGGATCCCTACCTGGAGGCCTGCCGGCGGCTGGGGGTGGAGCCCGGGCCCTCGGTGATTGCCCTGGAGGACTCTCCGACCGGGGTCGCCGCCGCCGTCGCCGCGGGCCTGACGGTGATCGGGGTCCCCTCGGTGGAGGGGGTCCTTCTGGACGAGGCCCATCACCGGGCGGAGTCGCTGCGCGACGAGATCGTCTCTCGGCGGCTCTCGCTCTAACCCTCTACTCGAGGGTTAGCTGCCGGCCAGGACCCGGCGGCGGCGGAGCACCCGCTCACAAGTGACCAGCAAACCCTCGACCTGGCCTCGCTCCTCTGCGGCGAGCGGCCCGGCGATCGCCGCCGTTGCCGCGTCAACTGCGCTCGCCCGGCTCGCGCGCAACGTCGCCATGTCTTTCTCGTGGCCGGTGTCGTCCAGCGCCCCGTCGAGCTCGACCAGCAGCGCCTCCAGGCCCACGCGCAGCTGCAGGGCGGCCTCGCGCTCGCGGCCGCTGTCGAGGTCAGCCCGTGCCCGCAGCAGCAGGGTCTCGCAGACGTCGAGGCGGTCCCTGCCGCGAAGGACGCCGGCCATCCGCTCCTGCGGCCGCAGCTCCTCCTCGCGGCGGCGTCGCCGGGACGCGGGCTGGTGGGAGAGGTCGAACTGCCGGGCGTCGGCGAAGCGGCCGGCGGCGGTCTCTTCGCCGCTGCCATAGCCGATCAGCACCCGCTCGGCTGCCTCCGGTGCCAGCTCGCGTCCGCGCGGATCGGCGGCGGCGACGGCGTGGGCGTGCAGCGCCCGGTTCAACGGGGCGATGGCTTCCTCGGCCAGAACCTCGACCGTGTCCTCGGCCTCGCAGGCTGCGTCGAGCCAGCGCGCCGCCTCCGTCTGGCCGGCGAGCGGGGCAGAGGCGCGGATGACCGTGACCCGGGTCAGGCTGACCGGCCCCGGCTCGGGGTCGGCGGGGGCGCCGCGCCCGCGGCGCCGGCGGCGGGACGGAACCGCGGCGGTGCCGAGCCGCTTGACGACCAGCACGGTCTCCTCGCCGTCGGCGAGGTAGCGGCCGTCGGCCAGCGGCAGCTTCCCGGCGAAGTCGAACTGGACGAATCCGAACAGCTTGGCCACGGCGCGATTCTCGCCGTTCAGCCCGCGGCCTGCGGACTCAGTCGCCGCCGGCGGCGAGGCCGCCGTCGGTGGTGTCCGGCACCGCGTATTTGGAGGGCCGCACCGGCACGTCCGGGTTTTCGATCTGGCCGAGGCGGTTGATCAGCCGCTGCCACTGGTTCGGCTTCAGCAGCGCCGTGAACTGCGCTTCCGGGCCGCCTTCGATCGGGTGGTACCCGATGTGGACGTGGTCGTAGTGGTCCGGCAGCGCGAAGCTGGTTTCGCCCGGCAGGTCCTCGAGCGAGATCACCTGGTGCGGGTGCATCGTCCCCTGCAGCTGCAGCACGTCTTTGATCAGTTCGTCCACAAGCGTGCCCGGCCCCTGGTGGCCGGTCACCGGGACTCCGTTGATCACGGCGATGTCGACGGCGTCGCCGGTGCTGTGCTCGGAGACGTTGCCGGAGGTGGTCATCAGGCTGTGGCCGCACTCGAGCGAGGTGATCGTCAGCTTGAAGCCTTTGGTGCGCAGGTACTCGAGCACCGCGAGGACGCGGCGGTCGATCTTGCCGCTGGCGATGTCTTCGCGGCCGCAGCTGTAGATGTCGAGGCCCTTGTCGTCGAGCACCCGCTTCTGCAGCGCTTCCTTGGAGAGGAGGAGGACGCCGGCGCCGCTGAGGTCGGCGAAGGGGGTCTTGCCCTTGGCGCGGTAGACGGCGGTCGCTTCGAGCAGCTTCCAGCCGTCGAGGATCGGCTTCGGATCGATCCGCGGCGCGCCCTTGCCGGCCGGGCGGATCGAGAAGTTGATGTGGGGGTCGATCCCGGCTCCGCCCGGCGCGACCCGCGCCAGCATCGTCCCGGCGATCACCTTCGAGCCGACCCGGATCGATCCCTGGCCGCTCGCCGCCAGGGCGGTTTCGATCCTGCGCGTTTCCGTGCCGCCGGCCTGGGCGCGGCCGGGGTAGGCACGCAGCCGCGGCCGCAGGTTCTCGCTTTCGACCGGGACCCGCTTCTCCTTGCCGGTCGGCGTCACCACCAGGCGGTGGTCGCGGACCAGCTTGCCGAGCTCGGCATAGGTGTAGCGGTTGCCGTAGGTGTCTTCGAGGACGAGGAAATTGCCGAGCTTGGGCGAGTGGCCGAGCTTGCGGACCACGCCGTCGTTGACCGCGACCACCGGCGCTCCCTGCCTGCTGAAGATGTTGATCCCGCGCGGGGTGGGGGAAGAGGAGATGACTTCGCCGGCGCTGCCGAGGCTGTCGCCTTCCTTGATCGCTTCGCGGGCGGCGATGTCGTCGGCGTAGCGGGCGTTGGCGGCGATCGGGAAGTGAGCCCCCTCGGTGAGGCCGGTCAGTGAGCCGACCAGGTCGGAGGGAAGACGGCCGTAGGCGCGTGCGTAGAGGAGCACCTCCTGGACGTACCAGTCGGCGTGGTTGTAGGCGAAGATCGCCTTGTAGAGGTCGTGGTCGCCGCCGGCCAGCTTCAGGTAGTGGGCGGCGGCGCAGATCGCATCGACCGGGTTGTAGGGGTCTTTCCTGCCGTCGCCGTTGGCGTCGAGGCCGAACTGTTCCCAACTCGCAGGGAGGAACTGCATCCAGCCGACGGCGCCGGCGCTGGAGACGTTGAGGTTGGTGCCGAAGGCGGTCTCGATTTTGTTGATCGAGGCCAGCACCTCCCAGGGGATCCCGTATTCGGTCCCGCATGCCTGGTAGATCGGGAGCAGGAAGGGGGGGATTTCGAAGGAGTCGATGACGAAGTTGGGAACCCCGATCGGGGCCGGGCCGAAGGGCGCGATCGTCGTCGTCGGGTTGAACGTCGTCGGCGCGCCTCCGGGCGCGAACTGGGAGCCGCCGTCGTCGGCCTTCGGCAGCGACTGGTCACCGCCGCCGTTGGCGCTGGGGGCGCTGGTGCCGCCGCCGTCGCCGGTCCCGGGGGCGGCGATTTCTTCGTTGCGGGTGGCGCCGTTCTTGCCGCCGCCGATCGTGGCGCCGTCGATTTCCGTGCCCTGCCTGACGCCGCCGGCCTGGTTGCCGGGGGCGGGAGCGGGACCGGGGGACGGGGAGGGGACCGTTTCGCCTTCCGTCGGTTCGGCGCTCTGGGCGGGTTCCGCTTCCTCGCTGGCGTCTTCCGGCGATTCGCAGTCGGGGTCTTCGGAGTCGACGAGGCCGTCGTGGTCGTTGTCGACGCCGTCGGCGCACTGGGGGGCCTGCAGCGAGGGGAGCGGGGTGGTGGTCGTCGCCGGCGTGGTCAGCGCGTTGCCTTCGGACAGGGGCTCGGCCCCCGCCAGGGTGGCGCCCACGGCGGTGATCGCCATGAAAGCTGCCAGTGCGCCGAATATCGATGCGAGCTTTGTTCTCATGCCGAGGCGTGCCTGCCCGCGCCGGATTCCCCTCCCCGGGCGGCAACCGTGGATCAGGCTACCCACTGGTCTCGACGTCCACAACGGCTCCCGCCGCTCCCAACAAGGGCTTAATCAACCTTTGCAACATCGCTGTGACGGTAGATTTCCAGCCGAGCCGGATGTGCTCGTTAAGCTGCTGTGACTTGACCTTCGAGGACTATGAGCAGGACGGGCTGCGGGCGCGGGCCGAGCAGGCGCTCGGCGAGCTGGCGCAGGCCCTGATCGACAACCCGACCCTGCACGATGCGATCACCACCGCCCTGGGCGCGCGCGAGAAGGCGCTCGAGGCGCAGCAGGCGGCGATGAGCGCCCTCAACCTGCCCTCGGCGACGGACGTCGAACGGCTTGAGCGGCGCCTGCGCTCCTTTTCACAGCGCCTGGAGGACGTCGAGGAGGCGATCGACGACCTCAGCCGCGAGCTGGGGGCCCTGCGGCGGGAGAACGGCAAGAAAAAGGCCGGGAAAACGTCGAAAGCCACGGCGAAGAAAGGCGAACCTGACCCTAAACCTTAGGGTGAGAGTGCAGATATGGCGGCCGTTCCGGCTCGTCTGGTCGCCGCTTCCAGCCCCTCGTCGGCGAGTACCTCGCCGGAGTTCGTCTCGGAGACCACCAGGACGGCGGCGGCGGCGATCCCCCGGTGCTCGGCGACGCTGAGCAGCGCCGCCGTCTGCATGTCGGCGACGTCGCCGGCGACCTCCGGGCCGGGGTGGTGGCGGTGGAGGACGTCGAGGCTCGCCACCGAGGCCGCGGGTTCGAGGTCGAGCGCCGCCGTCAGCTCGGCGTGAGGGTGGGCGACGTGACCTGCCGGCGTCCTGGCCTCAGTCACGATCACCAGCTCTCCGAGGACGAGTCGCCCCAGTGAAGTGCAGGTCCCGATCCGCACCGCCCGTCGCACCCCGAGCTCGGCGAGGTCGTGGAGGACGACGGTCGCGCTCGGCCCGCCCATCCCGGTCGACTGGATCGTCAGCGGGTGTCCCTGGGGCGTCGCGCCGCTGTAGCCCCAGAGGCCGCGGGCGTGGTTGCTCATCTGCGGCTGCTGCAGCAGCTCCTGGGCCAGCATCAGGGCCCGGCCCGGGTCGCCCACCAGGATCGCGTCGGCCGCGACGGGGGCGGTGGGACGCAGGCGGGCGGGCATTGCCTGCCGACCTTAAGCCAATGCAGTCCCGGTCGTTTTCCTCTCACGGGATGGGTTGGGACCTTGCCGGGACGCGGCTGGCTAGCCTCGGCGTGTGGCCGACGAACGAATTTCCCTCAGCGAGGCGGCGCGGCGGTCGGGGGTGCCGGCGAGCACGCTGAAACGTTGGGCGGAGGAGAAGATCGTGCCGGCGCGGCGGGGCCGCTGGACCGCGGCGGCTGCGGCGCAGGCGCGGGTGGTGGCGCGGATGCGCGAGCGCGGCTACTCGCTGGAGGACCTGAAGGCCGCCGGGCGCGAGGGGCGGCTCGCCTTCGGCTTCACCGAAGAGCTCTTCTCCGAGGACGCGAAACGCATGAAGGTCGAGGCGGTCGCGGCGGAAACGGGGATGGAGCCGGAGCTGGTCGAGCGGATCCTCACCATCCTCGGCACCCCGGCCGACCGCCGTGGCGAGATCGACGAGGACGACGCGGCGGCGTTGCGGCACTGCGCCCGGGTCCTCGCCGCGGGCTTCCCCCTCGTCGCCTTCTTGCAGCTGGTCCGCGTCTACGCGCAGTCGATGCGGCGTATCGCCGACGCCGAGGTGCGGCTGTTCCATCTCTACGTGCACGAGCCGCTGATCCGCGACGCGGTGCCGGAGCTCGAGATGGCCGAGGAGATGGGCGAGCTCGCCGCCGACGTCCTGCCGCTGGCGGCGCCGCTGACCGAGTATCTGCACCGGCGCTACCTGCGCTACTTCGTCGAGCAGGACGTGGTCGGCCACATGGAGGCCGACGCCGAACGCGCCGACACCGCCGAAATCGAGCTCGGCCACGTCCACCTCGCGCTGTGCTTCATCGACCTCACCGGCTTCACCCGCTACACCGAGGAGGAGGGAGACATCGAGGCGCTCGACGTGGTCGAGGACTTCGTCGCCTCGGTTGAAGCGACCCTGCCGCGGGAGGCGACGATCGTGAAGACGATCGGCGACGAGGTGATGGTCGTCTCGCCCGATCCCGCCTCGCTGACCGAGTGGGCCGTCGACTTCCTCTCCCGCTTCACCCGAAGCCCGCAGCCGCGGGTCGGGATCCACTTCGGCGACGCCGTCTACCGCGGCGGCGATTACTTCGGCAGCCAGGTCAACCTCGCCCACCGCATCGTCAACCGGGCGCTGGCGGGGGAGGTGCTGGTCACCGACACCGTCTGCAACGCGATCGCCGCCGGCGACCGGCTCCGGTTCGAGGGGATCGGCCAGGTCAACCTCAAGGGCTTCCCGGCGCCGACCGAGCTCTTCGTCGTCCGCCCGGCATGAGTGGCGAGGCACTGCTCGAGCGGGTAACTGCCGGGGGGCTGATCGCCGGCCCGGCGCCGCTGCTGGTGATGCTCTCCGGCGGCCGCGACTCGGTCTGCCTGCTCGACCTGGCGGTGCGGGTGCGGGGGGGCGAAGCGGTGAGCGCGCTCCACGTCGACTACGGCCTGCGGGAGGAGTCGGCCGAGGACGCGCGATTCTGCGCTCGCCTGTGCGCGCGCCTCGGGGTCGCGCTGGAGGTCGAGCGGCCGGCTCGGCACGAGGGGCCCGGCAACCTCCAGGCCTGGGCGCGCGAGGTCCGCTACGCCGCCGCGGCCAGGCTGGCGGAGGCGGCGGGGGCGACGATCCTCACCGGCCACACCGCCGACGACCAGGTGGAGACGGTCCTCTATCGCCTCGCCTCCTCGCCCAGCCGGCGGGCGCTGCTGGGGATGCGGCCGCGCGACGGCCGCCTGGCACGGCCGCTGCTCGGCACCAGCCGCGAGGAGGTCACCGCCTACTGCCGGGCGCGCGGACTCGAGTGGCGCGACGACGCCGGCAACGAGGGCGACGCCTTCGCCCGCAACCGGATCCGCCGGGGCCTGATTCCGGAGCTCGAACGGGTCCATCCCGCCGCCAAGGAGAACGTGCTGCGGACGGCGGCGCTGCTGCGCGCGGAGGCGGAGCTGCTCGACTCGCTGGTCGAGGCCGAGCTGGCCGGGGGCGAGGGCGTCGAGCCGGGGACGATCGCCCACCGCCGCTTCGCCGAGCTGCACCCCGCTCTGCGCCGCCTCGTCCTTCAGCGCCTCGCCGATGCGGCTGCCGGCCGCCCGGTCGCCGGCGCCGCCCGCTTCGCCGACCAGGTCGCCGGCCTCAGCCGCGGCGGCTCGACCCTCGACCTCGGCGGCGGCGTCCGCGCCGTGCTCGAACGCGGCGCCCTCCGCGCCCAGCTCTATATCTAGACTGCGGCCCGTGTCCGACCCCGCGATCGGCGAGACCCTCGTCGCCCGAGACGACCTGCAGGCCCGCATCGCCGAGCTGGGCGGGCAGATCAGCCGCGACTACGCCGGCAGGGAGCTGATCCTGGTCGGGGTGCTGAAGGGCGCGGTCCTCTTCCTCGCCGACCTGATGCGCCACGTCGACGTTCCCTGCGAGATCGATTTCATGGCGGTCTCCAGCTACGGCTCGCAGACCGACTCCTCGGGGGTCGTCCGCATCCTCAAGGACCTCGACGCCTCGATCAAGGACCGCCACGTCCTCATCGTCGAGGACATCGTCGACTCCGGCCTCACCCTGCAGTACCTCAAACGCAATCTGCAGGCGCGCGAGCCGGCCTCGCTCGCGGTCTGCGCGCTGCTGACCAAGCCGGATCGCCTGCGGGCGGATCTGGAGCCGCCGGAGTACGTCGGCTTCGAGATCCCCAACCGGTTCGCGATCGGCTTCGGCCTCGACCACGCGCAGAAGTACCGAAACCTCGATTTCGTCGCCGCGCTCGCAGACTAGACCGGAAAATCCGCCCTGGTACGCTGATTTCCGACCGTGAGGCGTTTTTTCAAAAGCGCGGCGTTCCCGATCCTCCTGGTGGTGATCCTTGCCTTCATCGCCCAGAAAGTGATCAGCAGCGGTGGCAGCGGCGAGACGCACCACTACAACGAACTGATCAACCAGAAATCCGGGCTGATCGTCGAGGGCAAAGTCAAAGAAGTCGACGTCAACACCAAGGACAACACGCTCGACGTCAAGCTGACCAACGAAGAAAGCTTCTCGACCGGCTATCCCCCCGACGGCGAACGCCAGCTGGTCAACCTGCTCGACGAACACGAAGTGGAAACGGACGTCCACGGGTCGGGCAGCTCCGGGCTGCTCTCGCTGCTGACCCTGGTCCTGCCCTTCGTCCTCTTCTTCGGCTTCTGGATCTTCCTGATGAACCAGATGCAGGGCGGCGGCAGCCGGGTGATGAACTTCGGCAAATCGAAAGCGAAGCGGATGTCGGTCGACGCGCCGAAAATCACCTTCCGCGACGTCGCCGGCGTTGACGAGGCGGTGCAGGAGCTCGAGGAGATCAAGGAATTCCTCGAGAACCCGAAGAAGTTCCAGGCCCTGGGAGCGCGGATCCCCAAGGGCGTCCTCTTATATGGACCGCCCGGGACCGGCAAGACGCTGCTCGCCCGCGCCGTCGCCGGCGAGGCCGGCGTCCCCTTCTTCTCGATCTCCGGCTCCGACTTCGTCGAGATGTTCGTCGGCGTCGGCGCCAGCCGCGTCCGCGACCTCTTCGAGCAGGCGAAGCAGAACTCGCCCTGCATCATCTTCATGGACGAGATCGACGCCGTCGGCCGCCACCGCGGTGCCGGCATGGGCGGCGGCCACGACGAGCGCGAGCAGACCCTGAACCAGCTGCTGGTCGAGATGGACGGCTTCGAGATGAAGGACAACATCATCTTGATCGCGGCGACGAACCGGCCCGACATCCTCGACCCGGCGCTGCTGCGGCCCGGCCGTTTCGACCGCCAGGTCGTCGTCGACCGGCCCGACCGCAAGGGCCGGAAGAAGATCCTCGAGGTCCACACCCGCGGCAAGCCGCTCGGCCGCGAGATCGAGCTCGACACGCTCGCCGGGCAGACCCCTGGCTTCACCGGCGCCGACCTGGCGAACCTGATCAACGAGGCGGCGCTGCTGACCGCGCGCTCGGGCAAGCGCGAGATCACGATGCAGGAGCTCGAGGAGGGGATCATGCGCGTGATCGCCGGCCCCGAGAAGAAGACCCGGGTGATGAGCGAGAAGGAGCGCCTCGTCACCGCCTACCACGAGGTCGGCCACGCGATCGTCGGTCAGCTGCTCGAGCACACCGATCCGGTCCACAAGATCTCGATCATCAGCCGCGGCCAGGCGCTCGGCTACACGATCAGCCTGCCGACCGAGGACAAGTTCCTCACCACCCGCGCCGAGCTGACCGACACGATGGCGATGACCCTGGGCGGCCGCGCCGCCGAGGAGATCGTCTTCGGCGAGATCACCACCGGCGCCTCCAACGACCTCGAGAAGGTGACCGAGACGGCGAAGCAGATGGTGATGCGGTTCGGGATGTCCGAGCGCCTCGGCCCGCGCGTCTTCGGGCACGACCGCGGCCAGCCGTTCCTCGGCCGCGAGTTCAGCTCCGAGCCCGACTACTCCGACGAGATCGCGCGCGAGATCGACGACGAGATCCGCCGCATCGTCGAGAGCGCCCACCAGACCGCCAAGAGCCTGCTGAGCGAACGCCGCGACGATCTGGAGCGGGTCTCCAAGCTGCTGCTGGAGCGGGAGACGATCGACGCCGAGCAGTTCGTCGCCCTGCTCGACGGCAAGTCGCCCGACGAGGTCTTCGCCGACGAGGAGGAGCCCGCCCCTCCCGCCCCGCCGGCTCCGGCCGCCGAACGGCCCCAGCGCGAGGGCGCTCGTCCGCAGCCGCGCCCCCGCCCGGGGTTCGCGGGCGGCGACGCCTCCTAACGGGGTTCCGATGACTCAACTCATGGGGGTGGTCAACGTCACCCCCGACTCGTTCTCCGACGGGGGCCTCTACCTCGACCCGGAGGCGGCGATCGCGCACGGACGCGAGCTGGCCGGTGACGGGGCGGAGATCCTCGACGTCGGCGGTGAATCGACTAGGCCGGGGGCGGAGCCGGTGGCCCCGGAGGAGGAGCTGCGGCGGGTCGTCCCGGTCATCGAAGAGCTTGCGGATTCCCGCTCCCGCATCTCCGTCGACACCTCCAAGGCAGCGGTGGCGGGCGCCGCCCTCGACGCCGGCGCCGAGATCGTCAACGACGTCACCGCCCTGCGCGGCGACGCGGAGATGGCGGCGCTCTGCGCCGACCGCGGCGCCACCGTCGTCCTCATGCACATGCTGGGCGAGCCGCGGACGATGCAGGACGACCCCCGCTACGGCGACGTCGTCGCCGACGTGAAGGCGTTCCTGGCCGGGCGCCTGGAGGCTGCGGTGGCCGCTGGCATCGGGGAGGAGCGGGTCTGGCTCGACCCCGGCATCGGCTTCGGCAAGACCGCCGCTCACAACATGGAGCTGCTGCGGCGGCTCGGCGAGCTGCGCGAGCTGGGCCGGCCCTTGCTCGTCGGTGCCTCGCGCAAGAGCTTCATCGGCAGGGTCGACGGCTCGCCTGCCGGCCAGCGGCTCGGCGGCACGATCGCCTCCTCCGTCCTCGCCGCCGCCGAGGGGGCCGACGTCATCCGCGTCCACGACGTCGCCGAGATGCGCCAGGCGCTGCAGGTGGCGGCGGCGATACTCGGATAGCTTCTGCACCCATGGAGTCCCACGGCAACGGCATCGAGTCGAGCGCGGAAATCGAGATCCGCGGGCTTTCGATCTACACCCACCACGGCGTCTCCGAAGCCGAGCAGGAGGTGGGCCAGCGGCTCGAGTTCGACATCTCCTTCGACGTCCCCGACTGCGACGCGATGCTGACCGACCGCCTCGAGGACACGATCGACTACGGCCAGGTCTGCGACATCGTCGCCCTCGCCGCGACCGAGCGCAGCTACAAGACGCTGGAGCGGCTGGCGCAGGTGGTGGGGGAGCGGCTGATGCAGCAGTACGGCTCCGAGTCGGTGCGGGTCCGCGCCGCCAAGCCGGAGCCGCCGCTGCCGCTGGCGATGCAGGAGATCGCCGTCGAGGTCACCCAGGAGCGGGCGGTCGAAGAAGACGACGAAGCCGAGGAGTAGCCGTGGCCGCGAAGCGGACCGGCTACCTCGGCCTCGGCTCCAACGTAGGCGACTCCGCCGCACACCTGCGCGCCGCGGTCGCCCTGCTCGAAGCCGAGGGGATCGAGGTCGATGCCGTCTCCTCGACCTACGTGACCGAGCCGGTCGGCGAGATCCTCGACCAGCCCGACTTCCTCAATGCCGCCGTCCGCATCCGCACCGATCTCGACCCCGAGGCGCTGCTCGACGCCTGCAAGCGGGTCGAGGCCGGGCGCGGCCGCAGCTTCGAAGCGCCCCGCCACAGCCCCCGCCCGCTCGACGTCGACCTGCTGCTTCTCGGCGACCTGGAGCTCAGTACCGATCGTCTCACCGTGCCGCACCCCGAGGTGCGCAGCCGCCGCTTCGTCCTCGTGCCGCTGCTCGAGCTCGATCCGCAGCTGAGGCTGCCGGACGGAACCCGTTTGGCGGATTCCCTAGCGGGACTCCGCCCGGGACAGCGGGTCGAGCCACTGGGCCGGTAGCACCGCCGGCATCCGGCCCGGGTAGCTGGGGACGACCCGTCTCGCCAGAGCCCCGGCCGGCCGACTCTCGATCAGCGGACGAAGGTCGTCGAGGGTCATCGCCAGGCCGATGCTGGGGGCGATCTGGAAGTCGGCGGCGTTGAGCTGCTCGCCGTTCAGGGTGCCCTCCTCGATCCAGGCGTCGACCTTGTCGAGGAGCGCGGGCAGCTTCGCCGCCGCCGCGCGGGCGTTGTCGTCGCTCGCTTCGTTGAAGCGAGCGGAGAGGGAGACGAGGGGACCGCCGGTTTTCACCGCGAGACCGATCGGGACGCCGATCCGCGCGCCCGCCGAATAGCTGCGGAGAGGCTCCTTGTCCTGCTTGAATCCCCACCAGAGCAGCTGTCGGATCGGGTGCTGCAGCTCCTCGTCGCCGAAGCGCTCCGCCTCTTCGACCGCGGCCCGCCGATCGGGCTCGGCGGGGAAGAGCGGCGGCTCGGGCCGCAGGCGCTCCAGCTCGCGGGCGATGGAGCGCGAGCCCTGCACCTTGTCCCCGTCGATCTTCAGCGCCGGCACGGTGTTCCCGGGAAAGCCGACCGCCCGCAGGATGCCCTTCGACACCACCGGCATCAGGTCGGTGCGCTTGTAGGGGATGCCCTTGTGCTCGAGCATCAGCTGCACCGCGATGCTCGGGTGCGAGGCGGGGATCACATACAGGCGGGCGTCCATCCGGGCGATCCTATGCAGAAGGAGGCCACTTTGGCCACCCGGCCAGTCGCGCGCCGGGATAATTCCGGCATGCTGCTCGCTGTCGACGTCGGCAACACCCAGACCCACCTCGGCGCCTTCGACGGCGAGGAACTGGTCGAGCACTGGCGCTTCCAGACCCGCTCGGGAGCGACCGGCGACGAGCTGGCCGAGCGGATCGCCGGCCTCTTCTCCCTCTGCGGCCGCTCCTTCGGCGACGTCGACGCGGTCTGCGTCTCCTCGGTCGTGCCGCCGCTCGGCAGCCAGTTCGAGCAGCTGGCCCAGCGCTACCTCCGGGCCGAGTGCCTGACGATCGGCCCCGGCGTGAAGACCGGCATGCCGATTCGGATCGAGAACCCGCTCGAGGTCGGCGCCGATCGCCTCGTCAACGCGATCGCCGCCTACGAGCGCTTCGGCGAGGCCTGCATCTCCGTCGATTTCGGCACCGGGATCAACATCGACGTCGTCTCCGCCGCAGGCGAGTACCTCGGCGGCGCCATCGGGCCCGGCCTCGCGCCCTCGCTCAGCGCCCTGATCGAACGCGCCGCCCGGATCACGCGGATGGACCTCGAAGAGCCGACCGAAGCGATCGGCCGCTCGACCCGCGCCGCGATCAACTCCGGCTTCATCTTCGGCTTCGCCGGCCTGATCGACGGGGTGGTGCGCCGGATCGAAGACGAACTCCCCGACCCGCACCTGCTCGCAACCGGCGGCTACGCCTCCGCCGTCGTTCCCTTCACCGAGACGATCGACGAGGTCGACGATCTGCTGACCTTGAAGGGACTGCGACTGATCCATGAGCGCAACAGATGACAACGGGGCCCCGCGGCCGGCGCTGACCGAGCCTTTCGAGATCGGCGGAGTACGGATTGCCAATCGCGTCCTGCTGGCGCCGCTGGCCGGGATCGGCAATTGGTTCGTCCGCCTGCAGGCGAAACGCCACGGCGCCGGCCTCGCCGTCTCGGAGATGGTCTCGAGCTTCGCCCTCCACTACCGCAACGAGCGCACCCTGCGGGAGCTGATGCGGATTCACCCCGACGAGCACCCGGTCTCGATCCAGCTTTTCGGCCACGACCCCGAGGTGATGCGCTCCGGGGCCGAGACCGCCGCCGCGGCGGGCGCCGACCTGATCGACATCAACATGGGCTGCCCGGTGCCGAAGGTGCGCAAGACCGGCGCCGGCGCCCAGCTCCTGCGCGACCCGGAGCTGGCCCTGGCCCTCGCCCGCGGCGCCGCCGAGGGCAGCGGCCTGCCGGTGACGGTGAAGCTCCGGTCGGGAATCGAGGCGGGCGACCGCTCCGGTTTCGACCTCGCGGTGCGGCTCGCGGAGGAGGCCGGAGTCGCGGCGATCGCCTTCCATCCGCGCGCTGCGACCAAAGGCCACAAAGGCAGGCCCGACTACGCCCTCACCCGCGAGCTGACCGAACGGCTCGAGGTGCCGGTGGTCGTCTCCGGCGGCCTCTCCAGCGCCGATGCGGCCCGCCGCGCCTACGAAGAATCCGGCGCCGACGCGGTGATGATCGCCCGCGGCTCCTTCGGCAACCCCTGGGTGTTCGAGGAACTGACGGGACGGCGGTTCGAGCCGCCGCGGCGCGAGGAGATGGTCACCGAGTGGCTCTGGGTCCTCGACCGGGCCGAAGAGCACCTCGGCACCGAGCGCGCCACCCGCTACCTGCGCAAATTCCACCCCTGGTATGCGGAGCGCCTGGAGGCGCCGAAAGGCGTCGCCGAGGAGCTGCAGCGCAGCGACGATCCGGCGCGGGTGCGGGAGCTGATCGGCGCTCTGGCGGCGGCGGCCGAGGTCGCCTGAGTGCCGATTTGGCCGGTCAGCTAGCCCCGCTATAATCCCGCGACTCCGTGCCCGGTGTGCCTGCCGCAGCAGCCGCATCAGGCGCGTTTTTTTGAGGTCTAGGGGAGACCGGCCAGGCTCCCTCATCAAGCAAAGCGAGGTCGTTAAGTGCGTCAGGCCGTCATTACCCCTGAGGGGCTGGAGAAACTGAAAGAGGAGATCGAGTTCCTCTCGACGACCAAGCGGCGAGAGGTCGCGGCGCGAATCAAGGAGGCGCGGGAATTCGGTGATATCTCCGAGAACGCCGAATACGACGACGCCAAGAACGAGCAGGCCCTGCTCGAGGCGCGGATCGCCCAGCTGGAAGAGAAACTTCGCCGCGCCCAGGTGATCGACGAGAAGTCACTCGGCACCGACGAGGTCGGCTTCGGTTCGATCGTCCACGTCAAAGACCAGAAAACCGGCGACTCGCAGAAATTCCAGATCGTCGGCTCGACCGAGGCGAACCCGCTGGAGCACAAGCTCTCCAACGAGTCGCCGATCGGCAAAGCGCTGATCGGCCGCAAGCGCAACGACATCGTCGAGGTCGAGGTCCCGCGCGGGCCGAAGAAAAAGCTCAAAATCACGAAAATCGAGAAAGCCTGAGGGACGGTAGGCTCGCGCCCCGATGAGCGAGCCCCCCCGGCAGCAGGAGCAGCAGGACCTCTCCCAGGTCCTCGAGGACCGGCGCGAGAAGCTGGAGCGGATTCGTGAGGCGGGAATCGAGCCGTTCCCGCACGAGTTCTCCGGCCGTGAGGACGTCGCCGAGGTGCGCGCCGCCCACGAAGGGCTGGCGCCGGGGGTGGAGACCGAGTCGCGGCACCGGGTCGCCGGGCGGATCGTCGCCCGTCGCGGCCACGGCAAGGCCTGCTTCCTCGACCTCCGCGACGGCAGCGGCCAGATCCAGCTGCACGCCCGCCAGGACCTGCTCGGGGAGGAGGCCTACGCGCTCCTCGTCGACCTCGACCTCGGCGACATCGTCGGCGCCGAGGGGACGGCGATGGCGACCCGGCGCGGCGGCGAGCTCTCGCTGGCGATCGACCGCTGGCGGTTGCTGGCCAAGAGCCTGCGACCGCCGCCCGACAAGTTCCACGGGCTCGAGGACGCCGAGACGCGCTTCCGGCGCCGGGAGCTGGACCTGATCGCCAACGAGGAGAGCCGCGCGGCCTTCCACACCCGCGCCCGCACGATCACCGAGATCCGCCGCCGGCTCGACGAGCTGGGCTACGTCGAGGTCGAGACGCCCGTCCTGCAGCCGCTCTACGGCGGCGCCCTGGCGCGGCCCTTCGTCACCCATCACAACGCCCTCGACCGCGACTTCTACCTGCGGATCGCCACCGAGCTCTACCTCAAGCGCCTCGTCGTCGGCGGCATCGACCGCGTCTACGAGCTCGGCAAGGACTTCCGCAACGAGGGCGTTTCGCACAAGCACAATCCCGAGTTCACGATGCTCGAGTGGTACGAGGCCTACGCCGACTACGAGAAGACCGCCCATGACCTCGAGCTGCTGGTCGCCGAGGTAGCCGAGCGGGTGCTGGGGACGACGAGGGTCCGGCGCGGCGACGTCGAGATCGACTTCAAGCCGCCCTGGCGGCGGATCACCCTGCGCGAGGCGATCCTCGAGCGCAGCGGCGTCGACGTCGCCGCGCACCCGACCCGCGAGGCGTTGGCCAAGGCGATGGGGTCCGAGCCGGATCCGAACGAGGGCTGGGGCAAGCTGGTCGACGGGCTGCTCTCGCGCGAGGTCGAGCCGGGACTCGTCCAGCCGACCTTCATCCTCGACTACCCGGTCGAGCTGTCGCCGTTCGCCAAGCGGCACCGCTCGGAGGAGGGGCTGGTCGAGCGCTGGGAGGCCTTCGCCGGCGGGGTCGAGATCGCCAACTCCTTCACCGAGCTGAACGACCCAGACGAGCAGCGGCGCCGCTTCGAAGAACAGGTCGCCGAGGGCAGGCGCGGCGACGAAGAGGCCCAGCCCTACGACGAGGCCTTCGTCGAGGCGCTGGAACAGGGGATGCCGCCGACCGGCGGCGTCGGCCTCGGCATCGACCGCCTGGTGATGTTGCTCACCGGCGCCAAGACGTTGCGAGAAGTCCTCCTCTTCCCGGCGATGCGCACGTAAAGGCAACGAACTCTGCGTGAAATCCCGCTCTTAGCGTGCCGAAGCGCTCAGAAGCCGGACTTCCGTCCCCGGTAGAGTTATGGGACAGATGGGTGCCTCCCGATCAAGGGATCAAGGCGTCCGGCGGTACGAATCCGGGTATCCCGGGTTTGTTCAACCAGGAAGAGGTCTTCATTTGTTCGAGCGATTCACTGAGAGGGCTCGCCAGGTCGTCGTCCTAGCGCAGGAGGAGGCCCGGACGCTCAAGCACAACTACATCGGGACCGAGCACATCCTGCTGGGGTTGCTCCGCGAGGAGGAGGGGCTGGCTGCCCGCGTCCTCGAGTCCCTCGACATCACCGTCGAACGCGTCCGCTCTCAGGTCGTCCGCATCGTCGGCTCGGGCGAGGAGGTCACCTCCGGCCAGATCCCGTTCACCCCGCGCGCCCAGAAGGTTTTGGAGCTGGCGCTGCGCGAGGCCCTCTCCCTCGGCCACAACTACATCGGCACCGAGCACATCCTGCTCGGCCTCGTCCGCGAGAACGAGGGCGTCGCCGCCCGCATCCTGCTCGACTTCGACGCCGACTCGGACAAGATCCGCAACGAGGTGATCCGGATGCTGTCGGGTCCCGGCGGCCGCCGCCAGGGCGGCGGCGGAGGCGGCGGCGCGGGCGAGGGCAAGAAGTCTTCGAAACTGCTCGACCAGTTCGGGCGCAACCTCACCCGCCTGGCCGAGGAGGGCAAGCTCGACCCGGTGATCGGCCGCGAGACCGAGATCGAGCGGATCATGCAGATCCTCTCCCGCCGGACCAAGAACAACCCGGTGCTGCTGGGCGAGCCGGGCGTCGGCAAGACCGCCGTCGTCGAGGGCCTGGCGGCGCGGATCAACAAGGGCGAGGTGCCGGAGCTGCTGAAGAACAAGCAGATCTACACCCTCGACCTGGCCGCCCTGGTCGCCGGCTCCAAGTACCGCGGCGAGTTCGAGGAGCGCCTGAAGAAGGTGATGAAAGAGATCACCCAGCGCGGCGACATCATCCTCTTCATCGACGAGCTCCACAACCTGGTCGGCGCCGGCGCCGCCGAGGGCGCGATCGACGCTGCCTCGATCCTGAAGCCGGCCCTGGCCCGCGGCGAGCTGCAGACGATCGGCGCGACCACGCTCGACGAGTACCGCAAGTACCTCGAGCGCGACTCGGCGCTGGAGCGCCGCTTCGCCCAGATCAGGGTCGACCAGCCCTCGCCCGAGGACACGGTGAAAATCCTCGAGGGGCTGCGCGAGCGCTACGAACAGCACCACCGCGTGACGATCCGCGACGATGCCCTCGCCGCCGCCGCCGAGCTCGCCGACCGCTACATCTCCGACCGCTTCCTGCCTGACAAGGCGATCGACCTGATCGACGAGGCAGGGTCGCGGATGCGGATCAAGTCGATGAGCACTCCGCCCGTGTACCGCGACCTCGAGGAGGAAATCGAGAAGACGCGGCGCGAAAAGGAGGCCGCGATCGAGGCCCAGGAGTTCGAAAAGGCGGCCAACCTGCGCGACACCGAGCGCCAGCTGACCACCCGCAAGCGCCAGCTCGAAGACGAGTGGGCCGAGGGCGAGAACGGCGAACGGCCCGAGGTCGGCGAGGAGGAGATCGCCGACATCGTCTCGATGTGGACCGGCATCCCGGTCTTCAAACTGACCGAGGCCGAGACCAAGAAGCTGATCCGGATGGAGGAGGAACTCCACAAGCGCGTGATCGGCCAGGAGGTGGCGATCACTGCCGTCTCGAAAGCGATCCGCCGCTCCCGCGCCGGGATCAAGGACCCGAAGCGGCCCGCCGGCTCGTTCATCTTCCTCGGCCCCTCCGGGGTCGGCAAGACCGAGCTCGCCCGCACCCTCGCCGAGTTCCTCTTCGGCGATGAGGAGGCGATGGTGCGGATCGACATGTCCGAGTACATGGAGAAGCACGCGGTCAGCCGCCTGGTCGGCTCGCCCCCGGGCTACATCGGCTACGACGAGGGCGGTCAGCTGACCGAGGCCGTGCGCCGCAAGCCCTACTCGGTGCTGCTGCTCGACGAGATCGAGAAGGCCCACCCGGACGTCTTCAACATCCTCCTGCAGATCCTCGAGGACGGGCGCCTCACCGACGCCCAGGGCCGCACCGTCGACTTCCGCAACGCGATCGTGATCATGACCTCGAACATCGGCGCCTCGGAGATCTCGAAGAACACCTCGATCGGGTTCACCGTCTCCGACGAGACCGGCATGTCCTACGACGACATGAAGAACCGGATCATGTCCGACCTGAAAAAAGTCTTCCGGCCGGAGTTCCTCAACCGGATCGACGAGGTGATCGTCTTCCACAAGCTGGCGAAGGAGGAGGTCAAGGAGATCATCGACCTGATGATCAACCGCGTCCGCGTCCAGGTCGCCGAGCACGAACTGCAGCTGGAGCTGACCGACGAGGCGAAGGACCTGCTGGTCGACAAAGGCTGGGACCCGTCGATGGGCGCCCGCCCGCTGCGCCGGGCGATCCAGCGCTACATCGAGGACCCGCTGGCCGACGAAGTCCTGCGCCAGGGCGAGATGACCCCCGGCTCGACCGTGATGGTCGGCCGCGACCCCGCCGGCGACGAGGACGACAAACCGCTGAGCCTGGAGATCATCGCCCCGAAGAAGCCGAAGGCGAAAGCCGTGGAGAAGCCGGAGCGCGAGAAGGTCGGCGTCGGAGCGAAGAAGGACGGCGGCGAGGACGGGTCCGAGGACACGGGCTCCGACGGCGCCGGCGACGCCAGCCAGAACTAGACGAACGCCCGATGAGAGAGCCTGGTCGGACGGCGGTCGGCACCTGGAGCGGAGGCCGCTTCCTCCACTTCGGGGAGGCGATCGAGGAGGACCGGCTGGCGGCGCTGCTGCGGCCGGGCGGCGGCATCGACACGGTCCTGACCGCCGACGCCTACGGGCAGGGCGAGGCCGACCGGGTGCTGGGGCGAGCGCTGGAGGGCGTGCCGCGGGCGGAGTACTGCCTGATCGGAGCGGTCGGGCACGACTTCTACGAGGGGGAGCGCGACGGGCCGAAAGGGTTCCCGCGCTTCACCGATCCGAGCTTGCGAGGGCCGGAGCGCTACCGCGACTACCTGCGGATGGCGACGGAGGAGAGCCTCGGCCGGATCGGCGCCCACTCCTTCGACCTGCTGCTGCTCCACAACCCCGACCGCATCGGCTATTCGAGCGAGGTCGTCTGGGAGGCGATGGCGGCGCTGCGGGACGAGGGGCTGGCGGCCAGGATCGGCATCGCCCCCGGCCCGGCCAACGGCTTCACCCTCGACCTGATCGCCTGCCTGGAGCGGTTCGGCGAGCTGATCGACTGGGCGATGATCATCCTCAACCCGCTCGAGCCCTGGCCCGGCGAGCTCTGTCTGACGGCGTCGGCGCGGCACGAGGTCAAGGTGCTGACCCGGGTGGTCGACTACGGCGGCCTCTTCTGGGGCGACCTGCGGCCGGGGATGGAGCTGGCCGAGCGCGACCACCGCGCCTTCCGCCCCGCCGGCTGGATCGAGGCCGGCTGCGAGAAGCTCGAACGCCTGCGCCCGATCGCCGAGCGGCACGAGCTGACCCCGATGCACCTCGCCTGCCGGTGGAACCTCGGCCATCCAGCGGTCGAGTCGGTGGCGCCGACCCTGATCCAGGAGATCGGTTTGCAGGCGCGCCCGATCGAGGACAAGCGCGCCGAGCTGGCGGCGCTGCCCTCCGAGCAGGTCCTGACCGACGCGGAGATAGCCGAGATCCGGGCGATCGGCGACAACACCGGCTGCATGGCCCTCAAGGGGGCCAACCCAGAGCACGAGGGCGAAGAGCGCCCCGACCGCTGGCCCCTCACCGAGGACCTCGCCGCCGTCGGCAGCCGCTGGGGCATCGACCCCCGGCGCGACCTCGTCGCAGGCCATTGATTCACGAGACCGGCGCCCTCGCTTGACAAACCGCATTCCGACCTGTCCACTCGGAATGCAGCAGACCGCATTCCAGAGCCGTTTCTGCCATCCTCTTCTTGATGCCTGATTTGTCCGGGGATGAGCTTCAAGAGCTATCGGAACGCCAGGATCCCCGACTCCTAAGAGCCCTCGACGTGGTCGCTCCGGGCGGGGCGCTGCGAGAGGGGATCGACAACATCGTCCACTCGCGGACCGGCGGCCTGCTCGTGGTCGGCGACCTCGATGACATCTCCCACCTGCTCTCGGGCGGCATCAAGCTCGACGTCGACTACACCCCGGCGATGCTCTACCAGGTGGCGAAGATGGACGGCGCGATCGTCCTCAACGGCGAGGCGACGAAGATCGCCTGGGCCAACGTCCAGCTGATGCCCGACCCGACGATCCTCAGCTCGGAGACCGGCACCCGCCACCGCACCGCCGAGCGCGTCTCCAAACAGACCACGGCGCTGGTGGTTGCGATCTCGCAGCGCCGCGACGTCGTTTCCCTCTACGTCGAGGGCACCAAGTACATCCTCCAGGACATCCCCGCCGTGCTGGCGAAAGCAAACCAGGGGCTCGCCACGCTCGAGAAGTACCGCCAGCGCCTCGATCAGGTCTCGGCGCGGCTGACCCAGCTCGAGTTCGACGGCGGCGTCGCCCTCCACGACGCGCTCTCGGTCCTGCAGCGGGCCGAGCTGGTGACCCGGATGGCGGTCGAGGTCGAGCGCTACATCGTCGAGCTCGGCACCGAGGGCCGGCTGATCGAGATGCAGCTGGAGGAGACGATGGTCGGCGTCGCCGCTGACAAGACCGCGCTGATCCGCGACTACAGCGTCGAAGACTCCGAGGGCAACCTGACCGCGGTGCTGCAGGCGCTGGGCCGGATGCCCCACCAGGACGTGCTCGACTTCGGCCGCCTCGCCGAGCTGCTCGGCTACGACCGCAAGGTCAACACCCTGGACTTCCCGGTCGCGCCGCGCGGATACCGGGTGTTGGGCCGGGTCCCGCGCATTCCCAAGCTTGTCGTCCAGAAGATCACCCACGAGCTGGGCGGGCTCGACGAGGTCCTTGCGGCCTCCGACGAAGAGCTCGCCGCCGTCGACGGAGTCGGACCGGCGCGGTCCAAAGACATCCGCGAGGGCCTGCGGCGGCTCCAGGAGGTCGATCTGGTCGACCGGTACTTGCAGAGCTGACGGTCACCGGGCCGTCGAACAACGAAAGGAGTCACCCCATTTCCGAGCTAGACGAGGCCACCGTGGAGGCTGTCTTCGAGGAGGACGTCGAATACGTCTGCGACTTCGAGGAGGGCGACAAGGTCGTCTACCCGCATCACGGGGCGGGGCTGGTGATGGCCAAAGAGACGCGCGAGCTGATGGGGGAGGAACGCGAGTACCTCACGATCAAAATCCTCCACAACGAGCTGACGGTGATGGTTCCCTGCGAAAACGCCGGCAAGGCGGGCCTGCGGCGAGTCATCGACGAGGAGGAAATCAAGAAGGTCACAAACGTCCTCACCGACGACGTCTCCGAGATGCCGAAGAACTGGAACCGGCGGTTCAAGTACAACCGCGAGAAGATCAAGACCGGCGACGTGTTCGAGCTGGCCGAGGTCGTCCGCAACCTCGCCATCCGCGAGATGGAAAAGGGCCTGTCGACCGGCGAGAAGCAGATGTACACGCGGGCGAAGAAGATCCTCGCCTCGGAGTTCATGTACGCGCTCGACAAGGACGAGGAGGGCGCCGAGGAATACCTCGACAGCCTCCTCGAGGAGCGGTTCGCCGCCACTGCGACCGCCTAGCGCCCCAGCCGTAACCGCCGTCGTCGCGGCCGCCGGCTCCGGAGAGCGACTCGGAGCCGGCGGGCCGAAGGCCTTCGTGCAGGTCGCGGGGAGGGCGATGGTCGAGTGGTCGCTCGACGCCTTCCGCGCCTGCGGTTCGGTGCGCTCGATCGTCGTCGCGGCGCCGCCGGGGCACGTCGGCGAGCTCGGCGGCCACGACCTCGCCGTCGTTCCGGGCGGCGCCACCCGCGCCCAATCGGTCGCCAATGCCCTGGCGGCGGTGGGGACCGAGTATGTCGCGATCCACGACGCCGCCCGGCCGCTGCTGACGCCGGCGCTGGTCGAAGCGCTGGTGGCGGAGCTCGACGCGAACGAGGACGCCGCCGGCGTGATCGCCGCCGCTCCCGTCAACGACACGATCAAGCGCGGAGTTAGCTGTTCCTTATCGTCAGATAGCAACAAAAAGGAACAGCTGAAGGTGGCGGCCACGGAGGATCGGGCGCGGTTGTGGCGGGCGCAGACGCCCCAGGCGTTCCGCACCGAGGCGCTGCGCGAGGCGCTCGCCGCCGCCGAGCGGCCGGAGGCGGCGACCGACGAGGCGATGCTGGTCGAGGCGGCCGGCGGCACGGTCCTGATCCACCCGGTGGCCGAGCAGAACCTGAAGATCACCACCCCACTCGACCTTCGAGTCGCCGAGCTGCTGCTCGCCGAGCGTTAGGGGAAGCCGGGGCTAATCCCGGATCAGAACCCAGACGAGCACTGCTGCGAAGCAGACCTGGCCGACCCCGATCGCGGTGCCGAGGTTTTTCGCGCCGAGGAGCAGGGCGATCGCGGTGCCGCCGGCGAAGCCGAGGAGGAGGAGCAGGAGCTGACGGCTCATTCGGCCGGAAGTCTATGCTCGCCCGATGCTCACCGACTACCACCTGCACCTGCGCCCCGACGAGGAGGGGACGGGCTTCGAGCGCTACTTCACGACGGAGAACGTCGAGCGCTACACCGACGCCGCCGCGGCCGCCGGGATCGAGGAGCTGGGCGTCTCCGAGCACGTCTACCGCTTCCGGGCGGCGCTCGACCTCTGGCGGCACCCGCTCTGGGTCGAAAACGCCGTCGACGACATCGACGCCTACTGCGAGTTCGTCCGCGGCACGCCGCTGCGACTCGGCATCGAGTGCGACTTCATCCCCGGCGCCGAAGAACGGATCGCCTCCCTGCTCGAGGCGCGCGACTTCGACTACGTCGTCGGCTCGGTCCACTTCATCGGCGAGGGCGACGCCGCGGTGGACCACGAGGGGTTCGACGTCTGGGAGGGGGACGGCGACGCCGACGAGATCTGGCGCCGCTACTTCGAGCAGGTCGCAGCCGCCGCCCGCTCCGGCCTCTTCGACATCCTCGCCCACCCGGACCTGGTCAAGGTCTGGGGCCGGTCGCGCCCGCTTCCCGACCGCGATCTCCACGCTTTCTACGTGCCCGCCGTGGAGGCGATCGCCGAGAGCGGCATCGCGGTCGAGGTATCGACCGCCGGTATCCGCAAGCCGGTCGGCGAGCTCTACCCCTCGCGCCGGTTCGCCGAGATGTGCGTCGAGGCCGGCGCCTCCTTCGCCCTCTCCTCCGATGCCCACCTGCCCGAGCAGGTGGGCTTCGAGTACGACCGGGCGGTCGATTTTCTCAGTGAAGTGGGAATAGACGAGATATGCGTCTTCGAGCAGCGCCGCCGGAGCCTCGCTCCGCTCGGCGCCCGCGTCCCCTGACCGTGGTCGGCCTCGGCTACGACAGCCACCGTTTCGCCCCGGGACGCCGCCTCATCCTCGGCGGAGTCGAGATCGAGCACGACCGAGGGCTCGAAGGCCACTCCGACGCCGACGTCCTCACCCACGCGGTGATCGACGCCCTGCTCGGCGCCAACGGCGGCGGCGACATCGGCGAGATGTTCCCCGACGACGACCCGAGCTTCAAGGACGCCGACTCGATCGACCTCCTGCGCACCGTCGTCGGCACGATCGCCGGGCCGATCGTCAACATCGACGCCACCGTGATCTGCGAGCAGCCGCGCCTCGGCCCCTACAAGGCGGAGATGGAGCGGACACTCGCCGAGGCCACCTCGGCCCGGGTCTGCGTCAAGGCGACCAGCAACGAGGGCATGGGCTTCGTCGGCCGCGGTGAGGGGATCGCCTGCATCGCGGTGGCGAGCGTCGATACCGAATAGTCTTCCCGCTGCGTATGGCGTCCATCGGCCTCAGTCCGGCGAGCATCCGCGGCTCGATCTCCGACTCGATCTTCGAGGCGAAGGTGCTGCGGGAGGCCGGCATCCTGCAGCCGATGCGTCCCGACAGGGCGCTGAAGATCGGCGGCACCTTCCTGCGCTGGGGTGCATCGCCGGCGACCGGCGTCACCACCGCGGCGATCCACCACCCGCACGAGCTGGCGATCGTCGACGAACGCGGCGCCCTCAGCTGGGAGCGCCTGCATCGCCGCTCCAACGCGCTCGCCCACTCGCTGGCGGAGATGGGGATCGGCTACGGCGACGGAGTCGGGATCATGTGCCGCAACCACCGCGGCTTCGTCGAGGCGACGCTGGCCTCGGCCAAGCTCGGCGCCAGCGCGCTCTACCTGAACACGATGTTCGCCGGCCCGCAGCTGACCGAGGTGACCAGGCGCGAGGGGCCGAAGGCGCTGGTCTACGACGAGGAGTTCACCGAGCTGCTCAGCGGCGTCGATCCGGCGGTGAAGCGGATCGTCGGCTGGTGCGAGGGCGCGACCTCGGAGCCGACCCTGGAGAGCCTGATCGACGACGGCGACGAGTCCGACCACAAGCCGCCGCCCGACAAGCCCCGCTTCGTCATCCTCACCTCCGGCACCACCGGCACGCCGAAGGGCGCCCAGCGCTCCAGCCCGGACGGCCTGCTGGCGCTGGCATCGCTGATCGACAAGATCCCCTTCCGCAGCAAGATGACGATGATGATCGCGGCGCCGCTCTTCCACTCCTGGGGCTTCTTCCACTTCGTGATGAGCCTGCCGACGGCCTCGACGATGGTGCTGCGGCGCAGGTTCGATCCCGAGGAGACCCTGCGGGCGATCGAGCAGAGCCGCGCCGACGTGCTGGCGGCGGTGCCGGTGATGATCCAGCGCATCCTCACCCTGCCCGGGGAGACGCTCGACAAGTACAGCCTGCCGAGCCTGAAGATCACCTCGCTCTCGGGCTCGGCGCTGCCGGGCGAGCTGGCGATCGAGTGGATGGACCGCTTCGGCGACAACGTCTACAACCTCTACGGCTCGACCGAGGTCGCCTACGCGACCGTCGCCACGCCGGAGGACCTGCGGGCCGCGCCCGGCACCGCCGGCAAACCGCCGCGGGGGACCAAGATCCGCCTTTACGACGAGAACGGGGTGGAGGTGCCGCGCGGCGAGGTCGGCCGCATCTTCGTCGGCAACGAAATGGCCTTCGAGGGCTACACCGGCGGCGGCGGCAAGGAGATCATCGACGGCCTCTACTCCAGCGGCGACGTCGGCCATATCGACGAGGCCGGCCGGCTCTTCATCGATGGCCGCGACGACGAGATGATCGTCTCCGGCGGCGAGAACGTCTTCCCGCGCGAGGTCGAGGACCTGCTCGCCGACCACGAGGCGGTCGAGGAGGTGGCGGTGATCGGGGTCGAGGACGCCGATTTCGGCCAGCGGCTGAAGGCCTTCGTCGTCCTGCGCTCCGGGCTCGAGGTCTCCGAAGGAGAGCTGACCGCCCACGTCAAGGCCCACCTCGCCTCTTACAAGGCCCCGCGCGAGGTCGAGTTCCTCGACGAGCTGCCGCGGAATGCGACCGGGAAGGTGCTGAAGCGGGACCTTCACGCTCGCGAGAGCGAGACGTCTGCTTAGCAGGTAGGGGGAGGAGGGGTGACCCTCTCCAGACACTGCTCGCTCATGGCTCGCAGTTGAGTGTCTGGAGAGGGTCA
>DASSTG010000003.1:0-38303 GCA_035708105.1 Solirubrobacterales bacterium | reverse complement strand
TGAAGAACCTCGACGTGTAACGAACTGCACTGCCACGGAACTGCACTACCACGGAGGACACGGAGTCAAAAGCCTGGAGGACACTGATTCTCTCCTTTAAGGATGCCGTGCCCTCGGTTAGACCTCTGTGACCTCCGTGGTAGTGCCTTTGTAATACCGCCAGATTTCGCTTATGTCTGATTCGACGCTCTCCCAGCAGCTGCCCGTCAACATCGAAGACGAGATGAAGCGCTCGTACATGGATTACGCGATGAGCGTGATCATCGGTCGAGCGCTGCCCGACGCGCGTGACGGCCTCAAGCCGGCGCATCGTCGCGTGCTGTACGGCATGAAGACGATGGGGCTGGCGTCGACGCGCGGGTATCGCAAGTGCGCCAAGATCGTCGGCGAGGTGATGGGCAACTTCCATCCCCACGGCGATGCGTCGATCTACGACACGCTGGTGCGGCTCGCGCAGGACTTCAACATGCGCTATCCCCTGGTCGACGGCCAGGGCAACTTCGGCTCGATCGACGACGACCCGGCGGCCGCGATGAGGTACACCGAGGCCCGCCTCGGCCGGCTGGCCACGGAGCTGCTGCGAGACATCGACGCCGACACCGTCGACTTCGGCCCCAACTACGACGAGTCGACGCAGGAGCCCCTGGTCCTGCCGGCGCGCTTCCCCAACCTGCTCGTCAACGGCACCTCCGGGATCGCCGTCGGGATGGCGACCAACATCCCCCCGCACAACCTGCGCGAGGTCGCCGCCGCGGTCGCCGCCTACATCGACGATCCGCAGATCGATCTCGAGGGGCTGATGCAGCACGTCAAAGGCCCCGACTTCCCCGGCGGGGGGATCATGAGCCGGGAGGGGATAGCCGACGCCTACCGCTCGGGACGCGGCAGCATCCGGGTTCGCGCCCGCGCCCATGTCGAGCCGTTGAAGGGCGGCAAGGAGGCGATCGTCGTCACCGAGCTGCCGTTCATGGTGAAGAAGGGCGGCGAAGGCGGGCTGATCACCAAGATCGCCGACCTCGTCCGCGACAAGAAACTCGACGGGATCTCCGATCTGCGCGACGAGTCCGACCGCTCGGGCATGCGGCTGGTGATCGAGCTGAAGCGCGGCGGCCCGCCGGCGAAAGTCGTCCTCAACAACCTCTACAAGAAAACCGCGATGCAGTCGACCTTCGGCGCCAACATGGTGGCGCTGGTCGACGGCGTGCCGAAGACGCTGAGCCTGCGCGAACTGATCCACCACTACGTGGACCACCAGCGCGAGGTGGTGACCCGGCGCACGCAGTACGAACTGCGGCGTGCCGAGGCGAGGGCCCACATCCTCGAGGGCCTGCTGGTCGCCCTCGACAACCTCGACGCGGTGATCAAACTGATCCGCGGCTCCGGCGATCCCGACGAGGCGCGCGAGGGCCTGATCGCGAAATTCGACCTCTCGCGCGAGCAGGCGCAGGCGATCCTGGACATGCGCCTGCAGCGGCTCACCGCTCTGGAGGCCGACAAAGTCCGCGCCGAGCACGCCGACCTGCTCGAGCGGATCGGCGAACTGCGGGCGATTCTCGGCGACGAGGCGAGGGTGATGGGCCTGGTCAAAGACGAGCTCGCCGAAGTGGTCGAGTCCTATGGCGACGAGCGCCGCACCGAACTCGCCCACTTCGAGGGCGACGTCGGCATCGAGGACATGATCGCCGACCAGCAGATGGTGATCTCGCTCACGGCCTCCGGTTACGTCAAGCGGCTGCCGCTGGCGACCTACCGCCAGCAGCGCCGCGGCGGCGTCGGGGTGATGGGGATGAACCTGAAAGAGGACGACTACATCGCTCACCTCCACATCTGCTCGACCCACGACTTCCTGCTTTTCTTCACCAACCGCGGCAAGGTCTACCGGCTCAAGGTCTACGAGCTGCCGGAGGGCTCGCGCACCTCGAAAGGCAGCTCGCTGAACAACCTGCTGCCCCTGCGCGAAGCCGAGCGGGTGATGGCGGTGATCCCGACGCGGGATTTCAAGGAGAACAAGTACCTGGCGTTCGCCACCGCAAAGGGGCTGGTGAAGAAAACCGAGTTCCTCGCTTACAACACGCCGATCCGCGCCGACGGGATCATTGCGATCAAGGTCCGCGACGGCGACGAGCTGGTGCAGGTGCGCCTGACCTCGGGCGAAGACGACATCCTCATGGTCTCCCACTCCGGCCATGCCTCCCGCTTCTCCGAGGAGCACGTGCGGACGATGGGGCGTGATACCTCCGGGGTCAAAGGGATGAACGTCGCCGGCAAGGACAACCGGGTGCTGGCGATGGATGTCGCCCGCAACGACACCGAACTCTTCGTCGTCACCGAGAACGGCTACGGCAAGCGCACCCCGGTCTCGGAGTACCCGGTGAAGGGGCGCGGGACCAAAGGCGTCCTCACCGTGAAGATGACCGAGAAGAAGGGCGGCCTCACCGGCGCCCTGATCGTCAGCGAGCACCAGGACCTCCTCTTCATCTCCCAGAACGGGATGGTCCAGCGCACCCCGGCCAGCGGCATCTCGCAGATGGGCCGCGCAACCCAGGGCGTCAAGGTGATGAACATCAAGGACGACGACCGGGTCAGCGCCGTCGCCCTAGTTGTCGAATCCGAGGAAGCGGACCCCGCAGCCGCGGCCGCGGAGGACGGCCAGGCCGAGCTCGTCGACGCCTCGCCCGACGGCGCCGGCGGCTAGAGGCCGCCGGCCCGCGGCTAGAACGGGACGTCGATCAGGGCCTCGAAGTCGGGGCCGGTGAGAGGGAAGCGCGGGGCACCCGGGAAGTCGACGGAGAGTGGGCCGCTCCAGGTGCTGGTGCCATCGGGTTCGGCGTGGTAGCGGCCGGTCCCGTGGAACGGGGGCGGTGGAGAAACCCCGGCAGTGGTGACTGCTTCGTTCACGTGGAAGCTCTTGCCGCCTCTGACGATCGCAACCCTGAGGATCGCCAGCTTGCCGTGGGTCTCCTGGTGGAAGGCGAGGAAGGCGGCGCCGGTCTTGCGCTTGATGCTGAGGAAGCTGGTCGTGGCGACTCCGTCGCGGGCGTTTGCCGCCAGGCCGGAGGCCGGTTCGAGGAGCGCTTCGATCGCCCTTTCGGCCGCGGCCCGGGTGAGGTGATGGCGACTGCGCGGGCAACGACCGGCAGGGGTGACGATCGAGCCTTTGGCGCGGTGGAGGTCGATGGCGACGTAGCCGTCCTCCCCCTTGAAGTCGAGCTCGCCGACGTAGGTGCCGTGCCGCCGCGATAAGCGCTCGCCGAAGCGGCAGAGCGACTGGCCGCCGTTCTTCGCGGGCCGGAATCGCATCGAGACCTTGCCGAAGTTGCCGAAGGTGGCTTGCAACCGCCGCGGCACCGCGACCCCGCGGGCCAGGTAGACCGCAGCCGAGAAGCGGCGGCGATCGCGCCTATCGACCTCGAGGATCACGGCGCTGCCGAAGGTGAAGACCTTCACTTTGTAGCCGCCGGAGGCTGACGCGGTGAAGCTCGAGTCGAAGAGCGGCCGCGGCGGGACGGGCTTGCCGACTTCGCTCAGCAGCCGTGGCGGGACGATCTGCGGCAGTAGCGCCGGCGCCGCGGCCGCTTGCGTGCCGCGGCCGATCAGCAACAGGCCGAGAACGGCGATGGAAGCGATCCGCCGGCTCATCTCACCCGCTCCGCCCGCTGGTACAGGCGCGCCACTTCCTTGCCGAAATAGGCGCCGAAGTCGGGGCTCTTGTCGTCGGAGTAGCCGTAGTCGGTGACGCTGTCGAGGGTCTCGCCGTCGATCGTCCAGCCGCCTCCCGAGGCTCCGCCGGTGACGTCGCAGTGGACGGCGAGGTTGAGCGGGCCGGGGAAGAGGAACGAGTCGGGGTCGTGGCCGAGGTATTCGGCGGCGGCGCAGACCCGCTGCGTTTCCCCGTCGAACGGCTCCGCCGCCGGGTAGCCGTGGACGGTGAAGTTCTGCTTCGGCTTCAAGTTGAAGGCGATGCCTGCGCCCCCGACCGCTTCGCCCAGCGTTTCGCCGCGCTGGTTGCGCCCGACCACCGCGGCGGCGACGTCGTAGTTCTCGCTGCCGCTCGCCCGCCATTGCCGGGTGGTGTCCAGCCACTTTGCCGGGAAGATCCCGAAGGGCCGCTGGCCGTAGCGGTAGGCGGGGACGAAGGCCCAGCGACTCCTCAGCCAGCGACCGCGCCGGCCGCCGCTGTTGACGCAGTGGCCGGCGGTGAAGACGACGCTTTCGTTGCCGGAGCGGACCGCCGTCCCCGAGCAGCGGGCGTAGCCGAAGATCCCGAGCGCGACAAAGACCGCGCCGTGGATGCGGAACTCCGGAGTGGTGGGGTCGACGACCTGTTCGAAGTCGGAGCCGAAGTCGGGTCGGCCGGGCACCGCCGGGGCGATGCGGCGGGGAGCTCCGCGCTGACCGTCGGGCCCGCGCAGGGGTCCTGGACGGGGAGCTTCCACCTCGAGCGGCTTCGCTTCCCGCATCCGCCCAGGGCTCCAGAAGGCGCCGGCGGCGGCAGCCGAGGTCCGCTGCGTCCGCACTCCGCTCGCCGGCGCCCGGCCGGGAACGAGGAGCATGAATGAGAGTAGGAGCAGCGCCGCTGGCGCCCCGGCTCGACGCCGCATCATTGCCCTAAGTCTACTTGCGTACTCGGGAGGAGACGCCGCCCGGCGTCAGGCGCTGAGCAGGGCGCGCTCGATCGGCTCGGTCAGCAGCTCGTCACCCCACTGGTGCCAGCCGCCGCGCCCATGGCGGGCGAACAGCTCCAGGTAGGGGCCCGGCGAGCACTCCTCGATGATCCGGTAGAGCTCCTCCGGCTTCCGCGAGTGCTCGCGCTTGCGCTCGGCGAAGAGGTTCACCTGGGTCCGGCCCGGGTCGAGGGTGCGGCGCGAGCCGCGGACGCCGAAGAGGACCAGCTCGGTGACGTTGCGGAAGTAGAAGCCGACGCCACGGCCGTCGGGGCCACCGTCCTTCCTCACCTTGAACCAGACCAGGTTGGTCTTGTAGGCGAAGCCCCAACTCTCCATCACCTCGAGCCCCTCCTGAAGCAGGGCGTTGGGGACCCAGAGGTAGAGGTGCGCGGCGTCGGCGCAGACGTCCGCGACAGGCATCTCCTTGATGTCCTCGAGCGTCATCGTCTCGTAGCGGGAGAGGCGCCGGTGCTCGGGGGCCATCTTGCCGGTGCGGTTCTGGAAGCGCCATGGCGGGTCCGCCAGGACCGTTTTGAAGGACCAGCCGCGACCGAAGGAGCGCAGCGATTGATTCGCCAGATCGTGCATGGATCTGGCGATAGTCCCAACTGGCCAGGACGAGAACAGGCGGCGAAAGCGGCCGAGGATCCGCTAAGCCGCCTGCGGCAGGTACTGCTCCCAGGCAGCCGGGATCTTCGGGCTGGCGACCTGGATGAAGACGGTCGGAGGCGGCGCCTTCGGGGTCGTCGCCGGGTGCATGTGGATCTCCCGCGGCAGGCGGTTGCCCTTGCGGCGGTTGCAGGGCGGGCAGGCGGCGACGATGTTCTCCCAGACCGACTTGCCGCCGCGCGAGCGGGGGATGACGTGGTCGACGGTGAGCCCCGCTTTGGTCGAGCCGCAGTACTGGCAGGTCCAGGAGTCGCGGGCGAGGACGGCGCGGCGGGTGATCTTGCGGCGGTGCGCCTCGCGCGGGATCCGCACGTAGTTGACGAGGCGGATCACGTCCGGGCGCTGCATCGTCATCCGCTCGGAGTGGAGCTCGAGGCCCTCCCGGCGCTCCAGCAGTTCGGCCTTTTCCTTCAGCAGCAGAACAGCGGCCCGTCTCAACGTGCAGACGTTGATCGGCTCATACGTCGCATTGAGTACCAGCACCCTGGCCATTGGTTGAGGGAAATTGTAGGGCGCTCGGCGTCCGTTGCCCTCAACTGAGCGGATAGGAGCCGAGGATCCGTACCGATTCCGCCTTTTCCCGCAGTTGCCCGATCGCCGCCGCGACGACCGTGTCCGTCTCCCTGCCCTCGAGGTCGCAGAAGAACATGTAGCGGCCGAGACCCTGCCGCAGCGGCCGCGACTCGATCCGCGTCAGGTTGATGCTGCGGCTGGAAAACTCGCTCAGCGCGTCGACCAGCGCCCCGGGATGGTCGGCCCCGAGCTCGGAGAAGACCAGCGAGGTCTTCCATGGCCCGCCGCCGACCGGGGCGGTCCCCTGCGGCGCGATCCAGACGAAGCGGGTGACGTTGTCATCCTGATCCTCAACTCCCTCCCGCAGTAGCTCGCAGCCGTAAAGCTCGGCTGCTGCCCGCGCCCCCAGCGCCGCCCACGGCCGCGTCGACTCGCTCACCATCCGCACCGCGGCGGCGGTGCTGCTGACGCTGCGCAGTTCGACTTCGGGCAGGGCCTCGCGCAGGAAGCGCGCGCACTGGGCCAGCGGCTGTGGGTGGGAGAGCACCGCCTCCACCGCATTCATCGACACTCCGTCGAGGCCGATCAGGTGAACTCTGACCCGGTAGTCGTGCTCGCCGACGATCGTCACCGCGTCGGCGTCGAAGGCGAGCGTGTCGAGGGTCGGCCGCACCGACCCCTCGATCGAGTTCTCGATCGGCACCAGCGCCCGGTCCGCCTCCCCCCGGTCGACGGCAAGGATCGCATCCGGAATGGTCCCCGTCCGCAACGCCTCGTACCCACCCCCAGGCAACGCCTCCCCCAGAGCATCCTCCGTAAAAGTCCCAGCCGGCCCCAAATACGCAATTCGCATAAAAGGATCAAACCAGCTTCCCCCAACCCAAGGACAAGCGGGTCGAAGCAGGACTTGCGAGGGTCGGCAGGCAGTCCCGATACGGCGGCCGGGGAGGGTCCGGGGGTGAGTCCGTACGGACACTCAGCCGAAGGCGTCCGGTAGGACTCACCCCCGGACCCTCGCAAGGGTGAGCGAGTCCGGTGGGACTCACCCCCGGACCCTCCCACACCCCCTGCCCTATTCGACCAGCAGCGTGTAGGTCGCTTCGTTGTTTTCGGTGACCTGCTCGCCCGCCACCGGTTCCGCTTCGACTTCAAGCGCCACTTCGCCTTTCGGCGCCGGGGTCAGGGGGATCGTCGCCGTCGCTTCTTCGCCGGCGGCGATTTCGTCGATTTCGCCGGTCAGGGTGCTGCCTTCGACGGTGACCGCCACGGTGACGCCGTTCTCGGTCGATTCGCCCTGGTTCTGGACGGTCACTTCGACTTCGACACCTTCTTCGCCGGAGACGGTGGTGGCGCCGCCTTCGACCAGTTCGGAGCCGTTGACGCTGACCCCGACCAGCCCCAGGCCGTGGACGCCGGGCGTGGCCGTGCCGCTGTTGCCGCTGATCGCTCCGAGCGCGTCGCTGACGGTGCGTTCTTCCAGCCATCTTTCATCCGGCAAGAAGCTGCTCTTCGGCACGTCGCTGTCGGAGATGCCGTTGTCGGCGAGGACGCTGTCGATTTCGGGCTTGACGACCGTTTCGTAGACGACGTCGGAAGCGAGCAGCTTCTGCATCTGCCTGGCAATCGCCCCCGCCGCCTTCTCGGCGCCGGCTTCGCCGAGCGCGGTAGGCATCTTTTCGGCGATCTCGTCCATCGCCCCGGCGCGCAGCTCGTAGACGAGTTCGAGGTTCTGCTGCGGCCGGCTCATGTCACCCGGCGCCCCCAGCCCTTCGACCCGGGAGCGGAGCGCGTCCATGGCGCTGCGGTCGGCGTTGACTTCGTTGACGAAGTCCGTCACCGAAGCGTTGCCGGGGCTTTCGAGTTTGCCGAAGAAGCGCTTGCTGGTCTGTTCGGTCCCTTCGACGATCTCGGTGACCTTGCGGGCGTAGTCGCTCAGTTCCGAGTGGGCGCGGGCGTCGAGGCACCCCTTGACCCCGAGCACGATCAGGATCAGCAGGATCAGGGCGCCGCCGAGGGCAAGCGCGCGCCGGAGCATGATCTGCTGGCGTTCGGGGCGACGTCGGGGGCGCTCTCGCCGGGGCGGGCGTCGTGAGGTGAAGTCCTCCACGGAGCCGAGAGTATGAACGCTGGGGTGGAGTGCAAGTCAGGAGCCCCCGCAAATGGTGGGGTTTTCCCATCCAACACGGAGGAGAGCAGCTGTTCCCGGCGAAGGTCCTGGAGCGATGGTCGGCTCGCTCGTGCTCAACCGCTTCCTGATCGAGCGCCGCATCGGCAGCGGCGGCTTCGGTGTCGTCTACGAGGCCTGGGACGGCCGGCTCGAGCGCCCGGTCGCGGTGAAGGCGATCGAGCAGCGCGGCGAGGCCGGCCGGCGAGTCCTCCGCGAGGCCCAGGCCGCCGCCCGGCTCAACCATCCCGGCATCGTCACCCTCTACGAGATGGGGGAGGAGGAAGGCAACGCGCTGCTCGTCACCGAGCTGGTCGAGGGTTCGACCCTGGCCCGCCTCGCCCAGCGCGGGGAGCTCTCCGACCGCGAGATCGGCGAGATCGGCGCCGACCTCTGCGAGGCGCTTGACCACGCCCACTCGCGCGGCGTCGTCCACCGCGACATCAAGCCGCAGAACGTGCAGGTGATCGAGGACGCCGAACCGCGGGCCAAGCTGATGGACTTCGGCGTCGCCCATCTCGCCGGCGACGCGCCCCTGACTGCGGCCGGCGACGTCGTCGGCACCCTCGCCTACATGTCGCCCGAGCAGGCCGAGGGCAAGCCCGCCGGCCCCGAGGCCGACGTCTACTCGCTGGCCCTGACGCTGTACGAGTGCTGGAGCGGCGAGAACCCGCACCGGCGCGCCACGCCCGCCGCCACCGCGCGGGCGATCGGCGACCGCGCCCGCCGCCTGCGCCGCCTCCGTCCCGACCTGCCGCGCGAGCTGACCGAGACGATCGACGCCTGCCTCTCGCCACGCCCGAGCCACCGGCCCTCGCTGGAGGAGCTCGGAACCGCGATCGAGGACGCGCTCGACGAGCTCGCCGACCACCTGCCCGCCTCCCACGGCAACTTCCTCACCCGCCTCGGCGCCCTCGCCGCCGCCGCCACGCTCGGCGGTTTCCTGGCGCTGCACGGGGCGGCGCTCCCTTAGCCGCCGTCAATGATCGATCCCTAGGATTTCGCCATCGGCGTTCTACGGAGTCTCGAGTCGCGGATCGAAGGCCTCGTCGAGGGGGTCTTCAGCCGTGCCTTCTCCTCGGAGGTGCAGCCGGTCGAACTGGCGCGCAAACTGGCGAAGGAAATGGACGCGCACAAGACCGCCTCGGTCCAGCGGGTCTACGTGCCC
The DNA here is from genome assembly GCA_035708105.1 of Solirubrobacterales bacterium. GTDB lineage: Bacteria > Actinomycetota > Thermoleophilia > Solirubrobacterales > 70-9 > VAYN01. Next base: position 29,122 of record DASSTG010000003.1, on the reverse strand, counting down.
AACGAGTACACGGTCTTCCTCTCGCGCCAGGACCGCGGCAAGCTCGAAGGCTACGAGCGCTCGCTGGAGCAGGAGCTCTCCGGCTACCTGCTCGAGCACGCGCGCCGCCGCAGCTACGACCTGCTGACCCGTCCGCAGGTCGGGTTCGAGACCGACAACCGCCTGCGCCTGGGCGAGTTCGGAATCCAGGCGCGGTTGGTCAAGCCGCCCGCGCATGAGGGGCAGGCGCCCGAACAGGGCGAAGAGGGGCACACGATGGTCTACTCGGCGGTCCGCGAGCGCGACCGCAGCCGGCCGAAAAGGCCGGAGGAGGCGGTGGGGGCGCTGGTCTCCACCCGCGCGGTGGTCTCGCTGCAGGACCGGCGCTACGTGTTCGACGGGCCGCGGGCGACGATCGGCCGCTCGAAGTCGGCCGAGTGCGTGCTCTCCGACCCCAACGTCAGCCGCCGCCACGCCGAGTTGCGGCGCGACGAGAACGGCGACTGGCAGATCGCCGACCTCGGCTCGACCAACGGAGTCAAGGTCAACGGCCGGCGCGTTCCGTCGACCCGGCTCAGCCCCGGCGACCAGGTCACCCTCGGCACCACCACCTTCACCTTCGACATCGAGCAGTAGGGCGGCTGCCGCCCTCATTAAGGTGCCTGTCGCGTGAGCTATGACCCCGTAAGCGTGGCGCTCAAGTTCGGCTTCCTGGCCGTCCTCTATCTGTTCGTGCTGGTGATCGCGCGCAGCGCCTTCAAGGACCTGCGCCGGACGACCGCCCCGGCTCCCGACGCCACCGGCTTCCATGCCGTCCCCGCCTACGTCGAGGCGCCGCGCGGCCCCGACGGCTGGTTCGTCGTCGATCGCGGCGGCGGCCTCGAACATGGACAGCGCTTCGACCTGATCGGCGGCCTCTCGGTCGGCCGCTCGAAGGAGGCCGACGTGCAGATCGACGACCGCTACGCCTCCAGCCTCCACGCCCGCGTCTTCTCGCGCGAGGGGAGGTTCTACGTAGAGGACATGAACTCGACCAACGGCACCCTCCTCAACGGCGCCACCCTGCAGGGCGAGGCGGAGCTGATCGACGGCGACAACGTGCAGATCGGCGACACGGTCTTCCGCCTGGAGGTGGGCTGAATGACGCGCATGCGGAACAGGAGTTGGTGCCGGCGATGAGCCTGCGGATCGCCGAGGAAGCAGTTCGCACCGACACCGGGCGCCAGCGCAACGCCAACGAGGACTCGCTCTACACCGCGGCGCCGCTGTTCGTGGTCGCCGACGGGATGGGGGGAGCGCAGGCGGGCGAGGTCGCCTCGAAGGCGGCGGCCGAGTCGTTCGCCGGCGAGCTGCCGCAGGCGCCGCCCGAGCGGGTGCTGGAGGAGACGATCGAGGGCGCCAACCGGACGATCCACGAGCTCGCCCGCAAGGACCCCGGGCTGGCCGGGATGGGGACGACGATCACCGCCGCGATCGTCGACCTCGAGGCCGAGGAGGTGGCGATCGGCCACGTCGGCGACAGCCGCGCCTACCGCCTGCGGGGAGGCAACTTCGAACAGCTGACCCGCGACCACTCGCTGGTCGAGGAGATGCGGCGCAAAGGGCAGCTCACCGACGCCCAGGCCGAGGACCACCCGCAGCGCTCGATCATCACCCGCGCGCTCGGCCCCGAACCCGAGGTCCAGGTCGACCTGCAGACGGTGCCCGCCCAGCCGGGCGACGTCTTCCTGATCTGCTCCGACGGGCTGACGACGATGCTCGACGACGAGAAGATCGCCCATCTCCTCACCCGCGCCACCTCGCTGCAGAGCGCCGTGCGGGCGCTGGTCGACGAAGCCAACCGCGCCGGCGGCCGCGACAACATCACCGTCGTTGCCTTCCGCCTCGAGGGCGGGACGGGGGCCGAGACGAGCGACGGCGACGGTGCGCCGACTGCCGCCGAGGGCGCGACGCTGGTCGGCGGTGAGGCCGAGGCGGCCGGGCTCTCCGCGACCGAGGTGCGCAAACGCGCCGCCGCCGAGGCCGCCCGCAAGCGCCGCGAAGAGCTCGAGGCGCGGCCGCAGCGACGGCGCCTGCGGACGACGCTGAAAGCGCTGGCGGCGCTGCTCGTGGTTGCCGCGATCGCCTTCGGCGCCTGGTACGGAAACCGCCAGATCTGGTTCCTCGGCAGCGACGGCGCCGGCCGCGTCGCCCTCTACCGCGGCGCCCCCTACGAACTGCCGTTCGGGATCAAGCTCTACAGCGAGCGCTATGCCAGCCCAATCCAGACCGAATCGCTGCCCGGCCGCCGCCAGGACGCGGTCACCGGGCACGACCTGCGCTCGCGCTCGGACGCCGTCTCGCTGCTGGAAGAAATCGAAAAGACCAAGGGGCTGCGATGACCGCGGCCCGGAACCGGGAGCTGCTCGCCCTGGTTCCCGTCGCGGTCCTGCTCACCGCCGGCTTCGCCGGCGTCTTCGCCCAGGAGAACGAGCAGCTCGGCAACCTCAGCCTGATCTACGGCGCCTACTTCCTGGCGATCTGCCTGGCGACGCACGTCTACCTGCGGTTCCGGCTCCCCAACGCCGACCCCTACCTGTTCCCGCTGATGGCGACGCTGACCGCGTTCGGCTTCGTGATGATCTACCGGATCGACGAAACCCTGGCCCGCGACCAGGCCAACTGGTTCGTGCTGGGGCTGATCCTCTTCGCCGCGACGATCTACTTCCTCCGCGACTACGAGGTGCTGGAGCGCTACCGCTACACGATCGCCATCGCCGGCCTGCTGCTGCTGCTGGCGCCGCGGCTGCCGGGGATCGGCCAGCAGGTCAACGGCGCCTACCTCGGGGTCAAGATCGGCCCGCTCGCCTTCCAGCCGGCCGAGTTCACCAAGCTGGCGATCGTCGTCTTCCTCGCCAGCTACCTGCGCGAGCACCGCGAGGTGCTGATCGTCGGCGCCCGCCGCGTGCTGGGGGTGACGCTGCCGCCGCTGAAGCATTTCGGGCCGATGCTGGTCGTCTGGGGCGCCTCGATGTTCATGCTCGTCTTCATCCGCGACCTCGGCAGCTCGCTGATGTTCTTCGCCGCCTTCCTCGCCCTGCTCTACGTGGCGACCGGGCGCTTCTCCTTCGTCGTGATCGGGATGGCGATGTTCTTCCTCGGGGCCTGGTTCTTCGCCGCCACCGTTCCCCACGTCCACGACCGGGTCGAGATTTGGCTGCACCCCTACAGCGAACCGCAGGGAAACGGCTACCAGATCCTGCAGTCGATCTTCGCCCAGGCCGACGGCGGCCTCTTCGGCAAGGGCTTCGGCCAGTCGCTGCTGATCATCCCCGGCAGCCATCCGCCCGCGCAGCTGCTGCCGGCGGCGGAAACCGACACGATCTACTCGCTGATCGTCAACGAGCTCGGCCTCTTCGGCGCCGTCGGGGTGATCCTCGTCTACCTGCTGATCACCGCCCGCGGCTTCAAGATCGCGCTGCTGGCGAGCGACGGCTTCTCGAAGCTGCTGGCGACCGGGCTCACCGCCGTTTTCGCCATCCAGGCCTTCGTGATCATCGGCGGCGTCACCCGGGTGATCCCGCTGACCGGCGTCACCCTTCCCTTCATCAGCTACGGCGGCAGCTCGATCGTCGCCAACTTCGTCCTCCTGGCGCTGCTGCTGCTGGTCTCCGACCGCGCCCGTCGTGAGGCGGCTCAGCCGGCGGGCCGGGCGGCAGCCCTGGGGTCGCCGGCGTGAACCGTCAGATCGTCAAGCTGTTCGCCTTCATCGTCGTCCTCTTCGGCATCCTGGTCGGCTTCACGTCCTACTGGTCGGTCTTCGACGCCAAGGCGCTGAAGGAAAAGGAAGCGAACCGGCGGCCGCTGCTGGAGGCGCAGCAGATCCGCCGCGGCCGCATCCTCGCCGCCGACGGCACCGTGATCGCCAAGTCGGTCGCCAAGGGCAGGGGCGGGGAAAAGCGGTACGTGCGGCGCTACCCGGAGGGCTCCCTCTTCGGCCACCCGATCGGGTACAGCTTCGTGCGCCAGGGCGACTCCGAGTTCGAGCAGTTCCACAACGAAGAACTCGTCGGCGAAGAATCGGAATTCGAAACGCTCCTCGAACAGCTGACCGGCGGCAGCCAGGAAGGCAACGACGTCGTCACCAACCTCGACGCCGCCGCGCAGAAGGCCGCCCTCTCCGACCTCCAGGAAGGCGGCCACTTCGGGGCGGTGGTGGCCATCGTGCCGCAGACGGGGGAAGTGAAGGTGCTGGCCTCGAACCCCTCGTTTGACCCCAACCGGGTCCCCTACGAACTGCACAAGCTCAATTCGAACGAAATCGAATCGCCGCTTTACAACAGGGCGACGCAGGGCCAGTATCCACCGGGCTCGACCTTCAAGGTGGTGACCGCCGCGGCCGGCCTCGAAAGCGGCGCCATCACCCCGGAAACGACGATCGACGCGCCGGGCTCGCTGGAAGTCGAAGGGACGCCGCTGCAGAACGACTTCGACCAGAACTGGGGTTCGATCGCGCTCGACACCGCGCTGACCAACTCGGTCAACACCTGGTTCGGCCAGCTCGGCCAGAAAGTGGGCCAGGCGGCGCTGTTCGAGCAGATGGAAAAGTTCGGCTTCAACGCCACCCCGGCGATCGACCTGCCGGGCGAAGAGGTCTACCCCAGCGGCGTCTTCGAAGAAGGCCACCTCCTGCACAAGAACGACCCGGTCGACCTGGCCCGCGTGGCGATCGGCCAGGAGCGTCTGCTGGCGACCCCGCTGCAGATCGCCGAGGTGGCGGCGGCGATCGCCAACAAGGGCAAGCTGATGAAGCCGCAGATCTGGAACCGGGTGATCGACCCCGACGGCCGCGTGGTCAAGAGGCTCGATCCGTCCGTCTACAGCGAACCGGTCAGCGCCCAGACCGCGGAAGAGCTGACGACGGCGATGGAAGGCGTGGTCAGCGCCGGCACCGGCACCAACGCGGCGATCCCGGGCGTTCCCGTCGCCGGCAAGACCGGCACCGCGGAAACCCCGGGCAACGCGGCCTGCGGTGGCGGCGAAAACGAGAACCAGGCCTGGTTCATGGGCTTCGCCCCGGCGAACGAACCGAAGATCGCGATCGCGGCCTCGGTCGAGTGCACCGAACAGTTCGGCAACGACGTCGCGGCGCCGATCTTCCGCGACATCGCCGAAACGATCCTGAACGGGGAATGAGGAGGAAGCTTGACCGAGGTCGCTGAGGGCAGCATCGTCGACAACCGCTACCGGGTGCTGCGCCGGATCGGCAGCGGCGGCATGGCCGACGTCTGGCTCGCCGAGGACGCCCACCTGCAGCGGCAGGTGGCGCTGAAGGTCCTCCACAGCCGCTACCTGCAGGACGCCGACTTCGTCGCCCGCTTCCAGCGCGAGGCCGAGCACGCGGCCGGGCTGCAGCACCCGAACATCGTCGCCGTCTTCGACCGCGGCGCCGATGACGGCGTCAACTACATCGCCATGCGCTACGTCCAGGGGCCGACGCTGAAGCAGCTGATCGAGCGGGGCCTGACGCCGGAGCAGGCGGTGGCGCTGGTGCGGCAGGTGCTCGAGGGAGCCCGCTTCGCCCACCGCAACGGGATCGTCCACCGCGACCTGAAGCCGCAGAACGTGATCGTCGACGAGGAGGGCAAAGCGGTCGTCACCGACTTCGGCATCGCCCGCGCCGGCGTCTCGGACATCACCCAGACCGGCTCGGTGATGGGCACCCCGCAGTACCTCTCGCCCGAGCAGGCACAGGGCTTCGAGGTGACCCCGGTCTCCGACCTCTACTCGATCGGGGTGATCCTCTACGAGGCGCTGACCGGCCGGGTCCCGTTCGAAGGCGAAAGCGCGGTCGCGGTGGCGATGAAGCAGGTCTCCGAGACGCCGCAGCGGCCGAGCTCGATCAACCCCCGGATCTGGCCCGCGCTCGACGCGGTGGTGATGCGGGCGCTGGAGAAGGAGCCGGGGCAGCGCTTCCAGAGCGCCGACGCCTTCATCGCCGCTCTCGACCAGGCGATGAAAGAGCCTCGGGCGGAGGGCGGGACCGCCGCCTTCGCCGCCGCGCCGCCGATCGTCGCCGTTCCGGAGGAGGTGCCGCCGGAGGAAGACCGCAACCGCAACAACTGGCTCTGGGGGCTGCTGGTCGCGGCGATCGTGATCGGCCTGCTGGTCGGCCTGCTGCTGACCCGCAACACCACCACCGACGTTCCGAACGTGACCGACAAGCAGCTCGAATTCGCCATCGCCCAGCTCGAACGCAAGGGCTTCGAAGTCGGCGAAGAAAAGTTCGTCGAACGGCAGACGCCGAAGAACACCGTGCTCGAGCAGGACCCGCTGCCGGGCTCGGCCGAAGAAGACTGCTCCTTCCTCACCCTCTTCTGCTCGAAGCCGAAGGTGGATCTGACTGTGAGCGCCGGCCCGGGCAGCGGCCAAATCCCCCACACCAACGGCCTGGCCCAGGCGGCAGCGGAAAAGAAGCTCGAAGCGGCCGGCTTCGAAGCGGCGATCGAACGCGTCAACTCGAAAGCGGTCGAAGAAGGGCTGGTCGTCTTCTCCGAACCGCGCGGCGGCGACAGCGCCACCCACGGCTCGACCGTCACCCTGTTCGTCTCCCAGGGGCCGAAGCTGGCCAAGGTGCCCGTCCTGGTGGGGACGCAGCGCCGCGTCGCCGTGCAGCAGATCCGCGGCCGCGGCCTCACCCCGAGCGTGAGCGAAGAAGAAAGCGGCTCCCCCGCCGGCGAGGTGATCCGCCAGTCGCCCAGCGCCGGGACCGAGGTCGAACCCGGCTCCGCCGTCTCGATCGTCGTCTCCAGCGGCAGGGAAGAAGAACAGAAGGCGAAGGTGCCGAACGTGATCGGCAAGGAACGGCGCGAAGCCGTGGAAGCGATCCGGGCCGCCGGGCTGACGCCGAGCGTCAGCGAAGAAGAAACCGAAGTGCCGAGTCAGGTCGGCCGCGTGATCGACCAGTTCCCGCCGCCGGGCAGCGAAGCGGAACCGAAGTCGACGGTGACGCTCACGGTCGGCAGGCAGGCGGCGATCCCCGAAGAAGAAACGGAAGCAGGGCCGTGAGGGTCGCGGTCCTCGCCGGCGGCCGCTCCTCCGAGCACGACGTCTCGCTGCGCTCCGGCGCCGCGGTGGCGCGCGGCCTGCGCGAGGGCGGCCACGAGGCGATCGAGGTGACGATCGGGCGCGACGGCGCCTGGCGCGCGCCCGGTGGGCCGGTGGAGCTGGTGCCCGGCGCCGGGCTGCTCGGCGCCGACGCGGTCTTCCCGGCGCTGCACGGGGCCTTCGGCGAGGACGGCAGCATCCAGGGCCTGCTCGAGTGGCTCGACGTGCCTTACGTCGGCTCCGACGTCCTCGCCTCGGCGATCTGCATGGACAAGCTGACGCTGAAGCGGCTGTTCGCCGCCCACGGGGTGCCGCAGGTCGATTTCACCGCGGTCGAGGGCAGCGACTGGTGGGGCCGTTGCGAGGAGATGGGGCTGCCGCTCTGGGTCAAGCCCTCGCGGATGGGCTCCAGCGTCGGCATCAGCCGGGTCACCGAGATGGCGAAGCTCGACGCCGCGGTCGAGCTCGCCCTGCGCCACGACCCGCGGGTGATCGTCGAGGCCTCGGCCGCCGGGCGCGAGGTCGAGTGCTCGGTCCTCGGCAACGCCGAGCCCGCCGCCTCGCTGCCGGGCGAGATCGTCGCCCAGGGAGTCTGGTACGACTTCGAGGCCAAGTACACCGAGGGCGGGATGGAGCTGCGCGTCCCCGCCCCGGTCGGGGAGGAGGCGATCGAGCGGGTCCGCGAGCTCGCGGTCTCGGTGTTCGCCCTCGCCACCTGCTCGGGCCTCGCCCGCTGCGACTTCTTCGTCGAGCCCGACGGCTCGGTCCTCGTCAACGAGATCAACACCATGCCCGGCTTCACCGACACCAGCGTCTACGCGAAGCTCTGGGAGGCGACCGGCACCGGCTACCCGCAGCTCTGCGACCGGTTGGTTGCGCTGGCGGTCGAGCGGCACCGGCAGTCGCGCTCGTTCGAGTTTTGACTTTCGCAAGCGGCGGGTACCACGGTAAGGCCAAATGGCGACCGGCCTCCCCGATATCGAACCCGCCGACGGTGACGCCTGCGTCGCCGGAGCATCGACCGCCGACGTCCTGCGGCTGCTGAGCGCGGGGGCGACCGGGGCGATCCTGATGGCCCTGGGCGAAGGGCCGCTGCGGACCAAGAACCTGACCGAGGCGGTCCCCGGGTACGCGCCGCGAACGATCTACCGCTACGCCGGCAAGCTCGCCGAACTCGAGGTGGTGGAGCGGGAGGAGGAGCCGGGGGTCCCCTCGAAGGTCGTCCACCGGCTCTCGGAGCCCTGCGGGACCGAGCTCTACGAACTCGTCAACCGCTTTGCCGACGCTTCGCTGACCCGGCTTCCCGACGGCCGCATCGACGCCCACGCCTGGGCCTCGCTCGGCCTGCTCGCCGACCTCTGGGAGGCGGGGATGGTCGAGGACCTCGCCTGCGGGGGCAAATCGCCGACCGACCTCGCCCGGGGCCCCCACGGCCTCAGCTACCACCAGGTCAACCGCCGCGCCGGCCTCTTCGAGACCGCCGGCCTGCTGACTGAGTGGCAGGGGCCCGGCCGCCGCCGCTGCTACGGCCTGACCGAGAAGACCCGCCGCAAGATGGGGCTCGTCGCCGGCATCGCCCGCTGGCGCCACCATCACGTCGTCGCCGAGGACGAAGAAGGGATGACCGCGGCCGAGATGGCGACCGTGCTGCGCGTCGCCCTGCCCCTGCCCGAGCTGTCCGAGCACCAGGGCAAATGCCTCCGCCTCAGCGTGCTCAGCGAGGACGACGTCGCCGGGGCGGAGGGAGAAGAGGTCTGGGCGGAGATCGAGGGCGACGGCACGGTTCACAGCTGCGCCGAGGCGCCGGCGGACCCCGACGGCTGGGGCCGCGGCAGGGTCGAGTCCTGGATTCCTGTGGTGCTCGACGGGCGGGACGACCAGGTCCTGGTCGGCGGCGAGGAGGATTTGATCGGCGACGCGCTGCGGCGCCTCCACGAGACCCTCTGGTCGCCGGTGCCGTTCTGAGCGGGGCCGCGGCGTCGCTCAGTAGGCGGTATTGCGGGACCGTGGTCGCGGGACCGACTTGTAGCGGGGCCCGCCGCCGCGGTTCCAGAGGGCGCTGTCGACCGCCGCCGGGCTGAGGCCGGAGGCGCCGGCGAGCAGCTCGACCGCGTGGACGGCCGCGGCCCGCAGCTCGACCTCCTCGCGCGAGCCGTGCTCGAGCAGCTCGCCTGCTTCGATCCGGGCGCTGAGCTCGGGAACGAGGTCGAGCACGCCGTCCACCCGCAGGACGTGGGGGACGAGGTTGTCGGCGAACGCGGTCAGCCGCTCGATCCCGGGGAGCGGGGCGATGCCCGCCCGGTGGAGGTCAGCGGCGGTTATCTGCGCCCGCTTGAAGAATGGGACGGCGCGGTCCTCGTAGATCGAGGTGTCGGCGAAGGCCTCCCAGCCGGCGAAGAGGGCGGCGAGGGCGGGGATCGAGTCGGCGGCCTCGACCGGCCCGCGGAACCGCCCTTCGTGATCGTGGCCGATGTGCTCGCCGACGTCCCGCAGCGCCCGCGCGAACTGGGCCATCAGGGGGTGGCCCGGAGCCTGGCCGAGGACCGCGGCGATCGTCTCGGCATCGATCGCCGCCAGCTCCCCGGCGCTCCACGGCCCGGCCGCTGCGAAGCGCTCGCTGATCGCGGCAGCCATCGTCCCGTAGCCGCTGCGCCCCGGCCGCTTGCGGATCGTCGGCCACCAGCCGGAACCGAAGTTGATCGCGTTCATGCAGATGGCAAAGGCGGCGGCGGTTTCCGGCGCCGCCTCGGCGAACGGCGGCGGCTCGCCGCCATCGTGCTCGCGGGGCAATCCCGCCGCATATCGCCCGATCGCCTTCTCCTCCACCCGCACCGAACGGGCGCGGGCGACCACCCAGGCGCAGGCGGCACGGACTTCGTCGGGGAGGGAAACTGAGGGCATGGACGAGCGAGGAATACAGGTTCGGCGTGCCGCGCCGGCGGACGCCGGAGCCGCGGCGCGCCTGCTGCACGACTTCAACCGCGAATACGACGAACCGGCGCCGCCGGTCGAGATCCTGGCCGGGACCCTCCGCCGCCTGTTCGCGGAGACAGAGATCACGGTCCTGCTGGCGGGCGACGGACCGGACGGCCTGGCCCTGCTGCGCTTCCGTCCGGCTGTCTGGAGTCCCGGCCTGGAAGCCCACCTGCAGGAGCTCTACGTGGTCCCGCCGCGGCGCGGCAAAGGGATCGGCCGGGCCCTGATCGAGGCGGCGATCGAGCTCGCCCGCGAGCGCGGCGCCGAAGGGATCGACCTCAACACCGGCGAGACCGACACCGCCGCCCGCGGCCTCTACGAGAGCATGGGATTCAGCAACCGCGAAGGATCCCCGGACGGCCCGAGGATGCTCTTCTACGAGCGCGAGATCTGAGCCGTCAGCTCGGCGAAGCCGATCCCCTCGGGGGCCTCGACCAGCTCGGGACGGAGAAGGTGGCCGAGCAGCTCGACCCCCTCGACCAGGCGGGGGCCCGGCCGGGAGAAGGTCGAGGCGCCGTCGACGGCGAACACCTGCGCCGCGCCGAAGGCGTCGAGCCGGTCGGCGTGCCGGAGCGCCTGCGCACACGACTCCTCCAGGTACCACCCGCACGGCATCGAGACCACCACCTCGGGGTCGAGCCCGCGCAGGTCTGCCCAGTCGACCTGCGGCGACTTCTCGCCCGTCGGCCCGGCGACGTCCTCGCCGCCGGCGATCTCGATCATCTCCGGGATCCAGTGGCCGCCGAGGAACGGCGGGTCGAGCCACTCGAGGGCGAGCACGCGCCGCCGCCGCTCGCCGGCAACCGCGTCGCCGACCGCGTCGAGCCGTCGCTCCAGCCCGGCCCGGAGGGCGGCGGCCCGCTCTCCGACGCCGCCGGCCTCACCCAGCCGGGTGATGTCGTCCAGCACCTCGCCGAGCCTGCTCGGGTCCTGCTGCACGACGCGCGGCCGGCTCGGCAGCCGCGCCGCGACCGCGACGACGTCCTCGTAAGACACCGCGCAGACCTCGCAGACGGCCTGGGTGACGATCAGATCGGGGGCGAGCTCGGCCAGCTTTTCCTCGTCGAGGCTGTAGAGCGCGCGCCCTTGCCCCACCACCTCCTTCACCGCGGCGTCGATCTCGCCGGCGGTGAGCCCCGGCGGCAGCACCGTCCCCGTCAGCTGCGGCAGTTCGGCGGCCGCCGGCGGGTAGTCGCACTCGTGGGTGACGCCGACCACGTCCTCTCCGAGGCCGAGCGCGAAGAGCATTTCGGTCGCGGAGGGAACGAGGCTGACGATGCGCATCAGACGACTATCTCACCGCCGCCGTTCTCGCCGCGGTAGGGACCGGGCTTCGGCCTCGGCCTGCCCCCGGGGAAGGCGAGGCGCAGGATCGTCCGCTGCACCATCCCCAGCTGCTGCAGGAAGGGGCCGCTGTTGTAGGGGAGGCCGTAGCGTTCGCAGACCTCCTTGACCTGGGGCGCGATCTCGGCGTAGCGCGTGCTCGGCATGTCGGGGAAGAGGTGGTGCTCCACCTGGTAGCCGAGGTTGCCGCTGGCGACGTGGAAGAGCGGGCTGCCCTCGATGTTGGCCGAGCCGGTGAGCTGGCGGACGTACCAGCCGCCGCGGCTCTCGTTCTCGACCTCGCGCTGGGAGAAGGTGTAGGTCTGGTCGGGGAAGTGGCCGCAGAAGATGATCGCGTAGGCCCAGACGTTGCGGACGATGTTGGCGGTGGCGTCGGCCTTGGCGGTCTGGCGGAACGTCTTGGCCCCGCTCGTCAGCGCGGCTTCGACGACCGGCGCCCAGCGCCCCTGGCGCTTGCGCCTCTTCGCCCGGCCGAGCAGCCCGCGGGGGCGCTTGCGCTGCCGGCGCGCCGCGACCACCGCGTCGACGGCGGTGGCGGCCAGGGCGCTGACCAGCGGCCAGGCGATGTAGTCCTTGACGGCCTGATCCTTGGCCTTGCCGGCGATCCCCTTCAGCTCCCGCTTCACCTGACCCATCGACTTGCGACCCTTGCGGATCGCCTCGATGTCGAGGTCGTGCAGCGCCACGCCCCACTCGAACAGCGCCATCAGGATCAGGTTGTAGAGGGGCTGCGCGAGGTAGACCGGCTGCCAACGCTGCGCCGGGTCGATCCGCATGATCTCGTAGCCGAGGTCCTTGTCCTTGCCGCGGATGTTGGTGTAGGTGTGGTGGACGTAGTTGTGGGAGTGCTTCCAGGCCTCGGCGGTGGAGGCGGTGTCCCAGTCCCAGGTCGAGGAGTGGATGCGCGGGTCGTTCATCCAGTCCCACTGCCCGTGCATGACGTTGTGGCCGATCTCCATGTTCTCGAGGATCTTCGCCGCCGACAGCGCCGCGGTGCCGACCGTCCAGCCGGCGCGGTTGCGGGAGGCGAGGAGGAGGATGCGGCCGAGCACGGCGAGGCGGCGCTGCATCTCGATCATGCTCTCGATGTAACGTCGGTCGCGGTCGCCCAGCTCGTTCATGACGCGGTCGCGGATCGCGTCGAACTCGCGCGCCAGCTCCTCCAGCTGCTGCTCGGAGAGGTGCGCGAGCGGGCTTTGTACCTGGGTGTCGATCGGTGGAGTTACGCTCGTGCTCATCTGGCTTTCGGTGCCTTTCTCATAGAGCTATTGCAACGTCGCCTTCCGGCGCGTTGACGCAGGTTCGAATCATTTCTCCCTCTTGACCATGGACCTCCCCGGTCCGCAGGTCCCGCACCTCTCCCTTGCAGAGCTTGCCGATGCAGGTGTGGCAGATCCCCATTCGGCAGCCGAACGGCAGCTCGGCCCCCGCTTCCTCCCCGGCGACGAGGATCGGCGTGCCACCCCCGCATTCGGCTTCGAGCCCGCTGCCGAGGAAGCGGATGCTGCCGCCCTCCCCGGCGACGGCGTCGCCGCCGATCACCGGCTGGAAGCGCTCCATCTCCAGCAGCTCCGGGTCGCCCTCCTCCTGCCAATGGCTGACCAGCGCGTCGAGCATTTCCCCCGGGCCGGAGACGAAGGCTTGGCGCTCGCGCCAATCGGGGCAGAGCTGGTCGAGCTCGTGCGGCGCGAAGCGCCCGGTTTCGCCGGTGATGCGCAGGTGCAACCGGTAACCGCCGCAGCGGCAGTCGAGCTCGCGCAGCTGCTGGCCGAAGATCACTCCCTCGCTGGTTCGGGATGAGTGGATGTGAACGGCGTCGTCGAGAGCGCCGTCGCGGTCGAGGCTGCGCAGCATGCTCATGATCGGGGTGATGCCGCTGCCGGCGCTGATGAACAGCAGCCGCCGCGGCGGCGGGTCGGGGAGGACGAAGGTGCCTTCGACGCCGCCGAGGCGGACGATGTCTCCGGGCCGCGCCGCGCGAACCAGGTAGGGCGAGACCTTGCCGGCTTCGACCAGCTTCGGGGTGATGCCGATCAGGCCGTCGGGCCGGCCGGGGTCGGTGGTCAGCGAGTAGGCGCGCCAGTGGTGCACGCCGTCGACGACCACGCCGATCCGCAGGTACTGCCCGGGACGGTGCCCCATCCACTCGTAGCCGGGACGGATCAGGACGGTTACCGCCTCGGGCGTCTCGTGGACGATCCGCTCGATCCGGCCGCGCAGCTCCTGCGTCGACCACAGCGGGTTGATCAGTTCGAGGTAGTCGTCCGGCAGCAGCGGCGTGAACAGCGAGCGGACGGCGTCAAGGGCACGCCGGCGCGCCTTCGGCACTTTCGGGATGGCGCCTCGCTCTGCCATTGACAAATGTTACATAAATCAATGCAACCGTTTTGTGAAGACGATCACTTTTCTACCCACTCCGGCGACTACTCATTCGACCAGCTTCACGTCGCTGATTTCGACCTGGTAACGGCCTTCCTGGTCGCGCGCCGGGGCGGCCTTCTTGAACCAGATCAGGAAGTACCTGGCAGGCGAGGCGAGGTGCAGCTCGACTTCCTCCAGGTCGCCGGCGTCGCTGACCTCGCCGACCGGTTCTCCCCATTCGGAAAGCTCTTCCGGCGGCCCGGCGGCGGCGGCGAAGATCTCCGCATCCCAGCCCGGCGTCGGGGTGCGGACGATCATCGCGCTCGGGTGCACGGTCGACTTCGTCGTCACGTAGAGGCCGACCCCGGGATCGGGGCCGCTCTTGGTCCCGGCGAAGGTGGGGGTGTCGTAGTGCTCGCTGCTCCAGGCGGTCCCCGTCGGGTTGCCGTCCACGGCGAGGCTGATCGTTTCCGGGTCCTCTTCGCCGTCGCCCTCGGGGTCGTAGTCGGTCGCGGAGGAGATCGCCACCGGCGTTCCCTTGTCCTTCAGCGCCCCGCCCCCGCCGCCAGGGCCGTTGCCGCTGCTGATCAGCACCACGGCGGCGATCGCCGCGGCGAAACCGAGAACCAGCAGCGCCAGTGCGAGTCGGGACCAGCGGCCGCCGCCGGCCAGCTTGCGCTCCGCCGCCGGCACCGCTTCCAGCACGCTCGTCGCCTCGCCGCTCGCCGCCCCCGCCCGCGCCGCCTCGACCTCGAGCGCGGTGGCGAGGTCGTCGATCATCTCGCCCACTTCCTGGTAGCGGCCTGCGGGGTCCTTCGCGGTCGCCCGCTCGACCACCATCGCCGCCGCGGCGGAGAGCTCCGGCCGCCGCAGCTGAACGTCGGGCAGCTCCTCGTTGACGTGTTTCATCGCCACCCCGACCTGGCTGTCGGCGCTGAACGGCACCGCCCCGACCAGCATCTCGTAGAGGACGACGCCGAGCGAGTAGACGTCGGAGCGCTGGTCCACCGGGTGTCCCATCGCCTGCTCGGGGGCGACGTAGTCGGTGGTGCCGAGGACCCGCCCGGTGGCGGTCATCCCGTCCTGCTCGAGCTGGCGCGAGATCCCGAAGTCGGTCAGCTTCGCCCGTCCCTCGGAGTCGATCAGGACGTTCTGCGGCTTGATGTCGCGGTGGACCATGTTGCGGGCGTGGGCGACCGTGAGGCCGCGGGCGATCTCGATCGCGTAGGCGAGTGCCTCCTGGGCGTCCAGCGCCCCCACCCGGTTGATCCGCTGCTTCAGCGTCTCGCCCTCGACGTACTCGAAGACGATGTAGGGATGGCCGCCGTCCTCGCCGGCGTCGATCACGGCGACGACGTTGGGATGGGAGAGCTTGGCCACCGCCCGCGCCTCCTGGCGGAAGCGCTCGAGCTGGTCGGCCTGCTCGGACATCTCCCGGTGCATCACCTTCACCGCCACCGGCCGGTCCAGCGTCGTATCCCGGGCCAGGTAGACCGTCGACATCCCGCCGCTGCCGAGCTTCGCCTCCAGCCTGTAGCGACCGGACAGCACGGTGCCGATCATCTGGGAGCTGGTCGAGGCCGGGTCGGTCACTTGCGCGCCAACGTTACGACGCTTCAGCCATGGGGGCGAGTCAAAGGATCCGTGGTGGTCCTTCGGTTGCGCGGCCGATCCGCTTGGCGGCCGGATAGTGCCCCCGTAGAAGCTCCAGAGCGCGGCCTTCGTCGGCTCCGGCGACGACGACGCAGAAGCCGCAGCCCATGTTGAAGACCTCGCTCATCTCCTCTGCGGAGACCCCGCCCCGCTCCTCGATCAGCGCGAAGATCGGCGGCACCGGCAGCGGGTCGTCGATCTCGTAGGCGACCTCGGCGGCGAGGCGGAGCAGGTTCCCGGTGCCGCCGGAGGTGATGTGGGCGAGGCCGCGCACCTCGACCTCCGAGCGCAGCAGCTCGACGACAGGCTTGACGTAGATCCGGGTCGGCAGCAGCAGCTCCTCGCCGAGTGAGCGCCCGAGCCGCCCTTCCGGGTCCTCGCCGAGCGGGATTCCGCTCAGGGCCGAGCGGGCGAGCGTGTAGCCGTTTGAGTGCAGGCCGGTGGAGGGGAGCCCGATCACCGCGTCGCCGGGTTCGACTGCGGAGCCGTCGACGATCTCGTCGAGCGCGACCCGGCCGATGCAGGCCCCGGAGACGTCGACGCCGCGGACCAGCTCACCGAGCTGGGCGAGCTCGCCGCCGGTGATCTCGATCCCGGCCAGCTCGGCGCCGCGGGCGAGGCCGACCCCGATTTCCTCGCAGACCTCGGGTTCGGCCTTCTCGACCGCGACGTAGTCGACCATCGCCAGCGGCTCGGCGCCGACGCAGATCACGTCGTTGACGTTCATCGCCACGCAGTCGATCCCGACCGTGTCGAACCTCCCAAGCTCCTCGGCGACCTGGAGCTTGGTGCCGACCCCGTCAGTGGAGAAGGCGATCCCGCTGCGCTCGTCGAACCTGACCACGCTCGCGTAGTGACCCGGCAGCGGCACCTGCAGCGAAGGCCGCCCGAGGTCGATCGCCGCCAGCGCCCGGACCAGCCCGGCCACGGCCGAATCGGCCGCCCCCTGGTCGACCCCGGCCTTCGCGTAGGCATCCGTCATCACGCCGATTCTCTCACCCATCCCCTTCAGCTGTTCCTTTCTGTTGCTTGACGCCGAGAAGGAACAGACGAATGGCGGCGGCGGAGCCTGGCCAGCACGACGGCCGCCAGGGTGATCCGGTAGGCCGCGTAGGGCCAGAGCGCACGGTCGCGCTCGACCAGCTGGATCAGGCGCTGGCTCGCCAGGGTGGAGGCGAAGGAGGCGCCGACGCCGACGCCGAGCGAGCGCCGCAGCTCCGGCGTGGTGCCGCGCTTGGCCAGGCGCGCGCCCTTGAGGGCGGTGGCGCCGACGATGATCGGCAGGGCGATCGTGCGCGAGAGCAGGTTCGCCTGGTCGCGCGAGAAGCGCCGCCAGCGCGCAGCCGCCAGGGTGACGCCGTTGCGGGAGACGCCGGGCGCCAGCGCCGCCGCCTGGGCGATCCCCAGCGCCAGGCCGTCCATCGGCGTCGCGTCGCCGCGTCCGCGCCGCTGCGGCCGGCGGTCGGCGAGGAGCATCGCCGCCGCTCCCGCGAGGAGGCCGTAGGCGGTCGCACGCGGCCCGCCGAGCCGCCGCTCGATCGGCCGCTCCAGCGTGTAGCCGACCACCGCCGCCGGCAGGAAGGAGAGCCCCAGCAGCAGCGCCCGCCGTCCGTCGAACTGGCGCAGCTCTTCGGCGATCAGCCGCCGTTGCCCGATCAGCAGCGCCGCCGCCGCGCCGGTGTGCAGCGCCACCTCGAAGCTCTTGCGCACCTCCGGGTCGACCTCGTCCCAGTCCCAGCCCGCGAGCCAGGGCATGAGGACGATGTGGGCCGAGCTCGATACCGGCAGCAGCTCGGCCGGTCCCTGCACCAGCCCGAGCGCGAGCGCGCGCGGGGAGGGGATCCCGCTCGGGCTCAAGCGCCCCTGGTGCCGGCGGCCTCGGTCTCGGGCCGGCCGTCGGCCGCGTCCACCCCCGGACCGCCGCCGCGCCGCCGCTTGACGAGCAGGTAGACGACGCCGACGACGATCGCCGCCAGGACCACGTAGTCGAGGTAGCCGAGTTTGTGCCGCCAGTCTTCCCAGTTGTCGCCGACCGCTTCGCCGACCAGCGCCAGCATCAGCACCCAGGGGATCGAGCCGAGCAGGGTGTAGGCGGTGAAGCGCCAGAACGGCATCTTCGCCACCCCCGCCGGCAGCGAGATGAAGGTGCGGATGATCGGCAGCATCCGCGAGAAGAAGACGGTGAGGCTGCCGTAGCGGGCGAACCAGTCATCGGCCCATTTCAGGTGCCGTGGGCTGATGTGGATCAGCTTGTTCTTTTCCAGCAGGTCGATGCGCCCGTAATAGCCGACCGCGTAGGCGATCCAGGAGCCGACGAGGTTGCCGGCCACGCCCGCGGCGACGATCCCGAACAGGGTCAGTTCGTGTTTTGAGGCGCTGAAGCCGGCGAAGAGCATGATCGCCTCGCTCGGGATCGGGATGCAGGCCGACTCGAGGATCATCAGCGCGAAGACGCCGAGGTATCCGGCGCTGCCGATGAATTCGGTTGCGACTTCGATTACCGGTTCGACCACCTTGTCGGTGACCGAGGCAAGCAGGAGGAGGCCCATCAAGCGCCACATCGTAGGGATTCGGTTCAAGGCGCCGTAAACTCAGCATCTCGATGAGCCGGTTGAACCACCCCGTCTACCGCAACCGGGTCCTGCAGGTCGCGGCCGATGCCGTGCTCCTCGCGCTGGCCTACTTCCTCGCCTTCCAGCTGCGCTTCCTCGACGACCCGCACGGCTGGCCCCACCGCTACGAGGTGCTGTTCGCCCAGTCGGTCGGCTTCGTCGTCGCCGGCAAGCTCGTCGTCTTCGCCGGCTTCGGGCTCTACCAGAAGTGGTGGCGCTACGTCAGCGGCCGCGATTTCATGCTGATCCTCCGTGCCGTCGCCGTGGCGAGCGCGCTGCTGGTCGTCGTCTTCGCCGTCGCCAAGCCCTTTGCCCACACGCTGCCGCGCTCGGTCGAGGTCACCGACTTCGTCCTCACCTTGATCCTGATCGCCGGCGCCCGCCTGGGCGTGCGGCTGATCGTCGAACGGCCCGTGCGCGGCGCCCGCCTCCCCAAGCACGAGGTGCTGGTGATCGGTGCCGGCTCCGGCGGCCAGATGGTCGTCCGCGAGCTGCAGCTCAACCCCAACCTCGGCGCCAGCGCGATCGGTTTCGTCGACGACGACCCGCGCAAGCGCGGGATGCGCATGTCGGGGGGCTTGAAGGTCCTCGGCTCGACCCGGGAGATCGACAAGATCCTCGACGAGACCAACCCCGACGAAGTCGTGATCGCGATCCCTTCGGCGCCCGGGACCCTGCGCGCCCGCATCGTCGTCGCCTGCCGCGAGCGCCAGATCCGGGTCCGCACCCTGCCGACCGTGTTCGAGCTGCTGCGCGGCGGCGTCCAGCTCAACCGGCAGCTGCGCGAGGTCCAGGTCGAGGACGTGCTCGGCCGCGAGCCGGTCGTCCGCGAGCTCGACCGGGTCGGCGCCTACCTGGGCGATCGCATCGTCCTCGTCACCGGCGCCGGCGGCTCGATCGGCTCCGAGCTCTGCCGCCAGATCGCCCAGGTGAAGCCGCGGCTGCTGGTGATGCTCGACCACGCCGAGGACAACCTCTTCCAGATCGACCGCGAGATGGTCGAGGAGCGCCACTTCGCCAGCTGCGAGTCCGTGCTCGCCGACTGCAAGGAGCCGCACCGGATGCTGGAGGTGATGCAGCGCTTCAAGCCCGACGTCGTCTTCCACGCCGCCGCCTACAAGCACGTGCCGCTGATGGAGGCCAACCCCTTGGAGGCGGTCCGCAACAACGCGATCGCCACCCGGGTCACCGCCGAGACCGCCGCCGCCTCGAAGGTCGAGCGCTTCGTCCTCATCTCCACCGACAAGGCGGTCAACCCGCAGACGGTGATGGGCGCCTCGAAGGCGATGGCCGAGTGGATCGTCCAGGCCGCCGGCGAAAAGTACCCGGAGACCCGCTTTGCCTCGGTCCGCTTCGGCAACGTCCTCGCCTCCTCCGGCAGCGTGGTGCCGATCTTCCGCAGCCAGATCGAGCGTGGCGGGCCGGTCACCGTCACCCACCCGGAGATGACCCGTTACTTCATGACGATCCCGGAGGCGGTGCAGCTGGTGATCCGCGCCGGGGACATCGGCACCGGCAAGGGCGAGGTCTTCGTCCTCGACATGGGCGAAGCGGTGAAGATCGTCGACCTCGCCCACAACATGATCCGGCTCGCGGGGTACGAGCCCGAAGAGGACATCGCGATCGAGTTCACGCAGCCGCGGGCGGGGGAGAAGCTGCACGAGGTGCTCTTCTCCGATGATGAGGAAGTGCAGGCGACGGCGGCGCGGCGGATCAACCGCGCGGTCCGGCGGACGCCGCGCGAGGGCGAGTGGGTCGAGTCGACCCTCAACTCGCTCGAACACCTGGTGATGGCCGGGGACGAGGCCAACCTGGCCGAGCGGGTGGTCGAGCTGATCGCCGCCCCGGGTGGCGACGCTGCGAAGGTCGCCTCCGACAAATAGGCTCTCGCAGCCACTTTGGTCCATGTGATCGAACAAATCGGCGCCTTCGCCGGCCTGGCCGCGTTCCTCGGCCTCGCCGTGCTCGCGCTGCTCTCCTTCACCCACGGGCGCGACATCCGCCGCCTGCGCGAGTGGGCGGGGTCGGCCCCCGAGCGCGACGCCGAGCGCAAGGAGCAGACCTCGACGATCGCCGCGCAGCGGGCGGAGGAGCTGCGGGCGCTGCAGGAAGCGCGCACCGCCGAACACCAGGCCCTCTCCAGCCGCGAGGAGCGGCGGCGACGGCGCGAGGAAGGGCTGCCGGAACAGACCTGGGGGGAGCGCCTGCGCAACCGGTTCTCCGGCTTCGGCGAGACCGCCTCGAAGCCGGCCACCCTGGTCGCCCTCTTCGTCGTCCTGCTGATCGTCGTCGGGGGCGGCGCCTATCTGCTGCTCAGCGGCTCCGACGGCGGCGGCTCGGGGGGCGGCTCGAAGCAGGCGGCGGCGAAGCTGAAGCCGGGCGAAATCGAAGTCACGGTGCTGAACGGGACCGCCGTGCCCGGGCTCGCCGCCACCTTCGGCGACAAAGTCGAAGCCAAGGGCTTCGAGCTCGGCGCCGTGACCAACAGCAGCTCCAGCTTCACCGACAGCGTGGTGATGTTCGAACGCGGCCACAAGCCGGAAGCGCGCCAGGTGGCGAAGCAGCTGAAGATCGCCAAGCTGCAGCTGATGAACGGCGAAATCGAATCCGTCTCGGCCGGAGCCCCGGTCGCCGTGGTCGTCGGCGAGAACGATGCCGAAACGGCCGAATGAGCGGGGCTCGCCTGTCTCGCCACGCGCGGCCGCGGTCGTCTTCGCGCTCCTAGTCCTCGCCACGCTCGGTGCCTTCGCCTACGCCCAGCGGGTCAAGCGCGACCCGCTGGTGCTCGACCGGGTCAGCTTCGTCGCCGCTCCCCGAATCGAGGGACAGCCGCCCGTCCACGCCTTCACCCCGAACGACGACTGCCGCCACGACCAGATGCGGATCCGCTTCCGGACGACGATCTCCGGTCACGGCACGGTGCAGGTGGTGAAGCCGGGTGGGCGGGTGGTGATCACCCTCGCCCGCGGCGCCTTCCTCAAGCGCTACACGTTCCACACCTACTACTGGGACGGGCGGCAGCGCAACGACGGGACCGCCCACCCCGGGCGCTACAAGCTGCGGGTCAGGTTCGCCGGCCGGACCCTGGTGACTCCGGGCGTGATCAGGCTGCACCGGGCGCCCCCGGGGGCTAGGCGACGTTGTCCGAGCGGCGCATCCGGATCCGGCCACAGCCCGCTGGGGCAGGAATCGGGAGCGAGGCCGAAGCGGTGAGCAACGTCCTCGCCGGCGCCGGCCTCGTCGCCGCCGCCGGCGCCAGCGCCGCCGCGATCCTGCTCCCGCCCGGGCGCCGGCGGGCCGTGGCGATGCTGCTCGCGCTCGCTCTCTTTCCCGTTCTGATCGTCGGCGACCAGTGGCACAACCCGCTCATCACCGACCTGAGGCACCACGGCGCCCGGCTCGTGATCCTGGGGGCCGTCGGAGCTGTTGTCCTCGGCGCCCTTCGCTACGTCTTCAGCCGATGGCCGCTTCTGCTGCCCCTGTCGATCGTCTTCGTCTTGCCATTTCGGGTGCCCCTTCACGGCGGCGGCGAATCGGCCAACCTGCTGGTGCCGCTCTATCTCGTGATTGCCGCCGGGGTGCTGGCCGCGGCAGCCCGGCAGTGGCCCCTCCGGCGAATGGCGACGATCGGGAGGACTCTCCCGGCAGGGAGAGCCCCCGATCGGAGACAGGACCCGCCGGCCGGCGCACCCACATGGCTGCCGCGGATCCTCGCGGTGGCGGTGGTCTTGTACGCCGTGCAAGCGCTCTACTCGACCGACTTCTCCAAGGGCCTCCAGAACGTCTGCTTCTTCCTCGTCCCGTTCACCATCGCCTACGCGCTGCTCCAGGACGTTCGCTGGGACCGGCGGCTGCTGCGCTGGGTGTTGATCGTGGTCGGAGTTGAGGCAGCCGCTTTCGTGCTGGTCAGCGGCGTCGAGCTCGCCACCCGCAGCCTCTTCTGGAACGACCAGATCATCCGCTCGAACGAATTCCACACCTACTTCCGGGTCAACTCGGTTTTCTGGGACCCGAACGTCTACGGTCGCTACCTGGCGCTGGTGACGGTGACCGCGGCCGCGGCGATGCTCTGGGCACGGCGGCGCGAGGCGTTCTGGCTCCTCTGCGGACTGATCCTCGTCCTCTGGCTCGGCCTCGTCCCGACCTTCTCCCAGTCGAGTCTGCTCGCCCTGCTCGCCGGCCTGGCGATGCTGGCGGCGGTCCGCTGGAGCTGGCGCTGGACCCTGGCGGCAGTCGCCGTCGGCGCCGTCGGCGCGGTTCTCGTGGTCCTCCTCGTCGGCGGCTCGGGCAAGATCACGCCGGACCGGATCAACGTCGATCTCAGCGGTCGCGGCAACCTGATCTCCGGCGGCGCCGACCTCTTCGGCGAACGCCCGATCCAGGGCTACGGCTCCGGCTCGTTTCAAGCCGCCTACCGAGAACATCGGTCCAACAAGGACCTCCCGGTCACCGTCTCCCATACCGAGCCGATAACGGTGGCGGCCGAGCAAGGCCTCATAGGACTGCTGGCTTATCTGGCTCTAATCGCTGTGGCGCTCGGAACCCTGGCTCGTGGTCTCTGGAAAGACGCCCCTCCGGCAGGACCCGCCGGCCAAGCGGTCGGTCCCGCGGCCGTTGCCGCCCGGGCCGCAGTCCTGGCGGCCTTCGTCGCGCTCCTCGTCCACACGCTGGCCTACGCCGGCTTCTTCGAGGACCCGATCACCTGGGTGCTGCTGGCGGCCGGCGCTGCCCTCGCGCAGGGAGACGCGAGAGAAGAGCCGATGATCCGGGACCCGGCATAAGGTCTCGCCATGTCGGGATACCTGCGCCGCCTGGCGACGACGGGCGCCGCCTACACCGCGGCCAGCATCCTCTCCAAGGTCATCGCCGTCGTCCTGCTGCCGCTCTACACGCGGTACCTGACGCCGTCCGACTACGGCGCCGCGGAAGTCCTCTTCGCCGCGGTCGTCTCCGCCAGCATCGTCGTCCGCTTCGGCCTGATCGAGGCGATCCTGCGCTTCTACTACCGGGAGGACGAGGACGGGGCGGCGGTCGTCAGGAGCAGCTTCGCCGGCCTCTTCTGGCTCTCGACCCTGGGTGCGCTCGTCCTGCTTCCGTTCGCCGGCCCGCTCTCCGAAGCGCTGCTCGACGAATCCGCTCCCGGCCTGGCCCGGATCGCGATCGGCGGTCTCTGGGTGCTGACTATGTGGGAGTTCATGCTCACCCTCTTCCGGCTCGAGGAGCGCGCCCGCGCCTACTTCCTCACCACGCTCCTCAACGTGCTCGCCTCGATCGGGCTCACCGTCGTCCTCGTCGTCGGCCTCGAAGACGGCGCCCGCGGGCTGCTGATCGGCAGCTACGCGGCCGGCGGGGCCTTCGTCATCGGCCTGATCGCCTGGCAGTGGCGGCGGCTGTCGCTGCGCTTCGACCGGGCTCTGCTGCGCCGCCTCTTCCGCTTCGGAGTGCCGACGATGCCGGCCGAGGTCTCGCTCTACCTCCTCAACTTCGTCGATCGCCTGATCATCGTCCGCTCGCTCGGCCTCGCCGAGGCCGGCCTCTACTCGCTGGCGGTCAAGTTCGCCCAGGCGGTCAACGTGCTCGTCCGCGGCTTCCAGCTCGCCTGGCCGCCGCTCGCCTACTCGATCCGCGACGACGACGAGGCTCGCGGCGTCTACGCCAGGGTGGTCACCTTCTTCGTCGCCGGCTGCGCCTTCGTCGTCACCGGCATGTGGCTGTTCTCGCGCTGGATCGTCCGCGCCCTGGCGGCGCCGGAGTTCTTCGGCTCCTACGAAGCGATCGGCCTGATCTCCACCGCGGTCACCCTCTATGCGCTTTATCTAGTGCTGGTGGTGATCCTCGGCCGCACCGGCCGCACCGAGTTCAACTTCCCGGCGGCGATCGGCGCCCTCATCGCCAACGTCGCCCTCAACCTGGCGCTGGTGCCGGCGATGGGGATCACCGGCGCCGGCCTCGCGCTCGTCATCTCCTACCTGGTCGTGCTGGCGCTGATGTACGCCTTCACCCAGAGGCTGTTCCCGGTGCCCTACGAGTGGGGCAGGCTGCTGCGGGTGGTGGCGACGGTGGCGCTGCTGGTCGGCGCCGGCGAACTGCTCGTCCCGACGTCGGGCGCGGCCGGGCTGCTGCTCCGAGCGCTCCTCTTCGCCGCCTACCCGCTCGCGCTCCTCGCCACCGGCTTCTTCAGCGCGGACGAGCGCCGCTGGCTCGCCCGCCTCCGTCACCCCGGCACCGTCATCGCCGGCCTGATGTCCCTGCGCGCCCAGCCCGCGGCGGTGGACGGACGGATCCCGGAGACGTACGAGACCGAGCAGATGGACGAAGACGCCCGCCTCTGACGGACCCAGGCGCCGCCATGCGGCGTCCTCGGTCGCTCGCGTGCAAAGCACGCCACGCTCCCTGCGTCCTTGCCTGGCAACGCCTGGATCGCGTCAGGCTTGGGCGCGGTCGCGGAGGGATTCGCCGCGGCCGGGGAAGAGGGCTTGGCGGGCGTGGGCCCAGTAGACGTCCGCGGGCTGGTTCGGCAGCAGGCTCGCGGCCAGCGCTCGCGCGGCGTACGACCAGGCGGTGAGCACGCGCACCGCCAGCGCCGCGCCGCGACCGTGGTGCTTGCGCATGTAGAGGTCGCGGTTGCGGTGGAATTCGACGATCCGGGGGAGGCCTTCGGCGAGGTCGGTCGAGAGCTGGTCGTGGTGCACCGCCTCGGCGCCGGGGACGTAGAGGGAGTGCCGGCCGGCCTCGCGCAGGCGCCTGGCGAAGTCGCACTCGTCGTAGTAGACGAAGAAGTCGGGGTCCATGTAGCCGACCTGTGCCGCCGCCTCGCGGCGGACCATCAGCGCGCTCGACTGCGCCCAGTCGACGCACCGCACGGCGCCGCCTCCGCTCTGCACCGTCAGCCGGCGGTGCAGGAAGAGCGCTCCGGCCAGCGCCGTGCCTACCCCCGGGAAGCGCCAGGCGCAGGGGACGGGGTCGCCGTCGGAGTCGAGCAACTGGGCGGTGGCCGCCGCGGCTTTCGGTTCCCGCTCCATCGCCGCCAAAAGCGCCTCGACCGCTCCCGGCCGCAGCTCCGAGTCCTCGTTCAGCAGCAGGCAGTACCTGCCCTGCGCCTCCTCCATCAGGGTCGAGTCGTTCTCGGCCTTGCCGGTCCGCCGCGCTCGCGCGATCAGGCGGATCTCGCCGCCGAGCTCCCGCACCGCCTCTGCCGAACCGTCCTCGGAGGCGTTGTCGAGGACGAGGATCTCGCTCTCGACCCCCTCGGGATGGGTCCGCTCGATCGCCGCCAGGCAGGCGAGCAGGTAGTCGCGGCCGTTCGTGTTCACGACGCAGTAGGAGAGCAGCGGAGCCAAGGGGGTCACGATAATCCGCCGCGAGGCAGGCGTCTCAGACGGATGCCTCGTGTTTATGAAGGCCCAAATCGTCGACCCCTCGGCGTTCACGCCGCCCTACGACCGCGCCCTCGCGGCCGCCCTCGCACGCGCGGGCGCCGAGGTCGAGCTCCTCACCACCCGCTTCCTCTACGGACCGGTGCCGCCGGCCGAAGGCTTCGACGTCGACGAGCGCTTCTACCGCCGCGCCGCCGGCCGCGGGCTCCGGGCGCCTGCCCGCCTCCCCTTCAAGGCCGCCGAGCACCTTCCCGACATGCTCCGCCTCCGCCGCGCGCTCGACGCCGACGTCGTCCACTACCAGTGGCTGACGATCCCCCCGCTCGACGTCCACCTGCTGCCGCCCCGGCGCCCGCGGCTGATGACCGCGCACTACATCATGCCGCCGCAGCCGGGTCGCCGCGCGGTCCGCTCAGCCCGCCGCGTCTTCGGCGCCATGGACGCCGTCGTCGCCCACTCCGAGCACGGCGCCGCCCGCCTCCGCGACGAGGTCGGCCTCGACCCGGCCAAAGTCCGCGTCATCCCCCACGGCGCCTTCGACTACCTGACCAGGCTGCCCGAGGAGAAGCCGCTGCCCGCCGAGCTGGAAGGGGCGGAGGGGCCGGTGGTCCTCTCCTTCGGCCTGCTCCGCCCCTACAAGGGGATCGAGAACCTGCTCGAGGCGTTCGCACGCGTCAGCGCGAGCGGCGCCGCTCCGGAGCTGTGGATCGTGGGCAATCCCCGGATGGACGTCGCGCCGCTGCGCGAGCTGGCCGGCCGCGCCACCGGCCGCGTCCGCTTCGTCACCCGCTTCGTCGAAGACGCCGAGATCCCGGCGCTCTTCCGCCGCGCCGACCTCGTCGTCCTCCCCTACCTCGACGCCGAGCAATCCGGCGTCCTCTACACCGCGCTTGCCTTCGGCAGGCCGATGGTGCTGAGCGCGGTCGGCGGTTTCCCCGAGGTGGCGGCGGAGGGCGCCGCTCGTCTGGTCCCGCCGGGGGACACCCCGGCCCTCGCCGCCGCGATCGCGGATCTGGTCGACGACGAAGCCGCCCGCCGCGAGCTCGCCGCCGCCGCGACCCGCGCCGCCGCCGGTCCCTTCTCCTGGGACGAGGCCGCCCGCCGCACCATCGACCTCTACCGCGAGCTGCTGGAGGCGCGGGCATGACCGCCCTCGCCGCGATTGTCTTCTGGCTCAGCGCCGGCCTGCTCGCCTACACGCACCTCGGCTACCCCTTGGTGCTCTGGTTGCTGGTGCATCTGCGAGGCCACTCGGCGGGTGGCGACGATCGGGAGGACTCTCCCGGTAGGGAGAGCCCCCGATCGGAGACAGGACCCGCCGCCGGTGCGCCCACCGTCTCGCTGATCATCCCCGCCTACGACGAGGAGGAGGTGATCGCGGCCAAAGTCGCCAACGCGCTGGCGCTCGACTATCCCCGCGAGCGCCTGCAGATCATCGTCGCCTCCGACGGCTCCACCGACGCCACCGCCGAGCGCGCCCGCGCCGCCGGCGCCGGCCTCGTGCTAGAGCTGCCCCCCGGCGGCAAGGTCGCCGCGCTCGACGCCGCCGCCGAGCAGGCGGCGGGGGAGATCCTCGCCTTCTCCGACGCCAACAGCGTCTGGGCCCGTGACGCCCTGCGCCGCCTCGTCGCCCGCTTCGCCGATCCCGGCGTCGGCTACGTCTGCGGCCAGGTCCGCTTCCTCGACGCCGAGGGCGACAACCTCGAGGGCGCCTACTGGCGCTACGAGATGACCGTGCGCGAGATGGAGTCGGCGCTGGCCGGCGTCACGGCCGGCAACGGCGCCATCTACGCGGTCCGCCGCGACGCCTACATGCCGCTGCCGCCCTCCGGCAGCCACGACCTCAGCTTTCCCTTCCTCCTCGCCAAGCACCGCCGCCGCTCGCTCTACGCGCCGGACGCCCGCGCCGAGGAGAAGATGGTGCCGAGCATCGAGGGGGAGTTCGCCCGCAAACGGCGGATGATGGTCGGCCTCTGGGACATCGTCCTCGGCGAAGGGATGTTGAATCCGCGCGGCTATCAGCCGCTGTACGCGTTCGAGATCGCCTCGCACCGGCTGCTTCGCTACCTGAGCCCGCTGCTGCACGTCCTCGCCCTCCTCGCCGGCGCCTTCCTCCTCGGCCAGGGTTGGTTCTACGTCCTCGCCTTCCTCCTCCAGCTCGCCTTCCTCGGCGCCGCACTGCTCGCCCGCTCGATGCCGATCGCCCCCTTTCGCATAGCCCGCTATTACCTACTGACCACCGCGGCGATCGCCGCCGGCCTCTGGGACCGCCTCCGCCACGGTGCAGGTGGCAGGTGGGAGAAGGCGGAGGGGACCCGCTGATGCCCCGCGCCTTCGATCTCCTCGTCGCCGCCGTCGCCCTGGCGATCCTCTCGCCGCTGCTGCTGATCGCGGCGATCGCGATCAAGCTGACCAGCCCCGGGCCGGTGGTCTACCGCCAGCGGCGCATCGGCCGCGGCGACCGCGAGTTCGAGATGTGGAAGCTGCGGACGATGATCCAGGGATCGGACCCGGTGGGGGTCGGCAAGGTCGTCTACCGCGACGACCCCCGCGTCACCGGCCCCGGCCGCTTCCTCCGCCGCACCTCCCTCGACGAGATCCCCAACCTCGTCAACGTCCTCCGCGGCGAGATGGCGATCGTCGGCCCCCGCCCGACGATCCCCGCGCAGGTCGACGCCTACACCCCCCACCAGAGGCGCCGCCACGAGGTCCTGCCCGGGATCACCGGCTGGGCCCAGGTCCAGGGCCGCGCCGGCATCCCCTGGGAGGAGCGGATCGAGCTCGACGTCTGGTACGTCGAGCACCGTAGCGCCGCCCTCGACCTCCGCATCCTTGCCAGGACCGCCTGGCTGGTCTTGACCGGCCAAGGTCTCGCTCCCGACTGATTAGGGTTCGCAACGTGAGCACCGAGCGACCCGCAGTCTCGCTGCGCCCCTTCCGTGAGGAGGACGCGGCGGCCGTCCACCGCTGGTTCAACAACCCGGAGGCGACGCGGACGCTGATGGAGCAGCGCGACGAGTTCACCCTGGAGCAGGCGCAGGCCTGGACGCGGCGGGCGATGGACGACTCCGGCGAGGATCGCAAGTTCGCAATCGTCGTCGAGGGCTACGAGGAGCCGGTCGGCTTCACCGCCCTCTACGGCCTCTTCCGCCAGACCGCGCCCGAGCTGGGGGCGCTGATCGGCGACGACGTCCGCGGCAAGGGGGTCGGCCGCCGCGCCGAGGCGCTGACGATCGCCAAGGCCTTCGACGAGTACGGCGCCCACCGCGTCTACGGCCGCATCCCCGCCCGCAACGACGTGGCGAAGAAGACGGTCGCCCGCCTCGGCTGGAGGCACGAGGGGACGATGCGCTCCCACCTCGCCCGCCGGGAGGGGCCCGCCGACGACTGCGAGGTCTGGGGCGTGCTTCCCGACGAGTTCCGCGCCGCCGCCGCGGACCTGCTCGAGTGAGCAGCTCGATCGCCAGGGCGGAGCTGCTCGACGACGGCGGCGAAGCCGCCGAGGACGACGAGTTCTTCCGCTCCCGCCCTTTCCTGGACGCCGAAGGCGTCACCCACACCCTGCATATCGAAACCGACCAGGGAGAGCTGCTCGCTCCCGTGATCGCCCGCGAGATCCCAGGCACCGCCGAGCGCGACGCCGTCTCCCCCTACGGGTATCCGGGACTGTTCGTCGGGGGTCGGGGTGACCCCGTACGGACACTCAGCCGAAGGCGTCCGGTAGGGGTCACCCCG
>DASSTG010000002.1:0-44060 GCA_035708105.1 Solirubrobacterales bacterium | reverse complement strand
GGGCCACCACCCCCGGCCCGTAAACCTTCAAATGCAACTCAATTTGCAAATCTGCAATTCGGGGGTTGACAGAACATCGCAAACCAGTCAGAGTGCGCCCTGGAAAATAAGGGTGAACCTCAACTTGAGGCTCACTTGTAGAAGGCGCCTGCCAGGGGAGGTAAGCGGCGCCACGACCCTTCAGTCAAGGAGAAGGATCTGTGGCTCTATCTACGCCTACGCAGGAATCGCCATTGCCGGCAGCCCAGCGCTCCCCGCGCACCGCTGGCACTAACCCTCAAGCTGAGCTTGATGATCACTACCTCGTCGCCCTCGCCAAGGAGGGACGACCAGACGCATACGACTCGATCGTCCGCCGCTACCGCGGCTTCGTCCGCCTCAAGGCCTCCTCGTACTTCCTCCTCGGGGGAGAGGCCGACGACCTGATCCAGGAGGGCCTGCTCGGCCTCTACAAGGCGATCCGCGATTACCGCACCGACCGCGAGTCGAGCTTCCGAAACTTCGCCGAGCTCTGCATCACCCGCCAGATCATCACCGCGGTCAAGACCGCGACCCGCAACAAGCACACCCCTCTCAACCAGTACGTCTCCTTCAGTCAGACCCCCGCCGCTGCGAGCGACTCCGAGACGACCCTGGACGAGATCCTGCCGGGGCCGAGCGTCCACGACCCGGTCAACCAGGTGATCGCGACCGAAGAGCTGGAGAGCCTCGTCTCCTGCCTCTCCGGCGTCTCCGGCGTTCTCTCTGACCTCGAGAGCCGGGTCCTCTCGCTCTACCTCGACGGTCACTCCTACGAGGTGATCGCGGAGCGGCTGGAGTGCGATACCAAGACCGTTGACAACGCCCTGCAGCGGGTGAAGCGCAAGGTGGGGGCGCACCTCGTCTCGCGCGAGGTCGCGCTCTAGACGGGTTGCGCCGCCCGCGGTAGATCGGCGATCACGTACTCGAGCAGTTCGCGCCCGTGGTCCGAGGCGACGGCGACGTCGTCGGCCTTGACCCGGACCCGGTGCAGCGACTGCATCCGCAGCACGTCGCCGTCGGTGCGGTGGTTGGGGAAGATGCCCGCGTAAGAGACGCCCAGGCGCTCGAGATGATCGGCCACGAGGGCGGTCGCCGGGTGCTCGAGCGGCAGGTCCACGTAGACGGCGTCGAGGCATTCGCGGTGGAACAGGTGGTGGCGCTCGGCCCCGACCACCTGCTCGAGGTCGGCGCCGGGGATGTGGACGGTGATCAGCGCCAGGTTGTGGTCGCGGTCGACCTCGACCTGGAGCTGGGAGCGATCCTGCAGCTCGCAGTCCGGCGGCGGGTCCGTCAGCTCGCCGCGCATCTGGCAAAGCTCCACCGTCTGCGCAACGATCTCGCGGTGGTGCTCCGGCGCGTAGACCCTGCGTTCGTGGCCGTCGTTCAGCTTCAGGTAGAGCAGGGCGGCCGACTGGCGCCCGCGCCGGTTCTGAGCGGCATCGTTGCTGACGCCGGCCGGGATCCAGCCGAGCAGGAAGCCGGTCTCGTGCGCCCCGAGCTCGATGTTCGCCTTCTGGCTGTAGGGGTGCGCGGCGGTGGCCTCGCTGTACATGCCGGCCAGTCCCCGCTCCCGCGCCCGCTCCATCAGCCAGCGCTTGGTGCGGGTGAACAGGTGCTCGCCCCGCGCCGCCGGCAGCGTCACCGCCTGGCCGGAATGTGCGACCGCATCGCCCGCGGCCGCTAAGCTCATTCCTATGTGGCAAAGCAGCTCGCCTGCAGCGCTTTCGGCGATGCAGGCCACATAGGTGCCGGCGGCGATCCGGCGTCCGACCTCCTCGGGGTCGTACACCCACCGCACGTCATAACTTTGACCATAAGCGGCTTCGATCGCCCGCGTCAGCACGGTACCCTCATCAGCCTCTAAGAATCTGAACGTCACGTCCACTACGGACATCATCGCCACCACGCCCGCCTAGCTCAACCTGGGAGAGCGCCTCATTTGTAATGAGGAGGTTGCCGGTTCGATTCCGGCGGCGGGCTTTTTCTTCCTCTTCACCGACCGCAACTTTTTATTTACTCCCCGTTTAGCCATGCAAACGGCGCCCGGCGCTGAAGGCAAGGGAAACCGAGGAAAGGAAGAAGATGCGGCAACAGCGGAAGGGAGTTCTCGAACGGGGGCCGGCGCGGCGGCTGACGATGGTGGTCGCGGTCGCGGCTGCAGCCTGCGCGCTCTTCGCAGGCGCGGCGCAGGCGTCCGTGATCAGCATCGGCAGCGTGCTGCCGCAGAAATTCGAAGCGACCGAATTCAAACGGGTCCAGACGCTCTTCAACACCGCCCTGCCCGAGGCGGGGGCGACGATCGCTTCGCCCGCCAACGGCGCGATCGTGCGCTGGCGGGTCCAGGGCGCGAGCGGCGGCCCCTTCTTCCTGCGGGTTCTCCATCCCAACGGCAAAGGCGGCTACGAAGCCTCGGGCACCAGCCAGGGTGCGACGCCGGGCGACGAAGGCCTGCAGACCTTCACCACCAACCTCGAGGTCCGGGCCGGCGACCTGATCGGGATCGATCCGAGCCACGACACCGACAAGATCGGGGTCGCCGAAGCCGCCGGCGCCGGTTACGCCTCGATCTTCCCGCCGCCCTTCGACGGCTCGGTTGTCCCGGCGAGTGAAACCTTCAGCGGCAAGGAGATCGAGCTCAGCGCCGAAATCCAGCCGCAGCCGGAAGTGACCACCGTCTCGCCCCCCTTCGGGTCGATCGCCGGCGGTACCGCGGTGACGATCACCGGGGTCAACTTCACCCAGGCGAGCGAAGTCAAGTTCGGGGCCATCCCGGCCGGCTTCACCGTCGGTTCCGACACCGAAATCACCGCAACCGTTCCGCGCAGCGCCAAGCCGGGCAAAGTCGATATCTCGGTGACCACCTTCGCCGGGACGAGTCCGAACACCCGCTTCGACGACTACACCTACCTCGCCTGCGTGGTGCCGAACCTCAGGAACCGTCCGCTGAAGCAGGCGAAGAGGCTGCTGAGGCGGCAGGGCTGCAAGCTCGGCCATGTGAAGAAGGTGAAGGCGCCGAACGCGAAGAAGGTCGGCAAGGTGCTGAAGCAGGCCCCGAAGCCGGGCAGGATCCTGAACCCGGGCGCCCGCGTCCGCATCCAGTTGGGCAGGTAAGGGGGCTGGACGAGTAACGACCGGTGGGCGGAGGCCGCGGCCTCCGCCCCCGTGCCGGTCGACAGGACGAAGCAGCGGATGTAGGCTCGCAGCGGGCAGGGGGCCACCTAGGAAAGGAGTCCCCGATGGCCGCGGAAGTCAAGTCCTTCGACTCACCTGACGAGACGCGTCAGTTCGAAGGCAAGGGCCAGGCGAAGGTGGTCGGACTGGCAGGCCACACTGTCGGTTACGGCACCTTCGAGCCGGGCTGGAAATGGTCGGAGAACGTGAAGCCGATCGCCGGCACCGATTCGTGTCAGGTCGCCCACTTCGCGTATGTGCTCTCCGGCGGCATGCACGTCTACATGGACGACGGGCAGGAGATCGAGGTCAACGCCGGCGACGTCGTCGCCATCCCGCCGGGCCACGATGCGGAGGTCACCGGGCCGGAGGCCTGCGTGATGATCGACTTCGGTGAGATCGGCGACTACGCCAAACGCTGAAGTCGCCGCCGCTGCGCCGGGCGCACTATGAGTTCGAAGCGCCGCCGAGGAGCCGGGCCTTCTCGGCGGCGAACTCCTCGTCGGTGAGGATGCCCTTGTCGCGCAGCTCGGCCAGCTTCTCCAAGCGCTGCAGGCGAGCGTCCTCCTCGTGAATCGGCGGCGCCGCGGTGGCTGCCCCCGCCGAGCCGCCCGCGCTCGGCCGCCGCACCTCCGGCAGCCGCAGCTTCGAAGCCTGCTCGCCGACCCGCTCGGGGATGTTCGCCTCTCGGACCGCGCTGACGACTTTGTCGCGGGTGCCGCCGAAGACGTCGTCGTAGGTGGCCTCGGGGAATTCGGCTTCGGTCTGCTTGCGCAGCTCGTGGATGCCGAAGGCGGCCATGCCGGCGACGATCAGGGTGGTGAGGAAGGTGCGCAAGCCCTGGGTCGGGCCGGTGAGGAAGTAGAGGCAGACGAGGATCGCGAGGGCGGTGTAGACGTAGGCGACGTGAAGCCGCAGGGCCGGCGCCATGTAACGACGCGTGGTGCGGGCGGCTCCGGTCGGCGAAGCGAGCCAGCCGGCGGCGGCGAAGAGCACGCCGACGACGATCACGGTCGTGGCGATGCTGACCATCAGCGAGGTGCCGATCGACCAGGCGGCTTCGCCGGCGGGCTTGACGTTGTCGTTCGTCACCAGCTGGCCGACGACGATGCCGCCGGCGACGTGCCGGAAGACGATCGCCGCGAAGCCGGCGGCGATCAGGCCGATGCCGCTGTAGAGGACGGTCACCCAGCGGCCGTCGCGGGAGAGGTAGATCGCCGCGCCGAAGGCGGCGAAGGTGAGGATCGAGAGCAGCAGCGCCAGCCCTTTGACCGCGACGGCGATGTTCTGCGCGGTCTTCAGCTGATCGGACTTGAGGATGTGGATCTGGCCCGCGTCCGGCGGCAGCTTTTCCGCCAGGCTTTCTCCTATCCCCACCTGCTGGGTGAGATTGGTGAGGAGGCTGCCGAGGTTGAGGGTGACTTCCCCATGCGCGGTTTCAACCGCTTCTTTCTTGTTTTCCAGCACCGCCAGCAGCTGTTCGTGCGCGGCCCGGTTGGCGTCTTCCCACAGTTCCTGGGCGGTCGTCGTTTCCAGCACCTTTTCGGCGCCCTGGCCGGCGACCTGGCGCAGCCCGCCGGCCGCCGGGCCGGCGAGTTCCTTGACTTCGCCGGGAAGGATGCCTTCGAGTTCCTTGCGGACGTTGACGTTTTCGTAGAGCTGGTCGACCAGGTAGTTGCCGACCGCTTCGCGGATCTTCGCGTTGTGCAGCAGCTTGCCGCTGGTTTCGACCCAGTCGCCCGTGTTGAGCGCCTGGCGCTCGATCCAGATCGCGAAGACGCTGAGGAAGGCGAGCACCGAGCCCAGGACGATCAGCGCCCTGACAGTACGTCGTCGTCCACGGCTCATGTCGGGATGCTATACGTGACCTCAGCAATGAAGCTAGAGGGCATTCACCACATCACCGCGATCACCGAGAACGCCCAGCGCAACGTTGATTTCTACGCTGGCGTCCTCGGGCTGAGGCTGGTCAAGAAAACCGTCAACCAGGACAACCCGACCGTCTACCACCTCTTCTTCGCCGACGAGGGCGGCGATCCGGGCTCCGACCTGACCTTCTTCGAGTATCCCGGCGCCGCCCAGGGGCGGCCCGGCGCGGGGATGGTGCACCGGATCGTTTGGCGCGTCGCCGCGGCCGCGGCGCTCGACTTCTGGGAGGAGCGGCTGCGGGCCAACGGCACCGAGCCGCGCCGCCAGGGCGACAGCTTGATCTTCGCCGACCCCGAGGGACTGGACCACGAGCTGGTGGTGGTCGAGGTGCCCGATCCGCCGCTGGTCGCCGATCACCCGGAAATTCCCGCGGAGATGGCGCTGCAGGGCTTCCACGCGGTGCGCGCCTACGCCCCCTCGCCGGGTGCGAGCGCGGGGTTGCTCGAGGCGCTCGAATTCGAGCAGCGCGACGGGGGCTGGGAAGCGCGCGGCGAGCAGCGCGGTGGCCTTTACATCTACGACGAGCCGCCGGGGGAGCGCGGAATCCAGGGCGCCGGCAGCGTCCATCACGTCGCCTGGGCGTCGACCCCGCAGGAGCTGCTGGACTGGCGCGAGAAGGCGGTCTCAGGCGGGGCGCAGCCGACGCCCGAGATCGACCGCTTCTACTTCCGCTCCGTCTATTTCCGCGAGCCCA
Organism: Solirubrobacterales bacterium; assembly: GCA_035708105.1. Classification (GTDB taxonomy): domain Bacteria; phylum Actinomycetota; class Thermoleophilia; order Solirubrobacterales; family 70-9; genus VAYN01. The sequence continues at coordinate 38,245 of DASSTG010000002.1, read as the reverse complement.
GCGGGGTGCTGTTCGAGATCGCCACGATCGGCCCCGGCTTCACCGTCGACGAGCCGCTCGAGCACCTCGGCGAGAAGCTCTCGCTGCCACCTGACTTCGAGCACCTGCGCGACGAGGTCGAACCGCGCCTGCGCCCGGTCGAGAACCCGCGGCTGCAGACGCGGGGTTGAGCGGCGACTTCGTCTGGCGGGACGCCGGCCGCACCGTCGTCTTCCGGCGGGGCGGCTCGGGCGACGCCGTCGAGTTGCTGCGCGAGCACGGGGTCGACGAGTTCGAGCTGCTGAGCACGGAGCGGGCGCTGTCGGAAGCGACAGGTCTGGCCGAGGCGGCGGTCTCGATCCATGAGGTCTCGAAGGGGCAGGTCCCGGCCGCCGCGGCCACGCTGACGGGCGCACTCGCACCCCCTCCACATGCAGAGGAGGGGGTGCGAGTGCGCCCGCTTGTGGCGCTCGGCGGCGGCCGGGTGATCGACGTGGCGAAGGCGATAGGGGCGGTATCGGGGGCGGAGGTCGTGGCGATCCCGACGACGATGTCGGGGGCCGAGATGACCGGCGCGCACCGGCTGCCGACAGGCGCCGAGGAGAGGGCGAAGGGTCTGGTCAGGCCACGGCTTGTGATCGCCGATCCGGAAGTCATGACGAGCCAGCCGGAGGCCGAGCTGCGGGCGAGCTCGATGAACGCGCTCGCCCACGGCGCCGACACCCTCTACCTGCCGCACTCGAATCCGGTCTCGGAGATGACGGCGCTGCGCGGGGCGGAGCTGATCGCTGCGGCACTCGACCAGGAGCGGGAGGGGCGGGACACCGGAGCGCTCGCCCTCGGCTCACTCCTCTGCGGCTACGCGATCGACTCGGCCGGTATGGGGCTGCACCACCTCATCTGCCAGACCCTCGTGCGGGTGTGCGGGACGCCGCATGCCGAGACCAACGCGGCGATCCTGCCCCATTCGGTGGCGCTCCTGGCGGGGCGGGCGCCGGAGGCCTATGGGCGGCTGGCGACTGCCTTGGGCACCGACCGCGCCGGCCTTCCCCAACGAGTGGAAGAACTGGGACAGCCGCCGCGACTGAGCGAGGTGGGGGGTGATGCTTCGAAGCTCGACCAGGCGCTTGACGCGATGCTGCAGCGACCGGAGCTGCAGCGAGCGCCGCGGCCACCCTCGCGGGGGGAACTGGCGGGGTTGGTCGAAGCCGCCTGGTAGTCGTCCTTCGGGCGTCTCGCCGAGGAAGCTCCAGTCGTTGAAGCGGGGTAGAGACGAGAGTGCGCCGTAACCGGGCACGCTCAGACGTGTAGCGCTACGCGTGACCCCAGAGCGGCTCGCCTCCTACCACGCCTACACCCGCAAGCACAGCGTCAACTGGCCGATGTATTGCGCAGCGCGGGCCTTCCTGGTGCCGTTCTTCCTCGTCTATTTCCGACTTGCCCGGCTGGGGCGCGACTACGGCAAGGCAAAGGGCGGGGTGGTCGTCGCCGCCAACCACCGCAGCTTCCTCGACCCGTTCGTGGTCGGCGCCTGCCTGCCCTGGCGGCGGCCGATGAACTACATGGCCAAGCGCGAGCTGTTCGAGCGGCGCTGGCAGGGATGGGTGCTCTCGCGCCTCGGCGCCTTCCCCGTCCGCCGCGGCGAGTCCGACGAGGAATCGATGCTGACTGCGCGGATGATCGCCGAACGCGGCGGCGTCGTCTGCGTCTTCCCGGAGGGAACGCGGATTCGCCGAGGCACCCTCTCCGATCCCAAGCGCGGCGTCGGCCGCCTCGCCCTGCAGACCGGGGCGGTGGTGATCCCGACCGCGGTGATCGGCACCGAACACGTTCGCCGCGGCTGGCGCATTCGCCCGAAGAGGGTGAAGGTGCGCCTGGGGCCGCCGATGACGTTCCCGCGCGCCGAGGAGCCCTCGCCGGCGCTGGCGGAAACCGTGACCGCTCGGATCTGGCCCAACGTGCTGCTGCAGTGGGAAGACCTCGGGGGGCTGCCGCCGATGCGCCGCGCCGCCGTGATCGGAGCCGGCAGCTGGGGCACCGCCGTGGCTGTGCTGCTTGCCCGCGGCGGGCTCGAGGTCCAGCTCGGGGCGCGGACTTCGGAGCGGGTCGAGGAGCTGATCGCCGGCGGCGAGAACAAGCGCTACCTGCCAGGCGTGCCGCTGCCCGAATCGATCGACGTGCGCCCGGCCTCGGCGATCGAGCTGGCGGGGCTCGACCTGATCTGCTTGGCGATCCCTTCCGCGCAGCTGCCGCAGGCGGTGGGGGCGATCGCCGACCGGATCAGCTCTCGCAGCGCGGTGCTGATGCTGACCAAGGGGCTGATCGCGCCCGGCGGTCAGCTTCCCTCCGAATACGTCAGCGAACGCGTCCGCGCCCGGGCAACCGCCTGCCTCGGCGGCCCCGCCCACGCCCGCGAGGCGGTCTCCGGTTCGGCGGCGCTGGTGCTGGGTTCGGAGGACGAGGAGCTGCGGGCTCAGATCGGCGAGGTCTTCGACCGGGCCGGCCTCGTCTGCGAGCGCTCACACGACGTCACCGGGGTCGAGATGGCGGGTGCGGCCAAGAACGCCGCCGCCCTCGCCGCCGCCGCGGCCGAGCCGCACGGGATGAACGCGGCCGGGATCGCGGTGGCGGCGATCTGGCGCGAGTGCATCGCCCACGCCGTCGGCCGCGGGGCCGAGGCCGATACCTTCGCCGGCCTCGCCGGCGTCGGCGACCTGACCGCGACGATGATGGCCCCGAACGGGCGCAACCGCCGCGCCGGTGAGCTGCTCGGCACCGGCACGCCCGCCGAGGACATCCCCGGCAAGATCGGGCAGGCCTCCGAGGGCCTCGACAGCGTGCCGCTGCTGGCCGAGGCGGTGGCGGAGGGCGATGACACCGCGCTCTCCGGCCTCGCCGCCCTGATCCGTGGCGAGATCGACGCCGAGGAGTGGGTCGCGGGGCTGCGCGCGATAGAGCGCCAGAGGCGGGCCGCCTGATGACGGCGGGGGCGCGAGTAGGCTTGGCCGGTGAGCGGCCCCGAGCAGAACGTCGAGCCCGCGGAGCTCGATCCGGCGGCCAAGGCGGAGCTCGACCGGGCCTTCGAGGAGTTCTACCGCTCGCACCTGCGCGACGTCTATTCCTACGCCTACTACCGGGTGGGGAACCACCACGACGCCGAGGACCTGACCGAGCAGGCGTTCCTCCAGGCCTACCGGCACTTCGACCGCGCCCGGCGCGAGTCGGACGGGCGGCCGCTGCGGCCCTGGGTGATCCGGATCGCCCACAACCTCGCCTCGAACTACTACCGCGATCGCTCGCGCCGCCCGCAGACGCCGCTGGAAAACGCCGACCCGATCGTCGCCCGCCACGACACGGAGGCGATCGCCGAGGGGCGCGAGGAGCTGAGGCAGGTGATCGAGCACCTCGACCGCCTCTCCGACGACCGCCGCGAGGCGCTGATCATGCGCTTCGCCCTCGGCATGGACAACCGCGAGATCGCCCGGGCGCTGGGCCGCACCGACGGCGCCACCAAGGTGCTGATCCACCGCGCGATCAAGCAATTGCAGGAGGAGATGGAAGATGAGAGACCCGAGTGAGACCCTGAGCGGCTCGACCTGGGACGTCGAGCAGCTGCTGAACGACGCGCTGCGTCCGATCGAGCCCCCGGAGAGGCTCTCGGCCCGCTTCGAGGACACGATGGCGGCGATCACCCAGGCCGCCGCCGAGGAGCTCTCCGACTGGGCCGAGGAGCTCTCGGAGAGCGAGCTGCGGGCGCTGCGCGACCCCCGCAACTGGGTCCGGCCGGTGGTCGCGGTCGGCGCCGGCGGGGCGGCGACCGGAGCGCTGGTGCTGCTGGAGCTGCGCCGCCGCAGCCGCCAGAAGAGCCAGAGCGGCCTACGCTCGCTGGCGGGTGGGCTTCGCTCGCGGCTCTGAGTTCCGCGGTCCCTGCCGGACGTTTTTCGCGCGGTTGGAAGGGCGCGACCGGGGGGTCCCGGCCACGGCGGCGAGGCCGAGCAGGCCTACGAGCAGGTGGAACCAGCCGGTCCCGAGGCCGAGGATTCCCAGCAGGGTGAAGAGGAGGCCGACCGCGAGGGAATACGGGCGCGAGGCGGCGCCGGCCAGCAGCAGCCCGATCGCCCCCGTGGCGACGTAGAGCAGGTTGAACCAGGCGTTCACTTCGAGCGCCCCGAGCGCCGGGTCGAGGTTGCCGAGGCCGGTGAACGAGGCGTCGTAGAAGAAGCCGACGATCCCGAGCACGAGCAGGAGCACTCCGGCGACGGCGGCGTAGAGGCGGGCGGGGCTGGCTGGCTCCATCGGGCGCGATTGTAGGCTCCGGGGTCCGATGGCCGAGACCCAGACCCGCACCTGCTACCGCCACCCCGACCGCGAGACGGGCGTCTCCTGCTCCTCCTGCGGGCGGCCGATCTGCCCCGAGTGCATGACCCCGACCCCCGTCGGGATGCGCTGTCCGGAGTGCGCGAGCCAGCGAACCCGGGTGGTCCGCAACCCCACCGGCAGCCGGTCCGGGTTCGAGGCCGCGCCGGCGACGTACGTGCTGATCGCGATCAACGTGATCGTCTTCCTGGTCGAGATCGCACAAGGAGCGGGCGGCCTCTTCAACGAACAGATCAGCCGCTTCGTCTTCGACTTCGGCCTGTTCGGTCCCTCGGTCGCCGAAGGTGAGTGGTACCGCCTCCTCACCAGCGGCTTCCTCCACGCGAACGTGATGCACATCGGCTTCAACATGCTCCTGCTCTACTTCCTCGGGCGGCTGCTGGAGCCGGCGCTCGGCACGCCCCGCTACCTCGTCCTCTACTTCGCCTGCCTGCTGGCGGGCTCGTTCGGCGCCCTCGTCCTCGAGCCGAACTCGCTCGGGATCGGAGCCTCCGGCGCCATCTTCGGCCTCGCCGGGGCCACCTTCGTGATCGCCCGTGGCCGCGGGATGGACGCGCTTGCGGGAGAGATCGGTTTCCTGATCGTTATCAACCTGATCTTCAGCTTCACCTTTCGCAACATCAGCGTCGGCGCCCACATCGGCGGCTTGATCGCCGGCGTCATCTGCGCCTTCGCGATCCTCGCCGGCGAGAGAGGGATGCTCGGCCGCAACCGCCTGGTGGTCGAGATCGCGGCGATGACCGCGATCGCCGCGATCGCGGTGGTCGGCTCCCTGGCGGTCGCTTAGACGGCCGGGGGCCCGCCGCCCGCCGCCGGCCGCGTCACCGGCGCCCGCAGCGCCTTGAAAGCGATGTTCCCCGGTGGCTCCACCAGGTCGGGATGGAGGATGTGGCCGAGCAGCTCGACCCCGTCGACGAGACGCGGACCCGGCTCGCAGAAAAGCGTGCCGTCGAGCGCGTAGAGCCGCGTCGCCCCGAGCGCCTCGATCTGCTCCCAGTGCTCCATCGCCTGGGCCTGCGCCGCCTCCAGCGGCACTTCGGGCAGGACGACGAGGACGTCAGGTCGCAGGCTCTCGAGCTCTCCCCAGCCGACCTGGGGCGGGTTGAGGCCGGGATCCCCGGCGACGTCTTCGCCGCCGGCGATCGAGACCATCTCCGGGATCCAGAAGCCGCCGACCCGGGGCGGGTCGATCCGCTGCAGGGCGATCACCCGTGGGGAGCCGCTTCCGGTCACCGCCGCCCGCACCGCCGCCAGCCGTCCCTCGAGCTCACCGCGCAGCTCGTGTGCGTGGTCTTCCATGCCGGTGGCCTCGCCCAGCCGCACGACCTCTTCCAGCATCTCGCTGAGCGTTGCGATCCGCATTGCACAATCAATATCCCACCTGCGCGCTCCAAGTTGCGGAAAAGGCGGCGCCCGGCCAGCTATATTCACGTTGCCGCATGGCCGAGGACGTCCCAGCCCGAAGTACCGGGCCGCATAGCCGATGAGCGTCCTGCTGCTCGTCCTGTTGCTGCTGTTGATCGCGATCAACGGCTTCTTCGTCGCGGCCGAGTTCGCCCTGGTCCGCAGCCGCCGCGGCAAACTCGAACAGGCCGCCGAAGAGGGCGAAGCGGGAGCCGAGGCCGTGGTCGAGCAACTCGACCGCATCGACGAATCCCTCTCCGCCTGCCAGATCGGGATCACCGCCGCCTCGATCGGGATCGGCTTCCTCGGCGAGCCCTCGCTGGCGAAGCTGCTGGAGCCGCTCTTCGGCGGCCTCTCGCACGAGGTCGCGGCGGCGATCTCGCTGGCGCTCGCCTTCGCCTTCGTCACCGCGATCCACATCTCGATCGGCGAGCAGGTGCCGAAGATGCTGGCGATCGCCGACGCCGAGAAGACCGCCCGCCGGGTCTCGCGGCCGCTCGGCTGGTTCGCCGTCGCCACCGCACCGGTGACTAAGGCTCTGAGCTGGATCTCCAACGGCGTCGTCCGCCTCTTCGGCGTCGACCCCAAGGACCTCGAAGAGCACCACACCTCCGAGGACCTGAAGCAGATAATCGACAGCTCGCGGATGGGGGGCACGCTCGACCCGGGCGAGGCGGGAATGCTCGGCGGCGTCTTCCACCTGCACGAGCAGGAGGCGCGCGAGGTGATGACGCCGATTCCGGCGGTGGTCACCGTCGATGGCTCGGAGACGGTCGAGGCGGCGCTGCGGCGCTGCGTCACCTCCGGCCACACCCGGCTGGTCGTGATCGAGGACGACAACCGCGACCGCGTCAAGGGGATCGTCCACAACAACAGCCTCGCCCGCCTCTACATGAGCGAGGGGCCGGACGCGCCGCTCGACACCGTCGTCCGCGACGCCCTGATCGTGCCCGAGACGCGGCCCCTCGACGACCTCCTCCACGACCTGCAGGTGCAGCGCACCTCGCTCTCGGTGGTGGTCGACGAGTACGGCCGCACGGTCGGGATCGTCACCGTCGAGGACATCCTCGAGGAGGTGGTGGGGGAGATCGAGGACGAGACCGACCCCCGCGCCGCGGCACTGCGCAAGCTCACCAACGGTGACTGGTTCGTGCGCGGGCACGTCTCCCTCGGCGACCTCGAGGACGCGGGGATCGAGCTGCCGGTCGACAGCGACACCTACAACTCGATCGGCGGCTTCGTCTTCGGCGAGCTGGGGCGGCTGCCGAAGCGCGGCGACTCGATCGCCGTCGACGGCTACACGATCCGGGTCGAGGCGGTGCGGGAGAACCGAATCGAGGCGGTGCGGATCAGCGAGCGTTCCGTCCGCCCTGCGGCCTAGCTTCTCCGGGCAACCCGCGATCAGCTCAATGTTGGAGGTACGTCATGTGGGTTGTACGCCTGACCGACAAGCAGCTCGAGGTGCTGAGGGCGTTGCTGCGATCCGAGGAGCATCTCGGCCCGGCGCTGAGAGGAGCCGTCGAGGCGCTCGACCTCGCCCGCTGGGATGAGCTTCCCGAGGCCGAGCTCCCCTGGGAAGAGATCGAGATCGTCGCCCGCCGCCAGGGGATCAGCGAGGCCGACGTGATCTGGGACATCAGCGGCAAACACAAAGCTGCCTGATCCAGGTCGGAGACAGGACCCGCCGGCCGGAGCGCTCAGTCGTACGGGTAGAACCCGGCGCCCGACTTGCGCCCCAGCTTCCCCTCCTCGACCATCTTCACGATGATCGGCGGCGGGTCGTGGGTCGGCTCGTTCGATTCGGCGTAGAGCGCGTCGCCGATCGCCTTGGAGACATCCATCCCGACGAAGTCGAGCAGGGCCAGGGGCCCCATCGGGTGGCCGGCGCCGAGCTTCATGCAGGTGTCGACGGCGCCGGGCTCCATGCCGGTCCGTTCGACCATGCGGGCGGCATCGAAGAGATACGGGAAGAGGAGCCGGTTGACGACGAAGCCGGCTTCGTCGGGGACCTCGACCGCGGTCTTGCCGAGCGCCGCGCACCAGGCCAGTGCTTTCTCGCGGGCCGCGGCGGCGCCGTCGGGCACGCAGATCTCGACCAGGGCCATCCGCGGTACCGGGTTGAAGACGTGGAAGCCGAACAGCTTCTCGGTGCCGGCGGCCGCGGCGATCGCGGCGATGCTGAGCGAGGAGGTGGTGGTGGCGAGGTCGGCGTTTGGGCAGGCCGCGGCGATCCGGGCGAGCAGCTCCCCCTTCGGCGCCACCTCCTCGACGATCGCCTCGACGACGACGTCGCAGTCGGCGAGGTCGGCGGGGTCGGTGGTGACGCGCAGGCGCGAGGGCTCGGCGCCCTCGATCTTGGCGCAGGCGGCGACGACTTTCTCCTCGGCGCGCCAGGCCGAAGCCTCGCTGCGGGCGAGCAGGATCGTGTCCGCGGTTGTGGTCGAGACCGCGGCAAGGCCGGTGGCTATCGCCCCGCTGCCCGCGATCCCCGGGCTCGTGTACCCCTGGTTAGCGCTCATTGGCCGGGCTTCTATCACGCATCAAGGGGCAGGTGCCGCCTCCCCCGCAGAGGGGTATCTGAGTTTTCCCGCCACATATGGGGGTCGAGCTCAGACACGCCTCGGCGGAAGGGATGTCGCCGTGGGGATTTGGCTGACTGACCAGTCAATCGGCTACCCTCGGAGCAGAACTTCAACGATGGAGGGTCAGCGATGGGCAACGACAACGGCAGGTTCGGAGGGCGGGAAGTCGTCATCGTCGAGGCGGCGCGGACGCCGATCGGACGCGGCCACCCGGAGAAGGGCTACTACAAGGACCTGCACCCCTCCAACCTCCTCGCCCGCACCTACAAGGAGCTGATCGATCGCGCCGGGATCGATCCGAACGAGGTCGGCGACGTCGTCGCCGGCTGCGTGCAGCAGTTCGGCGAGCAGGCCCTCAACATCGGCCGCAACGCCTGGCTGGAGGCCGGCCTGCCGCAGGAGGTTCCCGCGACCACCGTCGACCGCCAGTGCGGCTCCGCCCAGCAGGCGGTCAACTTCGCCGCGGCGCTGGTCGCCTCCGGCGTCCACGACGTGGCGATCGGCGGCGGCGTCGAGCACATGGGCCATATCTCCTTCGCCGACTCCTACAGCGTGATGGAGGAGCATGGCCTCGCCTTCTCGCCGGAGCTGATGGAGCGCTACGACCTGATCCCGCAGGGCCTCTCGGCGGAGATGATCGCCGACAAATGGGAGATCAGCCGCTCCGAGCTTGACGAAATCGGCGTCCGCTCCCAGCAGCTCGCCCGGCAGGCGACCGAGGAGGGCCGCTTCGAGCGCGAGATGATCCCGATGCAGGTCAACGGCGACACCTACCTCACCGACCAGGGCCTGCGCGAGACCACGCTCGAGGGGCTCTCGCAGCTGAAGCCGGCCTTCAAGGAGGACGGCAAGATCACCGCCGGCAACTCCTCGCAGGTCTCCGACGGCGCCGCCGCGGTGCTGTTGATGACCCGGGAGAAGGCCGACGAGCTGGGCGTGGCGCCGCGGGCGCGGATCTTCGACCAGACCACGGTCGGGGTCGACCCGGTGATCATGCTGACCGGTCCGATCCCGGCAACCCGGAAGCTGCTCGAGCGCAACAGGATGAAGATGGACGACATCGACCTGGTCGAGATCAACGAGGCCTTCGCCTCGGTACTCGGCGCCTGGCGCCGCGAGCTCGAACCCGACATGGACCGGGTCAACGTCAACGGCGGCGCGATCGCCCTCGGCCATCCGCTCGGCTCGACCGGCGCCCGCCTGATCACCACCCTGCTGCACGAGATGGAGCGCACCGACAAGGAGATGGGGCTGGTGACGATGTGCTGCGGCGGCGGCCTCGGCACCGGCACCCTGATCCAGCGGGTTTAGTCACCGGGCCCGCCCCCTTTCACGCCGGTCTTGCGGATAGGTTCCGCCCCCTAATCCCGGCAATCGAGGCAGAGGAGGCCAAGTGAGCAAGCGGTTGTTCGCGCTGCTCGGCGCCCTCGTCGCGCTCGCGATCATCGTCGCGGGCTGCGGTGGAGGCAGCGACAGCACCGAAAGCACCAGTTCCCTGACCAAGGCGGAATTCGTGAAGAAGGGCAACGCGATCTGCGCCAAGGGCAACGAAGAAATCGAAAAAGGCTTCGAAAAGTTCGGCAAAGAACACGGGTTCTCGAAGGAAAAGGAACCGTCCAAGGCAGAGCTGGAAGAAGCGGTCGAAACGGTCGTGATCCCGAGCGTCAGCAACGAGGTCGAAAGCATCCGCGCCCTCGGGCCGCCCGACGAAGAAGCGGAAGCGGTCCTCGACGCCGCCGAAGGAGCGCTGGAAAAGGGCGAAGAAGACCCCAAGCTGTTCCTGAAGGAAGAAAGCGCAGGTCCGTTCGCCAAGGCGAACAAGCTCGCGCGCGAATACGGCCTCACCAAGTGCGGCGAAGAAGAAGGAGAAAAAGGCTGATCTTGCGGGGTTAAAGCCCCCGCACCTACAGATCAGAAAGGGCGCCCTTTGTGGCGCCCTTTTTCTCCCGGTAGGTCGAAGAACCGATATGCTCGCAATTATGCGCAGGGAGTATTTAGCACTCGGGGTCCTTGCTCTGATCTTGCTGGCCGGGGGCTGTGGGAGCAGCTCGAGCGCGGAGGGAGAAGCGCTCAGCCACCGCCAGTTCGTGCACCGGGCCCAGGCTTTCTGCCACCGGGGGTACCTGAAGCAGGAAAAGGCGATGAGGAAGTTCGCCAAGGAACACGGGCTGGTCTACGGGGGCGGGGAACCCTGGGAGCAGGAAGTGCTTGACGAAAAGGTGGTTCTCGGGTTCGTGCGCAGGAAGATCGCCTTCTGGAAGTCGCTGCCACCGCCGCAGGGCGAGGAAAAGGAAGTCCGGAGGATCATCGCGGCGATGGAAAAGGGCCTCGAAATCACCGAACGGAAACCGCAGGAGCTCGCCGAACAGGGATTCAGGAAGAAGAAGCCGCACGAACCCTTCGAACAAACGCGCCGGCTCACCGGTGAATACGGCCCCTGGCTCTGCGGTCAGGCCTGACTGAGCCTCGGCCACAGCGGCCGATCACGGCCCTGGCCAGACGGCCAGGCGACCCCTATATGCTGCGCGGCGATGGACCTTACGCTGTCGCCATCGGAGGAGGGGTTCCGCGACGAGGTCCGCACCTGGCTGCGGGAGAACCACCCCGGGCCTGAGCCGGAGGCCGGCCTCGACGAGGTGATGGCCTTCCGCCGCGACTGGCAGCGCAAGCTCCACGAGGCGGGCTGGGCCGGGATCTCGTGGCCGCAGGAGTACGGCGGCCGCGGGGCGACGATGATCGAGCAGGCGATCTTCGCCGCCGAGGCGACCCGGCAGGAAGCACCGGCGCCGGCCAACGTCCTGGGCCTGGCGATGGGCGGCCCGGTGGTGATCGCCCACGGCACCGAGGAGCAGAAGGCGCGCTACCTGGAGCCGATCCTGACCGGCGAGGAGATCTGGTGCCAGGGGTTCTCCGAGCCCGAGTCCGGGTCGGACCTGGCGTCGCTGAAGACCCGCGCGGTGAAGGACGGCGACGAATGGGTGATCACGGGACAGAAGGTCTGGACCACCTTCGCCCAGTACGCGAAATGGTGCATGTTGGTCGCCCGCACCGACCCCGACGCCCCCAAGCACCAGGGCCTCACCTACTTCCTGCTCGACATGGAGCAGGACGCGGTGCAGACGCGGCCGCTGGTCCAGATCACCGGCGAGGGCGAGTTCAACGAGGTCTTCTTCGAGGAGGCGCGGGTGCCCGACTCCAACGTCGTCGGCGGCGTCGGCAACGGCTGGGCGGTGGCGATCACGACGCTGATGAACGAGCGCGCCGGGCTCGCCTTCGGGGCGATCTCGCAGATCCAGAACAGTCTCGGCCGGCTCGGCAGGCTGGCGAAGGAGACGCCGGCGGACGGCGGCACCGCGGCCGACGACCCCTACTTCCGCCAGCGGATCGCCCAGCTCCACATCGAGGTGGAGACGATGCGGCTGAACGCCTACCGCGGCCTGACCAAGACGATGCGGTCGGGCATCCCCGGCCCGGAGGGCTCGCTCGGCAAGTGGCAGTGGGCCGACATCAACCAGGACCTGACCGAGCTGGCGCTGGAGATCGAGGGCGCCTACTCGCTGCTGGCGCGCGGTTCCGAGCACGCGGTGGCCGGCGGCGCCTGGCAGTACAGCTTCCTCCGTTCCCGCGCCAACTCGATCGAGGGCGGGACCACCGACATCCTCAAAAACATCATCGCCGAGCGGGTCTTGGGCCTGCCGCGGCTGCGCTAGGAGAGTCATGGCAGCGGGAGCGTTTTAGATGTACTTCGACCTCACCGACGAGCAGCAGGCGATCAAGTCGACCGCCCACGACTTCCTCGCCTCGCGCTTCAAATCGGAGCGGTTGCGGGAGATCGCCGCGAGCGACGACGGCTTCGACGAGAGCGGCTGGAAGGAGATGGCCGAGCTCGGCTGGGCCGGGCTGGCGCTGCCGGAGGAGTGGGGCGGGCAGGGTCTCGGGATCGTCGACCTGGCCGTCCTCTTCGAGGAGCTGGGCTACGTCTGCGCCCCCTCGCCGCTGCTCTCGAACACGATCGCCGGGCTGGCGATCGCCGCGGGCGGCTCCGACGAGCAGAGGGAGCGCTGGCTGGCGCCGCTCGCGGCGGGCGAGCTGCGCGGGACCCCGGCGCTGATGGACGCCGGCGTGCCGGCCGCGCCGGGCAGGTTCGCAATGACGGCAGAGAGCGAAGGCGACGGCGTCGTCCTCGACGGCGAGAAGACGCTGGTGATGGACGCCGCGAGCGCCGACTTCTTCCTCGTCGCCACCGCCGACAACCGCCGCCACCTCGTAGAGAGGTCGGCGAAGGGTGTGACCGTGAAGCCGGAGGAGTCGATCGACCCGACGCGGCGGATCTCGTCGGTCCGCCTCGAGGGCGTGCGCGTGGCTCCGGAGAACACCCTCCCGGGCGGCGAAGCCGATTACTTCCCGGTCTTCCTGCGGGCCTGCGTGGCGATCGCCGCCGAGTCGACGGGGGTGGCGCAGCGGGCGCTCGACATGTCGGTGGCCTACGCCAAGGACCGCCAGCAGTTCGGGCGGCCGATCGGCGCCTACCAGGCCGTCTCCCACCGCTGCGCGCAGATGCTGCTGGAGACCGAGAACTCGCGCTCGGCCGTCTACGGTGCCGCCTGGGCCGCCGACGCCGAGCCGGAGTCGCTGCCCCTCGCCGCCTGCATGGCGAAGGCCTATGCCTCCGACGCCGGCTGGCGCGTGCCCGACGCGGCGATCCAGACCCACGGCGGCATCGGCTTCACCTGGGAGCACGACCTCCACTTCTTCCTCAAGCGCGGCCGCGCCAATGCCGCCAGCTTCGGCGACGCGAGGTGGCACCGCGAGCGTGTCGCCGACGCCGTCCTCGCCGGCGACTCGGTCCCGGCCGCTGCCTGAGAGGGCCGGTGGCGACGATGGGCGCGCTCGACCGCATCTCCGTCGCCGCGATCGGCAACTCCGTCGCCGACCTCGAGGCGGAGACCCTGCGGGCCGAGGCGGCCGGCGTCGAGTGCGTCTGGGCGCCGGAGCTCTTCCGCAGCGCCGTCACCCAGGCGGCCTACCTGGCGGGCAAGACCGAGCGGATCGACGTCGCCACCGGGATCGTCTGGGCCTTCACCCGCAGCCCCTTCATCCATGCGGTCAGCGCCCTCGACGTCGACGAGATGTCGGGCGGACGCTTCCGGCTCGGGATGGGCGCCGGGGTCAAGCGGCTGAACGAGACCTGGCACAACGCCGACTACGGGCGCCCGGCGCCGCACCTGCGCGAGGCGATCGAGGCGACCCGGCTGATCATGCGCCAGGCGAGCGCCGGCGAGCCGATCCGCTACGAGGGTGAGTACTACGACATCGACATCAGGGGCTGGGTGCGCCCGCACCCGGCGCCGCGCGAGGCGGTGCCGATCTACACCGCCGCCGTGCAGGCGGGAATGGCGCGGATGGCCGGCGACGTCGCCGACGGCCTGATCGGCCACCCGATCCAGAGCCTGCGCTGGATCGACGAGGTGGTCGTGCCCGCCTTCGAGGAGGGGCTGCGCCGCTCGGGCCGCGAGCGCTCCGGCTTCGACTACCTGCCGACCGTCTGCTGCGCGATCGACGACGACGAGGGGCGGGCGATCGAGATGGCCCGTCGCACGATCTCCTTCTACGCCACCGTGAAGACCTACATGCCGCTCTGGGAGCTGCACGGCTTCGCCGCCGACGCGGTCGCGGCGGGGGAGGCGTTTCGCCGCGGCAACCTCGCCGCCGTTCCCGCCGCGATCAGCGACGAGATGGTCGAGGCCTACTGCGCCGCCGGCCCGCTCGACAAGGTCCGTGCCCGGGTGGAGGCGACCGCCGAGCGCGCCGATGGCCTCTTCCTCACCCCGCCGACCTACTTCATCTCCCCCGAGGAGCTAAGCGAGTTCCAGAACCGCATCATCGACGCCTTCGGCCCGGGGGCGTGAGCCGCGAGTCCGTGAAAACTCCTCCTCAAGAGTACTTTTCACAGACTCGTGAGTTCGAAGTGCTCGAGCGGGTGCGGGCGATCCCGGAGGGGTTCGTGCGGACGTATGGGGACGTGTCGCCCGGGGCGCCGCGGTTCGCCGGAACGGTGCTCTTCCACGCCGGCGACCCCGACCTGCCCTGGTGGCGCGTGGTCCGCGCCGACGGCTCGCTCGCCAAGGGCGATCGGCAGGCCGCCCTGCTTCGCGCCGAGGGGGTTCCGTTCAGGGGCGGGCGGGTCGACCTGAACCGCGCCCGCATCCCTTCTCAGCCCCGGTAGCAGCGCCCTAGGGGCAGACCACGATCAGATGGAAGTCGGCATCCTCGTTGGCGCCGGATTTGTCGCGGGTGTGGACTTCGATCGCGTCGGGGTTCGAAGGCGAGGTGTTGGTCTGCGCGTAGCCCGACTGGGGGTTCGAGGTGCCGGCGTTGTTGCGCCCGGCGACGTCGGCGCAGACGCTGACGTTGAAGGGGAAGGTGACGGTGACCGCACCGCCGCCCTCGGCGGCGGTGATGTTCGGTCCACTGGAACGCGCCAGGGCGGCGTTGCCCTGACCGCCCGGGTTGTGGACCACCGCCCAGAAGGTATGCGTCGCCACCTTCGCGAACGGCACCGTGCCGAGCTTGTTGGTGTTGATCTGGAACCCGGTCAGGGTCTTCTTCTTGAGCTTGCCGCCGCCGATCGACTGCTTGATGATCGCGCCGCCGTTGATCCGCTGCGCCGCGTACGCGGTTCCCGCCAGGGCGACGATCAGGGCGACCACCGCGACGACCATCGCCGGCGACGGGCGCCTGCTTCGAAGCTTGCTCATCTGGATTCCCCTTCCGGTAGTTGCCGAGTACCCGAAATCAGGTAACCCGGCCGCAGGCGGTTCGGAGCGGTCGGGCTAGCCGGGAAGGGCGGCGACGAAGCGCTCGAAGGCGCCGACGTCGGTCACGGCGGGGCCGTGGCCGGGAAGGATCAGCGCGGGCTCGAGCTCGGCCAGCTTGCGGATCGAGCGCCGGTTCTCGGCCGGGTCGGGAGTCAGGTCGCCGGGGGGCTCGGCCAGCTTCGTCCGCAAGCTGAGGTAGGTGATGTTGCGGATCACGTCGCCGCAGATCGCCACCCGGTCGGAGTCGCGGAAGAAGACCACCTCGCCGGGTGCGTGCCCCGGGGCGTGGATGACCCGGAATCCGGCGACCTCGTCGCCCTCGTAAAGGACCCGGTCGACCTCGTGTGCCGGTCCCTGCCAGAGCCGGGCGAAGAACTTGGCCGTCGGCTTCGCGGTCGCCGAGACCGACCGTCTGCCCTCCATCGCGTCGACGTCGTCCGCGTGGCAGGCGAGCGGTACCTGGAATGCCTCGCAGACCGCTTTGGCGCAACCCTGGTGGTCGGGATGAACGTGGGTCAGCGCAAGTTCGGAGATCTCGCGGCCCTCGAGCTGCTTGAAGATGCGGCGGCGGTCCCAGCGCCGACCGGCGTCGATCAGGACGTCCTCCGCCAGATAGACGTTGATCAGCGGCCGCGGAGCTTCCTGGAGGCGCCAGACGCCAGGAGCCAGGTACTTCAATGCGAGATCCCGAGCCCGTCGCGGGGCTCGCCGCTGTGCTGCGAAAGCTCCTCCAGGCGAGCGATCTGCCGTTCGCCTTCCGCCCGCGCCGGGTGGCCTTCGGGCAGCGGCGCGATCAGGCGGCGGATGCGGTTGCGGATCTGCAGCGAGAAATGCGGGGTGACCGGCCCGGCGAGGGCGCGGATGTCCTCGGCGGTCAGCTCCTTCGCCTGACCGAGCAGCTCGGGGTTCTCGGACTCGCTCATGGTTCGCCGCCGATTTTGGCGAGTTCGGCGAGTTCGTTCACTTCCGCCTGCTGTCCGACCCCGATCGCGTCCTGGTCGCCGATCAGCCAGAAGCGGTTGTAGAAGGCGCGGGTGGGGTCGGTGGTGTAGCCGGGCTTCACGTCGAGGAGGTAGTTGCGGACGGCGTCGGGCAGCGTACCGGCGCCTTCGGTGAGGAGGAGCGGCCCCCAGGTGCCCGAGGCCGAGAGCGGCGCCGCGGCGGCGGCGTCGGCGGGGGAGTCGCTGCGGGCGAGGACGAAGCCGTGGCCGGGGTCGTTGACGTTCCAGCCGAAGGACCCGTCGTGGAGGCGGGCGAGGGCTATCGCGTTTGCGGCCGGATCGTTGCCGGCGACGCGCTTGACCCGCTTCGAGAGCTTCTCGATTTCCTTCAGCGCCGCAGCCGAGACCGCCCCGCTGGGGCCAAGCACGAAGACCGGAGTCTTCGGGTGTTCGCTCAGGACCGCGGCGGTGGCCGCCGGGAGCTTCTTCGCGTCGGCGTAGAGGACCGGGTCGCCGGAGCGGGCGGCCCAGGCGGCGGCCGGCATCGCGAAGTCGGGGCTGGAGCTGGAGGCGATCAGGATTGCGGCCGGCGGCTTGCCGAAGAGGCGGTCGCGCAGGGTGGCGATCTGGGCTGCGGTGGAGGCGGGGTCGCCGGAATCGACCCGGGTCGCCCGGGCGCCCCCCGGCAGCGAGACCGTGCCGATCGCGAAGAACGCGGCGCCGCCGGTCGCCTTGCCGCCCTGGAAGTCGAGGGCGTCGAGCGCTTCTTCGCTTGCTTCCGGCAGCTCGTCGGGCCGCGAGAAGAGGATCGGTGCCCGAACCGGCGCCGCCATCAGCACCGAGGCGGCGATCGCCCCCGCCCAGTCTTCTTCGTTGACCAGGGTGACCGCGGTCGGCCGCTGCGCCGGGGTGGTGGAGGGGAAGACGGCGAGGGCGACCGCGGCGGCGTTGGCGGCGGGGTCCGAGCCGCCGATCCGGGTCGTGTTGTTGGTTGCGAAGCTCGGATAGCCGAGCGCTTCGGGGGTCTGGGAGACCGGCGCTTCGTCGGGCTTCCCGGGAGCGGCCGGGCGCGGTGCGGCGGCTCCTTCATTCGAGCTCTCGTTCTTGCCGCCGCCGCTGAAGACGATGGCGACGACGATGAAGACGACGGCGAGGGCGGCCAGCGCCGCCAGCAGCTTGGGCGCGAGCGGCTTGGGCTCGCGGGGAGGGGTCGGCTCGCTGCGCTTCGGCTCTTCCTCGGCCTGCCTCCATCGCGACTCCGACTTCTTCTCCGGCGCCTCCTTCTCGACCGGCTCGAGCTGCTGCGTCTCGGGCTCGGGGGTGGGGACGTCGGCGTTGATCGGGCGCTTGGGGATCACCGGAGGGAAACGTACCCGAGCGGTTGCCGGCCGAAGGAGTACAGTTCCCGAAACTGGCTGACTGACCAGTCAATCAGGCACCGGCAGAGAGGGACCCCGAGGAGAATGAGATGAATTTTGCCCTGAACGACGAGCAGAAAGAGTTCAAAGCGCGCTGTCGCGAGTTCGCCCGGGACGTGATCCGGCCGGTGGCCCGCAAGCACGACGCAGAAGAGAGCATCCCCTGGGGGGCGATCAAGGAGGCGCGAAAGCAGGGCTTCGGCGGCCTCGAGGCGATCCAGCGCAACGCCTCCGACCCGGAGGGACAGCTGCAGGTGATCTCGGCCGAAGAGTTCCACTGGGGCTGCGCCGGGATCGCCCTGGCGATCAGCGGCTCCGGCCTCGCCGCCGCCGGCATCGCCGCCTCCGGGACGCCCGAGCAGATCGGCCGCTGGGTGCCCGAGTGCTTCGGCGAAGGCGAGGAGATCAAGCTCGGCGCCTACGCGGTGACCGAGCCGCAGGCCGGCTCCGACGTCAAGAGCCTGAAGACGACCGCCAGGCGGGACGGCGACGAGTGGGTCCTCAACGGCACCAAGGTCTTCATCACCAACGGCGGCATCGCCGACGTCCACGTCGTCGTCGCCACCGTCGACCCGACTCTCGGCACCCGCGGCCAGGCCTCCTTCGTGATCCCGAAAGGGACGCCCGGCCTCGCCCAGGGGAAGAAGGAGACCAAGCTCGGGATCCGCGCCTCCCACACCGCCGAGGTCGTCCTCGACGACTGCCGCATCCCGGCCGAGTACCTGCTCGGCGGCGAGGAGAAGCTGGAGAAGAAGCTGCAGCGCGGCCGCGAAGGGAAGAAATCGCGCGGCGCCGACGCGCTGGCGACCTTCGAGATCACCCGGCCGCTGGTCGGCGCCTCGGCGCTCGGGATCGCCCAGGCCGCCTACGAGTGGACCCTCGAGTACCTCGACGGTCAGGAGGAAGGCGGGGTGCCGCTGCTGAGCGCGCAGCGGATCCAGCAGACGCTGGCCGACGTTGCGACCGAGATCGAGGCGGCGCGCCTGCTCGTCCAGCGGGCCGCCTGGATGGGCCGCAACGGCGTGCCGATGACCGGCGGCCAGGGCTCGATGTCGAAGCTGAAGGCCGGCGACGTGACGATGTGGGCGACGACGACGCTGATGGACCTCGTCGGGCCCTACGCGCAGACCACCGACTGCCCGCTCGAGAAGTGGTTCCGCGACGCCAAGATCTACCAGCTGTTCGAGGGCACGGCGGAGATCCAGCGGATGGTCATCTCGCGCATGCAGGCGCGCGAATACGCCGAGCGCCTCGGCTACGCCGCCGAAGTCGCCGAGCAGGCGGCGAAGAAGGAGCCGGTCGCGGCGTAGGCAGGTTCTAAGCTCGGTCCGTGCACGGGCCGCACGGTCACAGCCATACGCATGCGCTTGACGCGCGCCGGGAGGACAGCCGGCGGCGGATGTGGGTGGCGCTGGCGATCAACGCCGGCCTCTTCCTCGTCGAGGCGATCGGCGGCTTCCTCACCGGGTCGCTGGCCGTCCTCGCCGACGCCGGCCACCTGCTCTCCGACGTCGGCTCGATCGTCCTGGCGCTGATCGCGGCCAGGCTGGCGGCGATGCCGGCGGCCGGACAGCGCACCTTCGGCTACCAGCGATCGGAGGTGCTGGCGGCGTTGGTCAACGGGCTGCTGCTCGTCGCGGTCAGCGTCGGGGTGGCGATCGCCGCGATCGGCCGCTTCTCCGACCCGCCTTCGATCGACGGCTGGGGCGTGCTCGCCCTCGGCGCCCTCGGGCTCGCCGGGAACCTCGCCGCCACCGTCGTCCTCGCCCGCGGCCGGCGCGAGGACATCAACCTCGAGGGGGTGCTGCGGCACTCCGCCGCCGACGCGGTCGGCTCGCTCGGCGTCCTCGTCGCCGGCGCCTGGGTCCTGGGGGGCGGCTCGCCGCTGGTGGACCCGATCGTCGGCCTGCTGATCGCCGCCCTCATCCTCGCCTCCTCCTGGCGCCTGATCAAGGAGCCCTTCGACGTCCTCATGGAGTCCGCCCCCGCCGACATCGACGTAGATGTCGTCGGACGCCAGATCTGCAGAGAGCAAGGCGTTCGCTCCGTGCACGATTTGCACGTCTGGACGGTCACCTCCGGCTTTGGCGCAATAGCTGCCCATGTCGTAGTCGCCGAAGGCGCGGATCGAGACCTGATCCGCCGTCGCCTGGAGCTGACTCTGAAAGAGAACTTCGGCATAGAGCACACCACCCTCCAAATGGAGGAGGAGGCTTCCCAGGACCTGCTCCGCGTGGAGAACGCCCCGGGCAGTTAGGGAGCTGGGGGAGGGGTTCGCCGGACCCTCCCCGCTGTTGTCCGCCGAACCCCTCCCCCAGCTCCCCAAACGCTCCGCGCAACACCAGTTGCAGGTCTTTTTATGTTGCTGAGCTGAAAATCCGGCTTGGCTAGCCTCGGAGGCGATGGTCCTGAATCGTTCCGTTGCGGGGGCGCTTTGCGCTGCCGTCGCAGCGCTATTCCTCCTGCTCATAGCTGCTGCGGCGCCCGCTGCCGATCTTCAGTCGGAACTGGAATCGAAGCAGTCGAAGCTGGAGAAGATCGAAGAACGCAAGGGCGTGCTGACGACGACGATCTCGCGCTTCAAGGACGAGATCCTCCGTCTCACCTCGGAGGTCGCCGCGATCCGCAACCGTGAGGCCGCGGTCCGCGGCCGGCTCGCCGCCAAGCAGGCGGAACTCGACGAAGCGGTCGCCCAGCTCGACGCCGCCGAGGCGCGTCTGGAGCGGGTGCGGGCGCACCTGAAACGGGCGCTGACGGCGTTGCGGCAGCGGCTGGTGGCGATGTACGAGAGCGGCAGCCCCGACCTGCTCAGCGTCCTCGTCGGCTCCAACAGCCTCGATGACCTCGCCGCCCGCACCGAATACCTCGACCGCCTGCACGGGATGGACGAGGCGGTGGTGGGGCGGGTGCGAGACCTGCGCGACGAGGCGAGGAATCTGGTCACCCGGCTGCGTGACGCGAAGGACAGGATCGAATCGGCGCGCGACGCGATCGCCGCCGAAAAGGAAGCGCTGACGAGCGCCCGGGCGGCCCTGCAGAGCCGCCAGCGGGAGCTGGTCGGCGCCCGCGCCGACCGCGAAGCGGCCCTGCGGAAGGTGAGCGAACACGAAGAGGAGCTCGACGGCTCGGTCGCCGACATTCAGGCCCAGATCGCCGCCCAGCTGGTGGAAACCGGCTCGGCCCCGTTGCCGGCGGGGCCGATCAAAGGCGGCAGCGGCAGCATGATCTGGCCGGTCGACGGGCCGGTGGTCTCCGGCTTCGGGCCGCGGACGATCAACGGCAGCTACGAGTACCACCCGGGGATCGACATCGCCGTCCCGGAAGGGACGCCGATCCGCGCCGCCCTCGGCGGCACCGTCAGCCTGCAGCAGTCAGAGGCCGAAAGCGGCGGTTACGGCAACTACACCTGCCTCGACCACGGCGGCGGGCTGTCCACCTGCTACGCCCACCAGAGCTCCTTCGCGGTTTCCCTCGGCCAATCGGTTAGCCAAGGCGATGTAATCGGGTACACGGGTTGCACCGGATACTGCTTGGGGCCGCACCTCCACTTCGAGGTTCGTATAAACGGCTCCGTGACCGACCCGATGGGCTATCTATAGGTAAGAATATTTTCTGATGATTCGCCAGGCGCGCACCTACATGGTGGGCGCGATGTCGGGGGCGAGCCTGATCGCCGTCGCCATCGCGGTCTTCGTCGTGCTGGTCTCGACCCAGGTCTTCGGGAACTTCCCGGTGGCGGGACTGCTCGGCGGCGGTGGCGACGCCTCCGTCTCGAAGGCGAAGGAGGCGGCGGCGCCGGTCGGCGCATCGGGTGGCGCGGCGGAAACCGGCAGCGGGCCCAAGGCTCTCGCCGCGACCGCAACGGGCGGCGGTCGCAACGGAGGCGGCGGCTCCGGCGGCGGCGCGGCCGGAGTGACCGGCGGCGAAGGCGGCGCGGCGCCCGGCGGTGGCGGCGAAAGCGGCGGGAGTCCCGGCGGCGGGGGTGGGAGCGAAGGCGGTTCGGCACCCGGCGGCGGCTCGGGCGGTTCCACCGGCGGTTCGGGCGGCGGCAGCGGCACGACTTCCGGCAGTGGCGCCGGCTCGGGCGGCGGCACCTCCGGTACCACGACGATCCCGACCACCTCCTCCAAAGTCACCGGCACC
This sequence comes from Solirubrobacterales bacterium, assembly GCA_035708105.1. Taxonomy (GTDB): domain Bacteria; phylum Actinomycetota; class Thermoleophilia; order Solirubrobacterales; family 70-9; genus VAYN01. Next base: position 16,583 of record DASSTG010000002.1, on the reverse strand, counting down.
GTCAACGAAACGGTCAACTCGGTCGACGAAACCGTAATTGGCGGCACGCTCGGCGAAACCGGCGTCACCGGCACGACCGAAGAAGCCGTCGAAAGCGTCGCCGGCCCCGAATCCACCGTCGGCAAAGCCGCCGACGAAACGACGAAAACCGTCGCAGGCCTCCTCCCCGAATAGCGAGGCCCTCCAACCTGTTCCTTTTTGTTGCTACGCCGGCATAAGGAACAGGGGAAATTCCACGCCCATGGGTTAGCTGTTCCTTTTGGTTGCTCTGCGAGCAAAAGGAACAGGAGTCGGCCACAATGCCGGTCCGATGGCCGAGCGTGGACAAGCGGTGGCGAGCAGCGATCCGGTCGCGGGCTCGGCGGTCTTCCCGCGGGGGAGCCGGGTGAACCAGGAGGGGCACCTGGAGGTCGCCGGCTGCGATGTGGTCGAGCTCGCCGCCGAGCTGGGGACGCCGGTCTACCTCTACGCCGAGGAGGACATGCGCTCCCGCGCCCGCGAATACCGCGAAGCGTTCGAGAGCCGCGGCAGCGACTACGAGGTGCTCTTCGCCAGCAAGTCGCTGCCCTGCACCGCCGCCTACCGGCTCTTCGCCGAGGAGGGGCTCTCGGTCGACGTCGCCTCCGGCGGCGAGCTGCACATGGCGCTGAAGGCCGGCTTCGACCCCGACCGCATCCACATGCACGGCAACAACAAGTCCGAGGAGGAGATCCTGCTCGCCGCGCGCGCCGGGATCCGCCACCTGATCCTCGACTCCTTCGACGAGATCGAGCGCTGCGAGCGTCTGCTCGACGAACCGCAGCGGGTGCTGATCCGGGTCACGCCGGGGATCAAGCCGTCGACCCACGACTACATCACCACCGGCCAGCTCGACTCGAAGTTCGGCTTCGGGCTCGCCGACGGGCTGGCCGCGCGCGCGGTCGAGCGGGTACTCGCCTCCGACAAGCTGGAGCTGGTCGGGCTGCACGCCCACATCGGCTCCCAGATCTTCGAGCTCGAGCCCTACACGCTGGCGATCGAGGCGCTGGGCGAGCTCGCCGGCGACTGGTGCCGCGTGGTCAACGTCGGCGGTGGCCTCGGCGTCGCCTACATCGCCGAGGACGAGCCGCCCTCGATCGAGGCCTACGTCGACGTCAAGGTGCGCGGGGTGGCCGAGGTCTTCGGCGAGGGGGTGCGAATCCTGGTCGAGCCGGGACGCTCGCTCGTCGCCAATGCCGGCCTCACCGCATACCGGGTCGGCACCGTGAAGGAGATTCCCGGGGTGCGGACCTACGTCGCCGTCGACGGCGGCATGTCGGACAACCTGCGGCCGATGCTCTACGGCTCCCACTACGAGGCGCTTGTCGCCGACCGCGCCGCCGCCGCGCCCGACACCCTGGTGACGATCGCCGGCATGCACTGTGAGTCGGGCGACGTCATCGTCCGCGACACGATGCTGGCAGAGCCCGCCGTCGGCGACGTCCTCGTCACCCCCGCCACCGGCGCCTACGGCTACGCGATGGCGAACAACTACAACGGCGTGCCCCGTCCCCCGGTCGTCTTCTGCCGCGACGGCGAGGCCCGCGTGGTCGTCCGCCGCGAGACCTACGAGGACCTGACCGCGAGGGACCTGTAGGGATGGCCTCGGAGGGCTCCAAACCGGTCCGGATCGGGCTGCTCGGACGCGGCACCGTCGGCGCCGCCTTCGCCGAGCTGCTGGCCGAGCGGGCCGACGCCGTCGAGGCGGCGACCGGTCGCCGGCCGGAGATCGCCGGCGTGCTCACCCGCGAAGATGGCGACTTCGAGGCGATCCTCGCCGGCTCGGACCTCGTGGTCGAGCTGATCGGCGGCACCGAGCCGGCGCGCGAGAACGTGCTGGCGGCGCTGCGGGCGGGCAAGCCGGTGGTCACCGCCAACAAGCAGCTGCTCGCCCAGCACGGCGACGAGCTCTTCGCGGTCGCCCGCGAGGCGGGGGTGCAGCTGCGCTTCGAGGCGGCGGTGGCGGCGGTGATCCCGATCGTCCGCACGATTCAGGAGAGCTTCGGCGTCACCGAGATCTCCAAGGTCTTCGGGATCGTCAACGGCACCACCAACTTCATCCTCACCGAGATGGCGGCGAGCGGCGCCGGCTTCGACGAGGTGCTGGCGCGGGCTCAGGAGCTGGGCTACGCCGAGGCCGACCCGAGCGACGACGTCAGCGGCGCCGATGCGGCGGCGAAGATGGCGATCCTCGCCCGGCTCGCCTTCCACACGCCGGTCACCCTCGACGAGGTCACCTACGAGGGGATCGAGCGGATCCTGCCCGACGACCTCGCTTACGCCAGGGAGCTCGGCCTCTCGCTGAAGCTCCTGGGCGTGGCGGAACGGCGCGACGGCGGCATCAGCGTCCGCGTCTTCCCCTGCTTCCTCTACCGCGGCCATCCGCTGGCGCCGATCGAGGGCCCTTTCAATGCGGTGATGGTCGAGGCACCGGCGATCAGCGAGGTGACGATGTCGGGACCGGGGGCGGGCGGCCTGCAGACCGCATCGGCGGTGCTCGGCGACGTCGTCTCGATCCTCGCCGGCGACGCCCCGGTGCACGAGACCAGGGTCGAGCTGCCGATCGTCGCCGACGTCAGCTCCTCCTTCTACCTCTACCTCGAGGTGGCCGATCAGCCCGGGGTGCTGGCGCGGGTGGCGACCGTGCTCGGCGACCACGGCGTCTCGGTCAAGAGCGTCGTCCAGCGCGGGATCGGCGACGAGGCGCGGCTGGTGATGGTGATCCACGAGTGCCTGGAGTCGAAGTTCGCGGCGGCGGTGGAGGCGCTGGCGGATCTCGACGAGCTGCGCGCGGCGCCGCGCTCGATCCGCGTCATCGAGGAGGAGTATTGATGCGGGGCAGGGGCTGATGGCGGCCGGCCTGATCGACCGCTACCGCGACCGCCTTTCGCTCGAGCCCGCGGACCCGGTGGTGACGCTGAACGAGGGCTCGACGCCGCTGATCGAGGCGCCGCGGCTCTCGGAGCGCATCGGGGCGCGCGCTTTTTTCAAGTTCGAGGGGCTGAACCCGACCGGGTCGTTCAAGGACCGGGGGATGACGGTGGCGGTCTCGCGGGCGAAGGGGCGCGGGGCGGAGGCGGTGATCTGCGCCTCGACCGGCAACACCGCCGCCAGCGCCGCCGCCTACGCGGCGCGGGCAGGGCTGAGGGGGGCCGTGATCGTCCCCGAGGGGAAGATCGCGATCGGCAAGCTCGCCCAGGCGCTGATGCACGGGGCCCGGGTGGTCGCCCTGCAGGGGAACTTCGACGACGCCCTGCGGATCGTCCGCGAGCTCTCGCAGAAGCACCCGATCGAGCTGGTGAACAGCGTCAACCCGCACCGGATCGAAGGCCAGAAGACGGCGGCGTTCGAGGTGGTGGAGGACCTGGGGGAGATGCCTGGCGCGCTGGCGATCCCGGTGGGCAACGCGGGGAACGTGACCGCTTACTGGCGCGGCTTCCAGGAGGCGATCGAGGCTCCCTTGGACCTCATCCCTGATAAGGACGAGGTCGTAGGGCCGATCCTCTACGGCTTCCAGGCGGAGGGTGCGGCGCCCCTGGTCCGCGGCGAGCCGGTCGAGCACCCGGAGACCGTCGCCTCGGCGATCCGGATCGGCAACCCCGCCCGCTGGGAGGAGGCGATGGCCGCCTTCACCGCCTCCCGCGGCCGCGTCGCCGCCGTCTCCGACGAGCAGATCCTGGGCGCCTACCGCTGGCTCGCCGACAACGAAGGCGTCTTCTGCGAGCCCGCCAGCGCCGCCTCCGTCGCCGGCCTCCTCGCCCACGGCCTGCCGACGGTCGAAGACGCGCCGCAGCCCGAGACCGTCGTCTGCGTCCTCACCGGCCACGGCCTCAAGGACCCCGACACCGCCCTCGCCAAAGCCCCTTCGGTGATCAACTGCGAGAACGACCTCAGCGCCGTCGAGCGCGCCGTGTTCGATTGAGATGCCCATGACCACGCGCCACCGGCTCGTCCGCGTTCCCGCTTCCTCGGCCAACCTCGGCCCCGGATACGACGCGCTGGCGGCGGCGATGGCGCTGAACCTGGAGCTGGAGGTGGAGGAGAGCGGCGAGTTCTCCTTCGACGACGGCGGGCTGGGGGTCTCGACCGGGCGCGACAACCTGATCGTGCGGGCGTTCGAGAGCCTGCGGCCGGCGGACGGGATCGCCTTCCGTCTGCGCAGCGAGATCCCGCTTGCGCGCGGGCTCGGCTCGAGCGCGGCGGCGATCGTCGCCGGGCTGGCCGCCGCCGACCACTTGTACGAGCTGGCGCTCTCCAAGGAGGAGATGCTGGCGCGGGCGACCGCGATCGAGGGCCACCCCGACAACGTCGCGGCGGCGATCTACGGCGGCTTCGTCGTCTGCCGGGCGGGGGAGAGCGGACCCGCGGCGGCGCGCTTCGACCCGCCGGAGGGGCTCGAGGGGATCGTCGTGATCCCGCCCGAGGAGGTCTCGACCGAGCGGGCGCGGGAGGCGATCCCGGCCGAGTTGCCGCTCGCCGACGCCGTCGCCAACGTCTCCGCCGCGGCGACACTGGTGCTGGGCCTGCGCAGCGCCGATCTCGACCTGCTCGCGCAGGGCCTCCACGACCGCATCCACCAGGAGCGGCGCCGCGGGCTCTACCCGCGCTCGATGGAGATCGTCGATTCGGCCCGCGAGATTGGGGCGCTCGGGGCGACGATCTCCGGCGCCGGCCCCACCGTCCTCGTCTGGACCACCTGGCAGGACGCGGGCAGCGTGGCGGCGGCGCTGGAGGAGCGCTGCGCCGGCTGGGCCGAGGTGCGCCGACTGCCGTTCAGCCCCCTGGGCGCCGACGTCCCCGAGCTCTGAGATGGCCTGGTGGTGCGGATCGGGCTGGTCGTAGCCGCGATCGTCGGCCCGGGACAGGTCGCCCGGCTGCGTGGTTAGAGTCGACGCATGCCGATCGGGAAGAAGCTGCTGCCGCCTCTGTCCATTCTCGTCCTCGCCGTGCTGCTCGTCGTCCCGGCTGCCGCGCAGGCGACGCTCGCCTTCGTCCGCAACCCGGCGCACCCGACCGTCTTCGTCGCTGGCGACGAGGGCTCCGGTGCGAAGAAGCTGGTGGCGGGGGAAGACCCGCACGTCTCGCCGGACGGGAAGATCGTCGCCCTGCTGCGCCAGGGGGTGTCGCTGAAGAGCAAGCCGGAAATGGTCCTCGCGCCCGTTGATGGCAGCGCGCCGCCGACGGTCCTGGTCAAAGGTTGGCGCCTCCCCGAAGTCTTCGACTGGTCGCCCGATTCGAAGCTGATCGTCGCGGTGCTCGGTCCGGAACTGGGTAAGCAGCGCCTCGTCCTGATCAGTACTGAAACCGGAGCGCAGCGGACGCTCGCGCACGGCTTCTTCAGCGGCGTCAGCTTCTCTCCTGACGGCGGCGAGCTCGTCTATGCGATGGCAGGCGCGGAAAGGTTCCCGCTGCGCAGTGACATCTACCGGACCGAAGTGCTGCCTCCCGGCGCGGTCAGTGTCAAGGCCGTGGTTCCGCAGCGCCTGACCAGCGACCGCCGTTCCTCGTACCCGCTCTGGGGACCGCAGGAAATCGTCTTCGTCAAGGCCGTCGACGCGAAGAAGCGCAAATACGGGCCGAAGAACGAGCTCTACCTGATGAACCCGAACGGCAAGGGGGTCAAGCGCCTTACCCATACCAAGGTAGATCCGCTGCTGCAGGGCCTCTTCCCGACCGCCTGGTCGGCGAGCGGCAACCAGCTACTCGCCGAGTTCGAGGGTCAGGACACGAGCTACGCGGTCAAGGTCAACCCCCGGACCGGCAGCCAGAAGCTAATCGGCAAGGCGGGTGAGCAGGGCTTCGTCGGCACCGCCCTTTCCAGTGACGGCAAGTTCGTCCTCGGTTTCGAAGGGGGCTTCGACCCCGGCAGCCGGCACGACGTGGTCCGCATCCCCTACAAGGGCGGCAAGCCGAAGGTCCTCGCCAGGAACGCCTTCGAGCCCGAGTGGAGCCTCTGAGGATCCGGGTGCATGTGAGCCGGGGGCGCGTTAGGGTCGCTTCATGGCCAACTACACGATCAAGAACCGGGATGAGTTCGAGCGGATGGAGGGCTCCGGGGACTGCAGCTGGCTGCTGGCGCGCAAGGCGCTCGGGACCGGCGCTTTCGGCTACAACCTGGTCGAGATCGGGCCAGGAGGTCAGATCCCCGAGCACGACGAGGCCCAGAGCGGCCAGGTGGAGCTCTACGCGATCCTCGAGGGGGAGGCGGTGATGCGGCTCGACGGCGAGGACCACCCGGCGCCGGCCGGCACCTACGCCTCGATCGAGCCCGCCGCCACGCGTCAGATCCTCAACCGTTCCGACGCCAAGGTGACGGCGCTGCTGATCGGCGTCCAGCCCGACGGCGGCTACGAGCCCATGTCCTGGGCCTGAGAATCCCCGCATAACGCGAGAAAAACCGAGCAAGTGGGGGGAGAGTTTCCACCCCCGCTTATAATTCCGGGACTCGTCAACCCGTCGCGCGCCCGCTCGAAGAAGGCGTGGAACCCGGGAGGTCAAAATTGAAGACCCAGTCCGATCGCAGCGCTCCGGTCGAGCGCTATTCGCCAGAGCGCCCTTACCGACCACTGGTCTCTCCGCCCAGCGTCGAGGACAAGGACGCGTGCGCGATCTACGCCTCGGTCCGCAAGGACGCGACGCCGAGCCATGAACCGATCGAGCTGGCGATCCCCGCCCTGCAGAAGATGCTCCACCGCGCTGGCAACGTCGACGGCGAGGGGGACGGCTGCGGCGTGCTGCTCGACATCCCGCGCAAGATCTGGGCCGAGGAGGTCCGCTCCGGCGGCCACGACCCCTCGCTCGCCACCGACGACGCCTTCGCCGTCGCCCACATCTTCATCGAGCGCTCCCAGGACGCCGAGAAGGTCAAGCACGACGCCCGCGAGCTGCTCGCCGAAGGCGGCTTCCGCGTGCTCGCCGAGCGGATCGGCGTCGTCAACTCACCCGCGCTGGGCCCGACCGCGCGCGAGGAGGAGCCGATCTTCTGGCAGGTCGCCGGCCTCGTCACCGACGCCAAGACCCGCGACGACGTCCTCTTCGACCTGATGATCGATTTGGAGAAAGAGCTGGACGTCCACATCCCCTCCCTCTCCGCCACCACCTGCGTCTACAAGGTGATGGGCGCGCCGAGCGTCCTCGGCGAGTACTACCCGGACCTGCGCGACCCCCGCTTCGAGACGATCGGCTGCTTCGGCCACAACCGCTACTCGACCAACACCTGGCCCTCCTTCAAGCGGGTGCAGCCGTTCTCCGTCCTCGGCCACAACGGCGAGATCAACACGATCCAGCAGCTGCGCCAGGAGGCGAAGATGCTGGCGGTCCCGATCCAGCCCGACTCCTCCGACTCGCAGGACCTCAACCGCACGATCGACACCCTGGTCAGCCGCGAGGGCTTCAGCCTCGCCGAGGCGATGGAGATGGTCGTGCCGCCGATCGTCGAGGAGATCCGCGGCCTTCCCGCCGACCTCCATGCCTTCTACCTGTACCTGCACCAGACGATGGGCCCGTTCGCGCAGGGGCCGGTGGCGCTGATCGCCCGTCACGCCGACGAATGCGTCTTCTCCGCCGACGCGATGGGCCTGCGCCCGCTCTGGCAGGTGGAGACCGAAGCCGACTACGTCTTCAGCTCCGAGCCCGGCGTCGTCCCGGTCGCCAAGATGACCGGCGAGCCGAAGCCGCTCGCCCCCGGCGAGAAGGTGCTGGTGCTGATCGACCGCGGCGCCCGCGGGACGAGCCTGCACCCGCACGACGAGATGCTGCGAATCGTCCGCGACCGCTGGCTGGTGCGCAACGGCGCCGAGTCGGTCGGCGGCTACGAGCGGGCGCTGGAGACCGGCGGGCCGCTCGAGGGCCAGGACGTGCCGGGATACACCGACGCCGGCCCCGAGGAGCCGGTCAGGGTCTCCGACCGCGTCCTCGCCGGCTTCGGCTGGCAGCGCGACGACGTCAAACTGGTCCAGCAGATGGCCTCCAACGGGGCCGAGCCGGTCGGCTCGCTCGGCTACGACGGGCCGCTGGCGGCGCTCTCGCCCGAGCGCCAGAACCTCGCCGACTACTTCAAGGAGACGGTCGCCGTCGTCACCAACCCGGCGATCGACCGCGAACGGGAGATGGAGCATTTCTCGACCCGCGCCCTGTTCGGGCGGCGGCCCTCGCTCGACAACGCCGGAGAGGACACCGGCACCGTCGAAACCGGCTTCCCGGTGATCCTCGGCGGCCATCACGAACTGGCGCCGCTGGCCGAAGAGCCCTACCGGAGGATCGCCCGCGAGCACGACACCTACCTGCTCGAGGACCTCTGGGAGGAGTTTCGCGGCCGCGCCGCCGCGGTCGACATCTCCCTGCTCGAGTCGGAGACGACCAAGGGCGCGATCGACCGGATCAAGCAGGAGGCGGTGAAGAAGGTCCGCAACGGCTGCGAGCTGCTCGTCCTCACCGACCGGACCGTCTACGAAGCCGACCGCCGCTACCTCGACCCGCACCTGGCGGTCTCGGCCGTCGATCAGGCGCTGAAGCTGTTCAAAGTCGAGCCCGGCGAAGAGAACCTGCGCCGGCGCTGCGGGATCGTCCTGCGCTCGGCGGCGATCCGCAACGTCCACGACGTGATGCTGGCCCTCGGCCTCGGCGCCAACGGCGTCTGCCCATACGTGATGGTCGAGGTGATCTGCGTCGAGGACTACGAGAACGACGTCTCCAACCTCTGCGCGGCGCTGCGCAAAGGGATCGAGAAAGTGATCTCGACGATCGGCATCCACGAGGTCCGCGGCTACGCGCGCCAGTTCAGCTCGATCGGGATCAAGCCGGAGCTGGCCGAGATCTTCCAGACCGAGTTCTATGCCGCCTCCGAGACGGCGGGGACGGGCTTTGCCGACCTCGACGAGGACACCAACGCCCGCGCCCACGCGCTCAGCGGCGACGACGCGGCGGCGAAACCGGCGAAGACGTTCCGCTTCTACCCGAAGGTCTACAAGGCGGCGATCGCAACCGCCAACGGCACCGGCACCTACGGGGAGTACTCGGAGAAAGTGCGGGAGCTGGAGAAGCAGAACCCGATCTCGATGCGCCACATCATGGGGCTGAAGGGCGATCGCCCGGCGGTCGATCCGGCCGGGGTAGACGCCGGCGTCGGCCATCACGACTATCCGATCGTGATCTCCTCGATGAGCTTCGGCTCGCAGTCCGAGCCGGCCTTCCGCGCCTACGCCGACGCCGCGAAGGCGATCAACGTCCTCTGCATCAACGGCGAGGGCGGCGAGATCCGCGACATGTACGGCAAGTACCGCAAATGGCGCGGGCAGCAGGTTGCCTCCGGGCGCTTCGGCGTCTCGGCGGAGATGCTGAACAGCTCCTACGTCGCCGAGATCAAGATCGGCCAGGGCGCCAAGCCCGGCGAGGGCGGCCACCTGCCCGGCAAGAAGGTCTCGGAGAAGGTTGCCGCCGCGCGTAACGCCTCGCCCGGCACCGACCTGATCTCACCCTCGAACAACCACGACCTCTACTCGATCGAGGACCTGGCCGAGCTGATCGACGAGCTGAAGACGGTGAACCCGGACGTGCGGGTCTCGGTCAAGGTCCCGGTGGTGCCGAACATCGGCACGATCGGGCTCGGGATCGCCAAGGCGGGCGCCGACATCATCACGCTCTCGGGCTTCGAGGGGGGGACCGGCGCCGCGCGCCAGCACGCGCTGCGCCACGTCGGGCTGCCGAGCGACATCGGCACCCGCGCCGTGCACCGGGCGCTGATGGAGGCCGGGCTGCGCAACCGGGTCGAGATCTGGGCCGACGGCGGCTACCGGACCGGCCACGACATCGTCAAATTGCACTGCCTGGGCGCAAACCGGGTCGGCTTCGGCACCCTGGCGATGGTCAGCCTCGGCTGCACGATCTGCCGCGGCTGCCAGCTCGACACCTGCCACGTCGGCATCGCCACCCAGATCGAGACGCCCGAGGAAGCACAGGCGCACGGGCTGAAGAAGTTCACCCCGCAGGAGGTGGACAGTGCCGCCGAGAGCTGCGCCCGCTTCTTCCAGGCGATGGGCGAGGAGGTCAAGGAGGTGGTAGCGTCGCTCGGCTACGAGCGCGCCCAGGACCTGGTCGGCCGCTACGACCTGCTCGAGCAGGCGGCGATGAAGGACCGGATCGACCTGGCGCCGCTGATCACGCCGCTGGAGGAGTTCCTCGACCTCGAACCGCTCGACCTGCCGGTGGCCGAGGAGGCCGACGCGCGGGCCGAAGCCGGCCTGGTGATGGCGCGGCCGATCCGGATGGAGGCGAAGGAGGCCTCGAGCCAGATCGCGGCGCTGGCGCCGGAAGTCTGCGGCGGCTCCCAGGTCCGCAGCCAGTTCCCGCGCGCGACCGACGCCAACGACCGCGTGCTCGGGACCGAGCTGGCGGGAGCGCTGGCCCGCTGGCGGATCTTCGACGGCGGCCCGGAGGGGGGCGACGGCGAGGATCTGGCGAGCCTCGAGTTCAACGGCGGCTCGGTGGCGGGGCAGGGGCTCGGCGCCTTCAACAGCTACGGCGTCAACATCCGCGTCGAGGGTGGGGCCCAGGACGGCGTCGGCAAGACGATGCTGGGCGGCACCATCGCCATCCTCAAGGGCAAGGGAGCCAAGGGCAAGCGGCTGAACGGCTCGGTCGGCAAGTCCTTCGCTTACGGCGCGCAGCGCGGCAAGCTCTATGTCCAGGGCAGCGCCGACTCCCGCTTCTGCATCCGCCTCTCGGGCGCCGACGTGGTCCTGGCCGGCGAGCCGGAGGGGCCGATCGACGACGGCCGCGGCGCCATGGCCGACCGCGCCAACGCCAAGGGCTTCGCCTTCGAGTACATGACCAGCGGCCGCGCCGCGGTGCTGGGCGACATCGGCCCCTGGGCCTGCGCCGGCATGACCGGCGGCCGCGTCTACGTCCGCCAGAACGCCTTCGGCATCGACCGGGCGGCGATCGAACGCCGTCTCGGCAGGGGCGCCAAAGTCGAACTCAAGGACCTCGACGCCGAGGCCCTGATCGACCTCGACGACCTCCTGGGCGGCTACGCGGATGAGCTCCGCGCCACCGGCCAGGACGAGGAGGCCCGGCGCGTCCTTGACCTGGCCGCCGACGCGACGAGCAACTTCCTGATGATCGTCCCGCTCAAGGTCCAGGCGGACCCGAGCATCTCGACGGAGTAATTGGGAGCGGTGGTAGTTCTGGTTGCTACACGGCCATAACTAACCCCGCTGGCGCCCAACTGCTAACGGGCGCTCCCCTCCAGCCGATCCGCGATCGCCCGGACCTCTTCCAGAAGGCCGTCGAGCATGTGGGCGGTGTCGGTGTGGATGCGCCATTCGGCCAGGCGGCGCTGGGCGTCGATGCCGTCGAGGCGTTGCTCGAGGGCGGCGGTGCGGTCCTCGAGGCGGCGGATCGAGCGATTGGTGCGTTTTTGGGATTTGCGGATGCGAATTTTGACGTAGCGGCGGAGGTCTTCCTGCATCGTGTCCAGCTCGCGGCGCAGGTCGGAGTTGAGGGGGGCGTTCTGCTCGTCGAGCATCTGCTCGACGCCGCGGCGGACGCGCTCGATCTCCTCGTGGAGCTGGGCGCGGGCGCGCTCGGCCGAGGCCGAGATCGACTCCTCGTCCGGCGGGCGCGGGGGCTCGTCAGGTCCGGGATTCACCGCTTGGGATCGTAGGGACGGGAGTGGCGGCAACCCGGGCGCGCGGTAGAGGCGGTGCTAAACCCGCAGCAGGTACAGGCGATGGCGGCCGATCGTCAGCTCGTCACCGTCGTTCAGCTCCGCCCACTCGACCTTGCGGCCGTTGAGGAACACCCCGTTGAGGCTGCGGTCGTCGAGGACGCGGGGTCTTTTCTCGCCGTCGGCGGCGACGATCGCGTGGCGGCGGGAGACGCTGGGATCGTCGAGGCAGATCTCGGCCTTCCTGCAGCGGCCGATCTTAGACCAGCCCTCGCCGAGGTGGAAGCCGGCGATCTCGCCCCGCTCGTGCATCACCAGGTGGTAGCCGGGCTCGGTCAGCTGCTCGCGCGCCGCCTCGAGCCAGCCGGGCGGCTCGTGCTCGGCGGTGAGGGCGAATTCGAGGGTGGGGGACCCGTGCTCCTGCAGCGAGGCGAAGATCGAGTCGCGGCGGAAGCGGGCGCTGCCGCAGTGTTCGCAGTCGGGCAGCTCGTCGGTCTCCCGCAGCGCCACCTGCCAGCCGCAGATGACGCAGAAGTACGTGCCCTCGCCGGGCATCGAGCCACTGGTCAAAGCGCCGTCGGACGGGCGGGTTCCGACGCTGTCGAAGATGGGGATCGTCGTTCCTCCTGGTTGCATCCGATACTAGAGCTGGCCCCTTTTGCTGTCACTACAAATTTCCTATGTGGTCGCCCTCGGGCGTGAGGACTAGACTCCGCGCCCGCATGGGCCCGGTCAGCGCCGAGATCGAAATCGACGCCCCCCGCGAGGAGATCTTCGCGGTTCTGGCCGACCTCGCCGCCCGGCCCTCCTTCACCGACCATTTCCTCACCCGCTTCCACCTCACCCGCATCGACCCGGTCGGAATCGGCGCCGGCGCCCGCTTTTGCGTCAAGGCGCCGCTGCGCAAGGTCTGGATGGACAGTGCGATCGTCTCCCTCGAAGAGCCGTTCCAGATCGTCGAGGAAGGCGAGGCCGGCCGGGGCAACCGCATCCGCAGCCACCTCGTCTGGGAGCTGCGGGAGGGGCCGGGGCCGCTCTGCACCGTCCGCGTCAGCCACTGGACCGAACCGACCGCGGTCGACCGCGTCCTCGAGCTCCTCAGCGGCGGCTCCTTCTGGCTGGAGCGCGGCTGGCGCCAGGCGCTGCGCCGCCTGCGGGACCAGATCGAGTCCGAGCGGCCGATCGCCGATCGGGTCGCGGTCGCCGGCGGCAACCGGTACGCGACGGGCATCCCCTAGCGATATATAGACTCCGCGCCGCGATGCACCCCGCCCGCCGCACGCTGCTGCCGCTCTTCGCCCTCCTGGCGCTTCTCGCGCTGGGCGCGGGGGTCTCCGCCTGCGGCTACTCGAGCAACTCCAAGCACACCAACGAGGGCGAGCCCCTGCAGCTCGGAGAGCTCAAGTACAACGTCACCTTCTCGCGCTACCTCAACCCGAACGACACCGAGGACGCGGCCTACCTCGAAGGACAGCCGGAACCGCCGAAAGGCGAAACCTACTTCGGCATCTTCTTCGAAGTGCAGAACGAAAGCGACGAACCGCAGACGCTGCCCTCGACGCTGACGATCACCGACGCCGAAGACAACGAATACAAATCGATCCCGAGCGAAAGCATCTTCGCGCTGCCGTTCGAAGGCACGGTCGAACCCGAAGAACAGATCCCGGTGCTCGACTCCCCCGCCCAGCAGGGGCCGATCGAGGGCTCGGTCGCAATCTTCCTCCTCCCGGAAGAAGCCTCCGAGAACCGCCCCTTGACTCTGCACATAGAAGGCGCAGAAGAAAAGGGCGAAGTAACGCTGGACCTCTAAGCCTGGGCGGAGGGGGGCGGGGTACCCCCTCCCCGGACACATCTCGCTTATGGCTCGATGTTGAGTGTCCAGCGAGGGGGTACCCCGCCCCCCTCCACACTCATAGGCCGGCTGAGAAGATTTCGGCAGCTATCGGGGCGGCTACTTCGCCACCGGCCGCTTCAGCTTCTATGAGAAGCACCCCGACCGCCAGCTTCGGCTTGTCTGCCGGGGCGAAGGCGGAGAACCAGGCGTCCTTGATCTGGACCGGGTTTTCGGAGTTCTCTTCGCCCGGCTTCGGGCCGAGCTCGGCGGTGCCGGTCTTGCCCGCGACCTGGGCCTGGGGGATGGCGGCGGCGGTGCCGGTCCCTTCGGTGACGACGCCGATCATCAGTTCGGTCAGCTCGTTGGCGATCTTCGGCGACATCACCCGCACCGGTTCGGCCTGCGGCCGCAGCTTCTGGTTGGCGACGATCGAGGTCGGCATCCGCAGCCCGTCGTTGCCCACGGTCTGCGCCACGTTCGCCATCTCCAGCGGCGTCGCCAGCACTTCGCCCTGGCCGATCGCCGAGACCCCGAGATCGATTTCTTCGCCGATTTCGGTCGGGATCGACGGTTCCTCCGGATCGACTTCGCGGATGATCTTCGGCGCATACAGGGTCGGCTTCGAGTTGAAGCCGAAGCGCTCCGACACTTCGACCAGCTTGTCGTTGCCGACCGCCGGCCCCAGCGGGGCGAAGACCGCGTTGCAGGACTCGGCGAAGGCCTGGCGGAAGGTGCCGCCGCAGTACTCGCCGTTGGCGTTGTTGAGGAAGCGGCCGCCGACGTTGACGCCGTTGGTGATTTCGAATTCGTCGTCGAGGCTGACCTTGCCGGCCTCCAGCGCCGCCGTGGTGGTGACGATCTTGAAGGTCGAGCCCGGCGGCTGAGGGGCGGAGAAGGCCTGGCCGGCGAGCGCCCGCACGTCGCCGCTCTGCGCGTCCAGCACCGCCACCCCGCCGGCGCGGCCGGCCAGGGCGGAAACCGAGACTTGCTGCAGGTCGGGATCGATCGTCGTCTTCACCGGCGCCCCCTTCTGCGGCTTCGACTCGGCCAGGGTGCGGACCGATGAGCCGTCTCCGGAGACCGCGAGCAGCTTCCCGCCCGGCTTGCCGGCGAGGCGGGCGTTGAAGGCGCGCTCGAGGCCGCTGATGCCGACCGGGGTTTCCGGCGAGAAGCCCCTGCGGGCGAGGAGGGGCCATTCTTCTTCGGGCGCTTCCCCGACTTCGCCGGTGACGTCGATCGCGGCGCTGCCGATCGGGTGTTCGCGTTCTTCGGCCGGGCCCTCGGCCAGCGGCGTGCCGTCGCGGGCGAGGATCGGCGCCCGTTCGGCGAGTTCGACGTCGGCGGCGAGTTCCTCGCCCGGGCGCAGGCCCGGGAAGACGAGGCTCTGGTTCCATTCGACGCCGCCGTCGGAGTAGGGCACCTGGAGCTCCTGTTCGACCGTGCCGAAGGCGACCGTCTGCACCGCCATGCCCACCGCCACCGTCGTCGTGCCGCCGCTCGATTCGGCGTCGCCCGGTGAGCCCACGTCGATCGATCGTGCGGTCGCCGTCTGTTCGGCTGCCCGGTAGGCGGCTTCGAAGTCCTTGCGACTGAGCCGCTCCCGCGAGGCTTCGTTCAGCTCTTCGTACATCGCCTTGAAGTCGCCTTCCGCCCAGGCGCCGGCGAAGCGGCCGGCGGCGTCCTTCGCCGGCGAGCCGGAGGCCCCGGTGGCGATGCCGACGATGAAGGCGACCAGGGCGATCGCCGCCAGCGGCGCGGCGCGGGTGAGAAGGCGGCGGCGACGCTCCGCATCCGTGGGCATTCGGTTCACGGCGGAAAGGTAAAGGAGCCTCTCCCGGCATGCTGAAATTCCAGGGGTGACTGTGTTGGACTGGGCGATCCTGGCCTTCACCTTTGCCCTGGCCCTCTGGGGCTACCGACAGGGCCTGATCGTCGGCGCCCTCACCCTCGTCGGCTTCGCCGCCGGGGCCTTCGCCGGCAGTCGGATCGGGCCGCTGCTGCTGACCAAGGGGGCCGATTCGCCCTACGCCCCGCTTTGCGGCGCGCTGGGGGCGCTGCTGGCCGGGGCGCTGGCGGCGGTGACGGTCGAGAGCTTCGCGCTCGGGCTGCGCGACAGGCTGCTGCGGCGCCCGTTCCTGCAGGCGGCCGACGGCGCCGGCGGGGCGGCGCTGATCGCCTCGGTGGCGCTCGGCCTCGCCTGGGTCTTCGGCGCCGTCCTCCTCCACGCCCCCTCGACGGCCCGCCTGCGCGCCGACATCCAGCAGTCGCTGATCCTGCGCAGCCTCAACGACGTGCTGCCGCCGACCGGGCCGCTGCTGAACGCGCTCGACCGCGTCGATCCGGCGCCGACCGTGCTGGGGCCGGCCGCGCCGGTCGCCCCGCCGGACTCCGCGATCGCCTCCGACCCCGATGTCCTCAAGGCCGGCGACTCGGTGGTGCGGGTGCTGAGCACGGCCTGCGGCCTCGGGATCGAGGGCTCGGGCTGGGCCGCGGCGCCGGGAATCGTCGTCACCAACGCCCACGTGATCGCCGGCGCCGACGACACCACCGTCACCACCCAGGACGGGGCCGAGCTCGACGCGACCCCGATCTTCTACGAGCCGAAGCAGGACCTGGCCCTGCTGCGGGTGGGGGCGGCGCTGCCGACGCTGCCGATCAGCGACAAGCGGCGGGAGGGGGAGGACGCCGCCGTCCTCGGCTATCCCGAAAACGGCCCCTACACCCTGGAGCCGGCGCGGATCGGGGAAACCCGGGCGACGATCAGCGACGACTCCTACGGCAACGGCCCGGTCGAGCGGACGATCACGGCGCTGAGCGGGGCGGTGCGCAGCGGCAACTCGGGCGGCCCGCTGGTCGACCCCGACGGGAAGGTGGTCGGGACCGTGTTTGCGGCCACGACCAGCGGGCCGCGGGGGGGTTTTGCGATTCCGGCCGAGCAGGTGCAGGCGGCGCTTCGGCATACGGCGGAATCGGTGAGCACCGGAGCTTGTACGGCTTGACGTGGGCAGGGGTCGGGTGGGTCCTCTCCAGACACCGCTCGCTTATGGCTCGCGGTTGAGTGTCTGG
>DASSTG010000001.1:0-34326 GCA_035708105.1 Solirubrobacterales bacterium | reverse complement strand
TCATGGCTCGCGGTTGAGTGTCTGGAGGGGGACACCCGACCCCCCATCAACAGTTAGGCGGAGAACGTCCAGAGCTTGTTGCCGAGAAAGTTGAAGGGCATTGCGACGGCTACGGCGATTGCCTGGGCAGCTAATTCACCCGTCAGGTGGTGGGAGATCAGCAGCTCGAGGACTGCGAGGTTGAGGCCGAGGCTGGCGAGGCTGACGGCGAAGAAGCGGGCTGCCTGGAAGTGGGCGGGGCCGTCCCCTGGGCCGAAGGTCCAGTAGCGGTTCCAGAGGAAGTTGTTGCTGACGGCGACCGCGAAGGCGCCGACGGCGGCGATCGTGTGGTGGACGCCGAGGCCGACGAGGAGGGCGAAGACGGCGAGGTTGATCAGGTAGCCGCCGCCGCCGACGACGCCGAACTTGAGCAGCTGCACCCAGGTCGCCGGCCGCCGCGCGGCGGCGCCGATCCGGTAGGCGAGCTCGCCGGCGGGGCTCACCGGAACGCGCTTTCGCCTGAACGCGTGCGGACGGCCGGGCCGACGTGCCAGCCGGCGGGGCCGTTGAGGACGACGGCGTCCTCGCCGAAGCCGGTGTGAAGCGCTTTCAGTTGCGGGAAGTCGATGCGCACTGGTCTCCTCGAGAGGTAGCGGAGCAGGGTGAGCCGGTCGAGCCGCAGGCGCTGCACCCGGCGGAAGGAAGGCGGCAGGTTAACGGGGCGCCGGGCGGCATGGGGCTTTACGACCAGGTCTACTTCCCGCACCCGTTCCCTGCCCCCGTACATCCTCGGTACCTGCCCGGGCAGGTACCAGCGGATCGGGTCGGCGGCGAGCTTCCAGCTGACGACGGCGCGGGGCGCCTTCGCGGGGCCGATCGCCTGGCTGAGGGCGCGGAAGTCGGGCCGCTGCAGGTTCGGTTTCTGGGTCACGTAGGCGTCGAAGGCGAGCCAGTAGGCGCAGAGGCCGATCGCCAGCACGGCGCCGATCCGCCGTCCCGATCCCACCGAGAAGCCGACGGCGACGACCGCCGCCAGCGGCAGCAGCGCCGGCAGCAGGTTCCGCTCCACCACGTAGTCCTTGCCGACCAGCGCGGCGAGGCCGGCCAGCGCCACCACTCCCAGGCCCAGCACCAGCGCGATCCCGGCGCCGTAGCGCTCGCGGGAATCCCCCCGCAACGCCAGGAGCGCGAGCGCCGCGGCGACCGCGACAGCCGGCAGGATCGCGTAGCCGTAGCGGACCGGCTCGGCGATCACATGGCCGGTTTCGCCGATCAGGAAGCTGGCGCCGGCTTCGAGGAACCGCGTCGGCAGCCGGCTCTTTTCGATCCAGCCGATGTGGGTGGCGTTGACCTGCGCGCTCAGCAGGGGCAGCAGCGCGGCGCCGGTTGCGGCGACGGCCGCCACCGCCGGCAGGACCAGCCTCCAGAGGATCCGCAGCGAGACCAGCAGCCAGGCGGCCTCGATCGCAACCGGAAAGGCGGCGAAGTAATGGCTGCAGAGAGCCAGCGCCGAGCTCAGCGCCCAGAGCGCCAGGTCCCTCCCCCGCGCCTCGTCGAGCACGCGCAGGAAGAAGTAGCAGGAGAGCGCGCCGAAGAAGACCAGCAGGGCGTAGGAGCGGGCCTCCTGCGAGTACCAGATCAGCATCGGGTTGACGGCCGCGAGCGCCGCCAGGATCAGCCCGGCGCGGCGGCTCGCCAAGCGGCGGCCGACGAGGTAGGCGACCGGGACGACCGCGGTCCCGAACAGTGCCGAGAGCGCGCGCAGCTCGAATTCGCCGCGGCCGAAGAGCTTGGCCCAGACCCAGGCGAGGACGTAGTAGAGCGGCGGATTCGACTCGCTCACCTTCACCTCGTGCAGCATGTGGGCGAAGCTGCCGGGGATCACCCGCATCGCCGTGATCACCTCGTCGTGGTGATAGCTCTGGATGCCGAGACCGGCGAAACGCAGCGCGGCGGCGCCGGCGATCACTCCGGCAAGCGCCAGGGGCAGGGCCAGGTTGCGGGGCTGTGCCTCGCTGGAGGGCGGTGCCGAGACGGGCGGTACCGCCAGAGGTGGGGCATAGGTTTCCACGCAAATTGGAGGTTGGGTTTGGTCGCTGAGCCGTCCCTGAACGGCAGCTAAGCGGGTCCTAAAAACCGCTGGTACCCGCTGGAGGCGCCTGGCCCACCTTTGCACCCCACCGACGATCGGGGCGGCGGCCGAGCTCGAAGCTGAGGTCGGCGCCCTTGGCGAGCGTCCGGTAGGTGGTCCAGGGGCGTGCGTAGGGGCGGCCGTCGCGCTGCAGCGACTGCACGTAGATACCGCGCCCGGAGGCCGAGATCACCGCCCGGCGGCGGTGCGGGAGGCGGACTTCGGCCCGGCGGAAGAGCGGGCTGGCGAGCGCGAGGACGTCGCTGCCGGGCACCTCGGGGTAGAGCCCGAGGGCGCCGAAGACGTACCAGGCCGAAAGGGTCCCGAGGTCGTCGTTGCCCGGGTAGCCGTCCGGAGCGGGGCGGTAGAGCGACAGCCCCCGCCGCACCGCCTTCTGGGTGCGATAGGGCTGCCCAAGCCAGTCGAAGAGCCAGGGCGTGTGCAGGGTCGGCTCGTTGCCGAGCAGGGCATGGTCGGTGTGGGTGCCGCCGGGCCCGGCGTTGAGCGCGCGGAGGAAGCGCTCCAAGCGCTGGGCCGCGCGCCCGCGGCCGCCCATCGCCGCGGCGAGGCCGCGCGGGTCCTGGGGGACCATCCAGGTGTACTGAGCCGAATCCCCCTCGACGAAGCCGCCGCCCTGCAGGTTGTCGTAAGGCTGAGGAAAGCCGCCGGCGGCGTAGCGCGGCTCGATCATCCCGCTCGCCGGGTCGAAGAGGCGGCGCCAGGCGCGCGATCGGGCGAAGAAGGCGCCCGCGGTGGCGTGCTCGCCGGCGCGGACCGCGAGCCGGGCGATCGCGTAGTCGTCGACCGCGTACTCGAGCGTCGTCGCCGCCGAGCCCCAGACCGCATCCGGATCGCCGAAGAGCGAGTTGGCGTTGCGGCGGTTGGTGTCGGAGTCGAAGGGGACGTAGCCGAGCTGGAGGTATTCCGGCAGCCCCTGGCGCTCGACGTATTCGCCGTTCGGGCTGCGGCAGGTTTCGGTGGCGCCGCGGACCATCGCCGCCATGGCGGCGTGGCGGTCGAAGCGGGCGCCGAAGGCGGCGGCGGCGGCGAGCATCGGGTCGGCGGAGTCGCCGACCATCGTCATGCTCTGGCCGTTCGCGTAGGGCCAGCGGGGCAGGCAGCCGCTCTGGGCTGCGTCGGCGAGCAGCGAACGGGCGACGTCGCCGGCCCGCTTCGGAACCAGCAATGCCAGCAACGGGATCTCGGTGCGGTAGACGTCCCAGCCCGAGAGGTCGGCGTACTGGGTGCGGCCGTGGACGCGGTGGACGGCGCCGTCCATCCCCGGGTAGGCGCCGTCTGCGTCGTTGAACGTCCGCGGCGCCAGCAGGGCGTGGTAGAGGGCGGTGTAGAAGGTGTCGAGGTGGCGGCGGGAGCCGCCGCTGACCCGGACCCGCCCCAGCGCCTGGTTCCAGCGGCGGCTGGCGCGGGCCGCCACGGCGCCGAAGGAGGCGTCGCCGCTTTCGGCGACGAGATTGGCGCGGGCGCCTTCGACGCTGACGAAGGAGACGCCGACGCGGACGGCGACGACGCGGTTGTGTTGGGTGTCAAAGGTGGCGTAGGCGCCGGCTTGCGCGGTCCTCTGCGGGTCGATCGGCGGGTTGGAGGCGTCTTCGGCCGTCGTCCCCCCCGCTTCCAGCCCCCCTTCCTTCCAGGTCCCGTAGGCGGCGAAGGGGCGGCTGAAGACGGCGGCGAAGTAGACGCGGTAGCGCGGCCGCTGGCCGCAGAAGAGGCCGCTGGAGGCGGTGCCGGAGATTTCCCGCCGCCCGGCGTCGACCGAGACCGCCGCGAGGTCGTCCGGCTGGGCGCTGCCGCCGGCGTCGATCAGGACGCTCGCGTGCGGGTTCCTCGGGAAGGTGAAGCGAGCCATCCCGGTGCGGGTGGTCGCGGTCAGCGAGACGCCGATGGCGCCGCCGTGCACCGGGTTGAGCTCGACCGAGTAGGAGCCCGGCCGGCCGCTCTCGTGCGCGTGCGAGAAACCTGGCTCGAATTGGCCGTCGAGCCCGCCGCCGGGGGCCGCCGGAGAGCCGGTCAGCGGCTCGGTCGTCGGCAGGAAGGGGAAGTCGCCGTAGAGGGCGCAGCCGGCGCCGCTGAGGTGGGTGAGGCTGAAGCCGGAGACGTGGCTGTCGCGGTAGTCGTAGCCGCCCGAGTGCGGGGCCGCGGGGGTGGTGTCGGGGCTCCACTGGACCATCCCGAACGGCAGCGAGGCACCCGGGAAGTTGTGGCCGCCGCCGAAGGTGCCGGGGCCGGGACGGGTGCCGGCGAAGACGTCGACGCGTCCGGCGTAGCCGCCTTCGCCGGCGGCGACCGCCGGCGCCGCCGGCGCCATCGTGAGCGTCAGCGCCAGGACGGCGAGGGCTGAAATCTGGTTCTTACGCGTAATCTTCCCGCTCCGATGCGGGCAAGGACTGCAACTCTGGCGGCCGTCGCGCTGGCCGCGATCGCCCTCGCCCTCGCCCTCGTCTTCGGCGGCTCCGAGGAATCGACCGGCGCCGCCGCCGCAGCTCCGGCGGTGCCGGGCGAACCGACGGTAGCAATCGTCTCCCCCCGCAACGGCGCCCGCCAGACCGCCCGCGCCGCGGTGGTCAAGGTCCAGGTCGAAAACTTCCAGCTGGCGCCGCACCGGTTCGGCGGCGAACCGCAGCTCGACGAGGGCCACCTGCGCTTCAGCCTCAAGCGCGTCCCCGACTGCGTCCTCCCGGCGAAACTCGAAAAAGCGATCAACAGCCCGATCGGAAACGGGCGCCTGCTCGGAAGCTCCTTCGACTACGCCCGCTACGCGGGGCCGAACGGGGTGCTGGCCGAGCGGATCGGCAGCGCCGGCAGCTACTCCCCCGCCACCCGGCCCGAGATCTACTACCACGACCTCCCCCCGGGCTTCTACCGCCTGATCGTCAACCTCGCCCAGAACAACGGCGCCCCGACCCAGTTCCACGGCGTCACCAACTTCCAAATCTTGCAGCCGCCGGGACACCACGCGAAAAAGTGCGAAGACGGCAAAGTCCCCAGCGCCAAGGCCGCAGCCAGACTCGAATAGCGCGAGTCTGTGAAATTCCTTGCTCTACAAGGTTTTTCACGGACTCGACCTCAATACTTCACTTTGTATAGTAAGTAGGTGCGCACCTACCGCCGCCTGATGGGATACCTGCGCCCCTACCGGGCGCAGCTGTGGGGGTCGCTGATCTTCGCCTGGGCGGCGATGGGGATGACGGTGCTGATCCCCTGGCTGGTCGGCGAAGCCGTCAACGCGGTCAAGGACGGCGACAAGCCCGACCTGCTGCCGCTCGCGCTGGCGATCGTCGGCGCCGGCATCCTGCGCCTGGGCCTGACCGTGGTGCGGCGTCTGGTCGCCGGCAAGGTCTCACTGGCGGTCGAATTCGACCTGCGTCAGCAGTTCTACGCACACCTGCAGCGGCTCGACCTCGGCTTCTTCGACTCCCAGCAGACGGGTCAGCTGATGTCGCGGGCGACCGTGGACCTGCAGGCGATCCGCTTCTTCCTCGGCTACGGCCTGATCTTCATCACCCAGAACCTGCTGACGATCACCCTGGCGGCAGTGGTGATGATCGCGATCAACCCGCTGCTGGCGCTGCTGGCGCTGATCCCGGCGCCGTTCGTGATCCTCACCGCGACGAGATACAGCCAGATCTCGCGCCCCGCGCAGCAGGAGGTCCAGCAGCGGGTCGCCGAGCTGACCGCCGAGGCGGAGGAGAACGTCTCCGGCATCCGCATCGTCAAGGCGTTCGCACGCGAGGAACACCAGCTCCACCGCTTCCAGCGCGCGGTCGCCCGGGTCTTCGACCAGAGCATCTACGCCACCCGGGTGCAGGCGTTCTTCTCGCCCCTGATCGGGCTGCTGCCGCAGATCGGGATCGCCCTCGTCCTCCTGATCGGTGGCCGCGAGGTGATCGACGGCAGCCTCAGCCTCGGCGCCTTCGTCGCCTTCTACTCCTACGTCGGGATGCTGGCCGGGCCGATGCGCTCGCTCGGCATGGCGCTGGGGATGGCCCAGCGCGCGGTCGCTTCCGGCAACCGCATGTTCGAAATCCTCGACCGCGAACCGGCGATCCAGAGCCCGCCTGGCGCACCGGCGCTCCCCGCAGGCGGCGGCGCCGTCGAGCTGCGCGGGGTGACCCTGCGCTACGACGGCAGCTCGCCCGCGCTCACGGGCGTCGACCTCGACGTCGCGGCCGGAAGGACGGTCGCTTTGGTCGGGCCCTCCGGCTCGGGGAAGACGAGCCTGGTCGGGCTGATCGCGCGCCTCTACGACCCCAGCGAGGGGTCAGTCCTCGTCGACGGAGCGGACGTACGCGGCGTCGACCTCGACTCGCTGCGCTCGCAGATCGCATTCGTCGGCGACGACAGCTTCCTCTTCACCGCCAGCGTCGCCGAGAACATCGCCTACGCGCGCCAGGAGGCGACGCTGGAGGAGATCGAAGCCGCCGCCCGCCGCGCCCAGGCCGACGGCTTCATCAATGAGCTGCCCGACGGCTACGAGACCCGCGTCGGCGAGCGCGGCCTCACCCTCTCCGGCGGCCAGCGCCAGCGGGTGGCGATCGCCCGCGCCCTGCTCGCCGACCCGCGCATCCTGATCCTCGACGACGCCACCTCCTCGGTCGACGCGACCACCGAGGCGGCGATCAAGGCAGGCCTGCGCGAGGCGATGGCCGGGCGGACGACCTTCATCATCGCCCACCGCCTCTCGACCGTCTCGCTCGCCGACGAGATCGTGGTGATGGACGCCGGCACGATCGTCGACCGCGGCAGCCACGAGGAGCTGCTGGCGGGCTGCGGCTTCTACCGCGAGATCGCCGAGCACGGGCTCGCCGACTCGGTCTTCCTCCAGCGCGACCTCGAGGAGCGGGAGGAGGTGGCGCGGCTGTGAACGGCGAGGGGAGCGCGATCGGCAACGTCGGCCGGCTCTTCGCCGACCTCTGGCGGCTGCTCCGCGGCCAGGACCAGCGCGGGCGCAAGGTGCGCTGGATGGTCCGCCTGCTGCGGCCCTATCGCACCCGCCTGGTCCTGATGTTCACGGCGCTGCTGCTGGAGACCGCCGCCGCGCTCGCCCCTCCCTACCTGCTGGGGAAGGCGATCGACAGCGGCATCCGCGCCGGCGACGTCGCCGCCCTGGACTGGATCGTCGCCGCCTTCGTCTTCGCCACCGTCCTCTACGCGATCGCCACCTACTGGGAGAGCTACCTGGTCGGCTGGGTCGGCACGCGGGCGCTGCAGGACCTGCGCGAGCGGATCTTCACCCACCTGCAGTCGATGTCGATCGGCTTCTTCACCCGCCGCAGCCCCGGGGTGCTGATCTCGCGGATGACCAACGACGTCGAAGCGATGAACCAGCTGGTGACGAACGGCCTGGTGACGATCTTCAGTAGCAGCCTCACCCTGGTCGGGGTGGTCGTGATCATGCTCTTCCTCGACGTCAAGCTGGCGCTGATCACCTTCGTCACCTTCCCGCTGCTGGCGGTGGCGAGCGTGATCTTCCGGATCGTCTCCGCCGGGGCCTACCGGGCGACGCGGGAGCGGATCGCGGCGGTCACCGCCTACCTGCAGGAAACCCTCAGTGGCGTGCGGATCGTGCGCAGCTTCGGCCAGGAGGCGCGCCACCAGGCGGCGATGACCCGGCTGAACGAGGAAAACCGCGACGTCAACATGAAGACCGTCTACCTCAACGCCTCCTACTTCCCGGCGGTCGAACTGCTGGCGGCGGTGGGGACGGCGGTGATCCTCCTCTACGGCGGCACCCAGGCGGTCGACGGGGCGATCGAAGTCGGCGTCGTCGTCGCCTTCGTCAGCTACCTCACCCGCTTCTTCGAACCGATCCAGGAACTGAGCCAGCTGTACACGACCTACCAGCAGGGGATGGCGGCGCTCGACAAGATCTTCGACCTGCTCGACACGCCGCCCGACATGGTCGACGCGCCGGGCGCGATCGATCCGGGGACGCTGCGCGGCGAGATCGAACTCGACGGCGTCTGGTTCTCCTACGCGGACGAGCCCGGCGCACCCGGGAGCGGCGGCACCGAGGCCTGGGCGCTCCGCGACGCCAACCTGCACGTGCCGCCGGGGCAGACGCTGGCGCTGGTCGGCGCCACCGGCGCCGGCAAGTCCACCTTCGCCAAGCTGGTGGCGCGCTTCTACGACCCGCAGCAGGGAACCGTCCGCGTCGATGGCCATGACCTGCGTGCCGTGCAGCAGCGGGCGCTGCGTCGCCAGCTCGGGATCGTCCCCCAGGAGGGCTTCCTCTTCTCCGGCAGCGTCCGTGAAAACGTCGCCTTCGGCCGGCCCGAGGCGAGCGCCGAGGAGATCGAAGCCGCGATCGCCGCCGTCGGCGCGACCGATTTCGTCACCGCCCTCCCCCAGGGCCTCGACACCGAAGTCGGCGAGCGCGGCATCCAGCTCTCCGCCGGCCAGCGCCAGCTCGTCGCCTTCGCCCGCGCCCTCCTCGCCGAGCCCCGCATCCTGATCCTCGACGAGGCCACTTCCAACGTCGACGTCCGCACCGAGAAGACGATCGAGCGCGGCCTCGAGCGCCTCCTCCATGGCCGCACCGCCATCGTCATCGCCCACCGCCTCTCCACGATCCGCCGCGCCGGCAAGATCGTCGTCCTCGAGCACGGCAAAATCGCCGAGCAGGGCACGCACGACGAGCTGATCGCGGCGGGCGGCGAGTACGCGAAGCTCTACGGCGCCTGGGCCGACTCTGCGGCTTAGGGACGAGGCGGGGGCGCTAGAGGGGTCCGGTCATCCCCTGAGTGAATTTGTCGCGCCCCTCTCGGGGCAGCTCCCGAACATGCTGCCCTCCTATGGAGGGCAGGAATCAGATTGCATATCGCCGGCTTCGCCGAACATTCCCGCGGAGGACGACCGGACCCCCTGACCAGCCGCATCCGATTTTCGCCACAGCCGGGTGTGGCAAAACTCGGATGCGTTGCTCAGCTCGCTCTGGCCTGACAGCTGCCGAGCCCTCGGTGTCTGCGGGAGCTCTGTGGCTGGGAGGGAGGGGTGCCCCTCTGACGGAGGCTTTGGGTCAAGCTGCCTCCTGCGACGGTCCCTCCGCGAACATACGGTCTCCAGCGGAGGGGCACCCGCCCTCCCCATCGGCTACAGCTTGAATCAGCCGGGGCCGACGCCGCCGGATTCTGAGCCGCCGGTTTCGCCGCCGCCTTCGGGGGCCGCTTCGGGGCCGCCGCCGGCGCCGCCGGTTTCGGGCGCGGCTTCTTCTTCGGGGGCCGCTTCTTCTTCCGGTGCCGCTTCTTCAAATTCGGGTTCGGCTTCGACGCCGCCTTCTTCTTCGACCCCTTCGAATTCTTCGCCGCCTTCGCTGCCGGTCGAGCCGCCGGCGGTGCTTGGGGTCGGCGCGCCGGGGCCTTCGCCGCATTGTTCGAAGCCATACGCTTCCGCCTGGGTCTCGAATTCTTCCAGCGCCGGCGCCGCTGCGGTCGCCGCTTCTCCGAGCGCGACGGTGTCTTCGCGTTCGGCCGCCAGTTTCACTTCGCCCTCGACCTTGGCCAGCTCTTCGGCCGCTTCCATGAAGCTCGTGAACTTGCTTTCGGCACCTTCGGGCGGGCCCAGTTCCTGCAGCCGTTCGACCATCCCGGTGTAGAGGTTCGAGGTTTTCTCGATCGTCGCCGGCACGGCGCTTTCTTCCGGTGCGGAGTCGAGGGCTCCCACCGCAGCGTTGGTCTCGGCGCAGACGTCGTCGCCCTGTTCGATCAGTTCGGCTTTCGTCAGCTTCCGGACTTCTTCGGTGGTCGCCGTCGATTCGGTCGTTTCACCGCCACCACCGCCGCAGCCGGCGACCAGCAGCGCCAGCAGCGCCGCGAGAAGAAGCAGGATGGTCTTTTTGCCGGGTCTTTTCACGGGTGGCGACGCTAGCAAGGCGGCTGGACGCCCTCAGCTGCGCATTTACAGGGGTTCGGCGAAGCTGCGGCCCAGGGACTCGAACCCCGACTACCTCGTCCAGAGCGAGGCGTGCTGCCATTACACCAGGCCGCAACGGCCTTCTCAGGATATCGACGCCAGGTCGGCGGAGGGATCTTCGATCTGCCCCACCGCGCCGGACACGTCCACGCCCTCGGCCAGCATCCGCCGCGCCTCGGCCAGGTCCTCCGACCGATCGACGCTGAGGCATCCCGCCACCTTTCCGCCCTGCAGGTACCAGACCGAGAACTCCCCCTGCTCGCGGTCGCCGCGCCAGACCTCCCGTTCCCACTCGTAAGCCGGGCCGACGTACTCGAGGCCGGCCCAGTCGGCTAGGTCGCTGAAGAAGTAGGGCACGACTTCGTAGTCCTCGTCGGCGCCGAGCATGTTGGCGGCGGCGTGCTGCCCCTGTTGCATCGCCACATCCCAGTGCTCGACGTGGATGCGGCGGCCGTGGACGACGCTCTCATAGGAGCAGCAGTCTCCCGCCGCGTAGATTCCCTCGACCGAGGTCTGCAGCTTCGAGTCGCAGACGATGCCGCCCTCGCCGACCTCGATCCCGGCCCGCTCGGCCAGCATCGCGTCGGGACGCACCCCGGCCCCGACGACGACCGTGTCGCACTCGACCGTCAGCCCGCTCTCGGTCACCACCGCCCGCACCCGGCCGTCGCCCTCGAAGGCGCTCAGAGTCTCGCCGCCGTGGAACTCGACGCCATGCTCTTCCAGCTGCCGCTGGAACCAGCGCCCCGCCTCGACGCCGAAGGTCCGCGAGAGCGCCACGTCCTCGATGGCGATGATCGTGCACTTCTTCCCCTGGGCGGTCAGCGAGGCGGCGGCCTCGCAGCCGATGTAGCTGCCGCCGATCAGCACCACCCGCTCCGCGTCGGCGACGTCGCTTCGGATCGCGTCGGCGTTGCCGAAGGCGCGTACGTAGTGGATTCCCTCGTTCTCGGCCCCGTCGACCCGGAGGATGTTGACCATCGCCCCCGTCCCGAGCAGCGCCTTGCCGAAGGCGACCTCTTCCCCGCCCTGGACTTTCGCCGTCCGCGCCTCGACGTCGAGTGCCAGCACGTTGCGCCCGGTCATCAGCTCGACCCCGTTCTCCTCGTACCAGGACGGCGGGTTGACGTAGGCGTCCTCGCGCCCGGCCTCGCCGCGCAGGTACTCCTTCGTCACCGGCGGCCGTTCGTAGGGCGGCTCCGGCTCGCGCCCGACCAGGAGGATCGAACCATCCCCCCCGCGGCGGCGCAGCTCGGCGGCGCAGTTGGCGGAGGCCATGCCCCCACCGATCAGCAGGAAATCGACTTCACGATCGGCCATCGCAGAAAGCTCCTATCCGGTTGGTTCTCCGAACCCCTACCCGGTTAGCGTCGGTTGCTGCAGCGGTCTTACCCGCCGCCGGCCCCGTTGCCTTCGGGGCCGAAGAGCGTCTTCAGGTCGTCCTCCTTGCCCGGGTCGAGCACGGCGAGCACCTCGTCGCCCTCCTCCAGCACCGTGTCGGCATTGGGGACGAAGCCTTTTCCGGCGCGCAGAACCGAGATCAGCAGGCTGCCTTCGGGCATGTGCAGGTCGCCGACCCGCCGCCCGGTCACGCCGGAGTCCTTCCCCAGCAGCATCTCGATGATCTCCAGCTGCTCCTCCTGCAGGTCGAGCAGGTGGACCAGCCCGTACTCGGGCACCTCGTGCTCGAGCAGGCGCAGGATCAGGTCGGTCGCCGAGACCGAGGGCTTGATCCCGAGCAGGTCGAAGCTGGATTTGTTCCGCGGGTTGTTGACGCGGGCGATGATCTGGTCGACCAGGTACTTCTCCTTCGCCACCTGGCAGATCAGCATGTTGTCCTCGTCGTCGCCGGTGACCGCGATCACCATGTCGGCGCGCTGGATCCCGGCCCGCTCCAGCACCCAGAGCTCGGAGGCGTCGCCGTAGGTGACGTTGTGCTCGAGCTCCTGCTCGACGGTCAGGTAGCGGCGCCGGTCGCTCTCGATCAGCGTCACCTCATGGCTCTTGTCGAGCAGCTCCCGGGCCAGGTTCCAGCCCACCTTGCCCGCTCCGACGACGATGATGTACATGCCCTTCCTCTCTCCCTAGGCCGTCGCCGCGGCGTCGCCGGCCGCCCCGCCGCGCTCGGCGGCATCGCGCACCGCGCTCTCGAGCATGTCGATCGCGACCCGGGTCGGGCAGACCGTGTGCAGCCCCTGGCGCTGGTACCACTCGGCCCGCAGCGGATCGAGCACGCGGGCGATCACCGTCGGCACTTCGTAGCGCCGCTGGGCGATCTGGGCGATCACGATGTTGGTGTTGTCGCCGTCGGTGGAAGCGATGAAGACGTCGGCGTCCTCGATCCCGGCGGCCTCCAGCGCCTCGGTCTCGAGCCCGGCCCCGACCGTGAAGTGGCCCCCGAGGTCCTCCCAGCTCTTCTCCAGCCCGACCTCGAGCCGCGCGTGCGACTCCGGGTCCTCGTCGAGGCAGGAGACGGTGTAGCCCTCGCGGAGCATCGCCCGCGCGACCGAAGAGCCGACGCGGCCGCAGCCGACGATCAGAACGAACATGGCCGGGATACTAGATGAGCAGTCCGCCGACGAGGCGCCACTGCGGGCACGCCTATTCGGGCTCCGGCGGGGCGGTGAGCAGGACCCGGCAGGGGGCCTTCTTCAGCACGTACTCGGTGGCGGCGCCGATCTCGGCCGGCTTGGCGGCGCCGATGCCGCCGAGGACCCCGCCGCCGCGGATCTTCGTCGGCGGCTCCCCGCCGATCACGATCGCTTCGGCGTTGCCACGACGGGCGGCCTCGAGGATGCCGGCGCCGATCTTGCGCGCCCGGATCACGTCGGTCGTCACCTCGACGTCCTCGTACTCCTCCCCCACCTCGCGCGCCCGCTCCAGCGCCCGTCGGGCCTGCTCCTCGCGCTCCTTCGGCAGCTTCGCGTCGAGCGGCAGGGTCAGCGGCACCTCGATCACGTAGACGACGTCGAGCCGCGAGATCCCCTCTTTGGCCTCGCCGTCGGCGTCGGCGGCGGCCAGGCGCCCGGCGGTGGCGACGATGTCGTCGTCGAACCTGGTGCCGAAGACCGGAACCAGGATGTTGCTGAATTCGATCTCAGGCACCTGCTTGGTCAGCGCCCGCTCGGTGACCGAGACGCGCTTGGTCAGCGTCGTCCCCTCGAAGACCTTGCGGTAGACGACGTAGAAGGTGAGCCCGAAGGCCATCCAGCCGAGCCCCACCCAGCGGGCGGTGGTGTGGAAGGCGAGGACGCTGAGAAAGGCGAGGCCGCTGAGCAGGGCCGCGGCGAGCGCCGGCAGCGGCACCGTCGCCATCCCCCAGTGGAAGCCGAACGGGATCCGGAACGGGCGCCGCCGGTCCGGATCCTTGACCCGCAGGCGGATGATCGAGAGGTGGGCGATGGTGATCGCCAGCGTCGCCCCGAAGGCGTAGATCGAGGCCAGCAGCTTGACGTTGGTCGGGATCACGAGGCCGATCGCGATGACGCCGCTGATCGCGATCGCCACGTAGGGCGTCGCCGTGCGCGGGTGCAGTTTGCCGAGCCAGCTGGGGATCTGGCGGTTGATCGCCAGCGTGTAAATGTGGCGGGAGACGCCCAGCATCGAGGTGCTGGCGGCCCAGATCAGGACCGGGGTGGCGATCGCGGCGACCAGCCACCGCATCGTGTCGGCAACCCAGACCGGGTGGTACTGGGAGACGACGCCGAGGATCGGCTCCTCGACGAACTCGCCGCCGAGCGCGGTATGGGCGCCGCCGGGGCCGCCGACGACCGGCACCGCCATCAGCGCCACCGCCGCCATCAGCGCGTAGACGACCGGCACCCCGATCGCGCCGATCCCCGCCACCCGCCGCAGGTCCTCGCGGCTGACGTCGATGTCGGGGGCCAGGTCGGAGGCCGCCTCGATCCCCGCGTAGGCGAGCATCGCCACCACCGCTGCGTAGACGATGTCCCTGAAGCTCGGTTCGCTGAAGAGGTGGAGGTGTTCGGTCAGCCGGTCCGGATGCCAGACGGCGAGGACGCCGACGACGATCACCGCCAGCTGCAGGCCGAGGTCGGCGAGCGCGAGGAAGACCAGCGAGGCCTGGCGCTCGCGGCCGGTGACGTTGAGGATGTTGAGGGCGGAGACGAGGACGATCACCACGGCGGCGATCCCGACCTCCCAGCCGGGGTCGGCGAGGTCGCCCGAGACCGGCTCCAGGTAATGCGGGACCGAG
Source organism: Solirubrobacterales bacterium (assembly GCA_035708105.1). Lineage (GTDB taxonomy): Bacteria > Actinomycetota > Thermoleophilia > Solirubrobacterales > 70-9 > VAYN01. The sequence continues at coordinate 20,071 of DASSTG010000001.1, read as the reverse complement.
ATCGCCGCCAGGGCGATCACGATCAGATAGTCGATCAGGATCGCCCAGCCGGCGATGAAGGCAATCAGCTCGTTGAAGGCGTGGCGGGCGAAGGTCGAGGAGCCGCCCCGCTCGCGGAACATCGCCCCGCCCTCGACGTAGGTGAGGGTGGTGAGGCCGAAGAGGAGCCCGGCGGCGAGGAAGATCAGCGGGGTCAGCCCGAGGCCTCGGTCGGCGACGACGCCAAGGGCGAAGTAGATCGAGAAGCCGACCGCCGAGTAGGCGGCCGCGAACAGCCAGGGGACGCCGAGGCCGCGCTCGAGGATCGGCTCGGAGCGCGGCTCCTCGGGCCGGGGCGGTGGCTGGCCGTTGCCGTCGCTCATCGACCCATCCTCGCCCCTGCCCAGAGGCGGCCGATGCCGATGCCGACGAACGCGAGCCCGATCAGGAAGCCGATCGAGACCGGCCCGCCGCCGCCGGCGAGGGTGCGGACCAGCACCGCGAGGCCGAGCGCGATGAAGGCGAGAGAGAGGGCACGGACGGCGCCGCGGTAGACCCGCTCGCCGCTCACGGGACCGCCTCCACCAGCGCCGCCCCCGGTATCGCCGCCGGCTTTTCGCTCGGATCGGAGACGACGAGGACGCGGCAGGGGCGCTCGCCGAGGATCGTCTGCAGCGTCTTGTCGTACTGCGGGACGCCGTTGCGGTAGCTGAGGCCGACGACGATCGCCTCGGCCTTGATCTCGGCCGCCTCCTCGGAGACCGAGTATCCGGCCTGCCCCGGGCGCACCCGCGAGACGTGTCCCGTCACCCGCTGGCCCCCGATCAGCTTCGCCTCCTCGATCTTGCGCTGAGCTTCGCCTTCCTGGTCGGGCATCTCGGCCCCCAGCGGCAGGTTCGCCGGCACGGTCATCATCGAGTGCACGTGGATGCCGCGGCGCTTCTTGCCGGCGAGCTTGACCGCCGTCGCCACCATCTCCGGCGAGAATTCTTCGTCGTCCTCGAAGGCGACCAGGACGCTGCGGTACTCGACCTCCTCGACCCCGAGCGGCTCCGGCAGAACCACCTTCACGGTCTCGGTCAGCGGCAGCCGCTGGTTGCGGCGGTAGAGGACGTAGACGGCGATCCCCAGGACCATCCAGCCGCTGCCGACGAAGAGCGTCCGCGGGTTCAGCGCCATCACCACGATCCAGGCGGCAAAGGTGCCGAGGCCGCCGAGCACCGCCGTCACCGGCACCTCGAAGCCGAAGGCGCGGACGCTCCCGGGCGGCCGCCAGGGGCGCTCGCGTCCGGGCTGCACCCGGCGCAGCTGGATCACCGCGACGTGGGCGATCGTGAACGAGAGCATCGCCCCGAACGAGTACATCGTCGCCAGGAAGTCGGTCTTGCCGGGGAGCAGGGTGACGATCGCGATCGCGCCGAAGATCAGGATCGCGATGTAGGGGGTGCGGTACTTGGGGTGGACCTGGCGCAGGCCCTCGGGCAGCTGGCGGTGCTGGCCCATCGAGTAGGTGAGCCGGGAGACGCCGATCAGCCCGGCGTTGGTGGCGATCAGCAGGATCACCGCGGCGAGGACGCCGACGTAGTAGCGGAGGACTTCGGTCGGACCGTGGGAGAGGCCGAGGTTCTCGACGATGCCGAGGATCGGATCGTCGGCGAACTTCGAGCCGAGCGCGGTCGTGTACTCGCCGCCGTGGTGGACGACCGGCATCGCCGAGAGGGCGACGATCGGGATCAGCAGGTAGAGCCCCAGCACCGCGGCAACGACGAGGCCGACGCTGCGGGGGATCGTGCGGGCGGCGTCTTTTGCCTCCTCGGCCATGTTGGAGATCGTCTCGATCCCGGTGTAGGCGATCATCCCGACGGCGATCCCGAGGGCGAAGTCGCTCCAGGTCGGGGCGACGCCGAGGTGGACGTTGTCGACCAGGATCGAGGGGCTGAGGACGAGGACGACGCCGATCCCGACCAGGACCACCTGGGTGGCGAGGTCGGCGACGGCGAGGACGAGGTTGAGTTTCGCCGACTCCTCGGTCCCGCGGATGTTGATCAGGGCGAGGGCGGCGATCAGCACCGCGCCGCCGACCACGTCGCCGGGGCTGTCGCCGAGCCAGGGCCAGAAGACGGCCAGGTAGTGGGGCACGAAGAAGGCCGAGATCGCGACCGTGATCGTGTAGTTCAGCATCTGCCCCCAGGCGGCGACGAAGCTGACCATCTCGTTGAAGGCGTGGCGGGCGAAGCTGGAGGAGCCGCCCGCCTCGGGGAACATCACCGTCGCCTCGGCGTAGGTGGCGGCGGTGGCGGCGAAGATCAGCCCGGAGATGACGAAGGCGACCGGGGTCAGCCCGAGGGCGAAGGCCGCGGTGACGCCGAGCGCGTAATAGATCGAGGAGCCGACGTTGCCGTAGGCGGCCGAGAACAGCGCCCCGACGCCGTGGACGCGGCTCAGCGACTCGTCTCTTGGGATTCGCTGGGCCATCTAGAAGGTCTGTGAAGCTGTCACTCAGACCGAATATACGGACGCGGCGGGCGCCCTCCGCACGTGCTCCCGACTGAGATCGGCCGGTGAAGTGCAGCCGCAGAGGCCGAGGGTCAGCTCGAGCTCCTCGCGCAGCAGCTCCAGCACCCTGGCGACCCCCTCCTTCCCGGCTGCGGCGAGGCCCCACAATGCAGGCCGGCCGACCAGGACCGCGTCGGCGCCGAGGGCGAGCGCGGTGGCGACGTCGATGCCGCGGCGGATGCCGCCGTCGACGAGCAGGGTGCCGCGGCCGGCCAGCGCGTCGGCGATCTCGGGCAGCGCGTCGGCGGTGGCCGGCGAGCGGTCGAGCTGGCGGCCGCCGTGGTTGGAGACGACGACGCCGGCGGCGCCGTGCGCCAGCGCCAGCTCGGCGTCCTCGGCGGCGAGGACGCCCTTGACCAGGACCGGGACGCTGCACTCGGAGGCGAGGTTCTCGACCCCGGCCCAGGTGAGGCCGTGGTTCATCAGCGCGAAGGTCTCCTCGATCGTCAGCGACCGCTCGCCGCCGACGGCGGCGCTGAGGCTCGGCGTCCCCAGCTCCTGCGGCAGCGTGAAGCGGTTGCGCCGGTCGCGCTCGCGGTTGCCGCCCGGCGGCGCGTCGGCGGTGACGACCACCGCCTCGAAGCCCGCCTCGATCGCCTCACCCATCAGCGCCCGCGTCACCCCCGCGTCCTTGAAGGCGTAGAGCTGGAACCAGCGCCGGCCGCCGGGCGCCGCCGCGGCCACCTCGGCGGGCCGGATGGTCGAGAGCGTCGAGAGGCACAGCACCGCGCCGGCCGCGGCCGCGCCCGCGGCCATCCCGGCCTCGCCATCGGGGTGCGCCATCCGCTGGTAGGCGACCGGCGCCACCAGGACCGGCATCGACGCCGACTTCCCCAGCACCTCGGCCTCGGTCGAGACCTCGCGCACGTCGTTCAGGATCCGCGGCCGCAGCCGCCAGTGGGCCCAGGCTGCGACGTTCTCCCGCAGCGTCAGCTCGTCGCCGGCGCCGCCGGCGAAGTAATCGCGCGGCCCCCGCTCGAGCTTCGCAAGCCCCTCGCGCTCGGCATCCGCAACGTTGACCCAGTCCGCGATCACCGCGCCGCACCAACCCGTCCTGTCGCCTTGCCCGGCATAGCCATCCAGCCTCCGCCTCAGCGTCGGTGGCGCCGGGGATGCGGGGTCTTGAAGCGGACGAGGGCGGCAGCGCCGACGTTTCCGGCCAGATCCACGGCTTTGACCCTGAAGGCATGCCGACCGGGCTCCAGGTGCTTATAGGTTCGCGGCGAGCCACAGGGCTTGAAGCCGCCTTTGTCGAGCTGACAGAGAAAGCCCTGCGCGGGCTCCGAGGCGTAGAACCAGAACCGCGCCGTGCGGGTACGTGCGCGGAACGCGCTGAGTTCGATCGTCGCCGTCGGCGCCGTCGTGTCGGCCGGCGCCTGTGGAACGTATTCAGGGCCTTCGGCGCCTGCCGGTGCAGGCGGTGCCCCAAGGCTCCAGGCGAGAAGCAGCGCCGCGAAGACCCTGGCCCCGCACTTCATCGGCAGCACCCTACAACCGGCCTGACACCGAGATTCGGGCCGCACCGACCTCAACCCGCTGTGGTCGAGGTGAATGCGGCCCGCTCGATGCCTAGAACTTGACGATCGGGATGATGAGGATGGCGACGATGTTCGCCACCTTGATCATCGGGTTGATCGCCGGGCCGGCCGTGTCCTTGTAGGGATCGCCGACGGTGTCGCCGGTCACCGAGGCCGCGTGGGCCTCGGAGCCCTTGCCGCCGTGGGCGCCGTCCTCGATCAGCTTCTTGGCGTTGTCCCAGGCGCCGCCGCCGGCGGTCATGCTGATCGCGGCGAAGAGGCCGACGACGATGACGCCGATCAGGAGGCCGCCGAGCGCGTCGACGCTGAGCAGGCCGACGATCACCGGCACGACGATCGGGATCAGGGCCGGCAGGATCATCTCCTTCTGAGCGGCGGCGGTGACGATCGCGACCGTTTTGCCGTACTCGGGTTTCTCGGTCCCCTCCATGATCCCGGGGTGCTCGCGGAACTGTTTCCGCACCTCCTCGACGACCTGGCCGCCGGCACGTCCGACCGCCTCGATCGCGAAGGCCGCGAACAGGTAGACCATCATGCCGCCGATGATCAGCCCGATCAGGACGTCTGGGCTGGTCAGGTGGAAGAGGCCGTTGAGGTCGTAGCCGGACGGAGCTTCGTCGGCCAATTCGCTGCGGAACGCCGCGAACAGCACCAGCGCCGCCAGGGCGGCGGAGCCGATCGCGTATCCCTTGGTCACCGCCTTGGTCGTGTTGCCGACCGCGTCGAGCGGGTCGGTGACGTTGCGGACATCCTCCGGCAGGTCCGCCATCTCGGCGATGCCGCCGGCGTTGTCGGTGATCGGTCCGAAGGCATCGAGGGCGACGATCAGGCCGCAGAGCGAGAGCTGGGCGACGACGGCGATGCCGATGCCGTAGATGCCGGCGAGCTCGTTGGCGCCGAGGATCGCCAGGGCGATGACGAGCGCCGGGGCGGCGGTCGACTGGAAGCCCTGGGCGAGCCCCTGGATGATGTTCGTAGCGTGCCCAGTCTCCGAGGCCTGGGCGATCGTCTTCACCGGCCGGAACCGGGTCGACGTATAAAATTCAGTGATCCCGAACAGCAGCGCGGTGACGGCAACCCCGATCACGGCGCAGAGCCAGAGATCGGTGACGCTGACCGCCTTGGCGGCGGTGTCGGCGAAGCCGAGCCGCACGGGTTCGCTCATCAGCCAGTCGGTGATCGGGTAGAAGGCCGCCACCGAAAGGACCCCCGAGATCAGCAGGCCGACGTAGAGCGCGCCCTCCACCCTGTCGGTCTTGGTCCGCACGCAGAGCGCGCCGATGATCGAGGCGATGATCGCCACGCCACCCAGCACCAGCGGGTAGATCGCCACCTCGCGGGCGTATTCACCGGTGAAGGTGAGGACGCCGAGCAGCATCACCGCCACCGTGGTGACCGCGTAGGTCTCGAAGAGGTCGGCGGCCATGCCGGCGCAGTCGCCGACGTTGTCGCCGACGTTGTCGGCGATCACTGCCGGGTTGCGGGGATCGTCCTCGGGGATCCCCGCCTCGACCTTGCCGACCAGGTCGGCGCCGACGTCGGCCGCCTTGGTGAAGATGCCCCCGCCGAGTCGGGCGAAGACCGAGATCAGCGAACCACCGAAGCCGAGGCCGATCAGCGCGTCGACGGCCTCCTTGTCGGTCGAGCCGGTGATGACGAGGATGCCGTAGTAGCCGGCGACGCCGAGCAGGGCCAGTCCGACCACCAGCAGGCCGGTGACCGAGCCGCCTTTGAAGGCGACGTCGAGAGCCGGCGGCACGCCGCCGCGGGCCGCCTCGGCGACGCGCGCGTTGGCCCGCACCGAGACGTTCATCCCGATGAAGCCGGTCGCCCCGGACAGGGTGGCGCCGATGATGAACCCGATCGCGGTCTTGTAGTCCTGCAGGATCAGCAGCAGGACGGCGATCGGTACGGCGACCGCGGCGATGATCGTGTACTGGCGGCTCAGGTAGGCCTGGGCGCCTTCCTGGACAGCGCCGGAGATTTCGCGCATCCGGTCGTTGCCCGCCGATTTCGACAGCAGGCGCTGGGTGACGAGAAGTCCGTAGATGACGGCGGCGCCAGCGCAGACAAGCGCGACAACTACGCCGTATTCGGTCAGAAAGTCGGTCAAAGTCCTTTTCCTCCGGTGGTTTTAGCGGCGCGGGAGTCTATAGACGTGGGCGGCGACGCCGCGGCAAGCCCGCTCTGGAAGCTCGATTACCCGCCTCCTGGCACTCGGTTACGCCGACTGCCGAGCCCCCTCGGCCCCGGCGTAGGTGCGCCGCGTCTCCGCCACCGCGTCGCGGTAGACGTCCTCGATCGAGAGGCCGTTGTCGAGAGCTTCCCGCGCCCGCTCGGCGCCGTTTCGCTCCGGCAGCTGCACGTCGAGCCCGAGCTGCGCCCGCGCCGGCTCGGTCCAGACCAGCACCTGCTCGAGCACGGAGCGCGTCGGCACCTCCTCGCCCCCGGCGCGGAAATCGACCATCCGGCCGCCGGCGCCGTAGCGGATCGCCCGCCAGAGGTTCTCCTCGATCTCGCGGTCGGCCAGCGGCGCCCCCCTGCCGTCGTAGCCGTGCGCGTCGTAGTCCAGCGCGGTCTGGGCGACGCAGGCGGCGATCAGCCCGGCCAGCGCGAAGGACTCGTCGCCGCGCGTCTGGGCGTCGCAGATCCGCACCTCGACGGTGCCGAAGCTGTGGTGGGGGCGCACGCTCCACCACAGCTGCGTCGACTCGATCACCGAGCCCGCCCGCTGCAGGGTGTCGACGAAACCGGCGTAGCTCGCCCAGTCGACAAAAGGCGAGGGCACGCCGCAGCGCGGGAAAGTGCGGGTGAAGATCTCGCTGCGGACGCTGTGCAGGCCGCTGTCGCGGCGGTCCAGGAAGGGCGAGTTGGCCGAGACCGCGAGCAGCAGCGGCAGCAGCTCGCGCAGCCAGTCGCAGACGGCGATCGCCCGGTCGGCCCCCCGCACGCCCATGTGCAGGTGCAGGCTCCAGGTGTTGTTGCGCTGCGCCACCCAGCCGAGTTCCTGGCGCAGCCGGTTGTAGTGGGGGGTGTCGATGATCCGCTGCTCGAGGTAGTTCGCCCAAGGGTGGGTCCCCATCGCCCCCAGCGTCAGCCCCAGTCCCGCGACGACGTCGAACAGCCGCGCCCGCCGCTCGCGCTGACGCTCGACCGCCTCGCCGAACGTCTCCGAGCGCCCCGAGCGAATCTCGATCTCCGAGGCGATCAGCTCCCCAGCCGCCGACTCCGCCAGCACCTCGTCGCGCCGGCAGGCCGCCATCACGTCCTCGAAGCGGTGCTCCAGTTCCAGCGTCCGCGGATCGAGGATCGCGAACTCCTCCTCGAGCCCGATCGTGAAGTCCTGCGAGGACTCGAACTTCTCGCGGGCGAGATCGAGGTCGATGGCCACGATCGGGAGCTAGGCGAGGTAGAAGTAGAGCGCGTAGAGCAGGTCGACGGCGGGGCTGGAGGTGTGGACGGTCACCTCGGGTGGCACCTGCAGCAGCTGCTCGGAGTAGTTGAAGATGATCTTGACCCCGGCCTTGACCAGCCGGTCGGCGACGTCCTGAGCCGCGTCGGCCGGGACCGCGAGGACGCCGACGACGATCTCCTCCTCGGCGACGACGGAGGCGAGGTCGCCGACGTCGCGCACGCTCAGCTCGCCGATCTCGTTGCCGACGACGGTCGGGTCGGTGTCGAAGATCGCCACCACCTGGAAGCCGTGGTCGGCGAAGATCGGCGAGCGGGCGATCGCCTGGCCGAGGTTGCCGGCGCCGAAGAGGGCGATGTTGTGCTGGCCCGAGGTGCGGAGGATCTTGCGGATCTCCGAGACCAGCGACTCGACGTTGTAGCCGACCCCGCGCTTGCCGAACTTGCCGAAGCCGGAGAGGTCGCGGCGGATCTGGGTCGGGTTGATGTGGGTGTACTCGGAGAGCTCCTGCGAGGAGATCGTCTCCCGGCCCATCTTCCGCGCCTGCGTCAGCACCTGCAGGTAACGCGAGAGGCGAGCGGCCACGCCCAGCGACAGCCGCTCCCCTTCGACCGGGAACGCCCCTGCGGCGTCGAACTCCTCGATCACCTCGACCATGCCCCCACAGTATCGAGCCTTGCTTTCACGGCGGCGGCGTCGAGGATCAGCTCCGAGACCTCGAGCCCGTCGACCTCCACCACCGGGATCCGCTCGAGGTAGCGGCGCAGCAGCAGGTCGTTGCTCTCGATGTCGACCTCGTGCAGCTCGAAGCGGTAGCCCTCCGCGTGCATGGCGACGATCTGCGCGATCGCCTCGTCGCAGAGATGGCAGCCCGGCCGGGAGTAGACGACGACGTCGGCCATCGGCTCAGTGAGGAGCGGCCGCTTTGGTTTCGCCGCTGGCGAAGGCGTCGTAGCCGAGGTACCCGGGGTGCGGGATCGCGTCCGTGTAGCGGGCCGCCGAGCCGATCATCGCTGCGTTGTCGGTGCAGAGAGCGATCGGGACCAGCTTCAGCCGCACGCCCATCTCCTCGCAGAGGGCGGCGACCGCTTCCCGCAGCGGCCCGTTGGCGGCGACGCCGCCGCCGAGGGCGACGGCTTCCCACTCCCCCTTCTTCAGCGCCCGCTTCAGCTTCGTCCGCAGCTGCTCGACGACGGCGGCCTGAAAGGAGGCGGCGAGGTCGGCCCGGCGCTCCTGCACGCCCTCCGGCCCGAGCTCCCTGCAGCGGTAGAGGACCGCGGTCTTGAGCCCGCTAAAGCTGAAGTCGAGGCCGGGATCGCGGGCCATCGCCACCGGCATCTCGAACGCTTCGGGATCGCCCCCTTCGGCCTCCTTCTGGATCAGCGGCCCGCCCGGGTAGCCGAGCCCGAGCAGCCGCGCCGACTTGTCGAAGGCCTCGCCGGCGGCATCGTCGAGCGTCTGCCCGAGCAGCTCGAAGCCGCGGTGGTCGCGCACCCCCGCCAGCAGCGTGTGGCCGCCGCTGGCGATCAGGCAGAGGAAGGGCGGCTGCAGGGGCTCGGGCTCGAGGAAGTTGGCGGCGACGTGCCCCTGCAGGTGGTCGACCGGGATCAGCGGCAGCCGGCGGGCGGCGGCGATGCCCTTGGCGGCGCTGATCCCGACCAGCAGCGCCCCGATCAGCCCCGGCCCGGCGGTGGCGGCGACCGCATCGACGTCGTCCAGCGTCGCCCCCGCCTCGCCCAGCGCCGCCTCGACCACCGGCTCGACCAGCTCCAGGTGGTGACGTGCGGCCACCTCGGGGACGACGCCGCCGAACCCTTCGTGGGCCTTGGCCTGCGAGGAGATCACGTTGCTGAGGATGCGCGGGCCGTCGAGGACGGCGGCGCAGGTGTCGTCGCAGGAGGTCTCGATTGCGAGCAGCGGCACTTCAGCCCCTCAGTCCAGCCACTTCAGGCCAGCCACGTCAATCGAGCCACCTCAATCGAGCCACATGATCAGGGCGTCCTCGCCATTGTCGTGGTAGTAGCGAGGCCGGACTCCCGCGGAGCGGAAGCCGAAGCGCTCGTACATTCCGATCGCGCGGCGGTTGGAGACGCGGACCTCGAGCGTGAACGGCAGCTTTCCCTGCGACTCGGCGATCAGCCGCCGCATCAGCTGCCCGGCGACGCCCGCGCCGCGGCTCTCGGGGGCGACGGCGATGTTCATCAGGTGCCAGACCTGGTCGTAGCGGGAGCAGATCACGTAGCCCAGCAGCTCGTCGCCGGCACGGGCGGCGAGGCAGATCCCCGAGGGCTTGGAGAGCTCGAGCACGAACATCGCCAGCGACCACGGGGTCGGGAACGAGCGCCGCTCGATCGAGATCACCGCCGGCAGATCGCTGTAGGCGAGCCTGCGGATCTGGACCTCTGGGGTCAGCTCACTCGGGCTTTTGGAAAGCGTCTCGCTCACGCCACCGCTCCGCGTCGGGGGGTCTGAGGTAGATCGGGGCGAGCCCGTCGCGGTCCTCTTCGCCTGCCGACACCGCCGCGAGCGCACAGACGTGGCGCGCGGCGACCCGGTGGGCGGGATCGGAATCATCCGCAATCGGGATGCCGTCTCGGGCCAGCTCCTGGCGAAATCGTACCGCCCCCGAACCGGCCGCCGGCGGGGTTTCCTCCAGCCCTGCCACCCGCTCGCCCAGCTCCTCGGGCCGGTAGACGGCCGGCCCCCAGAGTCGCGTCCCGTCAGCCGCGTAGAGCGCGGCGAAGACCTCGCCGCGCCAGCCGTCCAGCACCGCCAGGACCGAGCTGTTCCTTTTCGTTGCTATATCGCCAGAAGGAACAGGTGAATCGGCGGTCTCCGGAATTCCCCGCGCCAGGGCGTCGAGGGTGCAGACGCCCCGCGCCGGCAGCCCGAGGCTGAGGCTGAGGCCGCGGGCGGTGGCGATTCCGACTCTGACCCCGGTGAAGGTCCCCGGTCCGAGCCCGACCGCGAGCAGGTCGACCGCCTCCCAGCCACCGGCGGCGGCCGCCGCCGCCTCCACCTCCTTCAGCAGGCCGGTCGCGTGCAGGGGCCTCCCCCGCGGGGACAGCCCCAGCTGCGACTCGTGCAGGACCTCGCCGTCGCGCCAGGCGCAGGCGACGGTGTCGACCGTCGCGGTATCGAAGCCGACGACGATCAGCGCCGCGCTACCCCGTTACCCGGAAGGCCCAGGAACCGACTTTCTTGCCTTTGACGAACCAGCTGACGACGTGCTTGCCGGGGATCGTCGAGGTGATCTTGTTCACGTAGAGCGTCCCCTGTTCGGCTTCCTGGGCCTGGGCGCAGAGATTTTTGCCGCTGGGGAACTTGACGCAGACGGTGTAGACGACGTCGCCGTTGAGGCTTTTGAAGAACGCCCCCTTCTTTGCCTTCTTCGGGCAGGAGTGCGAAGGCTTGGCCTTGCGCGAGACCCCGCATCCCACGTAGTGCTTGTACGCGGCCGCGCCGGCGGTGGCGGGCACCGCGGTCGCCAGCAGTCCGCTCACCAGCATCAGGGCCGCGAGCGTCTTCAGTGCCTTCATCCGTCCTTGCCTTTCTGGTTCGAAAAATTCCGAGCGCCGATGCTACAAGCTGGCCTCGCCTCTACCCGAACACCGTCAACGGCTATCGGGTGCGCTTTCCCACTCGACTTCGATCCGCCGCCGCTCCTCTCCCGCGTGCGCAAGGCGGACCTCGATCGTCGGCCGGCCGATACGCGCGGCGCCGGCTCGCGGCCACTCGACGAAGGCGACGCCGTCGGCCCCCAGGTAGTCGTCGAGCAGGGCCGGATCCTCACCCTCGAGGTCGGCGAGCCGGTAGAGGTCGAGGTGGGAGATCGGCAGCCGGCCGCCCTCGTAGCGCCGGCCGATCGTGAAGGTCGGCGAGGTGACCGGAGCGCTGACGCCGAGAGCCCGGCAGGCACCGCGGATCAGAGTCGTCTTACCCGAGCCGAGATCGCCGCTGAGGACGACGACGTCGCCGGGCGCCAGCCGCTCGGCGATGCGGCCGCCGAGCGCTTCGGTCTCCTCGGGGCTGCCCGACTCGACCACCTCGGCCGCGCTCATCCGAAGAAGCCGAGCTGGTCGGCCGGCGGCGGCGCCGAATCGCCTACTTCCTCGGCCTCGGCCAGTTCCTCGGCGCTCGGCGCCGGGCCCGGCAGCGGCCGCTGCAGCAGCTCCGGGATCGTGGCGAAGTCGCTCCGCAGCGTCTCCTTCACCGCCGGCGTGCGCAGGGCGGCGGCGGGATGGAAGAGCGGCAGCAGGTAGACCACGCGGCCGCCGAGCTCGTGCACCTGCGGGGTGCCGCGGACCTTGGTGATCCCGGTCTGGCTGCCGCTCAGCAGCTTGGTGGCGAAGTTGCCCAGCGTGCAGACGACCCGCGGCTCGATCAGCTGCACCTGCTGCCAGAGGTAGGGCTCGCAGGCCTCGATCTCGAGCGGCAGCGGGTCGCGGTTGCCGGGCGGGCGAGACTTGAGCACGTTGGCGATGAAGACGTCCTCGCGCGAGAGGCCGATCTCCTCCAGCATCTGGTTCAGCAGCTGGCCGGCACGGCCGACGAAGGGCAGGCCCTGGCGGTCCTCTTCGGCCCCCGGCGCCTCGCCGACGAACATCAGGTCGGCGTCGGCGTTGCCGGCGCCGAAGACGGCTTTCGTGCGGGTCTCGTGCAGCGGGCATCTTTCGCAGCGCTGCACCTCCTTGTAGAGCGCGACGAGCTTCTCCCGCCGCTCCCCGGCGCTCAGGCTCACGGCTTCTCCCCCGACCCACGCCGCTTGCGCGACTCGCTCAGCCGGTCCTGCCGCGCCGCTTCCCGCTCCCGCCGCCGCGATTCGTCGGCGCGCACCTTCGCCCCCCGCGGCTGCCGCCCCGGCGGCGCCACCGACGAGTAGAGGCGCCGGGCCCGCGCCGCGCCGCACTCCCTGCAGGCGACCTCAGCCCCCGCCCGGACCAGCTCCTCGAACCGAGCCCCACACGCCTCGCACTCGAACTCGTAGATCGGCATCTGCGGGGATCGTAATCCCAGCGCTGGGCGCTCCTACGGCAGCGGCTCCCACTCCCAGCCCTTGGCGCTGGCCAGGCTCTCCTCGCTGAGGTAACGGCGAAACTCGTCGAGCTCGGCCGGCTCGACGCTGTAGACGTGCTCGGGCTCGGGGAAGAGGCGGCGGCGGACCTCGTCGCGGTAGCGCTCGACGGCAGCCACCATCGTCTCGTGGACGTCGGCGTAGCGCTTGACGAACTTCGCCATGTGGCCGGTCGTGATCCCCAGCAGGTCGTGGAAGACGAGCACCTGCCCGGAGGTCCCCGGTCCGGCGCCGATCCCGATCGTCGGGACCTCGAGCTTCTTGACGATCTCGTCGGTGATCGCCGAGGGGACCGCCTCGATCACGATCGCGAAGCAGCCGACCGACTGCAGGGCGAGGGAGTCCTCCAGCAGCTTGATCGCGCTCTTGGCGCTCTTGCCCTGGGCTTTGTAGCCGCCCAGTGCGGTCGCCGTCTGGGGAGTGAGCCCGACGTGGCCCATCACCGGGATGCCCGACTGGACGATCGCCCGCGCGCGCTCGACGATGACGCCGCCGGCCTCGAGCTTGACCGCCTGGCAGCCGGTCTCCTTGACCAGCCGCTGGGCGTTGCGGATTGCTTCCTCGTTGCTCGCCTCGTAGCTGCCCATCGGCATGTCGCCGACCATCAGCGGCGACTTCAAGCCGCGGCGGACAGCCTTGCCGAGGATCAGCATCTCCTCCATCGAGACCAGCTTCGTGTCGGGGTAGCCGAGGACGACGTTGGCGGCGGAGTCGCCGACCAGGACGACGTCGACTCCGGCCGCCTCGGCCACGGTCGCCGAGGGGTAGTCGTAGGCGGTGACCATCACGATCGGCTCGCCGTCGGCCTTCATCTCCTCCAGGCGGGGCAGGCTGACCGGCTTGCGGCCGGTCTGCGGGGCGGTGTGGGAACGGGCTCCGGAGCTCATTTGAGCAGCACCTCCGGGTGGCTGTCGACGGCGATCGCCCTGTTGTCGTCGTCGACGTGGACGACGACCGGCGAGTAGCGCTCGAGGTCGGCCTCGTCGTAGGCGCCGAACGAGGCGACGATGATCTTGTGGCCGGGCTCGACCAGGTGGGCGGCGGCGCCGTTGACCTGCATCGCCCCTGAGCCGGGCTCGCCGTCGATCACGTAGGTGACGAAGCGGGAGCCGTTGTCGACGTCCCAGACGTGGACCTGCTCGTTGGTGATCAGATCGGCTCCGGCCATCAGCTCGGTGTCGATCGTGATGCTGCCGATGTAGTCGACGTCGCAGTCGGTCACCGTCGCCCGGTGGATCTTCGACTTCAGCATCTGTCTCTGCACTGCGTTCCTCCTGCCTATTCAGTCAAAAGTTGGATGAGTCAAAAGTTGAGTTGCTCAAAGGGTTGAATCAAGACGTTGTCGATCAGGCGCGCCGGGCCGACCTGGGCAGCGACGAGGACGAGAACCGGCCGGTCCTCCAGCGCGTGGACCGGCTCCAGGGTCTCGGCGTCGCGGGCCTCCAGGTATTCGGGCTCGATCCCGGCGGCGGCGAGCTCGCGCCGGGCGGCCTCGAGGCCGATCCCGAGCCCGCCCTGCCGGGCGCCACGCTCGGCCACGTCGAGGGCGCGGTGCAGCGCGGTAGCGCGCTCACGGTCCTCTGAGTCCAGGTAGGCGTTGCGGCTGCTCATCGCCAGGCCGTCGGGCTCGCGCACGGTCGGCAGCACCGCGATCCGCACCGGGAAATCGAGGTCGCGGACCATGCGGCGGATCACCGCCGCCTGCTGGGCGTCCTTCTGGCCGAAGTAGGCGACGTCGGGGCCGACGAGGTTGAAGAGCTTGGCGACGACGGTGGTGACGCCGCGGAAGTGCCTGGGGCCGCGGCGCTCCGGCTCACCGTCGAGGACGTTCGTCAGCCGACCGGTCACTTCGACATAGGTGGCTATGCCTTTCGGACCGTCGGGGTAGACCTCATCGACGGCGGGCGCGAAGACGAGGTCGGCGCCAACCTCACCGGCGAGGTGCAGGTCGCGCTCCTCGTCGCGCGGATAGCGGTCGAGGTCCTCCCCCTCGCCGAACTGGGTCGGGTTGACGAAGAGGCTCACCACCACCAGGTCGCACTCGGCGCGGGCGGCGCGGATCAGCGAGAGGTGCCCCTCGTGCAGGTACCCCATCGTCGGCACCAGGCCGATCGTCTGCCCGCCGCGGCGGGCGGCGGCGAGGGCAGAGCGGAGCTCGGCCTTGGTGCGCAGGGCGGGGGCGGCCACGGTGGGACGAGGGCTATCGGCGAGAAGATTCGGGTTCATAGGTCCATGCCCTGAGGGGTCACGGCCGTGCGAAGCACGAATTATAGGAACTCGATCCTGCGGACCGGCTTCGCGGGCGCCCCGGCGGCGATCGTGCCGTCCTCGACGTCGCGGTTGACGACCGAATTGGCGCCGATCACGCAGCGCTCGCCGACGCTGACGCCGCTGGTGACGGCGCAGTTGACGCCGAACCAGCAGTTGGAGCCGATCCGCACCGCGCCCTTCGAGGTGAACCCCTGCCAGGTGATCGGTTTGTCGGGATCGTCGTAGCGGTGCTCTGCGTCGCCGACGAAGCAGCCGTTGGCGAGCATCGTGTGGTCGCCGATCGTGACGCTCTCCTGCGCGGCGATCATCACGCCTCGGTTGAGGAAGCAGCCGGCGCCGATCTCGATCCGCGCGTCCGGCGCCATGGTCAGCCAGCAGCCCGGCTCCAGCAGCGTCCCCTCGCCGATCACCAGCCGCCCCTCGTCGAGCGCCTCCAGCACCTCCCCCTCGACCGGGTGGCGAACGAAGAAGCCGCCCCGCGCCGCGTGCCGGTTGATCCGCCAGCGCCGCAGCAGCCGGTGGTTGCGCTCGTACCAGCGCCGCTTCGCCCACCACAGTCGCCAGCCAGTCACGGCCTTAGACTCGCAGGCGTGGCGGACCTGCGCGGCGGCATCGATCTCGGCGGCACGAAGATCCAGACGGCGGTGATCGACGCCGAGGGGAAGGTGCTCGGGGAAGCGCGCGAGCCGACGCCGACCTCCAGCGGACCCGAGGACGTCGCCGCGGCGATGACGCAGGCGATGCGGGAAGCAGCCGCGGACGCCGGCGTGGAGACGAGCGGGCTTGCCGGCGTCGGGGTGGGCTCACCCGGCGACGCCGACGAGAAGACCGGCGTCGTCTCCGCGGCGAGGAACCTGCCGGGCTGGGAGGGCAGCTTCCCGCTGGCCGAAAGGCTCGGCGAGGCCCTCGGCACCGAGGTCAGGGTCGGCAACGACGTCCAGGTCGCAACCGAAGCCGAGTTCCACCTCGGCGCCGCGAAGGAGTTCGAGAGCCTGCTCGGGGTCTTCTGGGGGACGGGCGTCGGCGGCGGCCTCGTCCTCGACGGCAAGCCGTGGCTGGGCCGCGGCGCCGCGGGCGAGATCGGGCACATGGTCGTCAAGCGCGGCGGCGCCAGATGCCCTTGCGGCCGCAAGGGCTGCCTCGAGGCCTACGCCGGCCGCAAGGCGATGGAAGAGGAAGCGCGGCGGCGTCACCAGGACGGCGAGAAGACCGACCTCTTCAAGCTGATGGAGAAGCACGAGAAGCCGCGCCTGACCAGCGGCATCTGGGAGCGCGCCCTCGACCAGGGGGACAAGCTCGCCGAGCATCTGATCGAGCGGGCGGTGGAGGCGCTGGGGACCGGCATCGCCTCGGCGATCAACCTGATCGACGTCGAGGCGGTGATCCTCGGCGGCGGCCTCGGCATCCGCTTCGGCGAGCGGCTGATGGACCCCCTCACCGAGGAGATGGGCAAGCACCTGTTCGTCGACGAACGGCCCCCGGCTGTCCGGGTGGCCTCGCTGGGCGACCTCGGCGGCGCGATCGGCGCCTCGTTGCTGGTCTCGCGCTAGACGCGTCCGGAGGCCTGGCGCTGCTGCCGGGCGACCGAGTCGACCAGGACCGCCAGCAGCAGGACGCCGCCGGTGACCATGAACTTGACCGCCGAAGAAAGGGCGAGCAGGTCCATTCCGTTGGAGATCGAGCCGATCACCAGGGCACCGAGGAGGGCCGTCCAGACCGAGCCGCGGCCGCCGAAGAGGCTGGTCCCGGCGATCACCGGGCCGGCGATCGCCAGCAGCAGGAGTTCGTTGCCGCCGGAGTTCTGGTTGACCGCGAGCAGGCGCGAGGCGGCCATGATCCCGCCAATCGCCGCCATCGTCCCGGCGATCCCGAACACCGCGACGCGGATGCCGTTGACGCCGATCCCGGCCCGGCGGGCCGCCTCGGCGTTGCCGCCTACCGCGTAGACGTGGCGGCCGAATTTGGTCATCTTCACCACGTACTCCATCCCGACCACGAAGGCGAGCAGGATCAGCACCGCCAGCGGCAGGCCGCGGTCGGAGTTGAGGACGGCGATCGCCACGATCACGACCACCGCCACCAGCACGAAGCGGACGATCAGAGAGGTCGGGTTCTGGGTGTCGAGGCCGGCGTCGCGGCGGCGTTTGTACCCGATCGCCAGCACCGCGCCGTAGCCGGCGATCGCCAGCGCGGCGAAGATCCAGCCGACCGCGTCGCCGTAGAAGGTGTTGGCGAGGCCGGTGATCTTCGGATCGGTGAGGTTGATCGACCCGGTCGATCCGAGCACCTGCAGCAATGCCCCCTGCCAGGCCAGTAAGCCCGCCAGGGTGACGACGAAGGACGGCACGCCGAAGCGGCTGAAGAGGAAGCCCTGCAGCAGTCCGATCGCCAGCCCGGCGGCGATCGCGGCGGCGATCGCCAGGTAGGGGCTCCAGCCGTGCTTGACGTTGAGCACGGCCATGATCGCGGCCGCCAGGCCGCTGACGGCGCCTACCGAGAGGTCGATCTCGCCCAGCAGGAGGACGTAGACGATGCCGACCGAGATCAGGCCGACCGCGGTGATCTGCAGCATCAGGTTGGTCAGGTTCTCGGCCGAGAGAAAGCGTTCGTTTTCGAACTGGAAGATCGCCCAGATCACCGCCAGCCCGATCACCACCCGCAGCGAGGCGAGGTCGCCCTGGACAATCCGCCGGATCGCCTCGCGGCGCGGACTGCCCTCGCCGGGGTCCGCCTCGGCCCCTTGCGCTTCGGCGCTCTCGACCGTGCTCATCGCTCCTCCCCCTTCGCTTTTTCCTGCTCCCCCGGCGCCACCTGCCGTTCCTTGGCACCGCCGTTGCCGCCATCGGCCCCTTCGCCGGCGCCGGTGATCGCCGAGACAACGTGCTCCTCGGTCGTCTGCTGGGCGTCGAACTCGCCACCGGCGCGACCAAGCCGCAGGACGAAGATGCGGTCGGCGACCTCGAACACGTCAGCCAGGTTGTGGCTGATGATGACCACCCCGAGGTCCCGCTCTTTGAGGCGCTTGATCAGGTTCAGGACCTGCGCCGTCTGGGCGACCCCGAGAGCCGCCGTCGGCTCGTCGAGCAGCACCACTTTCGGCTCGCCCAGGAGCGAGCGCGCCACCGCCACCTGCTGCCGCTGGCCGCCGGAGAGCGTCCCCACCTCGCTGCGCAGGCTGGGAATCGTCACCGCCAGGTTCGAGAGCAGCTCCTCGGTCTGGTGCTCCATGTCCGCCTCGTCGAGCTGCCGCGTCAGCTGCCCCGGCCCCGGCGAGATTTCCTCGTGGCCGAGGAAGAGGTTGGCGACGACGTCGAGGTTGTCGCAGAGGGCGAGGTCCTGGTAGACGGTGGCGATCCCCAATTCGGTCGCGTCCTGCGGTTTGCCGATGCTGACTTCGTTGCCTTCGAAGCGGATCTTGCCTTCGTCGGCTTCGTGGATGCCGGCGATCGTCTTCACCATCGTCGACTTGCCGGCCCCGTTGTCGCCGACGAGGGCGACGACCTCGCCGGCGTGGACGGCGAAGTCGACCCGGTCCAGAGCCTGGACCGGGCCGAATCGCTTGCTGACTTTCTCCAGCTCCAGTAGCGCCGTGCCGGAGGCCACCTGGATCACCCGATCCCGGCTTCTTTGCAGGCCGTCTGGAAGGCGCTGGTGCAGAGTTCCTGGGCGGTGACGAACCCGTCTTTGATCACGGTGCTCTTGACGTTGTCTTTCGTCACTGCGATCGGTTCCAGCAGTTCGGACGGGATGTCCGCCGCTCCGTTGTTCATTTTTTCCGTCGCTTTGCCGCTGGGGACCCCTTTGCCTTCGGCCAGGGAGACCGCGATTTCGGCGGCGATCTTCGCCTCCGGTTCGATTTCCTTGTAGACCGTCATGTACTGCTGGCCGGCGAGCACGCGCTGCAGCCCGGCGACCGTCGCGTCCTGACCGGTGACCGGCTTTTCGGCCGGGTTGATGCCGGCTCCCTTCATCGCCGCGATCGCGCCGCCGCCGGTGTCGTCGTTCGCCGCGTAGATGCCGGCGAAGCCGTTGTTGCCGAGGGCGGTGATCGCCTGCTGGGCCTCGCGCTGGGCGTTTTCGGCGGACCAGCCGGGCGTGTCGTATTCCTTGGCGACTTCGACGCCTTCTTTTTCGAAGGCGTTGTGGGCGCCCTTCTTGAACAGCGCCGCGTTCGGGTCGGCGGGGTCGCCGTTGATCATGATGATCGGCCCGCTCGGACTGCCGTCTTCTTTCAGTTTCTTCGCCAGGGTTTCGCCCTGGAGTTCGCCGACTTTTTCGTTGTCGAAGGAGATGTAGGCGTCGATTTCGGCGTTTTCGATCAGCCGGTCGTAGCTGACCACGGGCACGTTCTGGGCCTTCGCCTTTTCGGCGATAGCCGCCGCCGATTTCGAGTCCATCGGGTCGACGACGAGGACTTCAGCGCCCTGGGTCAGCGCCGATTCGGCCTGGCTCTGCTGTTTGGAGGCGTCGCCCCCGGCGTTGAGGTAGATGACTTCGCAGTCTTCGCATTCTTCTTCGACCGCTTTTTCGAAGTCGGGCCTGTCGTCCGATTCGTAGCGAGGCGTTTCGTTTTCCGGCAGCAGGAGGGCGATCTTCGGCCCGCCTCCGCCTCCACCGCCGCCGCAGCCGGCAACAAAGAGGCCAACCGCGAGCAGCGCACAGCCCAGAACCGCCAGTCGCTTCACCAACGCTGAATGGGACATAGCCCTCCTCCTCGGGATCGTCACCCCGACCACTACCCATTCGGTTGGTTTTCATACCTTTTCTATTTCCCGCTAGATGCAGGGAGAATGGTGAGGCTCGGTGGGCCCTCAGGCGGCTACCGGCTCGCGGCGCGCCGGGCGGCGGCGCTTCGCCGGCTCGACCAGCTCGGCGAGAAAACGACCGGTGTATGAGCCTGTGGCCGCAGCGACCTCCTCGGGGGTGCCGGTGGCGATGATCTCGCCCCCCTTTTCGCCCCCCTCCGGCCCGAGGTCGACCAGCCAGTCGGCGGTCTTGATCACGTCGAGATTGTGCTCGATCACGACCACGGTGTTGCCGGCATCGACGAGCCGGCCGAGCACGTCGAGCAGCCTCTGGACGTCGGCGAAGTGGAGGCCCGTCGTCGGCTCGTCGAGGATGTAGAGGGTGTCGCCGGTGGCGACTTTGGAAAGCTCGGTGGCGAGCTTCACCCGCTGCGCCTCGCCGCCGGAGAGCGTCGTCGCCGGCTGGCCGAGGCGGATGTAGCCGAGGCCGACGTCG